>CAKRFY010000032.1 GCA_934320895.1 uncultured Lachnospiraceae bacterium | reverse complement strand
TAAAACAGTAAGAAATGTTTGTGAAAACTTTCAATTTCTCGATATGGATGTATTTGTCCATATTTTGAGTAGCAGGAAACAAAAATGACAAAAAAACAACGTGCTTTAGAGATAATAGACAGATTAAAAAAAGAATATCCTGACGCAGACTGCACACTTGATTATAATGAAGCTTGGAAACTGCTTGTAAGTGTAAGGCTTGCAGCACAATGTACAGATGCAAGAGTAAATGTGGTTGTTAAAGGACTTTTTGAAAAATATCCCAGTGTAGAGGCGCTTGCTGACGCTGAAGTGTCTGATATAGAGGACATAGTAAGACCATGCGGTCTTGGAAAGAGCAAGGCAAGGGACATTAGTGCCTGCATGAAGATGCTTCGTGATGAGTATGACTGCAAAGTTCCCGATGATTTTAATGAATTGTTAAAACTTCCGGGAGTCGGACGAAAAAGTGCAAATCTTATAATGGGTGATGTGTTTAAAAAGCCTGCGATAGTGACAGACACACATTGCATACGCCTTGTAAACAGGATGGGGCTTGTTGACGGGATAAAAGATCCCAAAAAAGTTGAGATGGAACTGTGGAAAATAATACCCGGAGAAGAAGGAAGTGATTTCTGCCACAGGCTTGTATGGCATGGAAGGGAAGTCTGTACAGCAAGGACAGCACCTTATTGCGACAGGTGTGTGTTGGAGGATATCTGCAAAAAAAGAATTGATTGAGTAAAAAATTGTGATATCAAAAAATATAGTATAGAATAATTTTTGTTTATATTTTCAGGTGGAAAATGGTTGTTTTTTCTCAATAGTAACATTTGTTACGGAAATAAAAGGAAAAGTGTGATATTACTGTAGTATAGGATATAAAAATATGGTATTTTATTTAAGTAAAAAGAAAATACTATTAAAAAATAAGATACAGACGTCTGTTACGATACGATAGCGACAGGTAATCTGTATGACAGTATGAGATAATGTGAAAAATCCATATATGCAAGATTTTTCACACCCAGGATTTGTGTCTGCGCACACTTGACACAAATCTTATGTGTGAAATATGTTATATTTCACACTATGCACAAAAAACGTGTGCAGAAATGAGGATTATTATGGCAAAAGAAGTTAATATCAGAAAAGTAGCAGTGATCGGATGTGGTTTTGTTGGTTCAACATCTGCATATACATTGATGCAGAGCAGTCTCTTTTCGGAGATGGTTCTTATAGATGCAGATAAGACAAGAGCAGAGGGAGAGGCGCTTGATATAAAGCATGGGCTTCCGTTTGCAAAACCTATGAATATATATGCAGGTGATTACAGTGATATTGCAGATGCAGCAATTATTGTAATTACAGCGGGTGCAGCACAGAAACCGGGGGAGACAAGACTTGATCTTGTAAAGAAAAACAGTGCTATAATGAAATCAATAATAGGCGAGATTAAAAAACAGGATTGTCAGGGTATTTTGCTCATCGTATCAAATCCAGTCGATGTTCTTACAAATGTAGCACTTAAGGCAAGTGGATTTCCAGAGAACAGGGTTATAGGTTCAGGAACAGTACTTGATAGTGCAAGGCTTAAGTATCGTCTTGGCGAGCATCTTTCAGTTGACAGCAGAAGTGTACATGCATTTATAGTAGGCGAACATGGGGACAGTGAGATCGCAGTATGGAGCAGTGCAAATGTTTCAGGAATAGCGGTCGATGATTTCTGTGAGATGAGAGGTCACATACATCATGACCAGAATATGCGTGCTATAGCAGAGCAGGTAAAGAACAGTGCATATGAGATCATTGAAAAGAAAAAGGCTACTTATTATGGCATAGGAATGGCAGTAAAGAGAATATGTGAAGCTATAGTAAGAGATGAAAAATCTATCCTTCCGGTTTCAAGCATGATTCATGGAATATATGGAATTGATGATGTTGTCTTAAGTATGCCGGCAATAGTCGGAAAAGACGGAGTTGAAACATTGGTTCCGATAAGTATGAGCAGTGATGAAGTAGAGAAACTTAAAGATTCAGCAAAGACACTTAAGGAAGTCTTAAAACAGGCTGAATAGAAAATATGGGGGAACATCAAATACAGTAGTCAAGCGGATATTCGCAATCTCCTTGACCACTTGTTAAATATAAAATTGAAATCCGTAACATATGTTACGGATTTTTTCTTGGCTTTAATGTATTATAATTGATGTCAAAAGCAAACAAGTTGTGTTTTGCACAAACTTACTATATGCAGAAAATGGTTCATGGAAAATATAGATTAAAAATGAGCAAAAGAAAGGATAAAATATGGACAATAAAATGTTTTGTTTTCAGTGTGAACAGACAGCAGGCTGTTCGGGATGTACGGGAAATGCAGGTGTATGTGGAAAAACAGCAGAAACTGCAAATCTTCAGGATGAGCTTACAGGTGCGTTGATAGGTCTTGCAAGAGCCTGTGAAAATAATCCGCATGATGATAGTGTAACAGATATTTTGATAGAGGGATTATTTACTACAATAACAAATGTTAATTTTAATGATGAGACTATTAAAGAGATTACAAAAAAAGTTAGAAAGAAGAAGTATGAAGTTGTTCCAAATTGCAGCATCTGTACTGCAAAGTGTGGTAATACGGATGATTACAATGTTACCAATATATGGAATGACGATGAGGATATACGCTCACTTAAATCACTTATTCTTTTTGGAATAAGAGGTATGGCAGCATATGCTTACCATGCAAATGTATTAGGATATAGAGATGATACTGTGAATAATTTTTTTATAAAAGCTTTATGTGTGCTTGGTTATGATATGGGCAAGGATGATCTTCTTCCTATTGTTATGGAAGTAGGCGAGGTAAATCTTAAATGTATGGAACTCCTTGATAAAGCAAATACTGAGACATATGGGACACCGGCTCCGGAAAAAGTTTCTCTCACAGTTGAAAAAGGACCGTTCATCGTTATTACGGGGCATGATCTTTACGATCTTAAACAGCTTTTGGAGCAGACAAAAGATAAAGGAATAAATATTTATACACATGGAGAGATGCTTCCAGCCCACGCATATCCTGAACTTAAGAAATATACACATCTTAAAGGAAACTTTGGAACTGCATGGCAGAATCAACAGAAGGAATTTGATAATATTCCTGCACCTGTATTATTTACTACAAACTGTCTTATGCCAGTAAAGGAAAGTTATGCGGACAGGGTGTTTACGACAGAGGTGGTTTCATATCCTGAAATGGTTCATATTGGAGAAGATAAAGATTTTACTCCTGTTATAGAAAAAGCACTTGAACTTGGAGGCTATGATGAGGATAAGCACTTTACGGGAATAAACGGCGGTCATGAGGTTATGACAGGATTTGCACACGGAACAGTGTTATCAGTTGCTGATAAGGTTGTTGAAGCTGTTAAAAATGGTGATATAAAACATTTCTTCCTTGTTGGAGGATGTGACGGTGCAAGACCGGGAAGAAATTATTATACTGAATTTGTTAAGCAGACGCCACAAAATTCTGTTATACTTACATTAGCATGTGGAAAATACCGATTTAATGATCTTGATCTTGGTGAGATTGCAGGGCTTCCAAGAATTATGGATATGGGACAGTGCAATGATGCATTTAGTGCGATAAAAGTTGCGGTAGCACTTGCCGAAGCGTTTGATTGTTTGGTAAATGAACTTCCTTTGTCAATTGTACTTTCATGGTATGAACAGAAAGCAGTATGCATTTTGCTTACGCTTCTTTATCTTGGAATAAAAAATATACATTTAGGACCGACACTTCCAGCATTTATATCGCCGAAGATACTTGATTTCCTTGTAAAAAACTTTGGAATTTCACCTACAGGTACTCCTGAGGGAGATCTGGAAAAGTTTGTGAAAGGCATATAATATATGAATAATATAGAAGAAAATGATAACATCATACGGGCATTAGGATGTTCCGGACTTTGCAAAGAATTTACACATGATGAAATATTGTCTTTATTAGAAGAAAGTAATACTGAAATAAAAAAATATGAAAAAGGAAGTTTTGTCTTTGTGGAGGATGATATACCTGACAGGCTTTATGTGCTGATAGAAGGTTTTGTAGAAGTTTCAAAGATGACATTTTCCGGGAAAAAAATTTTGATAACTACGATTGAAAATCCAGGTGATATGTTTGCGGAAGTATACATGTTTATGGGAAAGGATAAGTATGATATGTCAGCGCAGGTGAGTACAGAGTCAATAATACTAAGTATCTCAAGTGATTTTTTTGATGACATATCGTGCAATGTAAAATCTGATGTGTCGGCAAAAATAAGAAAAAATCTTATGAGTATATTTGCAATGAAGGCATATAATTTAAGTAGCAAGGTAAGATTGCTTGGCTGTGGCAGCATAAGAGAAAAAATCGCACTTTATCTTATTGAAAACCAGACATTGTCAGGGCAGATAGCAAAAAATCCTTCAAGAGAGGAACTTGCTGACTATCTCAATGTGACAAGACCATCTCTTTCAAGGGAACTTGGCAATATGGAAAAAGAAGGAATAGTAAAGCTTGAAGGCAGAAAGATAATTATAATGTCTCAGGAAAAGCTAGAAGAATATCTGTAAATTATGGACATGATTTAGGGGTTATATATTGGAAAATTCTGATCTGTTAAAAAATGTCCTGAAATTAAAAATATAAAACATTAAATGGAGAAATAAAATTATGGCAGAGCTTATGAAAAACATTGAAAAATCAAAGGTACTTACACTTAAGGATGAGATTTCTTATGCAGATGGACAGGTAGTAAGTAAAACACTTATACAGAATGATGCGGTGAGTGAGACTTTGTTTGCATTTGAAAAAGGTGAAGAGATAAGCACACATGAGTCAGGCGGGGATGCTTTTGTTACATGTCTTGACGGAGTGGGACTTATCACTGTTGACGGAGTTGAGTATGAACTTACAGAGGGACAGTCCATCGTTATGCCGGCAAAACATCCTCATGCTGTAAAGGGTAAAGAGAGATTTAAGATGCTTTTGGTTGTTGTATTTTAAGAAAGGAAAAAATAAAATGATACGCAAGATAGTTCATATAGATGAGGATAAATGTAACGGTTGTGGTGCGTGTGCTAACGCGTGCCACGAAGATGCGATTGCGATGATTGACGGTAAAGCAAGGCTTATCAAGGATGATTACTGTGATGGTCTTGGGGATTGCCTTCCTGCCTGTCCGATGGATGCTATTAAGATAATAGAGCGTGAAGCTAATGATTATGATGAAGCGGCTGTTAAAGCGAGGATTGCAGCTAAGAAAATAGCTGAGAAAGCAAAAAAGAGCGGGAATCCGGTTCACGTCTGTCCAGGCAGTATGGCGAGAAGTTTACAGCACAGGGATGATGCAAATGACAATTGTCAGGCAGCTTCTAATGAGGGATCTAAACCGGTAAGCAGACTTAACCAATGGCCTGTACAGATTAAACTTGTTCCACCAACGGCACCTTACTTTGATGGTGCAAATCTTTTGGTAGCAGCAGATTGTACGGCATATGCGTATGCAAATTTCCATGAGGATTTTATTAAAGATCATATTACTGTAGTTGGATGCCCTAAACTTGATGACATTGATTACAGTGAAAAACTTACTGAGATAATAAAGAATAATGATATAAAGAGTGTAAAGATAGTCCGTATGGAAGTTCCATGTTGTGGCGGTTTGCAGAATGCGGTTGTTAATGCATTAAAAAACAGTGGAAAGATGATCCCATGGCAAGTTGTTACGATATCATGTGACGGCAGGATATTAGAGAGTTTATAATTGACCGAGCTAGAAGTTAAGAAGATTGCAATTTAGAAAGAGTTTAACATTATCAAAAAAGTCCCCCGCCTCTATTGCGTAGAGCAATAAGTGGTGGATTGGGACTTTTATATTACTTGCAAAAGATTCTGTCATATTTTGTAGATCCTGCCTAACAATCAGAAATAAAATGTGACAAAATATATATACTTTAACAAAATGGAATTATTGATGATTTTTTCTCAATAAGGTTATTGACAACTATTCTCGATTAGATTATACTAACGCATGGATAAAATGATAATCAACAAAAGTGATTAAGAAAGAGGATGATATGATGCCATTATCAATGATAGCTGAAGGACAGCCTAGCGTAATTAAGAAAATAGGCGGCAAAGAAGAAACACGCAGATTTTTAGAAAACCTTGGTTTTGTTGTAGGTGGAACAGTTACTGTTATTTCGCAGATAGGTGGAAATATGATAGTAAATGTGAAGGATGCAAGAGTTGCCATCGGTAAGGATATGGCAAATAAGATCATGGTCTAGAAAGGGGAAAATGATGAAGACATTAAAGGAAGTTAAATGTGGCGAAACTGTAAAAGTTAAGAAACTTACAGGAGTAGGAGCAGTAAAGAGACGCATCATGGACATGGGAATCACAAAGGGTACTGATGTACTTGTGAGAAAAGTTGCACCACTTGGAGATCCTATTGAAGTCTCAGTAAGAGGTTATGAACTTTCACTTAGAAAAGCAGATGCAGAAATGATTGAAGTTGAGTAGAGTTTTAGAACTCAAATTTTTTTTGGCTATGGGTTAGGTAATGCTAATCTTAGCAAGCAAAGACAAATTTAGCGTAGGTTTTTAAAACTAAATGTAGTTGCAAATAATTATTGCACATATGTGCGGATTGGAGAGAAAAAATGTCAATTAAAATTGCATTAGCAGGTAATCCTAACTGCGGTAAAACAACATTGTTTAATGCACTGACAGGTTCAAACCAGTATGTAGGTAACTGGCCTGGTGTTACAGTGGAAAAGAAAGAGGGAAGATTAAAGGGCAATAAAGATGTGACAGTAGTCGATCTTCCTGGTATTTATTCATTGTCCCCATATACACTTGAAGAAGTTGTTTCAAGAAACTATCTTATTGATGAGAAGCCGGAAGTTATATTAAATATCATTGACGGAACAAACCTTGAAAGAAATCTTTATCTTACAACACAGCTTACAGAACTTGGAATTCCAGTTTTAATAGCAGTAAATATGATGGATGTTGTTCGTAAGAACGGTGACCAGATAAATATTAAAAAACTTGCTGAGGAAACAGGATGCAAAGCAGTTGAGATTTCAGCTCTTAAGGGTGAGGGAATCGTTGAAGCAGCAAATGAGGCTGTTAAACTTGCAAGCACAAAAGCTTCAGCACCTAAACATTCATTTGATGCAAAGGTTGAGCATGCGCTTGATGATATTGAGAGCATCGCACTTGGCTCAGTTGATGAGTCACAGAAACGCTGGTTTGCGATCAAACTTTTTGAGAACGATGAGAAAGTTGCTGAGAAGTTGAATCTTTCATCAGGTGTTCTTAAGGAAATCGCAGAGGTAAATAAAGCAGTTGAGGATGAGCTTGATGACGATACAGAGAGTATCATCACAAATGAGAGATACACATTTATCACATCTATCATCAAGGATTGCATTAAGAAAAAGTCAGCAGGAAAGCTTACAACTTCAGATAAGATTGATAAGATAGTTACAAATAGAATCCTTGCACTTCCTATTTTTGCAGCAATTATGTTTGTGGTATATTACATAGCAGTATCATCACTTGGTGGACTCGTTACAGACTGGACAAATGATACACTCGTAGGAGAGTGGATCCAGCCGGCAGTACAGGGATTTTTGGAAAATGTCGGTGCAGCAGACTGGCTTGTATCACTTGTAGTTGACGGTATTATCGGAGGTCTTGGTGCACCTATCGGATTTGCACCTCAGATGGCTATCGTATTCTTCTTCCTCTCACTTCTTGAGGATTGTGGATACATGGCAAGAATCGCATTTATCATGGATAGGATTTTCCGTAAGTTTGGTCTTTCAGGAAAGAGTTTTATTCCATTTCTTATCGGTTCAGGATGTGGTGTTCCTGGAATCATGGCAACACGTACTATCGAAAATGAAAAAGACCGTCGTATGACGATCATGACAACAACATTTATTCCTTGCGGTGCAAAACTTCCTGTTATCGCACTTATCGCAGGATACTTATTAAACGGATGCTGGTGGCTTGCACCACTTATGTACTTTGTTGGTATCATCGTAGTTATCGTTTCTTGTATTATATTAAAGAAAACATCACTCTTTGCAGGTGATCCGGCACCATTCGTTATGGAGCTTCCACAGTACCATATTCCTTCACTTAAAGGTGTACTTCTCCATGTATGGGAAAGAGTATGGGCATTCCTTAAAAAAGCAGGAACAATCCTCTTCCTTTGCTGTGCAGTTATGTGGTTCCTTGGAACATTCGGTATCCAGAACGGAACATTTGGTATGGTAGATACAGAATATTGTTTCCTTGCTTCAATCGGTGGAGCAATCGCCTGGATATTTAAACCACTCGGATTTGGAACATGGCAGGCAGTTGCATCATCACTTTCAGGATTTGTTGCAAAAGAAGGTATCGTATCAACAATGGGTGTACTTAGCGGACTTGGTGAAGTAGAAGAATATGCAGCATCAATGCATGATCAGTTTGCACAGTTCTTCCCAACAGGAATCGCAGCAGTATCATTCCTTATGTTCAACCTTTTCGATTCACCTTGTCTTGCAGCTATCTCAACAATGGCAAGAGAGATGAAATCAAAGAAGTTCGTAGTATTTGCACTTGTTTTCCAGAATGTGTTAGCATACTGTGTAGCACTTATGGTATATCAGATTGGCGGACTTATCACAGGTTCAGTAGCATTCGGTCCTGCAACAGTAGTAGCATTCATCGTTGCAATAGCTATACTTTATCTGCTTTTCCGTCCTGATCCAAACAAGAAAAGAGCATACAGAGCAGCGACAGGCGAAGCTTAAAAATGATACATACTAATTTGGAAATTAAACCGGTTGATGTGGTAATATTGATTGTTCTTGCAATTATGTTTGTATTTGCAGTGAATATAATTATAGGTTTTTTTAAAGAAAAATGAGATGAGAGGTGGGGAATCATACTATGGCGATGGCAGTGATGGAACAAAAGAGAAAGATACAGGAATCACAGAATTATCAGCGTACAAAAATGCAGAAAGATATGGTGATACAGCGTCTTAAAGATGATGGTTGTCGTATAACAAAGCAGCGTCTTATGTTACTCGATATTATATTGGAGGAAGACTGCTCATGCTGTAAGGAGATATATTATAAAGCAGCAAAACAGGACGGCAAGATAGGCACTGCTACCGTATATAGAATGGTGAACAAACTTGAAGAAATCGGGGCTATCAGCAGAAAAAATATGTATAAGATAGCCTGCGGTTCAGGGTGTGAAGTTGAAAATGCCTGCACTATTGAATTTGATGATGATACAGTTGTTGAACTTTCAGCTAAAAAGTGGCATCAGGTGATTAAGGCAGGACTCGTTGCACTCGGTTATCCTGATGACCTTAATGTACGCAGTGTTATTGCAAAGTCGTGCCAGTGCGGAAAGTAGTAGGTTAATATGATAGCAAATATTATAATAGTAGCAATAATTGTTGTTATCTGTGCAATTGGTCTTAAAAGTACCATAGCACATTCAAAAGGAGAAGGTGGCTGCTGTGGTGGTGGCAGTCAGACTCTTGAAGATAAACCTCAGAAACTTGAAAAGATAATTGCAGTAAAGTGTATTGAAATTGAAGGAATGAAATGTGATAATTGCAGAATAAGGGTTCAGAACAAACTGAATACAATTCCTGATGTAAGTGCAAAAGTAAATCTTAAAAAGAATGAGGCGATAGTGAAACTAGGCAGTGATATTTCAGACAGGAAACTTATTGAAGCTGTTGAAGCGTCAGGCTATAGAGTAGGGAAAATCATTGATAAATGATGATACACTATCAGGCAAGTAGCAGAGCGGATTGGATTGTGAATATCCGCTTGACTGACATAAAAATCTGTTTCAAAATGATAAACAGTTTCAAAAAAGGCTTTTTCAAGCCTTTTTTGATTAAAATTTATCAATAATCAAAAATTAGTTATGTCGTACCACATTTTTTGTTGTATAATGTCAGAAAAGGCAGATTGATGGATCTGCTTTTGCGACAGTAAAACAAATAAATTATTTTTTATCCAGAGGAGGAACTTATTATGTTAGATTGTTTAAAAGCTATTAATTGGAAAAAGACAGGTTTATTTGCAGCAGGTGTTGCATTTGGTACAGCAGGAATCAAGATTCTTTCAAGCGATGATGCAAAGAACGTATATTCAAATTGTACAGCAGCAGTTCTTCGTGCAAAAGACTGTGTTATGAATGTTGTATCAACAGTACAGGAAAATGCAGAAGATATCTATGCAGAAGCTGTAGCGATCAATGAAGAAAGAGCAGCAAAAAAAGAATGTTTCGAAGATGAAGCAGATGATGATTTTGAAGAAGTTGATGATGAAACTGAGAGTGAAGAGGCTGACTCAGAGGCAGCAGCAGACGCAGAATAATTGATAAGTTGTAGCTGGAATATTGAAAAATAATTCAGATATTGTACAAAACTTATCATTAAATAATAATCTGACATATATTTATGCAAGACATCTGATTTTTCAGATGTCTTGTTTTAGGTATATGATAGTAAGACTATACTAATTAAAGTTAAATCAGCAATACGGAAATGGGGGCAAAAAATGAAGTTTTCTATTAAGCATGAAATAAAAGGCAGAATAAGAGTTCATTTACATCAAAACAGAATGTCCTTCGAGCAGGCAGATACATTATTGTACTATCTTACAAATAATCAGTATGTAACGAACGCAAAGGTGTTTGAAAGAACATGCGATGCTACGATATATTTTGTTGGTGACAGGGAAAATGTCATAGAGGCGTTAAAAAAATTTGCTTATGAAAATGTTGATGTGCCGGCAGCAGTATTAGAGACATCAGGACGAGGACTTAATAATACATATCAGAGAAAGATGGTTGAAAAAGTAGTCTACAGATATGCTAGAAAGATACTACTTCCTTATCCTGTAAGAGCGGTCTACACTACGGCAATGTCATTAAAATATATTTATAAAGGTATTAAAACATTACTTAAAGGAAAGATTGAAGTTCCAGTTCTTGATGCAACAGCAATAGGTGTATCAGTTCTTAGAAATGATATAAAGACAGCAGATTCTATCATGTTCCTTCTTGGAATAGGTGAACTGTTAGAAGAGTGGACACATAAAAAGTCTGTAGATGATCTTGCAAGAACTATGTCGCTTAATACAGGCAGTGTATGGATGCTATGTGACAAAAAAGAAGTTCAGGTATCTTCAAATGATGTAAAGGAAGGCGACCTTGTAGTTGTTCATATGGGAAATATAATTCCTTTTGACGGTGAAGTATATGACGGTGAGGCAATGGTCAATCAGGCTTCGATAACAGGAGAGTCAATGCCTGTAAGAAGGGTTAAAGATAATTATGTTTATGCAGGAACTGTTATAGAAGAGGGCGAGATTACGATAAAGGTTAAGAAAGTCGGTGGATCAAGCCAGTATGAGAAAATTGTCAAAATGATAGAAGAGACTGAAAAGCTTAAATCTGCAAGCGAGAGCAAGGCGAGTCATATCGCAGATAAGCTTGTTCCATATACACTTGCAGGAACTGCACTTACATATCTTCTTACAAGAAATACAACAAAAGCATTATCAGTTCTCATGGTAGATTTTTCATGTGCACTTAAACTGGCAATGCCTATAACAGTGTTATCAGCAATAAGAGAGGCAAGTCTTCATAATGTAACAGTTAAGGGAGGTAAATTCCTTGAAGCAGTTTCAGAGGCAGATACTATAGTATTTGATAAAACTGGAACGCTCACAAAAGCTAAACCTACAGTAGTAGATGTTGTTTCATTCTGTGATGAGACATCTGATGAACTTTTAAGAATTGCAGCGTGCCTTGAGGAACATTTTCCACATTCAATGGCAAAGGCGGTAGTTGAAGCTGCTAAGAACAGGTCACTTGAACATGAAGAAATGCATTCAAAAGTTGATTATATAGTTGCACACGGAATCTCAAGTTATATTGAAGATAGAAAGGCTGTAATAGGAAGTTATCATTTTGTATTTGAAGATGAGAAATGTACTGTACCGGAAGATAAAAAAGAGCAATTTTCAGAACTTCCGGAAGAGTATTCACGTCTGTATCTTGCAATTCAGGGAAAACTTGCTGCAGTTATACTTATCGAAGATCCGCTTAGGGATGAGGCAGAGGCTGTTATAAATTCTCTCAGAAAATCAGGAATAAGCAAGGTTGTCATGATGACGGGAGATAGCGATAGAATAGCTAAGAATATAGCAAAGAAGGTTGGAGTAGATGTTTATTATTCAGAGGTACTTCCAGCAGACAAAGCAGCATTTGTTGAGAAAGAGAGAAGTGAAGGTAGAAAAGTCATCATGATAGGTGACGGAATAAATGATTCACCTGCACTTTCAGCAGCAAATGTTGGAATTGCTATAAGTGACGGAGCTGAGATAGCAAGGGAGATAGCTGATATAACAGTTGGCTCAGACGATCTTTATCAGATAGTAACACTTAAAATGTTAAGTGACGCACTTATGAAAAGAATTAAAACAAACTACAGAACTATAGTAGGGTTCAATTCGGGTTTGATATTATGTGGCGTTACAGGAATACTTGCACCTACAACATCAGCTCTTTTACATAATGCTTCAACGCTTGCAATCAGTTTGAAAAGCATGGAGAGTTTTCTTGATTAGATGAAAATTAAAAAGCAGAGCGGATTGCGAATATCCGCCTGACTATATATCAGGTCAAAATGGCACCTTTTTCTCAATAAATGGGATATTGAGAAAAAGGTGCCATTAACTTTATTGACTTTGTCATAGACTTTCTATATCATAAAACCAAGGTTAGAAATAACTAACCAAATAAAAGCATTTCACTTTGAAAGGAGAATTATCATCATGGGTAAAATTAGTGTTGTATATTGGTCACAGTCAGGAAATACTCTTGCTATGGCGGAGGCGATTGGGAGAGGAATCACTGATGGCGGAGCACAGGCAGAGGTTGTCAATGTAAGTAGTTGCCAGGTAAGTGATCTGGATGGGGAAGAGGTATTTGCACTCGGTTGTCCAGCTATGGGAGCAGAAGTTCTTGAGGAGAGCGAGATGGAGCCTTTTGTTGCGGAGCTTGAAGGAAAAGTAAAAGGCAAAAAAATTGCTTTGTTTGGTTCATACGGTTGGGGAGATGGTCAGTGGATGCGTGACTGGGAAGAGCGTATGACAGGTGCCGGAGCAACAGTAATAAACGGAGAGGGACTTATCTGTCAGGAGACACCTGATGATGATATGATAAGTGAATGTGAAAGTCTCGGAAAACAGTTGGCTGGGATGTAGAGAGGTTACTTAAAAAGACAGTATTAAAAAATACAGGTAAACAGAGGAAACTTGTATAAAGATATTGTCTTTAGATATCGGCTGTCAGCATGGCATAGTTATATGACAGGTGTTTTGATGACAGCCGTATGTTTTTAATGATAATTTGAACTTTATTTTATTCACATATATATTGTGCTTGCATATTTGCACATATGGTTAAGATAATGAAATATGCAGAAAAGAGGGATATATGAGCGTTGTTATAGTTGGAGGACATGACCGCATGGTCTGTAGATATAAAAAAATTTGTAAGGAACATAATTGTAAAGCGAAAGTTTTTACCCAGATGTCGGCTAGACTTAGTGAGCAGATAGGAAGTCCTGATCTTTTGATACTTTTTACAAACACTGTTTCACATAAAATGGTTAAATGTGCTATAACTGAAGCTGAAAAATGTAATGCAGGTATAGTAAGATGTCATACAAGCAGTGGAACCGCATTAAATGAAATTCTTACAAATGCATGCATGGCATAAATATAAGATTCTATAAGAATATATACTTGCCAATCAGTCTTAATTACATTATACTAAAACATAGTTGTTGATATTGCTGCCTGCAAAATTGCGGGCAGTAATATTTCATTGACATAGAGATCAGTTATTTAAGTGTATATGTCAGTATTAAGTTGAATTTTACGCTGCTGTGATATTGGAATATGGAGGTGTATGTGATGGCATACGACTATGTAATAGTAACAGATTCAACAGCTAATCTGCCTGAGGACATGATTGAAAAGTATGAACTTGAAATTTTATCATTAAATTATTATGTTGACGGTGAAGAACACAAAGGATATGTAAAAGGTCAAAAGGTTGAACTTGCACCATTTTATGATATGATGCGTCAGAAAAAAGAGATTACGACATCTTTAGTTACGGTTGGAGATGCGATGGATCTGCTTGAAAATATTGTGAAAGAAGGAAAAGATTATCTATATGTTGGATTTTCTTCAGGACTTAGTGGAACATTTCAAGCAGTATCACTTGTAACTGCTTCATTGTCGAAGAAATATCCTGAAAGAAAATTATATGCAGTTGATTCTTTGGCAGCAGCACTCGGTCAGGGTCTTCTGGTAAAATATGTTATTGACAACAGAGAAAATGGCATGTCAATTTCCGAAAATGCAGACTGGATAGTCGAACATAGGAATAATATCTGTCATTGGTTTACTGTTGATGATTTATTTTTCCTGAAGCGTGGAGGCAGAGTTTCAGCAACTACTGCCATTGTTGGTACAGCACTTAATATTAAACCTGTTTTACATGTTGATGACAATGGACATCTTATTCCTATGGAGAATGCTAGAGGAAGAAAAAAGTCACTTGATGCATTAGTCAGGCATATGAAAGAAAGTATTGTAAAAGCTGACGGACAGCCTATTTATATAAGTCATGGGGACTGTCTTAAAGATGCTTGTTATGTTGCTGATAAGATCAGGGCGACTTTTAATGTCGGCGAGGTTGTAGTAAGGATGCTTGATCCTGTTATTGCATCGCATTCAGGTCCCGGCACAGTAGCCTTATTCTTTTATGGAAAACAAAAGTAAATCATAATATGGAGGAAACAGACAATGAATATTTTAGTAGTAAATTGTGGAAGTTCATCACTTAAATTTCAGCTTATTGATTCAGAGACAGAGCAGGTGAGTGCATCAGGAAACTGTGAGAGAATTGGTCTTGACGGAAAAATCACATACAAGGCGCATGGAGATAAATTTGTTACGGAAACAGATCTTCCAGAGCATGGTATTGCAATCAAAAAAGTTCTTGAACTTCTTGTAGATAAAGAAAGAGGTGTTATTGGTTCACTTGATGAGATTCATGCAGTAGGTCATCGTATGGTACATGGTGGAGAAAAGTTTTCTTCATCAGTTATTATCACAGAGGATGTTATCAAAGATATTGAAAGCTGTAATGACCTTGCGCCGCTTCACAATCCTGCAAATATATTAGGAGTCCGTGCATGTCAGGAAGTTATGCCAGGAGTAAAGCATGTAGCAGTATTTGATACAGCATTCCACCAGACAATGCCTGCAAAAGCTTATTTATATGGACTTCCAAAAGAATATTATGAAAAATACGGAGTACGTCGTTACGGATTCCACGGAACAAGCCATAGTTTTGTGTCAAAAAGACTTGCAGAGCTTGCAGGACTTGACTATAACAATTCAAAAATGATAATCTGTCATATCGGAAGTGGAGCAAGTATCTCAGCAATCAAAGATGGTAAATCTATTGATACAAGCATGGGTATGACACCACTTGAAGGACTTGTAATGGGAACACGTTCAGGAGATATCGACCCCGCTATCGTTGAGTTTATCTGTCAGAAGGAAAATATCTCAGTAAGTGAGATGACAACAATTTTAAACAAAAAGTCAGGAGTGCTTGGACTTTCAGGAGTATCAAACGATTTCAGAGACCTTGTAGAAGCAAGAGAAAAGGGAAACAAAGATGCCGCAAATGCGCTTGATGTACTTGTATATCGTATTGTAAAATATATCGGTGCATATTATATGGCACTCGGTGGAGTTGATGCTATTGCGCTTACAGCAGGAGCTGGAGAGAATAATAAAGAAGTTCGCGAAATGATTATGGAAGGAATCAGTGCACTTGGTGTTAAGATTGATGAGAAGGCAAATCAGACACGTGGAGAAGAAATCCTTCTTTCAACAAAAGACAGTAAAGTACCTGTATGGATCGTTCCAACAAACGAAGAGCTTGCAATTGCAAGAGAGACGGCAAGACTTGTAAAATAGAGTTATTATTTGATATCTTATGATCATTGCTGTTTGCTGATTTGTAAAAAAAATAAAAAATCTGTCAAAAAATATTGACAAGTCTCCGAATATTAGGTATAATCGGAGAAGTGTTGTAAAGGAAAAGGCTAGGAGGTGGAATGTAATGTCTATTTGTCCAAAGAATAAATCTTCAAAATCAAGAAGAGATAAAAGAAGAGCAAATTGGAAGATGTCAGCACCAAATTTGGTAAAATGCAGCAAATGTGGAGCTTTAATGATGTCTCATAGAGTATGCAAGGCTTGTGGTTCTTACAATAAGAAAGAGATACTTGCAGAGGCAGAGTAGTCTAAAATCAAGTGTTTATAACGATTTTGATTTAAAAGTATGTCTAGTTTAACCCATATTTAACCTGTTTGATAATTATTGAGGTATATGGTAGTAGTAATGGACACATAATTGAACAGAGATGTGTGTATTTCAGATTATAGCATCTCTGTTTTTATTTTATCCGGCATTTCAGAAACGATTTGCCGGTTTTTTGATTTGTAATCATGTTAGTTGCATACACACATAATTTTTCCAGAAACCATTACTTTTATTAGCTGTTTCAAGGTCAGGAACAGCTTCAATCTGGTAAAAAGAAATTTTATCACGCAATGTAAGTTTATATTCAATAAAATTACTATCTGTATCAGTTTTGTTTTTTTTGCATTTGCCAAGTGTTGGGATAAAATAGCCCTGTTTTTTTGTATAACAGGTTGAGGCAGTAGCTTTTTTTCTGTGAGTCTTATCCATATAGGCGGCAACACTCTTGTGGAGAGCCGTATCTTTATCGGAAAAATAATAATAGTCTTTGTAATTTTTAATAAAATTATACAAAACACCAGATAAGATTGGAACTTTGAGCAAAATTGTATTATTCTCAAAAATAAGCTGCATATCATCAGTGCCCTGGTATTCATCAGAAGCACTTTCAGGAAATGGAACTATGGTTTCAATTTTTTTAGGAAAGATAAGTTCGTCAATCGTACATAGTATATTCAGCATGCCATCATCGTCGATGGTTATATCTGATATCTGAAATTGTTTTGAATATTCGTTGAATATGGTTTCATCTGCTGATATCGAGGAGATGGTAGAAATATCATTGTACGACATAATACTTGCAACATTTAACATATTTTCGATATCTTCATAATTGTGCAGAAGCAGGATTTTTTCAAGTTCGTCTGCTTTTTTTGGAGCAAGTATTTTTTTCTGCATATATTCGGCATAGACGGGAATAAGTTTTCCACCATCAAATTTATCGTCCCTTATGATACCAAGCCATCTTTCAAGCGCAGTCTGATTAGCTTTTTCAATATTTAGTATTTTTTTAACAGGGCGTATACCTGCAAGGATATCTATAGAATATAAACTATCTTTATCATTTAAAATTTTATCTGAATGTTCTGAAAGAGATATATCATGTTTTGAGCACTTATTTAAAATATAAGGAATATCAAAAGTCTTTCCATTAAAATGATAAAGAAAATCATAGTTTTCAAGAATGTTAAGAAAACTATTTATAATGTCAGCTTCACTTTTATAATTATCAGCAAAAAACTGTGTAAGGTGCCACTTATCGTCACTTTTATCAAAAAACATAACCCCGATCATATAAAGAGATGATGCTTTAGGAGACAGTCCTGTGGTTTCAATATCAAAAAAGAGGATATCCTCGATCGGATGCCTAAAAAAATACTTAAATTTAGGAGTTTTACATATATAATTAAAAATTTTCATAAATAAATTCCTTTCATTACCATAGGTGGAAACCCATTGTCCCTGGACGGTGGGAGAAGATTTGCAAAACCTATTCAATTTGTGTTAGAATACTAAGCAAAGCGTTTCATATAAATGATATAATATATAACTTGAAAATGGAAGTGCTGTTTACTTAAAACCTGAGGACGCAACAGATGTTTTGTTACTGGTTGTACGATATGTGTGAATAGTAACGATGGTTTTATACGGCTTATGTGAAAGCAATATGGGAGTTGTCAGGAGGTAGTTAATTGGAAAAGTTTTTTAATTCAGATTCTGCCTATGAAAAATGGGTAAGGAAAAACAAGAAAAAGAAAAATTCGCAACAGTATGGAAAAGAAAAAAAGCAATACTTAAGTGGACTTAAAGGAAGAGTGCAGAACGATCTCAGTGGTTTGTTGAGAGTATTGGTTACTGCATTGATTGTTTTTTTACAGGTATTACTTATTATATTCCTTCCGTTTTTGCTCAGACAGTTTACTGTATATTTTTACTTTATAGTTGAACTTATATCTGTTATAGCGATAGTTACGCTTGTAAACCGTAATCAGAGTCCGTCCTACAGACTGGCATGGATATCTATTGTACTTCTTTTGCCTATAAGCGGCTTTTTTATGTATTATCTATGGGGAAGGTCAGGAAAAAAGAGAAACTTTCTTGACCGTTATATATTAAGACAGATATCATATGGAAATCAATTTCTTTTGGAAGATAAAAAGCTTGTAAACGACTATATAAACAAAAATCCTGTTGCGGGGCGCATGGTAAAATATATGTCTGCTGAAAAATATATGTTTACAGGCGGCAATGAAGTTTCTTATTATCCAATGGGTGAAGATGTTTTTGAGGATATATTTGCTGATCTTGAGAAAGCTGAAAAATTTATACTTATTGATTTCTTTATAGTTGCCGAGGGCGCATTGTGGGATAAACTCCATGAGATACTGCTAAGAAAAATAGCCGAAGGCGTTGAGGTCAAGTTTATGTATGATGATTTTGGCGCAGCTATAAGGACAGGAAAATATTTTAAAAGAGTTCTTGAAGATGAGGGCTTTGAGGTAAGGATATTTAATCCGATACACAAATATACAGGAGAACTTTACATGAATTTCCGCTCGCATCAGAAAATACTTATAATAGATGGTGAAGTGGGATATACCGGTGGTTTTAACCTTGCAGATGAGTATGCAAATCTTATCGAGCGTTTCGGTGTATGGAAAGATACGGGTGTTAGGATATGCGGCGAAGGCGTATGGGGGCTTACAGTTGTATTTTTACAGATGTGGGAGGTATGTGGCAGAGATGATGTGCATATAGATTATCTTAAGTATAAAGCATTGTATCCGAGAGTTGGAAACACATATTGTCAGGTAATATCAGATGGACCTGCCAACAATCCTCGAAATCCTATAGAGAGCATTTATAATCAGATGATAATGTACTCAAACAAATATCTTTATATAACAACACCTTATCTCATAATAGAAGACTATATGAAGCAGTCGCTTATCGAAGCAGTAAAAAGAGGGGTGGATGTAAGGATAGTCACACCAAATATACCTGACAAAAAACAGGTAAAAATGCTTACCAATTATAACTATGGTGTTTTGCTCAGGGCAGGTGTGAGAATTTATGAATATACACCGGGATTTATACATGCAAAGCAGATACTTACGGAGGACGCTGTTATTGTAGGGACGATAAATATGGATTACAGAAGTTTTTATCTTCACTATGAAAATGGTGTTTGGATGTCGGGAAAGCAGATTCAGAACGATGTAAAGAAAGATTTTGAAAAAACATTTAATGAAAGTAAGGAAATCACTTATCAGGAGTGGTTGAACAGACCAAGGACATGGAAGATGGTTCAACCGATATTAAATGTATTTTCAACATTATTGTAGTATATATTTTTTAACAAAATATAAAACTTTAGCAAAGATATGGGGGAAAATATGATCTATACAAATGTATGTAAGCATTGTCATAAGGTTTTTAAATCAAAGATAAGGACATTATGCTGCAAGGAATGCCGCAGTGTTGATGATTCGCAGCTTGATGATATCGTATCATATCTGAAACTTTATCCAAACAGTAATGCACTTCAGATATCAGAAGAACTTGGGATACACCCTTATGAGATAATAAAATTTATGGATGAGGGCTGGTTAAATACCGTAAAGGGTACATTCAGCCGTCTGGAGGATGACTAATGATTAGTTTTATAAAAGGAAAACTGGTTCACATATACGAAAACACTATTATAGTAGAAAATAATGGAATAGGTTATGAGATATTTGTACCTATGTCTGTTATAGGAAATATGCCGCTTATAGGCAGCGAAGTTATGATATATACCTATATGCATGTAAGAGAGGATGCACTTCAACTTTTTGGATTTCTTGACAGAGATACACTTGAAATATTTAAGCTGCTTATCACTGTTAGTGGTATAGGCCCAAAGGGTGCGATAGGTGTCCTTGGAACATTGTCGGCAGATGATATAAGATATGCTGTAATGGCAGATGATGCAAAAACGATAGCAAAAGCACCAGGAATCGGAGCTAAAACAGCAAGTAAAGTGGTTATCGAGCTTAAAGATAAACTTAAGATGCGTGATGTTGCAGAAGATATTTCACAGGAGATTAACGGGCAGCAGAGTATATTTGAAAAGGATAACTCAAAACAGGTAGTATCAGATGCGATCGAGGCGCTGGTGGCACTTGGATATTCTGCAACAGAAGCAACAAAAGCCGTTAGAAAGGTTGATGCCAGTGAAGATATTACAGTTGAGGAACTTTTAAAACTCAGTTTAAAAAATCTGTATGGATAAGTTATATCTTTAATCTATGATTTGAATAAGAATATCTGTGATTTAACACTATCAAGCAAGTAGCAGAGCGGATTGAAAATATCCGCTTGATAATATCAGATAAATGTAAAAATGGAGATAAGACACATGGCAAAAAGGAGTATAACAACTGAATTTACGGAAGAAGATGCAGGTATAGAAACTACATTAAGACCTAAATTCCTAAAAGATTACATAGGACAGGAAAAAGTTAAAGGCAACCTGAAAATATATATCGAGGCAGCAAAGCAGAGAGGTGAAGCACTTGACCATGTTCTTTTATACGGTCCTCCCGGACTTGGAAAGACTACACTTGCCGGAATTATTGCAAATGAGATGGGCGTAAATTTTAAAGTAACATCAGGTCCTGTTATAGAAAAGACGGGAGACCTTGTTGCGATATTGAATGGCCTTGCGGAGGGTGATCTGTTGTTTATAGATGAGATTCATCGTTTAAACAGGCAGGCAGAAGAAGTTTTGTACTCAGCAATGGAAGACTATGCAGTTGATATAGTCATAGGAAAAGGTCCTACTGCAAGGTCGATAAGAATGGATCTTCCTAAATTTACACTTGTGGGAGCTACAACAAGAGCAGGAATGCTTTCAGCACCTTTGCGTGACAGATTTGGTGTTGTAAACAGAATGGAGTTTTATACAACAGATGAGCTTTATAAGATTATTACAAATTCAGCTAAAGTGCTTGATGTTGAGATAGAAAAAGATGGTGCCATTGAACTTGCAAGGCGTTCAAGAGGAACCCCAAGACTTGCAAACAGGATGCTTAAACGTGTAAGAGACTTTGCGCAGATAAAGTATGATGGAAAGATAACAAAAGAGGTCGCTGACTTTGCACTTGATCTGCTTGAAGTAGATAAACTTGGACTTGATAATACGGACAGGCAGATAATACTTACTATGATAAACAATTTTGGTGGTGGGCCTGTAGGGCTTGAAGCGCTTGCCGTATCTATAGGTGAGGATGCGGGAACGATAGAGGATGTATATGAACCATATCTTGTGCAGAATGGACTTATTGCAAGGACTCCTCGCGGAAGAAGTGTGACAAAAGCAGGATATGAGCATTTTGGACTTGTGTACTCAGAACAATGATTTTTAAAATATTTTAATGTAATTGCGATAAACAAAAATATATAGTACAATATAGTGTAATGTTGCAGCTAATATTGTTATGAGCAAGCAGCAGAGCGGATCGCGAATATCCGCTTGACAATGGACTAATAAGAAGAAAACAGAATTAAGGAGAAATATAAAATGGAACAAAAGCAGATAATATTAACAGGTGATCGTCCTACCGGTAAACTTCATGTAGGACATTATGTAGGTTCATTAAAAGAGAGAGTAAGATTACAGAACTCAGGAAAATTTGACGAGATATACATTATGATAGCTGATGCACAGGCACTTACAGACAATGCGGAGCATCCTGAAAAAGTAAGACAGAACATTATCCAGGTTGCACTTGATTACCTTGCATGTGGTCTTGATCCTGAAAAATCAACTATATTTATTCAGTCGATGGTACCTGAACTTACAGAACTTACATTTTATTATATGAATCTTGTAACAGTATCGAGAGTTCAGAGAAATCCAACGGTAAAGGCTGAGATAAAAATGCGTAATTTTGAGGCAAGTATCCCAGTAGGATTTTTCTGTTATCCTATAAGTCAGGCAGCAGATATAACGGCATTCAGAGCAACAACTGTTCCAGTTGGAGAAGACCAGATGCCAATGATAGAGCAGTGTAAGGAAATCGTGCACAAATTTAATTCAGTGTATGGAGAAACACTTACAGATCCAAAGATCGTACTTCCTGATAATGAGGCATGTTTAAGACTTCCAGGAATCGATGGAAAAGCAAAGATGAGTAAATCACTCGGAAACTGTATCTATCTTTCAGATGAATCAAAAGACATTAAGACAAAAGTAATGTCAATGTATACAGATCCAAATCATATAAAAGTTGAGGATCCGGGTCAGGTAGATGGAAATCCTGTATTTATCTATCTTGATGCATTCTGCAAGCCAGAATATTTTGAGGAGTTTTTACCTGACTACAATAATCTTGATGAATTAAAAGATCATTACAGACGAGGTGGACTCGGTGATGTGAAAGTCAAAAAATTCCTTAATAATGTAATGCAGGCAGAACTTGAGCCGATCAGAGAGAGAAGAAAATCATGGGAAAAACGACTTCCTGATGTATATGATATTTTAAGAAAAGGCAGCGAGACAGCTGAGAAAAAGGCAGCAGCTACATTAAGTGATGTGAGAAAAGCGATGCAGATAGATTATTTTGATAATGGAACATTATAATATAATGAAATCATAAGTATTCATTATATATATGCAGAACGGAGCTGTTCAAAATGACAGCTCCATTTTTTATGTTATAGGAAACTTCTCGTTTCCTATAACATAAAAAACACTCCGTGAGGATGCGCATTTCGCGGAAAAGAAATAAATGCTACGCATTCCGCTCAAGCGCGAAAGAGTCGCAAGCGACTCTTTGTTCTCCGATATTTTTATTCATCAGGTAAAAGGTCAGACAAACATGATCTGAAAAATTCAAGTGGCTCATCAGCATGTGCGGCACAGAGGAAAATCCAGTCATAAGGATTTCCAGCATATAAATCTTCGTATCCACAATCATAAAGGCAGCTGCCCGCTTCTTCAATATAAATTTCTGTAAGTTTATCCTTATCTAAATCTTTGTAAAATTCATTTTCAGAATTTAACTTTACATTTACCCAGAAACGATAAAAGTCAAGAAGTATAATAAGTTTTCGTATAGAATCATATGATTTTGTAGTTGAAATTTTATCTTCTGATAAAAGGTCTGACATTGTCTTTTTTGAAGGAAAATTGTTTCTCACAATATATGGGATTGTTGAATCTTTTCCAGCACCGACAGAGGTTGTGACAAGGTATCTGAGTATAGAAGCATTTTTCATAAAATTTCTGTTGTTCATGACCTCTTTTATATATTCGCACTGAGACTGTGTATCGTAATTGTTATTTATGGAATCATAAATGATCTCTTTGACGATAAGACCGCAGTCATTATAATCTTCAAGATAAATTTTACCTGAGAAAGAATTTTTTGATTGGTCTGTTTTATCAGATGGCCTGGATAGAAAACGGCTTATGTTTCTTTTGAGCTTGTCTATTTTTTCTTTGGCTGAGGCAGGAATAGTTATTTCAGCAGCAAGACTTTTAAGCATATTGCCGGCGCTTTTATTCCATGACTGAAAATTTCCTTTATTGGAAATCAAAAATGTGGTGAGTTCATCAATAGTTTTCATTGAGTTTATCTGATTTTTGACAAACAGTGTATAATTGCCTTCATAGTTTGTGGCGGAAGGTGCATCAGCTTCATTTATCTTATTTATGATATCAAGTGATTCCATATAGGTCAATCCGTTAGAAAAGGCAAAATAAAATACGGCTTCATCAATAGTATGGTAGTTAAAAGCCCTGTCATAATAGACATGTTGAAAAAACCATATGGTTTCAGCTTCATTTAAATTAAGTGCAAAACATATTTCGTACATTTTTATGCGGCTGCCTGCTTCTACTTTTGGGCGTTGTTTGCCAGAAAACCATGAAGTTACGGTATCTTTTTCTATATTGGCCTTTATATCTTTTAATTTTGAATAAAGAAAATCAGCAATTTTATCGTTATTTGATAAATCAACATCAATATTTTTCATTTTGAATAGTTCTTTTAGCCCCTGGTCAAATGGTCTGAATGAGTTTTTATCTTTTAAAAAATAAATTGCCTGGTCAGAACCATCTTCATCATTATTGATAAAGTCAGATATGCTGTCGGTATTAAATCTTGTATAATTGTTATCCATAGTAGCCCCCGGTTTTTATATTATGTGCAGGATTTCTGCATAGTTTTTGAAACTCCAAAATTTAGATGCTTTGTATCTGTCGCACTTTGTGCCTGATGATTTTGTCGTTCATAAATCTATGATATAATAAATTACGGAAAAAAGCAAAGAATCACTTTTACAAACTGGTTAGATGAAAAATGATATGGTATTTTAAGGTATTGTACTTAAGCTGCACCAGCGTGGTGTTAAATTAAAAAATGGGAGTAACAAAGGCATGGCAGATAACAGAAAGGCATTGGGCATAGGAAGTATAATTGTAATATCGGATGACAAAAGGATTGAGATAGTATCAGAGGCGGGTAGAGGAGCAAATTGCATTGTTTATGGTGCCATATATAATGACAGTATCGGCGTGAAACACAACATAAGATTGAAGGAGTGTTATCCGGCATATCTATTTTTAAAAAGGAAGGATGACAACAGCCTTTCAATATCTGAGCAAAAGGAAAATGAGTTTGAAGATATAAAAGAAAAATTTATACAATCATATAAGAAAAATGTAAAAGTGAAACAGACTTTCGGGCTTATAAATTCTACAGTAAATCCGGCAGAGATAATAAGAAAAAATAATACAGTTTATATCCTTATGACTTTGGATGAGGGGGAGGATTATGGAAAATATAAAGATAAATCTTTAAAGGAAGTATTTACCCATATAAAAAGTCTGGCTAAGATAATCAAAAAATATCATAACCATGGTTATCTTCATCTTGATATAAAGCCTGAAAATATATTTATTCTTCCTGAGAGTGCTGAACATATTCTTCTCTTTGATTTTGATTCTGTTACAACTACAGATGAACTTGTTGAGAGTGGAAAAAACGGATTATCATTTTCAAAGGGATTTTCTGCACCTGAGCAGATTCAGGGAAACATCAGAAAAATGGGATTTCATACGGATATTTATTCTATCGGTGCAGTGCTTTTTTATAAAATATTTGGGAGAACTGCGGATATAAGTGACTGTAGGATATCGAGTGTATATGAATATGATAAAATGCAGTTTGCAAGTGAAAAATATCAGCCTGTGATATACAGGGAAATAACTGCTTTTTTGAAAAATACATTGTCGACGGCAACTGCATCACGCTGGCAGGAGATAACCCTGGTTATAGACAAACTAGATAAACTTATAAGATTGTCCGATATAAATGGAGTATACCTGCTTGATTCATTTCAATACAATTCTGCATATTTTATTGGAAGGGAAGATGAACTTTCTGATATTGATAAAATACTTTTTGATAACCAGCTTGTATTTTTGTCAGGAATGGGCGGTATAGGGAAAACGGAAACGGCAAAGCAGTATGCAGCACGGTATAGAGAAAAATATAATACAGTTACATTTGCAGTATATGAGAAAGATATAAAAACACTTGTAAATAATGAGATAAACATAAACAAGATTGAGCGTGATGAAAAAGAAAGTGATGATGATTACTTTAAAAGAAAAATAAAAATACTTGAAAAGACGGCAACGCCTGATGATCTTATAATAATAGATAATTTTGATGTAGAGTTTGATGAAGAACTTGAAAATTTATTTAAGTGTCCGGCAAAATTTATCATAACGACAAGAATGGATTTCAGAGACTACAATTATAAGCAGATAAATATAGATAAAATGACTGATATAAAGGATCTGTTGGAAATATTTTATTTGTATAATGATATTGCGTACACTGATGAAGAAACTGGATATATAGAAAAGTTGATAGAGTATGTTGATAGACATACGATGACAGTGGAATTGATAGCAAAATATCTTAAAAATACCTGTGATGAGCCAAGGGCTTTGTACGAAAAATTTCTTGAAAAAGAGGGTGTGACAAATACTGAGGATATAGGTATAAAGCAGAGAAAAGATAGAAAACTGAGATTTAACAGTGTAAATAGCCATATTGAAATATTATTTGATATATCAGATCTTAATGATAGGGAGAAAGAACTTATAAGCAGTTTGTCTCTATTTGCTGGAATGAGGATTTTAAAAGAAGAGTATGAGAAAATATATAAATCAGGCTCGGTTAAAATCAATCTGGAAAGGCTTGTAAAAAGAGGATGGATAGAGTATGACGAAAAAAATAAAAAGATATCGCTTCATCAGGTTATACAGGATATTTTGTACAAAAATATCCCACCAAGTGCTGAAAAATGTCCTGTGATAGTCGAGGGGATGATTAAATATATAAGCAAAAAAACTGAAAGTCATGCAGAAAAAGTAATCAGGCGCAGGATGCTTAAAGTATTTATGGAAAGGCTTACGGGAGAAAGTACAAGATATGCAGAACTTTGTCTAAAGTATGGAAGAGAGCCACAGCTTGAAAAAGCATTGGAAATATGCAAAAAATATGATGATGAAAAGGCGGCAGACATAATTCAGAAGATATACAGAAAAAAGATAAGTAATGCTTTAGTAAACAGTGGCATAAATTTTTTTGAAAATAATTCCGTTAAAAAGAGTTTAGCAGATATAAAAAGTATGCTTCAACAGGTAATATATTACATCAACAAATCTATGAGCGAAAAAAATCATGCGATAAATTATTGCAATGCGAGTGATAGTAATACAATAATTTTTAGTAATATAAACTGCAATGAAGCAGATTGTAAATCAGAAAAGTATACGACAAATAACTATAACTATATAGTAAAAGAATATATAGATGCGGCGAGCGAAACATGGCATTTGTTAGAAGAAAATAATATAGTGCAAAATATCGAAGTTGAAAAAATAAGCATGGAAGAAGAACATGACGATTCTGTCGGAAGAATCAGAGAAGTGGATGAGATTTATGATCTGCTAGTCAGGATGTACGAAGAAGCGGCAGAGAGAATGTCAGAAACAGATTATGATATTGCTGAAAAAGAGAGTTTGTATAAAAAAATATTTGATTTTTATTCAGACTCAGATTTTATATCAGTGTATAAAAATAAATATTATGCTGATACGGATAAGGCATATGAATATCAGAAGATACTTACTGAACTTAGAAAAAATGAAGATACAGATACATCTGATATGAGTATAACAGATGAAAATGGTACGACAAAATTGTGGTTTGACGATATAACTTGTACAGAGTATGCAATGAAATTAGAGGCAGCCGGAAAATATGCAGAGGCTGAAAAGTTTTATAAAAAAGCATATAAAGATGGTGAGGAATTATTAGAAACAGCCATGGACAATATTGCCGAAATGTATAAAAAAACAGGAAAATATGATAAAGCCATAGCAGCATACAAAAGTGTGCTTGATAAAGACAGGAAACGTTTGGAAAATGGAGACTGTCTTATAGGTTATTCATGTGCTATCTGCCTTAAACTTATTAGTATTTTTATAGAAATGAAAAATGTAGTAGAAGCAAAAAAATATGCGATGGAACTTATCTCATTTGAAAAGAAAGGGGCAGACAAAGAAAGAGATGAATATGCTATCAGATATATAATAGCGGCATATTATAAAATGTATATTATTGAAAAAGATACCAATGATTTATGGAAAGAATGTATAAAATATTATGAAATGCTTGGAGATAGTGAAATAGAGCAGGAGATATTTGATTTCATATATGAATATATAGAAAAAGAGTCTATATCGTATGAAGAAGCCACAAAAATTATTGAGAGGATAGATAACTGGCAGAATGAAGAATTTAAAGAAAAGCTGGTGAACTGTATAATACAAAAGTACAAACAGAAAGATTCATTTGCCAAATATCATATAATACTGCTGGCAAATCTGTCACAAACTTTAACAGATTATAAAGATGATGATGCTAGTGTAAAAAAGGCAATGAAGTATATAGAGAAAGCAAAAGATTTATATGCTGTCTGTGGTATCAGTGATGAATATATCAGGGGTATCATTTACAAAGCAGAAATAAAAGTAAGATTATCCGTGGATATTGATATAGACAGTGATGGATATGAAAGAAATAATGAACTAATAGAAGCGATTAGAAAAGAATGTAACTATATGGCGATTGCAGAATATCACCTAAAGCATCAGAGAAACAGTGCTAAAGAAGAAGTCAGGATATGGCAGGAGACAGCAGATGATTACAAAGATGCAGAAAAATACGATATGGAAGATATGTGTCTTGAAAAAATATATAAAATAATGAATGATATGTGCGATAGGGGAGTGATGAAAAAAACTGATGATAAATATATGCAGCTTCTGGAAAAAATTGTTGTGGCAAAGACAAAGAGCCATAAACAGACAGAAAGATTAATACAGGCAGATTTATTGACAGAAAGTGGCACTTTAGAAAAAATACATACGGATGAATATTTGGCTCAAAATGAAAGATATGGCAGCTATAATAAAACTAGATCGTATGTCGGGGAATATTTAAACTCTGCCATAGAAAGATATAAAAATGAGAAGGAATCTAAAGCATGGCGTAAAATAAATGAGATAATAAACGCAGGGGATATGTTTGTGATGATAAAAGAAGAAAATCGGGCGGTGGAAACATATCTCGAAGCCGGAAGAATGTGCATAGAAAATGAAAAGAATGCCGAAAACACCAGGGTTAAAGGAAAAATAACAGACTTACTGATACTGATAAAAAATAAAATAACAGAACAAAAAGGCATCTGGGACAATTTTGCTGAAACGGAAAATGAAGATAAAAACGGACAGAAAAGCAAAAAAGATAACTACAGACAACAACGAAACTTAAAAGGAGAGTGTGACACATTTATAAAAAGTGTAAGCCAGGAATACGAATATAAAAAGATTGAATTTAACACTATCAAGTAGCAGAGCGGATTGTGAATATCCGCTCGACAAATAAAAAATGACATGGCTGAAAGTCAGAAATGTTAATAAGCTTAAAGCCAAAAAATCGTGAAATAATCCCCCTGAAATCACTATTACAAAGTTGTAAAGCCAATTTGTTAGCATATGACCAGAAAAGTGATAAGGGGGATTTTTTAATGAGATACAGTAAGAGTTATAGGGTGCTCAGGCTTTATACATGGCTTGAACAAAGAAAGACCATAAGCCTGGCGGGAGTGGCAGCAGTTTTGGTGATTCAAGGTGGAGAAGGCTTAGTAAGCAAGAAAGCAGAGGCAGCAATAAATTATACGGGAAGTTATTCTAAAGAAAGAAAAAGTAATGGATGTATAGAATTATATGTAGCTACATTAAAAAAGAAAAGTGCATATAAAGGAACGCTGGTTCTTTCTAAAATGAATTCATATCCGAATTCGGAAACTGATGATAGAATTGTTGGATATGAGGAGTTGACAATTTATAAGGTAGGGAAAAATAGTTATGAGGGAAAAAAGAAAAAGATGACTATTAAAATTAAGGTATATAAAAAGAAAATAGTTATTAAACAGAAAGGTCATACATCAGATTTGTATATTGATATGTCGGGAACATATAAAAAATAACCTGCGTAAATCTAAAAGTCATTCATATTTACGCATAGGATGAAGTATTTCGTTAACAGTATTAAGATCGCGTTAAAATCATTATTACAACCCCTTACATGTCATTTGATATCATATTTAAAATAAAAATTTAAGTTATAATACCAGATGATATGTTTGGGGTTTTTATTACAAAAAATATAAACAACGACAAATAGTGTCGGTTATAGATTGTATAATTGAAGAAAGATGATACAGAGGAGGAGAAAGATATGCTTTTAATAATTTATGCTATTTTGGGATACTGGGCTGCAGGTTATACAGTATATTCTAATTATGTAATGATAGGTACGATGGGAAGTATCATGTCAAAAAAATTAGTGGTAGGTGTTATGTTCGGGTGGATACTTATTCCTGTCGCTATACTTAAATTGCTATTTTTTAGGCGATAGGCGATAAATGAAAAAGTAGAGGAAAAGAAGAATGGAAGAAGATCAAATTAAATTTTGTCCCAAATGTGGAAAAACATTAAAAAGTGGACAGTATTTTTGCAGTGATTGTGGTTGGAAAGTTGAAAAGGTAACTCAAAACTTTGCACCGTATCAACCAAATAAGTCAAAGATGCATAGAAAACATAATTTTAGGCTTGCTGCAAAAATAATAATAGCCTGTTTTCTGATAATAATAGCTGTGCTTGCCGGGTATAACAGATATTTTAAAGAAGATACAGAAAATGATAATGGTTTAGGTTATATCAATATGGTAAAAAAAGCTCATTACAATGATTACAAAAAATTTAGTTATGGTCAGGTATTAGGACAATATTGTGATGATGAAAAATGGGAATATTTTAGAGCAGATGATGGTAGTAATATTGTGGAATATACTGCTGAAAATGGTGTATATAACGGCAAAAACTCAAGAATAAAAATACAGTTTATTTGTAAAAATGGTAAGGTGACTTATACATATTTTGGAGTAGATGGAAAAGATGAAAATATCCTTAACCTGGAAAAATTTATGAATACCGTATATGCAAGTTATCTGCCGGAAGGTGCAAATAGGAATATTATATCGTTAATGGATGAAAAAATATCAACGATAGAAGAAAAATATTGTATAAATGCAGATGATGATATGGAAGAAATATTACAAGATGCAATAAAAATTAAATATTTGTCAAATTATTCATGGTCAGTAACAGATTATGACAATGATGGAAATATCGATGGTGTATCCATAAATAATGGAACTAAATACAATATAATTGGACTTACATATGGTCAGGATTATAATGATGCTTTATCAAAACTGCCTTATGGTTATAAGCATAATGGATTAGTATACGAAGGCAGGGGAATAATTTATGCTCAGAATGACCGTTATTATATGAGAATTAAATTTGAGGAAAATAAGATAAATGATATAACTTTGGTGGATGCAGAAAAAGCAAAGATGGCGGGAGAACAGATTATTTCAATGAATGATGACGATGCTGCTGATTCTTCTGACAATGAGAACTCAAATGATGACAATGCTGATTATGATGACACTGATTCGGAAGATTATGACGACTCTGATTATTATGATGATACGGACGATTCAGAAGACTATTATGACGACGATGACATATCACAGGAAGCAATCGATGCCAGATGGGATGACAGTGATTCGTATATATTGCCGTATTCAGATGTGGAGAAGTTAAAAAAGAGTGATATAGAAAAATTAGATCTGAAAACAATTCAGTTTGCGATAAATGAGATATGTGCTAGAGAGGGAAGAAGATTTTTGGATCATAAAAGCAATACAAAATATCCTGAACTGAAAGATTATTTTGAGAATAAAGACTGGTATACACCAAAATATGACTCTAAAAAGTTTGACAGTAATGTAAAAAAATATCTCAATGATGTTGAATATTACAATTATGATCTGTTGGCAGAAGTGAGAAATCAGAAACTTGGATAATTCAGTGAGAGGAGGATAAATACTATGGCAGCAGTAAAAAAGTGCATTGTAATGTGTATGCTGTGCATTGTGAGTATGGGGCTTACAGGTTGTGCAGATAATCCAAAACAGGTGCTTAATGATACGATAGATGCAGCACATGGACTTAAGGATATTGTGGATGGCAATCAGGATTATCTGGAAGTATATACTTGTGCAAAAGAAGCAATAAAACAACAACTGGATTGTCCGGCAACAGCGGTATTTCCACCATATGGTGATGGAACGGTAACAAGTAATTCCAGCTCAATGGCACCTATTGGAAATGAATTTTATGTCAAGTCTTATGTGGATACTGAAAATTTTGTCGGGGCAAAGATAAGACTTAACTTTGAACTTATTCTTTATAGGGAAGATGGAAACTGGGTATATGAACTTATAGACCTGCAGTGATTCTAATTGTAAATAGATATGGCAAATGAAGTGTTATGAAAAAGAATATAAGAGATGAAAACAAGGAGAAAAATATGTATTGTAGTTATTGTGGAAAACCGGTGGGTGATAAACAAAGATTTTGCAGTTATTGTGGCGAAAAGATTAAAAACGGCATCAATGATACTGAAAATAGTGATGAGGAGAATGAAACACATGAAGCTATAAATCATGCTTATGTGGAAGAAAATGATACAAGTGCAGATGTTTTAAAAGAAATCTTTAAGGAAATGGATGAGGAAAAAGAAGCTGAAGAAAGTTATCAGACAGATGATATAGAAGATGATAAATTTCATTTGTCATTTACAGGATATATTGAGCTTATAGTATTACTTATACTGTTTGTAGCACTTATATTTCATTTCAAAAAATGGGTGATAGATCCAAAACCTGAGGTTATACAAAAAACGGAGAAAATTAGTGTAAATTTTGATGATGAATATAAAGTTTCTATCGAAGAATAATGTTATGAACAAGCAGCAAAGTGGATTGCGAATATCCTCTTGATTTAGGAGCACTTTGTTATGATTCATCGGGCATGAAAAATTATGGTAAGTATGGACGTGAAATTTATTCAACATATGATTATCTTTACTTTGTTTTTATGGAATGTTATCATATTTTTATTAGAGATGTTTCATAAAAATATTATTAGTATATTAGTGTTGGAGGGATATCATGAAAAAATACAATTTAAGTCTGTGTGTCCTGATATGAGTGATGAAATAGCACAGAAGGCAGTAAATGATTTGTCAAACTATTTAAGTCGTTACTATGGCAAAAAAGTGATAATTATTCTTGATGAATATGATACGCCTATGCAGGAAGCGTATGTAAGTGGGTATTGGGATGAACTTGTTGCATTTACCAGAAGTTTATTTAACTTAACATTTAAAACAAATCCTTATCTTGAACGAGGTATAATGACAGGAATTACAACAGCTGAATATTCAGCTGTTAGGAAGTTTGCTTCGCAAACTTCTAATGGCTCGGCTTTAGCCGAGACTATTTCAAAAGAAAGTATTTTTTCGGATTTAAACAATCTTGTAGTTGTTACCACAACATCAAATCAGTATAATACTGCATTTGGTTTTACTGAGGAAGAAGTATTTAATGCACTTGACGAGCAGGGGCTTTCAGCTGAAAAAAAGAAAGTAAAGTCATGGTATGACGGATTTGTATTTGGAGACAAAAAAGATATTTATAATCCGTGGTCAATAATCAATTATCTTAAATTTAAAAAATACGAAACATATTGGGCAGATTCAAGTTCTAATGGATTGGTAAATGAACTTGTAAGAACAGGTTCGGCAGAAATAAAAAAGACAATGGAAACATTGATGGCTGGCGGCATTGTTGAAAAAAATATTGATGAGCAGATAGTATTTGAACAATTAAAAACAAATAAGGATGCCGTTTGGAGTCTGTTGCTTGCAAGTGGTTATCTACGGATAGAGGCGTTTCGTACAGAGGGACGACTAAATAAAAAAATATATAGTTTGAAGCTGACAAACTATGAAGTAGAGCAAATGTTTGGAACAATGATAGAAAGATGGTTTGGAGGAGAATTTTTAAGTGATTGAAAATGTAGACAAACGTGTTTTAAAATGATATAATGTGTTCATAAAAGGAGAATTA
>CAKRFY010000031.1 GCA_934320895.1 uncultured Lachnospiraceae bacterium | reverse complement strand
TCAAGGTTCGAATCCTTGTAGCCCAGTTTAAAGGTCGTAGAATTTTCATTGGATTATTCTGCGATTTTTGTTTTATATGAATTTTTGACAAATTTCTCATATAAAATAAAATGTGAGTAGGCAGTAACTAAAAATGTTCTGTTTAGATGCATGATAAAATAGTAATATATAGGAGGAATGTACGATGAATAAAGTAGATTTTATAAGAGGCGAAATGATGGCTGCAATGAAGGCAAGAGATAAAGAGAGAAAAGCTGTTTTATCAAGTCTTCTTACCGCACTCAAGAATTTTCAGATAGATAAGAGAGAAGAAATTACAGACGCAGAGGGTGATCAGATCATATTAAAGCTTATCAAGCAGACAAAGGAAACTTTAGAGATGACACCAGCGGATAGAACAGATGTGATAGAGGAGTGCAATTATACGATCAAGGTATTAGAAGAGTATGCACCAAAGATGATGGATGAGGCAGAGATTAAGACTGTTATAGAAAGCGTTCTTAATGAGCTTGAGATTTCTGAGCCAACAGCAAAGGATAAAGGTAAGATAATGAAGGTTCTTATGCCGAAAGTTAAGGGCAAGGCTGATGGAAAACTTGTGAATCAGGTACTCGGCACAATGTTTAAGTAGAAAATTATAAGGATAGGGAATTTATATATGAAAAAAATAATATGGCTTGTAATTCCATGCTATAATGAGCAGGAAGTTTTACCAGAGACATCGAAGCAGCTTAAAAATATTATGACGGGGCTTATGAAAAATGGTAAGATAAGCGACAAGAGCAAGATTGCTTTTGTAAATGATGGTTCTAAGGATAATACCTGGAATATTATTACTGATCTGCATGAGTCTGATCCGATTTTTACCGGTATAAATCTTGCTCATAACAAAGGACATCAGAATGCACTTCTTGCGGGGCTTATGACAGCAAAAGATTATGCAGATGCTGCTATATCGCTTGATGCTGATCTTCAGGATGATGTGGGTGTTATTGAACAGTTTATTGATAAGTTTAATGAGGGTAAGGATGTCGTATATGGCGTGCGTTCTACGAGGGCTACTGATACAGCTTTTAAGAGAGGAACGGCACATGCGTTTTATAAGCTTATGAAGTTTATGGGAGCAGATACATTACAGGATCATGCTGACTACCGACTTATGAGTAAAAGGGCATTGGAGGGACTTGCTAAGTACAAGGAAGTTAATCTTTTCCTTAGAGGAATAATTCCTATGATTGGATATGAGACAGATGTTGTATACTATGAAAGACATGAAAGGTTTGCTGGTGAATCAAAATATCCGTTAAAGAAAATGCTTTCATTTGCTGTTGATGGTATAACATCATGCAGTGTCAAACCGATAAGGATGATAACATCATTGGGGACTTTGGTATTTACGATAAGTATTATCATGCTTATATATTTTCTTGCAGTCTGGTTCTTAGGTCATCCTGTTCAGGGATGGACGACTATCGTTATATCATTATGGGGGATTGGCGGACTTATCCTTCTTTCGCTTGGTATTATCGGGGAGTATATAGGAAAAATATATATGGAGGTCAAGGAAAGACCTAGATTTATAATAGAGAGACTTCTGTATAAAGAGTAAAAAAGGAGTTGCCGCTTTAACGATTAAAAAATCGTGAAGCGGCAGCTTCTTTTTGCATTTATCAATAATAAATTGCATTCATATGAGCGGATAAGTATTTATTTTATGTTTTAATCCTCATCGTCACTCTGTACTGAGAGGATCTGTCTCTTTCTAGCCATCTCATCGCTTTCAAGATACTCATCATAAGTTGTAAGTTTGTCGATAAGTCCGCCAGGAGTGATCTCCATAATACGGTTAGCGATAGTCTGTATAAACTGATGGTCCTGTGAAGTAAAGAGGATCACACCAGGGAATTTTATAAGTCCATTATTAAGTGCAGTGATAGATTCCATGTCCAGATGAGCTGTAGGTTCATCTATAACAAGTACATTTGAGCCAAGTATCATCATTTTTGAGAGCATAACACGGACTCTTTCACCACCGGAGAGTACATTGACTTTCTTTACACCATCTTCACCTGGGAAGAGCATACGGCCGAGGAAGCCTCTTACATAAGTAGGATCTTTTTCTGGTGAGAAAGGCATAAGCCAGTCTACGATAGTTTCGTCTCTGTCAAAAAGTTCAGTATTGTCTTTAGGAAAGTAAGAAAAACTTGTTGTTACACCCCATTTGAATGTACCTTCATCAGGTTCAATCTCACCTGTAAGTATCTGGAAGAGGGTAGTTGCAGCGATAGTGTTGCTTCCGACAAATGCTACTTTATCTTCTCGGTTTATAACAAATGAAATATCATCAAGTACTTTGACACCATCAATGGTCTTTGAGATATGTTCAACAGTGAGAACTTCATTACCAATTTCTCTGTCAGGTCTGAAATCAATATATGGATATTTACGGCTTGAAGGTTTCATTTCGTCAAGCTGGATCTTTTCAAGAGCATGTTTACGTGATGTAGCCTGTTTTGATTTAGAGGCATTTGCACTAAATCTCTGGATAAAGTTCTGAAGTTCTTTAATCTTTTCTTCTTTCTTTTTATTTGCTTCCTTCATCTGTTTGATCATCAGCTGGCTTGATTCATACCAGAAATCGTAGTTACCTGCATAGAGCTGTATCTTAGCATAATCAATATCAGCTATATGTGTGCAGACTTTATTTAGGAAATAACGGTCATGGGATACAACAATAACAGTATTATCAAAATTTATAAGAAATTCTTCAAGCCAGTCGATGGCATCAAGATCCAAATGGTTTGTAGGCTCATCGAGCAGAAGAATATCAGGATTTCCAAAAAGTGCCTGTGCAAGCAGGACTTTGACTTTGTCACTGTCAGGAAGTTCACTCATCTTTTTGTAGTGAATGTCAGTAGGAAGCCCGAGTCCGTTTAAGAGTGTAGCTGCATCGGATTCTGCATTCCAACCATCCATATTGGCAAATTCTTCTTCAAGTTTTCCGGCTTTGATACCATCTTCCTCAGAAAAATCTTCCTTTGCATATATCTCATCTTTTTCTTTCATTATCTGGTAAAGACGCTCATTACCCATAATGACTGTATCGAGAACAACAAATTCATTGTATTTGAAATGATCCTGTTTTAAGAATGAAAGTCGCTGACCGGGTGTTATGATAACTTCACCCTTACTAGGCTCTATCTCTCCAGTGAGGATCTTTAAGAATGTTGACTTTCCGGCACCATTTGCACCGATAAGACCATAACAGTTTCCTTCTGTAAATTTAATGTTTACATCTTCAAAAAGTGCCTTTTTTCCAAGGCGCAGTGTTATATTGCTGGCTTGTATCATTTAAATGTTTCCTTTCTTAAATCATTAACTATCACAACTCTTTTTATTTTACAGAAAAATGGCTATTTTGCAAGGGTGTAGGGGAAATTTATTTTAATAGTTTATTTATTGTTTATATGGTGAACACAAATATTTAACAAATAATGTTTTGCAGATAATGGAATTTTGTAGTAATATAAGAATATTACAGGTTATTATACAAACGCTAGTTTGATATTTGCAGTCAAATTATGCGCTGATAGTTAAATTTTACAAATTGAATGGAGAAAATGAACATGTCAAAGGAGTTGTTTAATGTTCAGCCCGGAGATACACTGACACTCGGAGTTACCAAAGTGGTCAAGGGAGTACAGTTTGCAGTTTATCTGCCAGACAAAAAAGAGTGTGCTCTGAAACTTTATCGTATAGGAAGAAAACTTCCGGCGGCAGTTATTCCTTTGAAAGATGAATATAAAAAGGGAAGCGTTTATTTTTTGACGATTACGGGAATCAGGGATGATGAGACCTGTGATATCGGTAAAGTTTTGTCAGAAGAATATGAGTATATGTATGAGGCTGACGGGGAGGAATTTGTTGATCCATACGCACAGATAATACATGGTCGTGAAAAGTGGGGGAAAAGGCGGGGAAATGATTATCTTCGTGCAGGGATATGTCTTGAGGAATTTGACTGGCAGGATGATGTCATGCCGGGAAGAGATTTCAGTGAAGTTATCATGTATCAGCTTCATGTGAGGGGATTTACAAAACATTCTTCTTCAAAAGTTAAAGATAAGGGAATGTATTTAGGTATTGCAGAAAAGATACCTTATTTAAAAGAACTTGGAATAAATGCTGTTATGCTTTTGCCATGCTATGAGTTTGATGAACTTTGTTATGACGAATATATGCCTTTGTCAGAGGGAGAAGACAAAGAGCAGGAGATAAAGCATAAGATAAATTATTGGGGATATGGTACTAAAAATACATATTATTTATCGCCAAAATCTTCTTATGCGTCAGATCCTGTACATTCGGACATAGAGTTTAAAAAATTTGTCAGACAGATGCATATGGCAGGTATTGAGGTACTTATGGATATATATTTTATGCCGGGCACAAATCTGTGTCTTATGACTGATTGTCTAAGACATTGGGTTATCAATTATCATATAGATGGTTTTAGGATAAATCAGGAGGTTATGCCTGCAATATCACTTGTATCTGATCCGATCATATCAGGAGTCAAGCTTATGACTTCTTACTGGGATGAAAACATGCTTCGTGATACCGGGGCTGTGAATGATCATATGCTTGCAGAGTATAATGAAGGATTTATGAATGATGCCAGACGATTCTTAAAAAGTGATGAGGGAATGGTTCAGACTTTTTCGGAAAGATTTAAAAGAAATTCATCAGTTTATTCGATAATCAATTTTATTACGCATGTTAATGGTTTCACTCTTATGGATCTTGTTTCATATGATATAAAACACAATGAGACAAATGGTGAAAGCAACAGGGATGGAACCGAATTTAATTATAGCTGGAATTGTGGGATTGAAGGGAAAACAAGGAAGCGTGCTATTATGCGCAGCAGGATGAATCAGATAAGAAATGCGTTTGTGATGCTTTTGTGTAGTCAGGGAACACCTATGATTCTTGCAGGTGATGAGTTTGGAAATTCTCAGCTTGGAAACAATAATGCATACTGCCATGATGACAATATAACATGGCTTAACTGGAAGCATACAAAATCAGAGCTTGATATATTAGAATTTGTGAAAAATCTTATATCATTTAGAAAAGAGCATTGTATTCTTCATAAAAAAAATCCTTTTACAATGCTTGATACAAAGGGTGTTGGTATTCCTGATATCTCAATTCATGGCACTCAGGCGTGGAGAGCAGACTTCTCAAATTACAGTCGTATGTTAGGGATACTTTTAAGTGGAAAGTATGGCGAAGAAGAAGATGATGATATATACATAGCGTTCAATATGTTCTGGGAAAGAAAAGTGTTTGAACTTCCAAATCCGGCAGTTGGTAGAAAGTGGTATCCGGCGGTTGATACATCTATCGGTGAGTTTTTAAAAATTCCTAAAAAAATAAAACGAAGAAGGAAAGTAAAACAGGAGAGTGGAACATATCGTGAATATATGATGCAGCCTAGAAGTATAGCTGTATTTGTAGGGCGATAACGAATTGCAGTATAGGATACAGAATGCCTCATGGTAATGATAAAATTGAAAAAACAGATAAAAAAGTGTGCCTTATCATAAATGATAAAGCACACTTTAAAAAACGCATTGATTTATTCAGATACATTTTTTAGATGATGCGAAAATTACAGCATTATAACTGATGATTAGTAACGATTTCTTCATAGAGATCGATATCGCATACATTTTCCTTGTCATAATGTGTGCAGTTCTGACAGGAAGCATTTGCTGATGTTGAATTCTTAGAACCACATCCACAGTCATCACAGCTGCAGTATTTGCTGCAAAGTGAAGCAACTTCTCTCATCATTTCAGCATTTTTTTTCATAATAAACCTCATTTCTGTGCACTTTATGGCGCGGATCAAACTGTGTTAAGTGCACGGAACACACAGAATAAATGCCGGCAGTTTGCAGTTACATATATATAAAGACAACTGACAGGCTGGTGTAGTGTATCAATGATACACTACACTATGGAATCGTTTATGTTTTAAAAGAAAACTTTTGATTCAAAAAGATACTGTTTCAATACAGATATCACTGTCTTTGTTGTCGTACAAATAGTATTTACAGAAAGTTGAGATTTTATGTTAAGTTTAAAAATAAATGATATAAAAATTACGATGGCTCATCTATTGTTAAAAGCGACATTTGATGAGTTTTTACTTGAAGATTCAAAAGTGGTAACATTTGCCATGTTTGAAATAAATGGAAAAAGAAATTTAGATTGGTATGATGACGATGAAAAAGAAAATCAATTGCCGGATCTTTTATATTGGGGAGAGGCAAGAGATTTTTTATTTAATTATATAAAAGGAAAAAAGACACCTGAGTATATGAAGATATCACTTAAAGCGAGCCATAGGGCAGCAAAAAAAATTCTTGAAAATAGTGGTGTTTTATCAAAGTATTTAAGCGAAATGCCAGATATGTATCTTCAGATAAAATTTGAGAAAGGTGAGCTTACAATGGTCACAGGTATCACTCACAAAGAATTTACAATGGATAAGACATTGGACAGAGGATGGGATGATGCCATAAGAGAGTGGATTAGAACATTGAAAATATCATGTTCTTAATTAATAAATTATAAGGAGGACAAAAATGCTTAAAACATTAGGCGCACAGGTTAAAGAATTTAAAAAAGATTCAATTCTTACTCCTGTATTTATGATTTTGGAAGTTATCATGGAAACTATCATTCCATTGATAATGGGGTCAATAATTGACGATGGTGTGCAAAAGGGTAATCTTACTCATATTTACCTTATGGGTGCACTTATGGTATTAACAGCGTTATTAAGCCTTTGGGCAGGCGCAATGGGTGGAAAATATGGTGCAAGTGCATCAACGGGATTTGCAAGAAACTTAAGAAAGGCTATGTATGACAACATCCAGACTTTCAGTTTCTCTAATATTGATAAGTTTAGTACATCAGGTCTTGTAACAAGACTTACAACTGATGTGACAAATGTTCAGAATGCGTATCAGATGATTCTACGTATGTGCATGAGAGCACCGGCGAGTCTTATCTGTGCTATGGCAATGTCATTTTATGTAAATGCAAGAATTGCATCAATCTATCTTATTGCAGTTATAATACTTGGATGTTTTCTTGCGCTTATCATAAAGGTTGCTATGAAATATTTTGATCAGGTATTTAAAAAGTACGATAAGCTCAATGAAAGTGTTCAGGAAAATATAAATGCAATAAGAGTTGTAAAGGCTTATTCAAGAGAAAGTTTTGAACAGAAGAAATTTACAAAAGCAAGCGAAAATGTCTATAAGATGTTTATAAAAGCTGAAAAGACAGTTGCCTACAATATGCCTCTTATGAATCTTACAGTTTATAGTTGTATACTTATAATAAGCTGGGTAGGTGCAAAACTTATCGTCGGTGGAAATATGGAGATAGGTAATCTCTCAACGCTTCTTGCATATTGCATGAACATACTTATGAGTCTTATGATGCTTTCAATGGTATTCGTAATGATAACAATGAGTGTATCAAGTGCAGAGCGTATATGTGAGGTAATAAATGAGAAGCCCGACATAACAAATCCTGACGATCCTGTTATGGAAGTTAAAAATGGTGATATATCATTTGAGCATGTAAACTTCAGTTATAAAAAAGAAGCAAAGACTCCTGTTCTTAAAGATATAGATCTTAAGATAAAGTCAGGGCAGACAATAGGTATAATAGGAGGAACAGGAAGTGCGAAGTCAAGTCTTGTAAACCTTTTGAGCCGTCTTTATGATGTTACTGACGGAGCCGTAAAAATCGGTGGTGTTGATGTAAGAGAGTATGATATTGAGACGCTAAGGGATGAGGTTGCAGTTGTACTTCAGAAAAATGTGCTGTTTAGTGGAACTATACTTGAAAATCTTCGCTGGGGTGATAAAAATGCGACAGATGAAGAATGTATAAGAGCATGCAAACTTGCATGTGCTGATGAATTTATTGACAGAATGCCTGACGGTTATAATACATATATCGAGCAGGGTGGTAACAATGTTTCAGGTGGACAGAAACAGAGACTCTGTATAGCAAGAGCACTGATAAAGAAGCCTAAGGTACTTATCCTTGACGATTCGACAAGTGCCGTTGATACTGCAACTGATGCAAAGATAAGAAAGGCATTTGCAGAGGAGATACCTGGAACGACAAAGATAATCATCGCACAGCGAGTCTCAAGTATAAAGGATTGCGATAAGATAATCGTTATGGAAGACGGTTGTGTAAATGGATTTGGAACATCAGATGAACTTCTTAAGAATAATGAGATTTATAAGGAAGTATATGAATCTCAGGTAAACGGCAATGCCGATTTTGATGAAAAATAATAGAGGAGGATAATGTTTTATGGCTAAAGGACCAATGGGATCTGGAAAACCGGGTGCAAAAATAGAAAATCCCGGCAAGCTTTTTGTCAGATTGATGAAATATGTATTTAAATATTATTGGATACACTGCATTATAGTGGTAATTGGAATAATTGTAAGTGTATTTGCTACTAATCAGGGAACTATGTTTACGCAGACACTTATTGATAAATATATCATGCCTTTGTCAAAGAGTTCTGACCCTGACTTTTCAAAACTTCTTTCAAAGATAACTGAAGTGGGAATATTTTATGCAGTAGGAGTCATAGGCGTATTTTTATATAACAGGCTTATGATATATGTTACGCAGGGAACTCTTAAAAGGCTAAGAATAGAAATGTTTAATAAGATGGAAACTCTTTCTATTAAATATTTTGATACACATGCACATGGAGATATCATGTCGCTTTACACAAATGATATAGATACACTTCGTCAGATGATAAGCCAGAGTATCCCACAGGCCATATCAAGTGCGATAACTATCGTAAGTGTATTTATCTATATGCTCATACTTAATGTTCCACTTACGATACTGACACTTGTAATGGTCGGTGTTACATTAGTAGTTACAAAGAAAATAGGAGGACTAAGTGGTTCTTACTTTATGGCTCAGCAGAGAGATATAGGTAAGTTAAATGGTTATGTCGAGGAGATGATGGAAGGTCAGAAGGTAGTCAAGGTATTCTGTCATGAGCAAGAGAGTATAGAGGGCTTTGACAAGTTAAATGACCAGTTGTTTGACAGTGCGAACAATGCCAATAAATTTGCCAATATCCTTATGCCGATAAATGGACAGCTTGGAAATATAAGCTATGTGCTCTGTGCAATGGTCGGTGGAATACTTGCACTTAATGGCATAGGAGGATTTACAATAGGTGGTCTTGTAAGTTTCCTTACATTTAATAAATCATTTTCAATGCCTATAAACCAGATGAGTCAGCAGCTTAACGCTATCGTAATGGCTCTTGCAGGTGCAGACAGAATATTTAAAATTCTTGACGAGGAGCCAGAGGTAGATGACGGATATGTTGAGCTTGTAAATGCAAAAGAAGATGAGAATGGTGAGATCATTGAGACTGAGGAACATACAGGAATGTGGGCGTGGAAGCATTTTCATAAGGATGATGGAACAACAACATATGCGCATATGAGAGGTGACATAGTATTTGATCACGTTGATTTTGGTTACAATGATGACAAGATGATACTTCACGATATCGTTCTTTATGCAAAACCGGGTCAGAAGATAGCTTTTGTAGGGGCAACAGGTGCAGGAAAGACAACGATCACAAATCTTATAAACAGATTTTATGATATTCAGGATGGTAAGATAAGATATGATGGAATCAATGTAAATAAGATAAAGAAAAATGACCTAAGACGTTCACTTGGTATTGTTTTACAGGATACACACCTTTTTACTGGAACAGTAAAAGAAAATATACAGTATGGTAAGCTTGATGCAACAGATGAGGAAATCATAAAGGCTGCAAAACTTGCCAATGCACATAGTTTTATCACAAGACTTCCTGATGGATATGATACAATGCTTACTGGTGATGGAGCAAATTTAAGTCAGGGACAGAGACAGCTTCTTGCAATTGCACGTGCGGCAGTTGCCGACCCACCAGCACTTATACTTGATGAGGCTACAAGTTCGATAGATACAAGAACTGAAAAGCTTGTACAACAGGGAATGGATGGCCTTATGAAAGGAAGAACGACATTTGTTATCGCCCACAGGCTTTCAACAGTAAGGAACAGTGATTGTATCATGGTTCTTGAACAGGGAAGGATAATAGAGCGAGGAACACATGATGATCTTATAAAAGAGGAAGGTAAATATTATCAGCTTTATACAGGTAAACTTGGAAAAGGAATTGCCGGATAATGCTGTTTAGCGAAACTGTTGCAAGCAAGTTACATTTATTAGCAGTTTCGTAATTAACTTTTATAGAAGTTATATGAGTAAGTGGCAGAGCGGATTCAAAATATCCGCTTGACAAGTGGTTATGTAGGAAGTATATAAATAAGGAGATTTAAAGTATGAGTGAGAAATCTGAGGAAATTTATGGCAAGTTGAAAAGATGTTATGAGTGTTTTAGTAATAAAGTCGATTTTGAGCCAGAGATTGCTATTGTGCTTGGTTCAGGGCTTGGTGATTATGCAGATGGAATTGAGGTGGTTGCTGAGCTTGATTATCATGAAATCGAGGGCTTTCCGGTTTCAACTGTTCCAGGTCATCAGGGAAAGTATATTTTTGGTTATGTGGGTGATGTGCCAATTGTGTGTATGCAGGGGCGTGTCCATTATTATGAAGGATATGATATTTCAGATGTAGTGCTTCCTATAAGACTTATGAAACTTATGGGAGCAAAGGTATTGTTTCTTACAAATGCAAGTGGTGGTGTGAATTATGATTTCAGACCAGGAGACTTTATGTTGATAAAAGATCAGATATCAAGTTTTGTACCATCACCTCTCATTGGTGAAAATATCGATGAACTTGGTGTGAGATTTCCTGATATGAGTGAGATATATGATGCAAAGTTAGGAAAGATAATAAAAAAGACGGCAGCAGCACTTGATATTGACCTGAAAGAAGGAACTTATCTTCAGTTTACCGGACCGGCATATGAAAGCCCGGCTGAAATAAAAATGGCAAGAGTGCTCGGTGCAGATGCAGTGGGAATGAGTACAGCGTGTGAAGCTGTGGCTGCAAATCATATGGGAATGATGATATGTGGTATTTCATGTATATCAAATATGGCAAGTGGTATGAGTGTTACACCGCTTAGTCATAAAGAGGTACAGGAGACGGCAGACAGAGTTTCAGCGGATTTTAAGAAAATTGTAACAGAAAGTATAAAAAATATATATGAAAATATAAGGTAATAGAACAAAAAAATGACACCACAATGTTTTATTATATTATATGGGATAATATTTAAAGCCAGCTCATAAAATATTGTAGTGCTCGTAATAGTTCAGCCATAAAAATAATCAATAATATAATGAGCAGGCTCTTGTATTATTGATTATTTTTTATGGTTGAATAGCCGCTCATTTGTAAAATAAAGAAAAGCTGAGTAGCAGCGATTTACAGGAATGTAAGAGATGAAAGGCTGAATTGTTGGGTTCTTGAGATTTAAGAAGTCTTTGCTTGCAATACGATATTAAGAAGTGGTAGAATGTATACGCAAAAGTAAATATAGTTTTGATGGGAGGAATAATGATGTTAGAAATAAGTAAACGCAGACAAAAGATCAAATTATTACCAATGATGTTTTTGGCAATGATATTTGCCGTTCTTTTTTCATTCTCAGCGAATGTAAAGGCAGCAGAATACCGTGCCGATGTAAATACGGATCGTGCAAATGGAATATGTACATACAAATTAGAGGGAATTGATACTACACAAACACAGAGTATGATAACAAAGGTTACATATACGGATACTGACGGAAAAGAAGTAAGTGCGCTTGAACAGCCTGTTATTTTTGACGAGCAGAATTGTAAAAATGGACAATATACAGGTTCGTTCTCGATGTCTGATCTAAAAACATATGCATATAAAGAATATACTGTATCGTTTGTTATGAGTAGTGGTGGTGCAAGGCTTGAGGCACCTACAAAATGTGATTTTACGATTCACAGTGAAAACATGGCACTTAAAGTTGATGGATATAAATCAAAAGCAAACAGGACTATATCGTTTGTTAATTCAAATAATGATGTTTTGATCCCGGGAAAAGATAACCAGATCCAGCTTTCAATCGTAAAAAAAGATGGAACAGATGAAAAAAAGATAGGTTCTGCTGTTGATGTACCAGATGCATCAAAAGTCTGGGATATTGATCTTACAAAATATTGTACTGAATATGGAAAATATAGTGCAGTTATCACACTTCAGAACAGCAAACTTGCAGATGGCAAAGAGGAGATTGCAAGAACAGACTTTGAAGCTGCACTTACTTATGGAAAAGTAGGTTCAAAGACAAACACAAAGGTAGAAAAAAATCAGGCATTTCGTGTGTATGTTGAGAGAGTAAACTCAGCACTTGTAGTAAAGGATGTTACATTTAATATTTATGATGGTGCAGGAAAGCTTGTATGCACAGCCAAAGGTGTTCATAATGGAACAAGTACATATTATTATTCTGATATACCATTAAAATCGATAAATCATAAATTTGGAACATATAAAATAGAAGTTTTAGTTACAGATAATGCAGGCATAACAAGGAAACTTAAAGCGACGGGAACAGCCTCTATAAAGATTAAAACAGGAACACTTACCGTGGTTAAACTTTCAAATGGAACCTGCAAGTTTAAACTTGCAAATGCATATATTCCAGGTAATATAAAGAGTGTAAGATTTAATGTTTACAGTATAAAAGGCGGAAAGAGAACATTTGAGAAAAAACTTGTTGGAATATATTCAAACAAGTCTTATATTGCAAATTATAAATATACCAATAAGGGCAAATTTCAGGTAGTGGCATGTGGTTATACACAGTGGAATAAAGAAATTAAATTAAAAACGAAAGAGTTCAATGTAAAGACTATTGATATAGGAAAAAATGGATGGCGTTATGAAACATATGCAGGCAGGACATATAAATTTTATTACAAAAATGGTGATAAAGTTACGAATCTCACTAATGTTATGAAGTTAAAAAAAGGAAATAATAAATTAAAAATTGTAGTGAACAGGGCGGCATGTTGTGTTACTATATATGCATACGATAGTCAGAAAAAAGGCTATATCATTCCCGTAAAAACATGTACTGTATCAGTAGGAAGAGACACTTCAACAACATCAGGAACAGCAGGGCTTAGCACATCATCAGCTTACACACCATTAGGCTCGTATTCAATAAGCAGCAATGGTCAGGCTGCAAAATATAGTTTAAAACCTATGAATGAACCAAACGGAAGTGTTGTATATGCAAGATGGGCAAGTCATGTTGTGGGGAATGTTTACTTTCATGCTATAGCAGTAGGAAGCCAGTCACATTTTGCATTAAATCCTACAACATACAATAAACTTGGCAGCGCAGCATCAGCAGGATGTATAAGAATGACTGTTGCAGATGCAAAATGGCTTTATGATTATGCAGCGGTGGGGAGTCCTGTAAAGATTGAAAAAGGAAGCTCCAAAAGCCCCGGACCTCTTGGAAAGGAAGCTACAATAAAGGTTTCTGGGTCGATAAACTATGATCCTACAGATCCAGCTGTATCTATAGCAACAAAGAAAAAAGATTATAAAGCAGGAAAAATAAGTGGTTATATGACAAGTAAGGGAACTAAAGTTGGATATTGATATAAAAATTTAAGCATTGACAGAACAGGAGGTTGTATAGATATGGAAAAGTATGATGTAAAACAGCTTGTAGAAAAAATTTATGAGCTTGATGTAAAAGTTTATGAGGCAACAGGTAGTACGATGGGTAAAGTTTTTCCGGCTGGAAAAGAATTATCTGTAAAAAGGATGCTCAAACATCTGGATGAGGATAAAAGGCATTTTATAAGAGATGAAACGATACTTATAGGAAATATGATTTCCACAATTAAGGATTCAGAAATAGCACAGGAGTGCAGAGATGAACTTGATGCACTTAATAAGCTGCTTGAACAGTACAATCCTACAAAACAGTTGCCTGACAGTTTCGTAAGTGATATTTCTGAAATGAAGAGCCGGTTTAAGGATGGAAATAACAGAATACTCTGCATAGGAAGACAGTATGGAAGTGGTGGACATGAGGTTGGATTAAGGCTTTCTAACAAATTAAATATGTCTTATTACGATAATGAGATAATCAAGATGGCATGTGAGCACATAGGAAAAGATTTTTCTTCTATTGATGTATCAATGGCAGATAGTAAAAAGGGATGGCTTAGTAAGACTCCGTTCTCATTGCGTAAATTTTCAGGCAATGACGAGTTGTTCTTTGCACAAAGCCAGATGATAGAAGAGATGGCGAAAAAGGGTGATTGTATATTCTTGGGCCGTTGTGCAGATGTTGTACTTGAACATGCAGATATACCTCATATTTCAGTGTTTATCGGTGCTCCGTTTGAGGAGAGAGTAAAGCACGATATGGCATGTACGGGAGTATCATATGATGAGACGGTTGAAAAAGTAAGAGATATGGACAGAGCAAGAAAGGCATATTATAATTATTATACAGGCCGTCGCTGGGGACATTCTGAAAATTATGATATGTGTCTTAATACAGCATGTTATGGTATTGATGGAACTGTAGAAGTTATTGAAAAAATGTTAAGATTATTTGAATAAGGAAAGGGGAATTTGATATTATGTTTATTTCAGATAGTATTAAGTATGTTGGTGTTGATGATAAGGATATAGATCTTTTTGAGAGTCAGTATGTGGTGCCTGATGGTGTTTCATACAATTCATATATTATTTTTGATGATAAGATCACTATCATGGATACAGTCGATGCAAGAGCAACAGATGAATGGGTGAAAAATGTTGAGGAAGCACTTGACGGAAAGAAGCCTGAGTATCTTGTCATCTCTCATCTTGAGCCTGATCATGCCGCAAATATCAAGCTTATTGCGGATAAATATCCTGATATGAAGCTTATTGGAAATGCAAAGACATTCCAGATGCTTCCACAGTTCTTTGATGAAGATTTTTCTGACAGACAGGTTGTTGTAAAAGAAGGCGATGAGATTTCTCTTGGAAGTCATTCGCTTACATTTGTCATGGCACCTATGGTTCACTGGCCGGAGGTTATGGTATCATATGAGAAAACAGAGAAGATTCTTTTCTCAGCAGATGGCTTTGGCAAGTTTGGAGCACTTGATTCACAGGATGATGAAGGATGGGCATGTGAGGCAAGAAGATACTACTTTAACATAGTAGGAAAATATGGCGCGCAGGTACAGAGCCTTCTCAAAAAGGCATCAGCACTTGATATTAAGACTATCTGTCCGCTTCATGGGCCGGTATTAAAAGAAAATCTTGGATATTATCTTGGACTCTATAATACATGGAGCAGTTATGAGCCGGAGGATGAAGGTGTTCTTGTAGCGTATGCATCAATACATGGTAATACAGCTAAGGCAGCAAAGCAGATCGCTGAAAAACTTAAAGCCAAAGGTGTTGAGAAGATGGAAGTTATGGATCTTTCAAGAGACGATATGGCAGAAGCTGTAGAAGCTGCTTTCAGATATGATAAAATGGTACTTGCATGTGCGACATATGATGGAGGTCTTTTCTCGGTTATGGAAGATTTCTTAAATCACTTAAAGGCAAAGAATTTTCAGAAAAGAAAAGCAGCGCTTGTTGAGAATGGTTCATGGGCTCCACTTGCAGCAAAGAAAATGCGTGAAAGCCTTGAAAGTATGAAGAATATTGAGGTATGTGAAAATATAGTTTCAATAAGATCAACAGTTAAGGATGAAAATGTTGTACAGATGGATAATATGATCGATGAACTTTTAAAATGATATTGTCTTAAAAATTGTTGTATAAAAATTATGATTTACATAATAAAATGATCATATTTTGTTATCTATTTAGTGATGAAAGATAAAAATAATAATGTCATGTTCCTGGTGTATAAATAATGCATTAGGAACATGACATTCATTTTTGTGGAGCAGATATTTTGCAGAATGTCTGGATACAGAGTGAGGCGTGAACAGTGTTTTGTACATTTTGTTTCTTTATAAGGGGTAAAATAGAAAATGATAAGAAAAATAAATAATTTAATTTTATTGGCAGAAGAGAACGATAGTGGGATTACACTGTACCGTATTTTTTCTCAAAATGGTATAGTGGATATTCCTGTATATATAGCAGAAAGCTATGATACAAAAACATCAGATGAATTGTTGATAAATAAAATAGCACCGTATTGTTTCTCGGGAACATTGCACCTGCCAAAAAATATGCAGAAAGAATATGATGAAATAGATATAGATAGTACGCTTTACCATGAATTTGCTGGTGAATTTGTAAACAGCATAAAGCTTCCTTATAGTGTGACGGACATAGGTAACAATGCATTTTATAATTGCAGGAAACTTACGGATATTACTATAGGAAGTGGTATAAAAGAAGTTGGCAGTGATGTGTTTATGAATTGCCGCAATTTAAATAAGATATATGTTGAGAGTGATATAAGTGACATTACAGGGCTTAAGCAGGTGCTTAGCAGGATTTCATCAGAAATTGAAGTGACTTATAAAAAAGATGAAAAGGTTATCGCAAAGGTCATCTACCCTGAATATACGGAATCATATGATGAAATAGCACCGGCTCATATATTTGGAAGAAATATAGAAGGTGAGGGATTTAGGGCAAGACAGTGTTTTGATGGTGGCAAAGCAGATATGAACCAATATGATACGATATTTCCAAAGGCATCAGCTGAGGAAAGTATTAGTGTTGCCGGAAAGATAGCACTCTATCGTATCATGTATCCGTATATGCTTACTGATTTATCAAAAGATATGTATATGAAGTATCTTGAAGGTAACAAAAATGAGATTACAAGTATATGCATTAAAGACAGAAGCATTGATGAAATAAAGTTTATGATGGATAAGTTTGGCTCAGATAGAGAGATGGTTGAAAATGCTATAGTTATGGCGAATGAAGCTGGATTTGGTGAGGCGACAGCAGTTATCTTAAAATATCGTCAGAAAAAAGAGGATATAAGGAAAACAAGATATTCTTTTTAGAAGTGGAGGTTTTTATGTCGAGGATTCAGACACAAAGTGAGTGGGAATGGCAGGTTTCCAATGATATTTTTAAGTTTATTAAAAATGAACTTTATATGGAACTTAGATTTTTTGATGTGGCTTTTAGTGAGCTTTTACCAAAGATAGATGAGACGATCGATACAATGTCAACTGATGGAGATCATATCTATTTTAAGCCGGAGCATATGATAAGTGTATTTAAGAAAAATTCAAAATATCTTGACAGACTTTTCCTTCATAGTGTTCTCCACTGTATATTCAGTCATCTGTGGGTAAGGGGGGAAAGAGATTTATTTATATGGGGAATAGCATGTGACATAATAGTTGAGTATACGATTGACAATATGCAAAAGGAAACGCTAAAAAGACCTCTTAGCTGGTTAAGGATGCAGGTGTATGAAAAAATAGATAAAAATCCTGATGAGATATCGGCTGCTGTTATATATAGAAAACTTATGAAAACTGACAGTGAAACGCTAAACAGGCTTGCGGTAGAATTTTACACCGATACGCATAAGCACTGGCCAAAAGAGAACAAAATGTCAGCAGCACAAAATCAGACAAAAAATAAATGGGACAAGATATCGAGACAGAGTGAGATAAAAAAGGAGAGTCAGGGAAAAGATAGCGATAAAGGAAAAAACTTCTGGCAGCAACAGGTAAAAGCGGAGAGAGGAAAGAAAAGTTACAGGGAATTTTTAAGAAAATTCTGCATATTAAAGGAAGAACTTAAGATAGACATGGACGAATATGACTTAAATTATTATACTTATGGTTTGAGATTATATAAGAATATGCCGCTTATCGAGCCAATAGAGACCAGAGAAGATCTAAAGATAGAGGAACTTGTAATTGTTGTTGACACAAGTTATTCTACCAGCGGAGAACTTGTAAAAAAGTTTCTTAAGGAGACATTTACTATATTGTCAGAAACTGACAGCTTTTTTAAGAAGCGAAAGATACATATAATACAATGTGATGAGATAGTACATTCAGATATTACAGTTACGGGAGATACTAATATAGATATACTTATAAATAATTTTGAACTTGTAGGTGGAGGAAATACTGATTTCAGACCGGCATTTGAATATGTAAATAACCTGATTGAAACAGGTGAGATAAAGAAACTGCAGGGGCTTCTTTATTTTACTGATGGAAAAGGAAAGTATCCAAAGAGGAGGATGCCTTATCGTACAGCATTTGTATTTATTGATAAGATGAGTGAAAATACGGTACCAGGTTGGGCGATGAAAGCAGAGCTGGAATAAAAGAGAGGAAAAAAGATGAACATAAAAAAAGCGAAGAATGAGATAAAGAATACTGTGAGGGCTTATTTAAGAAAGGATGCTGATGGAGAGTATATCATCCCGTCTATCAGGCAGCGTCCTATTCTGCTTATTGGTCCTCCTGGTATTGGCAAGACACAGATCATGGAACAGATTGCTAAGGAATGTAGGATAGGGCTTGTTTCTTATACTATCACGCATCATACAAGGCAGAGTGCAGTTGGACTTCCATTTATCGTAGAGGAGGAGTTTGATGGCAGAAAATATTCGGTTACTGAGTATACGATGAGCGAGATTATTGCGAGTGTGTACAAGAAGATCAGAGAAAGCGGCATTTCTGAGGGAATATTATTTATTGATGAGATAAATTGTGTTTCGGAAACTTTGGCACCTACTATGCTTCAGTTTTTACAGTGTAAGACTTTTGGAAATCAGGAAGTGCCTAAGGGATGGATAATAGTGGCAGCGGGAAATCCAGCGGAATACAATAAATCGGTAAGAGAGTTTGATATGGTAACACTTGACCGTGTAAGAAAAATAGATGTTGAGGCTGATTTTAATATCTGGAAAGAGTATGCGGTAAATAATCATATAAACAGGGCAATAATAAATTATCTTGAACTAAGACCAAATAATTTTTACAAGGTAGAAGCAGATATAGACGGAATGCAGTTTGTAACAGCGAGAGGATGGGAGGATTTAAGTAATCTATATGATGCATATCATGATATAGGAATAAAGGTTGATGAGGATGTAATACAGGAATTTATACAGCATGATGATACGGCAAAGGATGTGTCAGCATATTTTGATCTTTATGAGAAATATAAAAATGATTATGGTATTCAGGAAATCCTTGCAGGAAATCCATCAAAACAGGCATATAAAAATATATTTGATGCATCATTTGATGAGAGAGTAAGTGTTGTAAATCTTTTGATAAGTGGACTTGAAGTATCATTTCACAATGTGTGGTTAAATAAGCTTATCACAGATATATGGTATGATTTTCTTAAAAAATATAAGTCAGGGCTTGAGGATAAAGCACAAAATAATATAAAAACATCAGATAATGATATAGTGGTAAAATCTGTATTTACTGCTTTGTTTGAAGAAAAACAGGCCGCTTTTGAAAGAGATAAAAAAGCAGGATTTTTAGATAAGGACGGAATAAAAGCAAATGAATATCTTATAAGGAAATTGTCAGAGATAAAGATCAGTTCAGAAGAAGATATTGACGCGGCATTTGGTGAAGCACTTGCAGACTTTACACAGCAGAGACAAAAACTTGAAAAAAGTGAGGATATGGCATCAGGGCAGCTTGAAAATGCATTTTTATTTATTGAGGAAACGCTTGGAAGTGGTCAGGAGATGGTCGTATTTGTAACAGAACTTACATTAAACAGCGAAACAGCGATGTTTCTTGCTGATAATCCCAGTGAAAAATATCTTAAATATAATAGCGAACTTCTTATCGGAACAAAGAAAGAGGAGATATTGTCGAAATTAAGAAAAGATGAGATTTATGGCGGGGAGCATATGAGAGCATTTTAACACTATCAAGTAAGTAGCAGAGCGGATTGCGAATATCCGCTTGACTAAATTGAAAAGAAAAAATATTCTTGACATCAAAAGAAAAAAATGATATAAAAGAATACATAGTATGTTACTTGATTTTAAAAGTTCGAGGCATTAACTATACATAAATTGTAGATAGTATATTTATGTGGAGTTAGTGTCTCTTTTTTGTGTATTTATACAGTAAAGACCACTTTCCATGTAAATATCACAGGAAAGGAAGGTTTATTTATGAAAGACAAAGCTTTTGAAGTCTTACAGAGGATTGGAAGAAGTTTCATGCTTCCAATCGCAATTCTGCCTGTAGCAGGTCTTCTGCTCGGGCTTGGAAGCTCGTTTACAAACGAGACAACTATTGAGATGTACAATCTCGGAAAGATTCTTGGTGATGGTACAGTTTTACACGCACTACTTGTTATCATGAACAAGGTTGGAAGTGCAGTTTTTGACAATCTGCCGTTGTTATTTGCGGTTGGTGTTGCTATCGGAATGGCAAAGAAGGAAAAGGAAGTTTCTGCTTTGTCGGCTGTTATCGCATATTTTGTTATGAATATATCTATCAGCAGTATGCTTGAGATAAATGGAAAGATTCTTGCTGATGGAAGCATCTCAAAAGATGTGCTTGAGGGAACTATAGCTTCTGTCTGTGGTATAAATACTTTACAGATGGGTGTTTTTGGTGGAATCATAGTAGGTCTTGGAGTTGCAGCTCTTCATAATCGTTTTCATAAGATAGAGCTTCCAAATGCGCTGTCATTCTTTGCCGGTTCAAGATTTGTGCCTATCATTTCTACTATTGTTTATATGTTTGTAGGTATCTTAATGTATTTTATATGGCCAGTTGTACAGAATGGTATCTATGCACTTGGCGGTCTTGTTACTGGTTCAGGATATCTTGGAACACTTGCCTTTGGTATAATAAAGAGAGCACTTATTCCATTTGGTCTTCATCATGTATTTTATATGCCGTTCTGGCAGACTGCTGTAGGTGGAACTATGGAGGTTGCAGGAAAGCTTGTTCAGGGTGGACAAAATATTTTCTTTGCACAGCTTGCTGATTCTTCACATATCACACATTTCAGTGCTGATGCGACGAGATATTTCTCAGGCGAATTTATTTTTATGATATTTGGTCTTCCGGGTGCAGCACTTGCAATGTATCGCACTGCAAAACCTGAGAAGAAAAAACAGGCAGGAGGACTTTTATTCTCAGCAGCACTTACATGTATGCTTACAGGTATTACAGAGCCTATTGAGTTTTCATTCCTCTTTGTAGCTCCTATTTTATTCGGTGTACAGGTCGTACTTGCCGGAGCTGCTTACATGATAGCTCATATCTTAAATATAGCAGTAGGTCTTACATTCTCAGGTGGACTTCTTGATCTGTTCCTTTTTGGTATACTTCAGGGAAATGATAAGACAAGCTGGCTTAGGATAATTCCAGTAGGTATTATTTACTTTATTTTATATTATGTTATTTTCTCATTCCTTATAAAGAAACTTGATCTTAAAACTCCGGGAAGGGAAGATGATGCAGGAGATGTTAAACTTTATACAAAAGCTGATGTAAATGCAAGAAAAGCAAAAGGAAATGATTCATCAGGTGCAGCCGTTGAGGATGAACTTAGTGCAGATATAACAAGAGGGCTTGGTGGAAAGAAGAATATTGAAACTGTTGACTGTTGTGCCACAAGACTTCGCTGTACAGTTATAAATCCTGATATTGTAAATGATGCCATGCTCAAGGCTACTGGAGCAAGCGGTGTTATCCATAAAGGAAATGGAGTGCAGGTTATTTATGGACCGCATGTAACTGTTATAAAGTCAAATCTTGAAGATTATCTTGAAACTGCACCTGATATAGAATATACTGAAAGCAGTGAAAATTTATCAGAGGAAACTGACAAGTCAGATGAAGATAAACAGGAAACTGAGACAAAGAAAGTTGTAAAGACGGTTATAGTATCAAGCCCTATCACAGGAAAGGCAGCTGATCTTTCTACTGCACCTGACGAGGGATTTGCAGGTAAGATGATGGGTGATGGAGCTGTAGTGACACCTGAGGATGCAGTTATTAAAGCACCTGAGGATGGAGAGGTTGTGTTTGTATTTGACACAAAACATGCCATCGGATTTATGACAGATTCTGGACTTAGTCTATTGCTTCATATAGGTATAGATACTGTAAAACTTGACGGAAAAGGTTTTGAAGTATTTGTAGAAAATGGTCAGAAAGTTAAAAAGGGAGAGCCACTTATGAAGATAGACATTGACTTTTTGAAGGAAAATGCACCATCACTTGTTTCACCTGTTTTATGTACTGAACTTGAAGATAACCAGAAAGTCCGCCTTTTAAAAGATGGAGATATAAAGGCAGGAGATGAACTTTTTGCAGTAGATTTTTACGAGTAATGTAAAAAATGGAAGGAATGAAAAAGGTATGTACAAAATTGTGAGAGTTTTAAATCATAATACAGTGATCGCAACTTTGGATGATGACAAAGAAGTATCAAAAGTCAAGATCTCGTCAGAAGATGAAAATGCGTATCTTTTGATGGGGAAAGGAATCGGCTTTGGAAAAAAGTCGGGTCAGGAGGCAGAGCTTAAGGAAGATAGCCGTGTTTACTCACTGCAGAAATGTGGTGAGCGCGGTGATGCCAAAGATATTGTCGAGGAAGTCACACCTGAGTATCTCGAGGTAGCAGATATAGTGCTTGAGGAGGCCGAAAAGGTATTTGGGGATATTGACAGGAATATCTTGTTTTCACTTGCAGATCATATTTTTTATGCGGTAAAGCGTATGAAAAATAATGATAGGATAAGTAATCCACTGACAGACGATATCAGACTTTTGTTTCATATGGAATATAAAGTTGCATCCTGTGTCATACCAGTCATTCAGGAAAAATTCGGTGTTTTGATAGATGATGATGAAGTAGGTTATATAACGCTGCATGTTCATTCGGCAATAGATGATGAGAAAGTTTCTGATGCAATGCAAACGGCAAGAGCTGTCAGACAATGTATTGACATTGTTGAAAATGCCATGGGAAAAAAGATAGATGTAATGTCGCTTGCATATAACCGCCTTATGAATCATGTGCGTTATATGATAGTCAGAGCCATAAAAGGCGAAAAATTAAAGATGAGCATTAATGATTATATGAGTGTTAAATATCCAGATGAGTTTGCTATGGCAGAAAAAATATGCGATGAGATATCATGGATGATAAAACACAAGTTAAATAAGGTAGAAATCGGATATCTTGCCATGCATATATGTCGTGTGACAAGTGGTGAGTTAGAGGCAGAAGAGTAAACAATAGAGGTGTGAACATATGATATTTGGATTGATCTTAGCGGGTGGCACTGGCAGCAGAATGGGTGCGGATATGCCAAAACAGTATCTTGAAATCGGTGATAAACCTATAATCGTGCATACGGCTGAGCGATTTTTTGAGTACAAAGGCTTTGAAAAGATAATAGTGCTTTGTCCGAATGAATGGATACAATATACGAAAGATATTATTAAAGATAAATGTGACAATGAAAAAGTGGCAGATATAGAGATTATTGCTGGTGGGGACAGCCGCAATGAAACGATAATGAATGGTATAGCATATATTGATAAGTATTATGGAGTTGATGATGATACTATTATCGTCACGCATGATGCTGCGAGACCATTTATAAATAAGAGGATAATATCTGAGAATGTTGAAAAAGCAATAGAATATGGTGCCGTTACAACTGCTATAGCAGCTGTTGATACCATTTTAGAATGTGATAGCAAAGTTATAAAATATATACCTGACAGAAGTAATATGTACCAGTGTCAGACACCTCAGACATTTCATGCAAAACAACTTAGAGAACTTTATCTTGCACTTACTGATAGTGAGCGTGAAATACTTACTGATGCATCAAAAATATTGGTTCTCTCCGGCAAAAAAGTTGCCATTGTAAACGGGGAGAGAACCAATATAAAAATCACTTATAAAGAAGATATGATTTTTGCTGAGTCTATTTTAAAATCTATGATTGGCTGAATTATTTTTACACCATTCAATGCAGGCAGATACATTCCATTCATCAGAGTGGAATGTATCCCATGCCTTATCTATCCCATCTGATAATAATAATCTGTGATATTCTTCTTCTGCATTTTTATATTCGTCAGAAGAAATTTTTAATTTTCCGTTGTTTTCAAAATAAAGCGAATTATATGTGCCATCAGGATTATAGACAAGTCGTCTTACATCTGTGTACATTGCATCACCAAATGAGAAAAATCTGTATTTCATTTCAACAGCTTCTTTATATGCGGCCATTATATTGTTGCGTCCGGTAAGTGCTGAGACAAGCATAAGGAGTGTTGATTCAGGAAGGTGGAAATTGGTGATAAGTCCATCTAAAACCCTGAAGCGGTAACCAGGATATATAAATATACTTGTGTCTCCTTCACCTGCCATTACTATACCATTTTTGTCTGAGGCAGATTCAATGGTACGACAACTGGTAGTACCGACGCATATTATCCGGCCTCCGTTTTTCTTTGTATTATTTATCATGTCAGCAGCTTCTTTTGAAACCTGGTAAAACTCGGTATGCATATGATGTTTAGATACATCATCAACTTTTACAGGTCTGAAAGTTCCAAGACCTACATGAAGCGTAACTCTTGCTATGTTTACACCGCTTTTTTCGATGTCTTCAAGAAGTTTTTCAGTAAAGTGAAGTCCGGCTGTAGGTGCCGCGGCAGAACCTTCATATTTTGCATATACAGTCTGATACATATTTTTATCTTTTAATTCATGCGTGATATATGGAGGAAGTGGCATCTGACCAAGTTTATCAAGGATTTCTTCAAAGATTCCGTCAAACTCAAATCTGACAAGGCGGTTGCCTTCCTCGATAATGTCGATAACTTCAGCTTTTAAAATACCACCGCCAAAAACTATCCTTGAACCGATCCGTGCTTTCTTTCCAGGTTTTACAAGCGTTTCCCATATATTATTTTCTCTTCTTTTTAAAAGCAGGATCTCAACTTTACCGCCTGTGTTTTCTCTTTCACCAATAAGTCTTGCAGGAATTACTTTTGTATTGTTTATAACAAGACAATCTCCTGGATTTAAATAATCGCCGATATGGTGAAAGTCAGTATGTGTACGTTTTTCCGTTATCTTGTCTATAACAAGGAGCTTTGAAGCAGCCCTGTCTGAAAGAGGATCCTGTGCAATAAGTTCCTCTGGTAATTCATAATAAAAATCAGCAGTTTTCATTTTGTACCTCCGGTTACATATTTTGTTTATTTTAATTTAATGAAAATATGATTTTTCACATATAATTGATATAATACCACCGAACAAAACATTTGCAAAGAGTAAATTATAAAGGTATAATCTACTTTAAAGTTACGATATGCAGCCGTTATATTTGGTATTATGGTAACATTATGAATTAAAGACGATAAGTGAGGTAACTGCATGAGTAAAAAAATGTTGTTTGTTTATAATCCAATGGCAGGTAAAGAACAGATTAAAAATAAATTGTCGGAGATTATCCAGATTTTTTGCAAAGAAGGTTTTGAGGTTACTATTTTTGCAACGAGGGGGAAGGAAGATGCTACAAATATTATTGAGAAAAAAGGTGAAAAATATGATTATGTAGTGTGTTCCGGTGGTGACGGAACTATGAATGAAGTTGCGACAGGTCTTATGAATCTTGATAAGAGACCTATATGTGGATATATTCCAGCTGGGACTGTCAATGATTTTGCATCAAGTCTTAAGATTCCGAAGGTGATGAAAAATGCGGCTGCTCTTATTACGGATGGTGATGTGTTTAAATGTGACATGGGAAAATTTAATGACAGATATTTCACATATGTTGCAGGATTTGGGGCATTTACAGAGGTTTCCTATCAGACTCCGCAGGAGTGGAAAAACGCACTTGGAAAGGCTGCATATTTTATTGAGGCATTAAAACATATTGCTGATATAAAACCACATCATATGAAGATAGAGTATGATGATGGTGTCATAGAGGGTGAGTTTATCTTAGGGCTTATCAGTAATTCAGTTTCAGTAGCAGGATACAAATATTATGCCAAAAAAAATATAAAGATGGATGATGGACTTTTTGAGGCACTTCTTATAAAAAGTCTTAAAAATCCTATCGAGCTTCAGCAGGTTTTAAATGCACTTTTGTCAAAACAGCTGGATGCAGATAATATGTGTTATTTAAGCAGTAGTTTCATACATATAGTTAGCGATGATGATATTCAGTGGACACTTGATGGCGAGGATGGGGGATATTGTAACGATGCATATATGCAGAATATGAAAGAGGCGCTTCCAATAATATGTGACAGAAGGGCACTTGCTACAGTCTCATCAAAAAGGACGGTAGAGTGATGAAAGAAAAGAAACTTTATTTTGCTCCTATGGAGGGGGTTGCAGGATATATATTTAGAAATATCTATGTCAATTTTTTTGATGATGCTGATAAGTATTTCTCACCTTTTGTGGTTACAAGACCATCAGGTATAATGAAAAATAAAGAACTTAGGGATATACTTCCTGAAAATAATGAGAAACTTTTTTTGGTTCCGCAGATACTTGCAAACAATGCAGATGGTTTTATAAATGCTGCAAAGCAAATGAAAGAACTTGGTTATGAAGAGGTGAATCTAAATCTTGGATGTCCGTCTGGAACAGTTGTTTCAAAAAAAAGAGGTGCTGGTTTTCTAAGATATCCCGATGAGTTAGATGAATTTTTTGACAGGATATACAATGAATGTGATGTAAAGATTTCCGTTAAGACAAGAATTGGTTTTGAGAAATCAGATGAGATTTACAGGCTTATGGAGATTTTTAATAAATATCCTATATATGAGCTTATAATACATCCAAGGACAAGAATGGATATGTATAAAAATAAGCCGGATCTTACAATGTTTGGATATGCACTTAATGAGAGTAAGAATCCAGTATGTTACAATGGTGATATAAAAACAAAAGCAGACTTTGAAATGATTGCTGAAAGATTTCCAGAAATTGATAGCGTTATGATAGGACGAGGAATATTATCTAATCCGGGGCTTTTTGGTGAGATAAAAAACAAAGGTGCTATTGATAAAGAGACATTTAAAAAATATCATCAGGCAGTTTTTGATAAATTCTGTGAAGTTTATGATGGTGATACATTTATTTTATTTAAACTAAAAGAATTGTGGGCATATTTTGCAAATGATTTTAATGATGCAGATAAATATATAAAAAAGATAAGAAAATCAAAAAAGATTACTGAATATATAGCAGCGGTAGAAAAGATATTTAGTGACTGCGAATTTGCGATCTGATCTTATCATACATAAAAAATTCTAAAATGCATATATTGTTATGGAAAAGTTTTTTGACTTGTAATAGTGTGCTCTCGGAATCTTCTGAACGAAGAATTTCGAGAGTACATAATATATGAACGGAGGATTTTATGTGTGGAATAGCAGGTTTCTTTTCAAATGATATAAATTTTGAAACTAGTGATAAATACAAAAAAACGCTTACCCGTATGAAAAAAAGTCTCTATCACAGAGGACCGGATGATTCGGGAATTTATTTAAGAGAACATTGTGGGCTTGCACATACACGCCTGGCGATAAGAGATGTAAAAAATGGAAGGCAGCCAATGAAGAGAACGATCAATAATAATGATTATGTTGTTGTCTATAATGGTGAGATCTATAATACAGATATATTAAGAAAAGAGTTAAAAAAAGCAGGATGGCATTTTGAATCAAGATCAGATACAGAAGTTATACTGCTTTTATTTTTGCAATATGGGCCGGAGTTTGTAAAAAGATTAGATGGAATATTTGCTTTTGCGATATATGATCAGGCACATTCGATGTTGTATTTGTACAGAGATCAGTTTGGAATAAAGCCATTGTTTTATACTCTGCTTAAAGAAGAAAATGGTATCGTGTTTGGCTCAGAAATAAAAGCATTGTTTGAATATGAAAAAACAGAGGCAGTCATAGACAAAAATGGACTAAATGAAGTGTTTGGAATAGGGCCTGCAAGACAGCCGGGCAATGCTATATTTAAGGGGATAAACGAAGTAAAGCCGGGAAATTATATGACATGCAGCAGATATGGAATTATAAGCAAAGAGTACTGGAGACTTGAGAGCAGGTATCATGGGGACAATTATGAAAGAACAATAGAGAAAACAAGATACCTTTTGGAGGATGCCATCGTAAGACAGATGGTGTCTGATGATGAAGTGCCTATATGTACTTTTTTGTCAGGTGGAATTGATTCAAGTCTTGTATCATCAATATGTGCTTCAAAATTAAAAGCTCAGGGAAAACAACTTTCAACATATTCATTTGATTTTATTGGAAATGAAAAATATTTCAAGGCAAACAGTTTTCAGCCGTCTCAGGATGCTCCATATGCTAAAAAAATGGTAGAATATCTTGGCACCGATCATAAAATCTTAAAATGTGATTATGAAATACAGGCAGATCTCTTATATGAATCTATCGATTCGCATGATCTTCCATGTATGGCAGATATAGATTCGTCACTTGTATTTTTTTGCAGGGAAGTAAGTAAAAATCATAAGGTTGTACTGACAGGGGAATGTGCTGACGAGGTATTTGGTGGGTATCCGTGGTTTCACAGAGAAAAATTTCTAAATTGTGATACATTTCCCTGGACACCTGATCTTTCTCCAAGAAAACAGCTTATGAAAACAGATATATTAGAAGAACTTAATATGGATGATTATGTAAGGCAGGCTTATGAGAGTGCTGTAAAAGAGGTGGATATACTTCCGTGGGAAAATAAAACCGAGGCTGACAGAAGAAGGATAAGTTATCTGAATATAAGGTTTTTTATGCAGACGCTTTTAAACAGAATGGATAGAACAAGTATGCATTCAGGACTTGAAGCAAGAGTTCCGTTTGCCGATAAACAGCTTGTTCAATATGTTTTTAATATTCCGTGGGATATGAAGGCTAGAAATGATATTGTAAAAAATATATTAAGACAGGCGGCAAGATCGCGTGTGCCTGATGAAGTATTATTTAGAAAGAAAAGCCCTTATCCGAAAACATATAATCCATATTATGAAAAACTTCTTATTAGGAGATTAAAAAATGATCTGAAAAATGGTGCACCAATTCTTGAAATAATAGATGAAAAAAAACTTGAAGTCTTTATGGAAAGAGAGAAGGATTATGGTGCACCATGGTATGGCCAGCTTATGGCAGGACCTCAAATGCTTGCATATCTGATTCAGTTAAATTACTGGTTAAACAAATACAAGATAAAAATACAAATTTAGCAAACAGGTTATTTTTCGTATAAAACTGGTTGAAGCTGTCCTCCTTTTAAGGCAGCTTCTATTGTTTTGTCAATAAGTTCAAATTTAGCGATAAGTGAACATGGCTTTTTTTCAGGATTATCCTGAAAAAACGGTACAAAATAAATGTTTTTTACATTGTAGAGTTTTCCAATATTTTGAAAGTTAAGTCCCATTGCATCATTGGTAGAAACGGCTATGATAAGTGGTTTTTCATTTCTAAGGTGTGCTTTTGCTGCCATAAGAACAGGGGAGTCAGTTATGCCATTTGCAAGTTTTGCAAGAGTGTTTCCGGTGCAAGGGGCTATGACAAGTGCATCAATAAAATTTCCAGGCCCTATAGTTTCAGCAGACTGTATTGTTTTAATATTCTTTTTTCCGGTTATTTCTTCTAGCTCTTTTAAAAAATCATTGCAGTTACCAAAACGACTGTCCATAGTTGCTGTATTAAATGAAACTATCGGAAAAATCTCATATTCGCTTTCATTTAGAGATTTTATTACTTTTTTTATTTTACTGTGTGTACAAAATGAGCCGGTTATAGCAAAACCTATTTTGTTTTTTTGTGGATTATTTTTCAAGGTTACCCCTCCCTTTTTAGGTTTACAATTTCATTAAATATAATGTGAGCAGCGGATTTTGGTGCATAAATTCCCGGAATACCTGGGCAGAGTTTTGCTGTTATATCATGCTTTTTACAATAATCAAAGTCGGTGCCGCCGGGTGCGGAGGCGATATCTATTATAGTGACATTTTTGCTTAGTTTTTCCAGGATATTTTGTTTAAGTACTACGGATGGTGCAGTGTTAAATATAAAATCAAAATCATGAACTGATCTTACATCAGTTATGCTATTGTAAAAGGATACATTATGACATTTTGTGCATATATTATTTTCCACTACGGATATATCAGCTTTCATATATTTTAGAAGTCCACATATCTTTTTGCCGCAGTTTCCATAGCCTATCACCAGACATCTGCTTCCTAAGATCGTTATCTTAGAAGACTGCATTGCATTACAGACTGCACCTTCTGCTGTTATACAGGCATTGTTTGTTACGAAAGTTTTTGAATGGTACAGATCATAATAATTTATGCCAGAATCCTTGCAGAAATTTATAAGTTCTTTATCAAAAAGGCCTCCGATAATATAATTGTTTTTGTGTGCAAACGGAAATATATTGTCAATCATCTCTTTTTTTACAGGAATTGGAAAGATAAGAAAATCCGTTCCCAAAAAAGATCTGTTTTCATTAAAATAATGTGAGTATCTGATTTTTTTATTTTCATTAGAAAAACAATTTGATGAAATGGCAGTATTAAATCCTTTTTCAAGAAAAAGTGAAAAGAGGGCACGCTGTCTGTCATCATCTCCGAAAATATATATTCTGTCATTAAAAATATTCAATGCTACCACCCACATAAATTTAAGAATACTACAATATATGCAGAATAAGTATTGTTGTAACTTGTGTTTGTAAAAGTATGTAGCAAGAATAAATGCGATTTTGGTCTTTTTAATGGCGAAATATGTAAAAATGCTTGACCAAGTTAGTTATTTTTTGTATTCTATAGTTAGATGTGAAGTTTGTGAGGAGATTATATCTATGATAAAAGTGGCAGTATGTGAAGATAGTGAAATTGATAGAAGCATGTTAGAGGAAATTATAGGATTACTTATGACAGACAGAGGGCTGGAATATGAGATAATTCCCTATTTGAATGGTGAAGAACTTGTTGCAGGTTATAAAAATCATCCGTATGATCTTATTTTTCTTGATGTGATGATGAATGAGATAGATGGCATCGAAACAGGTAGGCTGATACGTCAGATGGATGGGAATGTTGAAATCGTATATTGTACGTCAAGCAGTGATTTTGCTATAGCTGCATATGATGTACACGCTATGGGATATTTGTTAAAACCATATGAACCTGGAAGGATAGGTGCTGTTATTGATTATTATGTTCAAAAGCATCCACAGAAAAATCAGAATTTTATCGAAGTCAAATCGAAAAGAAAATCGCTTATTATACCATACAAGGACATAATAAATATGGAGTCAGATAATAAGGTTGTATATATATATACGACAACTCAGGGTGCCGTAAAAGTTTATAATAAGCTTGATGCTTTTGAAGAGGAATTATCAGATGAAAGATTTCTTAGATGCCATCAGAGTTATCTTGTCAATATGCAGTACGTTGCGGGACTTGTTGATTCAGATTTCATAATGATAAATGATAAGATGATACCTATCAGAAAAAGTGGAAGAAAACTCATAGTAAAAAAATATGAGGACTTCTTAAAAGATTCATTAAAACAGCAATAATTAAGATCAGAGGCAGACTGTATATTAGTGTATAGTCTGCTTTAACAATGAAAAGAGGAAATTATTTTATATGAGAGATAAAAAATATATATTAAGATCAGCCGCTATCATATGTGGTGCATCAATTCTCCTCGGGGGATGTGGGAAGGCTGACAAGTCGTATAATGAAGGAATGGAGTATATAAAAAGTGAGGATTACTCTAAGGCACTTAAATGTTTTGATGCTGCAATAAATGAGAATGCTGATAAAGCGGAATATTATATTGGTGCAGGAATGGCTTATAATTATTTAGGCAGATATGAGGAGGCTGTTGATGAGTTTTCACATGCATTTCAGGAATCTGAAAATACGATTTCAAATACTAACAACAAGCAGCTTTACTATGGAAATGCGATATCGGATTATGGACTTGCTAAGTATGATAAAGCTATCGAGAACTGTAATAAGGCATTAGAGATAAAACAGGTTGACAATCTTAATGAAAAGATCAGATTTTTACTGGCGGCATCATATCAGGCAAATGGTGATTATGATAATGCACAAAAGGTCTATGCAGATATTATAAAAGCAGATAAAAAAAATACAAAAGCCTATACTTCGCGTGCATCACTATATACAAAGATGAAAGATTATGATGCGGCAGCAAAGGATTATACAAAGGCAATGGACATAGATGAAGAATGTGATGACGCATATTTTGGATTGTACAATGTTTACAATCTTCAGGGAGATAAAGAGGCAGCAGTAAATATATTAAATAAACTGATTGATATGGATAGTGATGATAAGAAGCATGATATTGCCTCAGGAAAGGCATATTACTATCTTGAAGAGTATGATAATGCATTAAGTGCTTTTAAGAAGGCTGTGAAAGACGGATCAGATGAGGCACTTTATTATACAGGACTGACATATGTGGCTAAGTCGGATTATAATTCGGCAAAAAAGCAGTTTAAAGAATATATCTCAAATGAAAATTCAGCAAAAAATCCTGATGCATATATCCAGATTTCTAACTGTCTTATCGAAGTGCAGGATTATGAGCAGGCATTAAACTATGTAAATAAGGGATTGGCTTTTGGCACTACTACGGCAGAGAGATCATTATTAAAAAATAGTGTTATAATATATGAAAAAATGGGACAGTATAAAAAGGCACTAAATGCTGCTAAAAAATATGTCAAGTCATATCCTGATGACAAAAGTATGAGAAGAGAATTATCATTTATCAAAACAAGGATATGATAATAACATATAGCTGGAGGAAGAATAGTGGAAGAAAAATTGTATGATACATCAGAGCAAAAGGAAAAGATAATTGTAGTTGGTGTTGCTACATCTGAGAATGACGATACTGATAAATCATTAGATGAGCTTATCGAACTTGGGCAGACGGCCGGTGTTGAGACAGTTGCCAAGGTTATTCAGAACAGAGAAAAAATCCATCCGGGGACATATATAGGTAAAGGAAAGATTGAAGAGGTAAGAGAGCTTGTCATGAAATACAATGCAGATACAGTTGTATGCGATGATGAACTTACGCCGGCACAATTTAATAATCTTTCTGACATGTTAGATGTTAAAGTGGTTGACAGAACGGTAATGATCCTTGATATATTTGCAAAAAGAGCTTCGACAAGTGAAGGAAAACTTCAGGTAGAACTTGCACAGTTAAGATATAGAGCATCGCATCTTATCGGAGGACGAAGCGAACTTTCAAGACTTGGTGGCGGAATCGGCACAAGAGGTCCAGGAGAACAGAAACTTGAGATGGACAGACGACTTATAAAAGAAAGGATAACGCAGGTAAGAAAAGAACTTGAGCAGGTAAAAAGAACAAGAGAGCTTACGAGAAAAAAAAGACAGGAAAATCCAATACCTGTTGTAGCTATTGTCGGATATACAAATGCAGGAAAATCAACTCTTTTAAATCATCTTACGGGTGCAGGTGTGTTATCCGAAGACAAGCTTTTTGCAACGCTTGATCCGACAACAAGAAAACTTGTAAGAGAAAATGGTGAGGAGATTTTGTTTACTGATACTGTCGGATTTATAAGAAAACTTCCACATCACCTTATTCAGGCATTTAGGAGTACACTGGAGGAAGCAAAGTATGCGGATATCATTCTTCATGTTGTAGACTGTTCAAATGAAGACATGGACGCACAGATGTATACTGTTTATGAGACTCTTAAGAAACTTGAAGTGGGTGACAAAAAAGTTATAACGGCATTTAATAAGATTGATATATGTGAAAAAGAAGAAACATTAAAAGATCTTTTAGCAGACAGAACAGTTAAAATATCTGCAAAGACAGGAGAAGGCATAGAGCAGATGCTGACTGTAATAAGTGAAGTTATAGCAGAGGGAAAAAAGCTTCTTGAAAAGGTATTTGGTTATGATGAAGCCGGAGCAGTAGCAAATGTAAGAAAATATGGTCAGGTTATAGAAGAAGATTATAGAAATGATGGGATTTATATAAAGGCACTTATACCGAAAGAATATATGTACCTTTTTGTTGAGGAGAAAAAGAAGAAGGAGAGATGGGAAGTATGAATCTGATAGCATGTGTTGATAAAAACTGGGCGATTGGAAATAAAGGAGAATTGCTTGTATCTATTCCTTCAGATAAGAAACTTTTCAAGGAACTGACTGACGGGAAAGTTGTAATAGGTGGAAGAAAGACTATGGAAGCACTTCCGGGAGGGACTACACTTGGCGGCAGGACAAATGTGATCCTTACATCAGATACAAAATATTCATATGGAAATGCTATAATAGTTCATAGCATGGATGAGGCTCTTGAAGAACTGAAAAAGTATAATGATGAAGATATTTTTGTTATCGGTGGAGAAAAAGTTTACAAAGAGTTTATGCCATACTGTGATCATGCATATATAACAAAGATTGATTATGCTTATGAAGCTGATGCGTATCTTGAGAATATTGAGAAGTCAGATGAGTGGATCATGACTCATGATTCAGATGAGTGGACATATTATGACCTTGAATATTATTTTTACCAGTACAGGCGTAAATGATATTATGGATGTTTACTAATAAGATGAATGAAGCAACATTAAATGAATCAGTATTACAAAAATGGGATATACAGCTATAAAAATTTATAACTGTATATCCCATTTTTTAACACTATCAAGCAAGCAGAAGAGCGAATTGCTCATATCCACTTGAAATTTGGAGTGATAAACTTGTCGAGAATATCAATAAAGATCAGATCCTGTCTGCAATCTCATAGATAAGTCTTTCAGTTTCATCCCATCCAAGGCAAGGATCAGTAATAGATTTACCGTATACACCCTCACCGATCTTCTGGTTGCCAGGCTCGATATAACTCTCAATCATAACACCCTTGACAAGCTTTTCGATATCCTTTGAAACACTGCGGCTGTGAAGAACCTCAGATACGATACGAGGCTGTTCATAGTAGCACTTGTTTGAATTTGCATGGTTAGCATCAACGATACATGCAGGATTTTTAAGGTTGAGTTTATGATACATCTCATTTAATAATGTAAGGTCTTCATAATGATAATTAGGAAGTGACTGGTCGTGTTTATTTACAGCACCTCTTAATATTGTATGAGCAAGAGGATTTCCATCAGATTTAACTTCCCAGCCACGATACATAAATGTGTGACTGCCCTGCGCAGCTATACATGAATTGAGCATAATGCTTAATGTACCACTTGTAGGGTTTTTCATGCCGCAAGGAATGTCTATACCACTTATTGTAAGTCTGTGCTGCTGGTCTTCGACTGAACGTGCGCCGACAGCAACATATGATAATATATCTGAAAGATAAGGCCAGTTTTCAGGGTAGAGCATTTCATCGGCTGAGAAAAGATGAGTTTCTGCGATAGAGCGAAGATGCATTTTTCTCATTGCGATAAGTCCCTCATGAAGATCAGGTGCTTTCTCAGGATCAGGCTGATGTACAATACCTTTGTAGCCTTCACCTGTTGTTCTTGGCTTGTTTGTATAGATACGAGGGATGATTATTATCTTGTCTGCAACTTTATCCTGAACTTTTGCAAGTCGTGATGTGTAATCACATACTGCATCCTCATTGTCGGCAGAACAAGGGCCAACGATAACCAAAAATTTATTGGACTCTCCTGTAAAGACTTTGGCAATCTCCTTATCTTTTTCTGCTTTTAATTTCTTGTGAGCTTCAGGGAGAGGATATTTTTCTAAAAGCTCCTCTGGTGAAATAACTTCTTTAACATAGGTAACGCCCATTGTTTTCCTCCATTCTGCCGTTTTCGGCGTAATAATAGTATTTGATATGTTATATATGTTTACATACACAACAAAATTTAATTTTAGGCAATAATTATGCATTAGTCAAGTATTGATGCTGATAATAGCAATATATTTACAGCTGGTACTGAAAGTATAAGTGATCATATATGGAAATATTATCAATAAAGAAATGAATATGTAGAAATTGTAAAATTAAGTAAAATAATGGTCAAAATGCATAAAGTTAGTTGTAACAAACTCTCGAACATATAGAAATCGTACAATAAATCCGACAAAATTTCGACATTTTACCTCAAAAATCTGACTTCAATTCTTTACTTTTTTTATCATTAGTGTTAAGATAATGAGAAGAATTTAATATTAAGGAGGAATTTATAAAGATGGCTAGAGCTAAACAGTCAATGGATGGTAATACAGCCGCAGCTCATGTAGCATATGCTTACACAGAA
>CAKRFY010000030.1 GCA_934320895.1 uncultured Lachnospiraceae bacterium | reverse complement strand
GTAAACGACATAAGTCTTGAGGATATATTTTCAGGAATGACACTTCAACAGAAAGGTGTACTTTTTATTACAGATGAAAATGGAAAAGTAGCATCTAATACTGAAGATATTAGTGAAAATACAATAGATAATTTTGATAGTATATGGAAAAAAAGTGTGTTAGTAAGGGGGAAGCGTATGAAAAAAATAAATTTTGATAATATAGGTCTTGTTGATCTACATCTTCATCTTGATGGTTCGTTGTCACTTAATTCAGTGAAGGCTCTTATGCAGCTTCAGAAAATTAAAAATTATTATAATGATGATGAACTTTTAAGTAAACTTCAAATTTCTGAAGGGTGTAGGAATCTAAATGAATATCTTGAAAAATTTGATTTTCCTCTTACACTGCTTCAGACAACTGAGGCACTTGAACTGGCAGTATACAATCTTTTGGAGGAACTTAAAATGCAGGGGATTATTTATGCAGAGATAAGGTTTGCTCCTCAGTTGCATACCAATAAGGGATTGTCACAGGAACAGATTGTGACAGCAATTATTGATGGCATGAAAAAATCAGAGCTTGATGCAAATCTTATTTTGTGTTGTATGCGCGGTTTGGATAATCATGCTGAAAATATTGAGACAGTACGTGTTGCAGAAAAATTTCTAAAAAAGGGTGTGGTCGCAATAGATCTTGCCGGTGCAGAGGGGATTTTTCAAACAAGAAATTTTAGGGATATTTTTGAAATGGCATCAGAAAAAGATATACCATTTACTATACATGCCGGTGAGGCAGATGACTTTACGAGTGTGGAAGATGCTGTTAGTTTTGGGGCTGCGAGGATAGGACATGGTGTGCGTTCTGTGGAAAATGAAAGAGTTATGCAGAAGCTTAAAGATAAGAAAATTGCACTTGAACTTTGTCCGACAAGTAATCTTAATACAAATATATATGACGATATCAGTCAGTATCCTATTAAAAAATTTATTGATGCTGGTATTATAGTTACTATAAATACAGATAACATGACAGTTTCAAATACTAATTTAAAGAAAGAATTAAATATACTTGTGGAGGCATTTGGATTTGATGAGAATGATATCATAGATTTTGAAAGAAATGCCATAAAGTATTCATTTGCAGATAAAGAACTTAAAAAGAAACTTATAAGAAGAATAGACTACAATAGTAGTATAGAATGAAAAATATCAAAATTTATTGATTTATTATATATATTTTACTAAATTAGAAAATAATATAAAAATAAATAGTGAATTTTGTCTTAAAAAATGTCGATCAGAATAAAATTAGTTTAAGAATTCATAAAAAACACACAATGGCTCTGTTGACATAGCATAGTTGTGGTGATATACTTTTGAGTAAATTGTAACAGTTTTGTAATAATAATTGAAATGAGGATTAAAATGAATAAAACACGTTGGATTAAAACAGCGGCAGGTCTTGGAGCCGCCTGTTTTATCACAATAGGTATGAGTTGTACGGGAACAGAAGCATTTGCAAAAACAGGAACAAATGCTTCAGATAGTTATTTTATGACAGAAAGCAATTTAGCTGATAAGGGATCAGCAGTTAAAAGTTCGGATAATGCTTTAGTTTCAAAAGATCCATTAAAGAGGACTCTCGCTGAGAACAAAAAGTCAGCAGCACAAAAGAAGAAAACAAAAACTGAACATGTAGTTGTTACAGAGCAGGCAGCTGTTACTACTGGTGCAGCAATAGCTACGCAGGCAGCAGTAAGTACACCGTCAGCGGTAGCTACACAGGCGGCAGTAAGTACACCATCAGCAGTTACTGCACCGAAGGTCAGCAAAAAGGAGATTGAAAAAAGAAAGGCTGAAAAAAAGAAAAAAGCACTTAACAAAAAGTGGAAAAATACGGCTGTTGCCATTTCGAGTGACAATATTATAAATGTCAGAGAGACGCCATCTAGCGGAGGAAAAAAGATTGCAAAGATGGAGAATGGTGATGCGGCTAAAATTATAAGTAGTTCGCAGGACGGAAATTGGGTTAAAGTAAAATCTGGAAAAGTAAAAGGCTATGTATGGAAAAAATCACTTGTAAAAGGTGGAGTAAAGGTTGAGAAACTTGCCCAAAAGTATGCGACGACATATGCCGAACTAAAGAGTGATGTAAGAGTTTTAAATCTTAGACAGCAAAAGAGTTTATCTGCAAGGATTATGACACAGCTTAAGAGTGATGATGTGTGTAAGATTGAAAAAGAAGGAGAAAAGTGGCTTAAGGTAAAAGTAAACGGACATAGCGGCTATGTTGCAAAAGAATATACGGAAACATATCGCAAATTTAGTACAGCCGAGGTATTAAAGAAAGAAACAAAGCAGACAGATGCAGATGACAGTAATGTTACGGAGGAGGTTCCTGCTTTTTCAGAGTCCGATGAAAAGCTTGGAACACAGATTGTAAATTATGCTTTACAATTTGTGGGAAATCCTTATGTATGGGGAGGAACAAGTCTTACAAATGGAGCTGATTGTTCGGGATTTGTTCTTAGTGTTTATAAAAAGTTTGGATACAGTCTTCCACATAGTTCCGCAAGTCAGGCAAATTGTGGAAAGAAAGTAGAAATTAAGGATTTACAACCGGGAGATCTTGTATTTTATAAACACGGAAGCAGGATAGGTCATGTTATTATATATATAGGAGATGGCAAAGCAGTTGAAGCAATGGGTAAAAAATGGGGCATCGTAAGATCAAATGTTAATTATTCAAGAGCCTGCTGTGCAAGAAGAATTATATAATAAAATGTACTTTATTTTCTATTTATTGGTTTGATGAAATATAAAAAATGGTTTATTGATCATTTTCAATTATAGGTTTGATAGCGGGACTTAATAACGGATAGAGAATACTTGCTATTATAAGACCACTTACTCCCTGGATGATATTTGCCGGGATACTTGCAACAGCACCGGAAAAAGTATATATAGGTATTTCACAGATGAAATATCCACATGCAACTAAAATTATATCAATGACACCACAGAAAGCAACGGCTATCTGTTTTGAATGGCGGTCATTACCGTATTTTTTGAATACATACCCTGATGCAAACGCTATAAGCCCCTTTATTACAAAAGTTATAGGTACATAAATAAAATATCCGCCAATAAGATCAGAAAGTGCTGAACCTATTCCGCCGGCAAGCATCCCGTATACGGGACCTAAAAATACACCTGATAATATAACTACTGCATCTCCGGGGTGGATGTATCCGCCGGTTCCGGGTGTAGGAATTTTTATTATATAAGTTGCTACACATGCTAGAGCAGCAAAGAGAGCTGCCATGACAAGTTTTTTTAGAGATTTGTTCATTTTTTTCCTCGTTTCTGCAATGCTTTTATATTATTGTAGAAGTATATTTGTGACCAGCATTGCGAATCAACAAACTGTGAGAAATAATAATATATTTTGAGTAGGTGCTAAATAGTCAGTTTGAAAAAATATAAGAATATCAGATGAAGTTTTATCAAATAAAAGAGTAAATTATGTGTAAAAAAAAGTAAATTATATAGAGAGCAAATAATTGCTTTTGAGTGGGGCGATATGTTATAATTATATGAAATAAATATGGTATTATTAATGCATTTAAAGGGGTTGTAAAATAAGAAAGGTTGAGCATTGATACAACATCTGTGTCTGTTGACACTTGACACAGAATTTATATGCACAAAAACATGTGAGGAAATGAGGTGCAAAATGACTTATAAAAATAAAGCTATGATAAAAGTGTGTGGCTTGACTGATGTAAGGGAGGCCGAATATCTAAATAAATATAAAATTGATCTTGCAGGTTTTGTATTGTTTTTTTCTAAAAGCAAAAGGAATATACGTATAGAAAAGGCAGAACAGATCATGAAAGCATTGGATGACAGTATAAAAAAGGTTGCCGTTGTTGTATCTCCTGATGAAAAACAGATGAGTGCCATAAATGATTCATCTTTTGACTACATTCAGATACATGGCAGGGTCAGCGATGAAATATTGGAAAAAACTAAAAAGCCGGTATTAAAAGCGTTTAACATTGATGATATGGATGATTTTAAGAGATACAGCTTACATGAAAAAATAGCAGGATATGTATTTGATGCAGCAGAACCGGGCAGCGGAAAAGCGTTTGACTGGGATATTCTTAATGAAATTGAGCGTGATAAAAAATTGTTTATTCTTGCAGGTGGTTTAAATCAGGATAATGTAAAAAGGGCTGTTGAGGTTGTGTGTCCTGATATAGTGGATGTTTCGTCTGGTGTTGAGAATGATGATGGTTTTGGAAAAGATCAGGAGAAGATAAAAAAGTTTGCAGAGCAAATAAGAAAAAAATTTAAGTAGCTAAGGGAGATGGATAATATGAGAAAAAGAGTATTGGCAGGAATACTTGCAGTTGTTATGGCTGGTAGTATTATTACCGGATGTTCACAGAACAAAAAAGAAGAAAATAAAGTTTCTGTTTCAAAGGAAAATAAGTCAGGAACTAAAAAAGTTGAGCTTACGATATGGGCTGGAAAAGAAGATAGAGACTATATAAAGACAGTTTCTGACAATTTTATAAAAGAGCATAAGTCAGAAGCAGATATAACTATAAAACATGAAGATATGATTGAAGGACAATGTCGTTCAAATCTTCTTGGAAATGTTATAAAGGGTGCAGATGTATACACAACTGTTGATGGAGATATAAGTGCGATTGCAGCAGGTGGTGCGGCAGATCCGATTAAAGATGCAAAAACTGTTAAATCAGAAAATCTTGAGGCTGCTGCTGCGGCTGTTACAGTGAATAGTACAATGTATGGTTATCCTATAACAGCAGACAATGGATATTTTCTTTATTATAATAAGAAATATTTTAGCTCAAATGATGTTAAGAGTCTTGACAGAATTTTGTCTGTTGCTGCAAAGAATAATAAAAAATTTGCAATGGATTTTACATCAGGGTGGTATCTATATTCATTTTATGGACAGACAGGTCTTAAGATTGGTCTTAATAGTGATGGTGTTACGAATTATTGTACATGGAATTCAACCGAAAATTCTATTAAGGGTATAGATGTTGCAAAGACTCTCATGAAGATAGGCCGGAGTAAAGGATTTGAAAATACAAAGGATTGGATCGAGGGTATAAAAAAAGGGAGAGTTATTGCATGCGTAAGCGGTATATGGGATGAGTCGGTAATAAAAAAAGTATATGGCAAAAATTATGCAGCAGCTAAACTTCCTACATATGATTGTAATGGAAAAAAGATTCAGATGGCAACATATTTTGGCTATAAGGTGCTTGGTGTAAATCCTTATTCAAAGAATAAGGCATGGGCACATAAATTGGCAAGATATATTTCAAATGAAGAAAATCAGAAATTAAGATTTAAGATGAGAGGTCAGGTACCTTCAAATATAAATGCAGGACAATCTGATGAGGTGAAGAAATCACAGGCGGTTCAAGCGATTCTTGAACAATCAAAGTATTCAGAATTGCAGCGCCTTGGAGGAAATTACTGGACTCCTGTGACAAAGCTTGGAACAGCTTTTGCAAATAATTCAATAAAAGGGAATCTTCAGAAATATCTTGACAAGACAGTAGCTGAGATAAAAGCCTCCGTTGTGCAGTAAGTAAGAAGGGAGATTGATACTATGAAAAAGACGATGAGATCAAGTATCCGTTTTTGGATATATTTACCTATTATTGTTCTTGGGGTGATAGCGGTTGTCTCCAATATTACTTCAAAGCACAATATACGCAAAGTAAATGAAAAGGCTACCGTTATTTCAGATACATATCTTGTAGGGATAACGGAGCTGTCAAATATAGAAGGAATTTCAAAAGATATTCATGCGGCTGGGTTATCACATATTGTGGCAACTGATTCAAAGTCGATGCTTGGTTATGTGAATACTATAAATAAGAAAAAAGCACAGCTTGATAAGAAAATGGTTGTATTAAAGAATTATTCATATGGACAGGAAAGTGTTTATAAGAATATTATTAAAAATTATTCTACATTTAAGGACTCAATAGCAACAATGATAGCACTTAGTGCGGACACAAAAAATGAAGCTGCGTTTAATGTAGCAAATGGGAAGCTTAAAAAATCTTCTGAAGCTATGTATTCAGAAATAAATCGTATGATAAGCAATGCGGAAAAGTCCTCACAGCATGCAAAGAAACAACTTCAACAAGGGTATATAACAGCGTTTGTGACAAGTATAATATGTATTATTATATGTGTAATCGCCTTTATTTTTGCAACTGTAGTAGTACAGAGGAGAATCATATCTCCTATTGTTAAAAGTAAAAAGGAAATTGATGAGATCATACATGATATAGATGATAGAAAAGGTGATCTTACCAAGAGGATTACGATACATTCAGATGATGAGATTTCGGCTCTTGGTATGGGAATAAATACTTTTATTGAGAGACTTCAGGGAATACTTGGTATGGTTTCTAATAGTTCAAACAATATGGACAGGATTGCGAATGAAGTTTCAGACAGGGTGCATCGTTCAAATAACAGTGTATCTGATCTGTCATCGCTTACTGAACAGCTTGCCGCAACAATGACGCAGATAGGAACTGACGCATCACATATAAACGATAGTGCGGCATCTGTAAACCAAGATGTTATTGTGATTGCAGATAGGTCTGCCGATATAAATGGATATTCAGCAGAGATGAAACAACATGCTGAAAAAATGGAAAATACAGCAAAAACAAATATGGATGTTACAAGACAAAAAGTTGACCAGATACTTGAAGTTCTAAATAAGGCCATTGAGGATAGTAAGAGTATAGACCAGATAAATGACCTTACCAGTGATATTTTAAGCATTGCCAAACAGACCAATCTTCTTGCACTTAATGCCTTAATAGAAGCTGCGAGAGCGGGAGAAGTGGGAAAAGGCTTTGCCGTAGTCGCACATGAAATAGGGGATCTGGCGGATGCAAGCAAAAGTACAGCAAATCATATTCAGGAGATAAATTCAGTTATAGTTGAGGCAGTACACAATCTTGCAAAACACTCACAGGATCTTATAGAATATCTGAATGAGTCTATTATGGAAGATTTTTCAAGTTTTGTTAAGGCAGGCGTTGAATATCGTGATAATGCTACATATATTGAAGATGCTATGAGTGAATTTACAAAGAAAACTGAAAGATTAAAAGTTAATGTTGCACAGATAGCAAATGCAATTGATTCAATAAGTGAGGCAATCGATGAGGGTGCTCAGGGAGTAAATGGAACAGCAGACAGCGTTCAGGATCTTGCAGCAGACATTGATACAATTTCAAACGAAATGAATGAAAATCAGGAAATAGCAGGAGGTCTTAAAAAAGAGACTGAAATATTTGTTAGATTATAGATATTTGTAAGATTATCGGAAAAATTATGATCGCATGGGTAAATAATATTTGTTTATCTGTGCGATCTGATTTATTATATAGGAAACTTTGTTCACATTAAGAAGATAATTTTATGATGAGGAGGAATACAGACGATGGACGTTGAAGAAAAAAATAAAGTAAGAAGTAAGACAGCGGATGAACTTAAAAGGCGCATAGAAGCGTCAACATCACCTTTTCACAGTATCTTGTATGTTATGGGTGAACTTGATGAAGCCGGATTTGAAAGACTTGAACTTGGCAGAAGGTGGAAGCTTGAAAGAGGTAAAAAATATTATGTAAATGTTTATGGTTCTACTATTATGTCCTTTGTGGTTGGCAGGGAATGGTGTGGAGAAAATCTAAGATTTGCTGCTGCTCATTCTGATTTTCCATGTCTTAAGATAAAGCCATCATGTCAGATGGAAGTTAATGGATATATAAAGATGAATGTTGAAGTTTATGGTGGTGCTATTTTAAATACCTGGCTTGACAGACCTCTTTCGGCTGCTGGAAGAATTGTTTTAAGAACAGAGGATATTATGAAGCCCGATGTGAGATATATAGATTTAAAAGAGCCTTTATTTATCATTCCAAATCTTGCTATTCATATGAACAGGGAAGTAAACAAGGGTGTTGAATTAAACAGGCAGAAGGACATGATACCTCTTATGGCGTTGTCGGGTGAAATGAAAGATAGTGCTGAAAGAAATATTTTATATAAATACATTTCTGAGAAGTTTAATGTTAAAGAAGAAGACATACTTGATTATGATATGTTTTTATATCCTGTTGAAACGCCATATATTTTGGGAATTTCAGGAGAACTTTTCTCAGCAGGAAGACTTGATAATCTGACATCAGTGCAGGCATGTGTGAAGGGAATAAAAAAAGGCGTGCACGATAAGGGACTTAATATATCTGTGATTTATGATAGTGAAGAAGTTGGAAGTGCAACTAAACAAGGGGCAGGTTCAATACTTACAAGAAGTATTATTGGGAGAATTTTTAAAAATTTTGGATATGATGAAGAAGCTATGGAATGTGCATTTGCTAATGGAATGGGGCTTTCGGTTGATGTTGCTCATGCAATACATCCTAATGTACCAGAAAAGAATGATCCGACAAATAAACTTCTTTTGAATCATGGATTCGGAATAAAGACATCAGCTGGTGAGAGATATGCAAGCGATCCTGTAGTGATAGGAGTTGTAAAAAGTTTATGTGAAAATTATGATATAAAATATCAGAGATTTGTAAATCGTTCAGATATTTCTGGTGGAAGTACACTTGGTGCTATTGCTGTATCAAACTTACCTATAAGGATGCTTGATGTTGGAGTACCGATTCTTGCAATGCATTCTTCAAGGGAAACTATGGGGATAGATGACCAGACTTATCTTGAGAGAATGTTACATGAATTTTTTTGTTACTTTACAAAATGATGGTAATATTCTAAAATAGATATGTGTTATTTACATATTGTCATTCGATTGAGGAGTGCGGATGACATTTACAAAAACAAACATAAAATAATGGAGGACATACACTATGAAGGAATTTTCACCGATCAAAGAAGGTAAAGTACGCGAGGTTTATGACAATGGCGATAGTCTTATTATCGTTGCAACAGACAGAATATCAGCATTTGATGTTATTCTCAAAAATAAGGTGACAAAAAAGGGTGCAATACTTACACAGATGTCAAAGTTTTGGTTTGATTTTACAAAAGATATTGTTCCAAATCATATGATTTCAGTTGATGTAAAAGATATGCCTGAATTTTTCCAAAATGAAAAATTTGACGGTAACAGCATGATGTGTAAAAAACTTGATATGCTTCCTATAGAGTGTATTGTTCGTGGATATATTACTGGAAGTGGCTGGGAGAGCTATAAAGAAAACGGTACAGTATGTGGAATAAAACTTCCAGAGGGTCTTTTGGAGTCTGATAAACTTCCAGAGCCTATCTATACACCAACTACAAAAGCAGATCTTGGAGATCATGATGAACATATTACATTTGAAGATTCAGTAGAGATTCTTGAAAAGCTTCATCCAGGAAAAGGTGCAGACTATGCTAAACAGATCAAGGATTGCACTATTGAACTTTATAAAAAGTGTGCAGATTATGCGAGAAGTAAGGGCATTATAATTGCAGATACTAAGTTTGAGTTTGGACTTGATGAGAATGGAAATGTAGTTCTTGGAGATGAGATGCTTACACCTGACAGTTCAAGATTCTGGCCTGTAGAAGGATATAAGCCTGGACAGGGACAGCCTTCATTTGATAAGCAGTTTGTAAGAGACTGGCTTAAGAAAAATCCTGATAGTGACTACAAACTTCCTGATGAAGTAGTAGAAAAAACAGTAGATAAGTATAAAGAGGCATATCTTCTTCTTACAGGAAAAGAGTTTGAATAGTATAGGGTAAAGTGTATGGGTGATATCATATTGTCACGCCATATATGATAAAATAAAATGCTGTATTTTCAATTTAAGAAGATACAGCATTGATTTTTGAAATATTATTTAACACTATCAAGCAAGTAGCAGAGTGGATTGTAAATGTCTGCTTGAATATAATTTTAATTTAAATAGGTTAGTCATTCAGAAATTTTATCATATACCCAGTCGAGATACCAAGGTTTTTCGGCGATGACTTTTATTTTACAGTATTTTATAGATATATGTTTTTTTAGTTTGTTGTTTTTACCATATCTAAATTCATCTGTTTTTAGTCCTTTTTTGTTGTACTTATACTTGACTGTAAGGACCGATTTTTTACATTTTTTATCAATATATTTTCTTAATGTTAGAAGCTTACCTTTTTTATTGTATCTATATTTATTTATATAATAAATTTTTCCCTTTTTTGAAAAATATTTTTCTGTTTTAAGTCTGCCTTTTTTATAATAATATTTTATGTATGAAATTGCGGTTCCTTTTGCAGAATAATTTGTCTGTTGAACTATGTTTTTGTGTTTATTATATGTATATCCTGATTTTATAGTTTGTTTGGTGCCGTGTAAATATTTCGTTTTAGTATCGATCTGTTTATCATCATTGTAGGTAAAGTCATATTTATAGATTATGTCATCATTAGGAGAATACTTATATTCACATTTAAGCATGCCATCATTGAAGAGTTTTGTTTTATAATATTCTGATTTTTTGTTTTTAAAATCAAAGCTTAAAAAGGCGGTAAGGTTATTATAATCATTTATTTCTGGCAAGTATGTGGCAGAAAGGCGTTTTGCAGTATAATATTCAATTTGTGTAAGTTTATTATTTTTATAGTTAAAATTATAATGATATTTAATATTTCCTTTGTTATTATATACATTATAACTTTTAATAACATAGATAGGGTTGCTGGTTATCTGTGGATTTTTTGTTTCTGTGGTATTTATATCATATGTTTTTGCGGAAAAGTTTTTTTGTGATGAATCATTTTTTGAGTTTTTGCATCCGGTAAATGATGATGCGACCAAAACACAAGATATCGTAAGTGTTATAAATTTTTTTATCCTTTTCATAAATAGTAGATCTCCATTTCTGCTTTTTCAGTGTATAAAGTGTATAAGTTTAAAAATATCATTTATCAGCTCGTTTCTTTTTCGACAAGTGTCCAGGAAACTGTTTCCGAAGGCACCTCCTTTTTGTCGATGAGGTTTAGTATCTGCATGGCCGCTTTTTGACCAATTCGTCTTGTACCATGTGCAAGAGAAGTGATTTTTAAAGGTGACAGTTCACTTAGCTGACTATTATCAAAACTTACGATGGCAATATCATCAGGAATATTTATTCCCTTACTTAAAAGAGTTTTTAAAAGATAATATGCTATCTCATCATTGTAACATACTACAGCAGTACATTTTTTTAAAACTGTATCACAGAAATTGTCAAAAAAAATATTCTGGCTGTTTAGGAGCTGTTCTCTTGATACAGTGTCAAACCAAAGTACATTTTTATCTGAAAAACTAAGATTTGCATCAGTCAGTGCTTTCAGGTAACCATTGTATCGCCCATGACCTTGAAGATCATCAATCTTGAAAATACCGGCGATATCTGTATGACCTTTATTTATAAGGTAATTTGTGAGTTGATATCCACCACCTAAGTTATCATCTGTTATCGAAACATGATTGCTTAGTGAGGGATAGCATCCGTAGATAAAAAGAATTGGTATATCCCTTTGTTCAAATTGCTGGTACAGATCAAGATTAGGTGATGGAAGTGCTGTTTTTGAGCCTTCCATTATAAGACCATCAATATTTAACTGAAGAAGATTTTGCAAAATTTTTCTTTCTTCATCTACACGGTTTTGGGTTGCATAAACATAAACAGCATAATTTTTTTTGCTGAGAGTGTGTTGGATATCTTTTAGCACTGTTGGAAATATGTAGTCATTTATGTATGTTGTAACTATAGCTATACTGTTGCTTTTGGTGGTTTTCTTATGTTTTATTATACGAGAACCACTTCCCTGACGGCGTTCTATCATGCCATTTGCTACAAGTATGGCAAGTGCATTGCGGGCTGTCTGTCTGCTTACATTGTATTTTGAAGCTATCTCTAATTCAGTTGGAAGAAATCCTGTATCATTATAAATTCCCTGGAAAATTTCGTCTTGAAGTTCGTTGGCGATTGTTAAATATTTGGCTGGCATAAAAACTCCTTTTGGTAAATATTTTTCATGGTTCTATTGTACTATAGATTTATCTGGTTTGCAATTTATTTGTATTAAACATTACAATAAAAGAATACAAATAAATAACAAAAATAATGATTTATATCAAAAAAAAGTACTAATTATAAACATATTTTTGAAAATAATTTAAAATATCACGAAAAAAGACAATAAACACAATTTGTTATTAAAAAAACATATAAAAATACAAATTAAAAATGAAAATTGATTGACAAATTTATTTATGACAGATAATATGTGTTTTATAATATAAAGATGTAAGGGTCAAAAGGTATTTTGATACCTGCATTATATAAATAAATTTAGAAATGTTAAATAAAGGAGGAGACGTATGAAAAATATAATTGAAAGTGGAAAGACAGCTCTTGGTATCGAGTTTGGTTCTACAAAGATTAAAGCAGTTTTTATAGACGAAAATAACAATCTTATTGCGACAAGTGGTCATAAATGGGAAAATAAATATGAGAATGGTGTATGGACATATAGTCTTGAAGATATCTGGTCAGGCCTTCAGGACTGCTATAGTAAACTTGCTGCAACAGTAAAAGAAAAATATGACGCAGAAATCACAAAGATCGGTGCTATGGGATTTAGTGCAATGATGCATGGCTATATGGCTTTCGATAAGGATGATACTCTTTTAGTACCATTTAGAACATGGAGAAATACTATCACATCTGAGGCTTCTGACAAGCTTACCGAGGTGTTTGATTTCAACATTCCTCAGAGATGGAGCATCGCACATATTTATCAGGCAATATTAAATAAAGAAAATCATGTGAAAGATGTAAACTTTTTTACAACTCTTGCGGGATATATCCACTGGCAGCTTACAGGTAAAAAAGTTCTAGGTATAGGAGATGCATCGGGAATGTTTCCTATTGATAGTAAGACCGGTGATTATGATGAAAAAATGCTTGCTCAGTTTGATGAGCTTGTTGCACCAGAAGGATTTGCATGGAAACTTAAAGATATTCTTCCGGGAGTTCTTTCGGCTGGTGAAAATGCAGGAGTTCTTACAGAAGAAGGGGCAAAGAAACTTGATGTTTCAGGAAAACTTCAGGCAGGAACACTTATCTGTCCTCCTGAAGGAGATGCTGGAACAGGAATGGTTGCAACAAACAGTATTGCAGTAAGAACAGGTAATGTATCGGCTGGAACATCTGTATTTGCGATGATAGTTCTTGAAAACAGACTAAAAAAAGCATACAGACAGATAGACATGGTGACAACTCCGGTAGGAGATGCAGTAGCAATGGTACACTGCAACAACTGTACATCAGAAATAAATGCATGGATTGACCTTTTTATGGAATACTCAAAAGTTATGGGATTTGACGTAACGACTGAGCAGATATTTGATAAGTTATTCAATCAGGCACTTCTTGCAGAGAAAGATGGTGGCGGAATCGTAGCTTACAATTATTTTTCGGGTGAGCATGTAACAGGATTTGAGGAAGGGAGACCATTGCTTGCAAGAGAAACTAATGCAAAATTTAATCTTCCAAACTTTATGAGAGTTCAGCTCTACACAGCGCTTGGAGCACTAAAGACAGGTCTTGATATTCTTTTCAAAGAGGAAAAAGTTAAGGTTGATTCAATCTTTGGACATGGTGGATACTTTACTGTAAAAGGTGTAGGACAAAAGATTCTTGCGGGGGCAATTAATACTCCTGTAGCTGTTATGAAGACTGCAGGCGAGGGTGGTGCATGGGGAATAGCTATTCTTGCATTATATATGATAAATAAAAAGGATGGACAGTCACTTCAGGACTACTTAAGCAAAGAAGTGTTTGCAGACCAGCAGGGAGAGATTATCGAGCCTGATCCTGAGGATGTAAAGGGATTTGATGAGTTTATTGAGAAGTATACAAAATGTCTTGCAATAGAGAGGGCAGCAGTAGATAATCTCAAAAATACACGTTAGTGTATCATTGACTTTATTTGAAAAATATTGTTGATACAATATTAACTGGAGCAATGGATTATCAAGAGTTGATATTGAATGATTAGATAGAAAAATAAAGAGTCATGGCTGTAGCATTAAAGAAAATACAGCGGTCATGGCTCTTTTGTTTTAGTGGACTTGCCCACTTTGTCATTACATAGTATAATATTGACTATGATTATTAGATTGTGAGGATAATATTTATTGAACCTGCATAATTGATGGCTTTTATAAGCATACAATCAGTATAACTGATGGGAGGAAAAATTTATGACTTTTACAGAAAAGATTGAGAATGTACTACCGGAGATTGATGTAAATACAGGACTTATGTATTGTGGTGATGATGAAGAACTTTATGAGGAGGTTGTCGGAGAGTTTGTTGAGGGAGAGATGACCGGTTCTATTGAAGAAAATTTTAAAAATAAGAATTGGAAAGATTATCAGATAGAAGTTCATGCTGTTAAGGGAACCAGCCTTACTATTGGGGCACAGAAACTGCATGAGGAAGCCATGGATATTGAGCAGTCAGTAAAAAATGGAGATACTGATTTTGCTTTGCAGCATCATGAGGCATTTATGAAACATTATAAGGATGTTTTGAAAGGACTTAAAGAATGTATAGAGTAATGATTGTTGAAGACGATGAGATTATAGCAAAGACAGTTAAGAAACACTTGGAACAGTGGCAGTATGATGTACATATCATATCAGATCTGTCAAATGTGATGGGAGAGTTTACAGATTACTCCCCACACATTGTTCTTATGGATATAAAACTTCCTTTTTATAATGGATATCATTGGTGTAGTGAGATACGAAGAGTATCAAAACTTCCTATTATGTTTTTATCGTCAGCGTCAGACAATATGAACATAGTTATGGCTATGAACATGGGGGCTGATGATTTTATTTCAAAGCCATTTGACCTTGATGTGCTTACTGTAAAAATACAGGCACTTATAAGAAGAAGTTATGATTTTTCTGTAGGAAGCAGTGTTATATCACACAGAGATGCTATGTTGAATCTTGCAGATGCGACATTAAACTATAAAAATGAAAGAATAGAACTTACAAAAAATGAACTTAAGATATTACAGACGCTTATGGAGAATAAAGAAAAAATAGTCTTAAGGGATGACCTTATGGCAAAAATCTGGGAGAGTGATGATTATATAGATGAAAATACACTTTCAGTCAATGTTAACAGGTTGAGGAAAAAACTTTCAGGCATAGGACTTGACAATTTTATTATAACGAAAAAGGGGCTTGGATATAAACTCGGAGACTAAAATCGTAAAATGGTATAAAAATGAGAAATAGAATGAGAATATTTACTTCATATATAAGAGCATATTTATTATGGATTGTATTTTGTGTAGCACTTATAATGTTTCAAATGGCATTTATGACGCTTGCAGGCATGGAGAAAAATGATTGTATATATGGGCTTATTCTTGAAAGCATAGTGTTTATAATAGTTTTTTTTGTTGGATTTGTAATGTATTTTAACAAATATATGAAACTTAGCAGAACAACATTGCTTGATATTGATGAACAGTCTGATGTGCCTGAAACGGAAGATTGTATTGAGCAGTTATATCAGGAAATTGTTGAAAATCAGATTATAAAACGCAAGGAAATGAAAGCGGATAAAGATAAGTCAAAAAGCGAAATGCTGCAATATTATGGGATGTGGGTGCATCAGATAAAAACACCGATAGCAGCAATGCATCTTTTATTACAGATGGATATATCGGAGTTTGCAGACGATAGCGAAGATGAGAATGTTCAAAATACAGATTGTCAAACACAGACTAAACAGGAACATGGATATACGGATAGTGAAGAAGATGAATTGGAAAAGGTTTATTTTGGATTTGGGGAATTGAAAAAAGAATTATCAAATGAACTGTTTCAGGTAGAGCAGTACACAGAGATGGCACTCCAATATCAGCGTGTTCAATAAGAAACAAATGACTTCGTACTTCAAAAAGTAAAACTTGACAAAGTAATAAGAGAATCAATAAGAAAGTATGCAAAGATATTTATAAGAAAAAAACTTTCCATACGTTATGAAGGGACTGATATAACAGTAGCGAGTGATGAAAAATGGCTTGGCTTTATAATAGAGCAGCTTTTATCAAATGCTGTTAAATATACAAAATCGGGAAGCATAACAATAAGTGTTTGTACAAATGATGTAAAAACACAAAGATCAGATGGGTTACAATCAGGTGTAAAATATAATGAAAGTGACGGAAATATTTTTGATAAAATCGAAGAAAAGATGGATTCGCAAGATAAAAGCAAAATAGTTTTTGTGGAAATCGCAGATGAAGGAGTCGGTATAAATGCGGAAGATATACCAAGAGTATTTGAAAAAGGGTATACAGGCTACAACGGACACGAAAATAAAACATCGACCGGTATCGGACTTTATCTGTGCAAACAGGCAGCAGATAGACTTGGACACCGATTGGAGATAGAGTCGGAGGAGAAAAAAGGAACAAAAGTGAGAGTGTATCTTGTTAATGCGGATTGCGAATATCTTTGATAATATAAAGACGAGGAGGTAGGGGCTGTCGCATTAAGCATAATTTATACAATATGTAGCTGTTAACAATAGATTTCTTATCTATATATTGTGTAGATAACGCTTCGTGCGACAGCCCCATAAGATTTGTGTCTGCGCAAACTTGACACAAACATGATATGCACAAAAAATGTGTACAGAAATGGGGGTTTTTATGGCAAGAACGGTGAGTATAGGAAACCAGAATTTTGAAAAAATGATACAGAGGAACTGTTTTTATGTAGATAAAACAGGTTTTATAAAGGAATGGTGGGAAAGCGAGGATGAGGTTACGCTTATAACACGTCCGCGTCGTTTTGGAAAAACATTAAATATGAGTATGTTGAACTGTTTTTTCTCAAATAAATATGCAAACAGAGGGGAATTGTTTGAGAAACTTGAGATATGGGAAGATGAAAAGTATCGTGAAATTCAGGGAACATATCCGGTGATATTTCTTAGTTTTGCAAATATAAAACAGAATACTTATAAGGGTACGGTTATAAAAATAAAAGCTGAACTTGTAAAAATATATAATGAATTTGATTATATATTGAAAAGTAATCTGTATAATGCTAATGAGATAGCACAGTATCAGTCTGTCTGTGCAGACATGAGCGATGAGGTGGCACAGGAAGCCTTAAATAATCTGTCAAATTATCTCAGCAGATATTATGGGAAAAATACTATTATTCTTCTTGATGAGTATGATACTCCGATGCAGGAGGCATATGTAAACGGATATTGGGAAGATCTTGTGGCATTTACAAGAAGTCTTTTTAATTCAACCTTTAAGACAAATCCTTATCTTGAAAGAGCGATAATGACAGGAATTACTAGGGTATCTAAAGAGAGTATTTTCTCTGATTTGAATAATCTTGTAGTTGTTACAACTACATCAAATCAATATGAGACAGTATTCGGATTTACAGAAGAAGAGGTATTTAATGCACTTGATGAACAGGGACTTTCAGATAAAAAGCGGGAGGTTAAAAAGTGGTATGACGGATTTACTTTTGGAGATAAAAAAGATATTTACAATCCGTGGTCAATAATAAATTTATTAAAATTTAAAACTTTTAAAACATATTGGGCAGACTCAAGCTCAAATGGGTTGATAAATAGTTTAGTAAAAACAGGCAGTTCATATATAAAAATGATAATGGAGACACTTCTTAAAGGAGAAACGATAAATGTACCGATAGATGAGCAGATAGTATTTTCAGAACTTGATTATTCGGAGGACGCGGTATGGAGTCTTATGCTTGCGAGCGGCTATCTTAAAGTTATATCATCAGACGAGCTTACAGGAGACCGTACAAAGGCGGTTATGTATAAACTTGCACTTACAAATTTTGAGATAAAACTTATGTTTGAGGGGATAATACTCAGATGGTTCAGTCCAGCCAAAAATGAGACAAATGAATTTGTAAAAGCACTTATAGGCGGAGATGTTGAGTCCATGAATGACTATATGAATGATGTTGCCTTAAAAACATTCAGTTCATTTGACTCAGGAAAACATACATCAGATAAAAAAGCTCCTGAAAATTTCTTTCATGGCTTTGTTTTAGGACTTATGGTAGACCAGTCAGAAAACTATATCATAACCTCAAACCGTGAAAGCGGATATGGACGATATGATATAATGCTTGAGCCAAAAGATAAGCAGACTCAAAAATATCCGGGGATTGTTATAGAATTTAAGGTGATAAATCCAAGAAAAGAAAAGTCGCTTGAAGAAACTGTAACAGCGGCTTTAAAGCAGATAGAAGATAAGAACTATGACGCAGAGCTGATAAAGCGTGGTGTAAATAAAGAAAATATATATCACTATGGTTTTGCATTTAGAGGTAAAGAGGTACTTATTGGTGAAAGATAGATAAGATTATGTAAAACCACAGTGTATCTTACAAAAATGTAAGAAATAAAAGAGAAATGTAAGCTGTTTCGATAGCAGGCATTTCTTTTTTTTGTTAGGATAGTTTCAGAAACAAAAATTTCGTAGAAAGAAAGGTGGAAGTTATGGCAATATTATCAGTTTCAAATTTAAAGAAAGTTTATACGACAAGATTTGGGGGAAATCAGGTTCAGGCACTTAAGAACATCAATTTTTCCGTAGACAAAGGCGAGTATGTTGCGGTTATGGGAGAGTCGGGTTCAGGAAAAACAACACTGTTAAACATTCTGGCAGCACTTGATAAACCAACATCAGGCAATGTACTTTTAAATGGAGTAAATCTTTCAACGGTCAAGGAAAAGGAGATATCAGCATTCAGGAGAGAGCATCTTGGTTTTGTTTTTCAGGATTTTAACCTGTTAGATAATTTTTCGCTTAAAGACAACATATATCTTCCGCTTGTGCTTGCGGGAAAAAAGCATGAAGAAATGGAAATCAAAATTCGTCCGATAGCAAAAATGCTTGGCATCGAACAGATTATTGAGAAATATCCTTATGAGGTTTCCGGTGGACAGAAGCAGAGGGCGGCAGTAGCAAGAGCACTTATAACAGAGCCGGAACTTATACTTGCGGATGAGCCAACCGGAGCACTCGATTCAAAGGCAACAGATGATCTTTTAGGACTTTTCAATGAAATAAACGAAAACGGCCAGACGATAGTTATGGTAACACACAGTACAAAAGCGGCAAGCCATGCGAACAGGGTTTTATTTATAAAAGATGGTGAAGTATTTCATCAGATATTCAGAGGGGGACTTTCAAACGAGGAGCTTTATGCAAAGATATCTGATACGTTGACGGTGCTTACGACCGGAGGAGATAAAGTGACTGATTAAAAATTTTAAAGATATTAGAAAAGGGAGTAATCACAGATGGGTAAATTATATTTTAAACTGGCACAGACAAATTTGTCTAATAACAAATCGTTTTATATACCATATATAATTTCAAGTATAATTACGGTTGCCATGCTCTATATGATGTCATTTTTAAGTGATAATAAAGGGCTTAATAAAATAATGGGTGCAGACAGTCTTGCGATCATATTTAAACTTGGTGTTGGAATTATAGTAATATTTTCATATATATTTTTGTTTTACACAAACAGTTTTATAATCAAAAGAAGAAAAAAAGAGATAGGTATTTACAACATTCTGGGAATGGAAAAAAGGCATTTATCAAAAGTTCTTTTTGTTGAAACTGTTTATTCAGCAGCAATCTCACTGTTATGCGGAATTATCGTAGGAATAGCATTTTCAAAATTTATGCTTATGGTCTTATATGGAATTATAGGAATACATGAGACAGTGGAATTTTTTGTAAATATACATGGTATTATCTTATGTATAGTTTCATTTGGAATATTATTTTTGCTGACATTTTTATATAATTTCATGCAGATAAAACTGGCAAATCCTATTGAACTTCTGCATGGCACAAGTGTAGGGGAGAGAGAACCAAAAACAAAGATTTTTATGACAGCTGTAGGAGTAGTATGTCTTGCAATCGCTTATTATATAGCGATAACAACTGAGAATCCGCTTAAGGTACTTACGCTTTTCTTTGTTGCGGTATTGTTGGTCGTAATCGGAACATTTGCATTATTTACTGCGGGAAGTATCGCATTGTTAAAATTACTTAGAAATAATAAAAAATTTTATTATAATAGGAAACATTTTATGGCAGTTTCAGGTATGCTTTACAGAATGAAGCAGAATGCAGCAGGGCTTGCAAGTATATGTATTCTTTCAACAATGGTGCTTGTGGTAATTTCAACTACGGTGAGTATGTATGTCGGAATACAGGATGAACTTACGGCAAGGTATCCAAATGATGTATGTGTCACGGCAGATTATGGCAGTGTAATTGACAAAAGCAGTGAAATAGAAAAAGCAATATTTGATGAAATTGGAGATGCGGAAGTAAAAAATATAAAAGCGTATTCGTATTTATCAGTTTTTGTAGGATTAAAGGGAAATGATTTTACAACTGATAAAGAACATTTATCATATCAGAATTCATATCTCTTTTATATACTTTCAAAAGATGATTTCATCAAAAAAGATAAAAGTTTTAAAGATAAAATAGGGAATATTTCAAATGGTGAGGCAGTAGTTGTTTTAAATAAAAAGTATGATAAAAAAGATATAAAAATATTTGGTCAGGATTATAAAGTTAATAAAAGCTTTGAACACACGGAGGATGAAGACTTACTTAATGGGCTGGGATATATAATCCTTGATAATAACGAGAGCGTGCAGGCGTTATATGATGTGCAGGAGAAAATGCTTGGAAAGGGAGCAAATTACTATACAAATAAGATCAAATTTGATTTTAATTCCGGTAATAAAAAGCAAAAGATAGCAGCTTATAAAAAGGTAAATAATGCTGTAAAGAAGTATTTTAAAGATAATAAAAATAATAAAAAGGAAATCTCGTCGTATTGGGTTGAAAGCAGGCAGGAAAATGAGAAGAATTTTTATCTTTTATATGGTGGACTTTTCTTCCTCGGAATTTTTCTCGGAATAATGTTTTTGATGGTTACGGTAATGATAATCTTCTACAAACAGATTACAGAGGGATATGATGACAGAGAGCGTTACCAGATACTTGAAAAGGTCGGAATGAGCAGCAGGGAAGTAAAAGATACGATAAAATCACAGATAAGGATAGTATTTGTACTTCCGATATTTGCGGCAGCAGTTCATGTGACAGCAGCATTTCCGATGGTAAACAGGCTCCTTAAGTTGTTAAATCTGAATAATGAAAAGCTGTTTGCAGGATGTCTGATAGCTACGATAATAGTATTTGCGATTATGTATTATCTTGTATTTAAAGTAACATCGAGGGCGTATTATAAGATAGTAAAATAGAATTACTGGCTGCATCATAAGTGTGAATGGTAACAGCATAGAAGTTGGAAGAAAAGATTATAGACATATTAATTTTAAATTGAAGATTTGGATATGCTGGAAGAAGAAAATCAGGTGTGTTTTTATTTGCCAGATAAAGCATTCATCGATTTATATATGAAATATTAGTTTAGTTTTAGGCATGTTTCTAAAAATTAAAACCGTAAGATTATAAATCGTAAAAACTTACTAATAGAAAAGTTTTTCGGGGTATAATCGCAAAAGTATTAAAAATGAAACATTTAAAAATGGATATAAAAAACTTCCTGACTGCAATTTTACAGTTTTGGAAGTTTTTTATTTACCAAGCCAAAAGCTATCGACAAAGTATTTTTTACAAAACTAAAAGTAGACTGCAATTTTTTTATTTACAAAACTGGAAAGCCACCAGATCAAACAACTGTCTGTTTTCAAAATAGCAGGCAGACCAGCCCTGATAATGACTTTTTGCAATGAGATAGACAGCGTGTTTTCCTGTTATATGCTTGACTTTCGTTTTCAAGATGGTGCTGTCACGCTCAAATTCAACGACGCCTATCTCATTTTCTTCATTGTCTATACAGATATGTAATGTTACGTGGCATCCTCTTGGAAGAATTTTTGCCATAAATAAAAATTCATCGTTTGTGAAATCTTCGCCAAAATCAAAGTATTTCCATCCCATCACACAGCCGTCGGTTATGTTTGTTATTACTCTTGTAAATGCGTCAAGTTCTGTTATAAGTGCCTGCTGTTTACCGTTTTTTAGTACGCAGGCGGTATCTGCATCGGTTTGTTTGTATGGATTTAAGGATTCTTCAAATCCGAGTGAAGTCATTTCGACAGGCGGGATAGTGCCGTCTTCAAGTATTTCTATTCGTTCCACACAGCCACGGCGGGACATGATAGAGCCGTTTGTCATGCGGTGGTAGAAGATATACCACTGACCGTTTATATTGCAGATAGAGCCGTGGTTGTTGCCGCCCGGATAATCTACACCGTTGTCAACGATGTAACCACGGTAAGTAAAAGGTCCGGTCGGTGATTTTGAGGTGGCATACGCAAGACGGCTGCCTAATCTCGGCGAATATATAAGATAATATGTGTCACCGACTTTTCTTGGTGAGCAGGCTTCAAAAAATCCATCCTCGTTTTCATTTACCGGGATAATGTCTGTCTGGTAAGTTTCGTTAATGACTTCATACATATTTTCACTGTTTAATTCACACATATAAGAACCTTCAAAACCGCAGTAGACATATACTCTGCCGTCATCATCTATAAGCACGCCGGGGTCTATAAATGTCCCATTGTCATAATGGTTAGGAATATTATATTTGTACTGTGACAGAAGTTTAAAAGGACCCTCAGGTCTGTCACTTACGGCAACACAGCCTTTTGAGTCTACAAGGTATGCGTAGAGATAATATTTTCCGTCTTTTTCAACTACATCGGGGGCATAAAGTTCAAGCTCCGTCCATGGTGTATCTGTCTGCTTGTCAGGTTTTGCTTTGCTTCGGAATATATCACCGTGGCATATCCAGTCGGAAAGATTATTCACAGGTGCAGACCACACCTTTAACTTAAAATCACAAAATTTCTCACAGTCCACTCTGTCATGTGAACCGTAAACATAAACACGGTCACCGAATACTCTCGGTTCACCGTCAGGAATATATTCCCATGAAGGTAAATATGGATTTGGCATAAATTTTCATCCTTTTCTTTTAATATTTATGAGACTGATATTTTAGATTGATTTTGATAAAAAAATATCAGCATGACAAAATAAATATTACACCATACTCAAATACAATCAATGGATAAAATTGGAGAGAAAATGCATTGAATTTAAGGTATCTTAAGTTCACTCAGGTACATCCTGTAGATTGTTGCGAATACGGCGGTACTTTTCAGGAATTTCCTCAAGTGTCATATTCTGCGGAACATCGGTAGTTCCGGCTTCTTTTGCAGTTTCATAAAACCAGCATTTATAGTCGAGAACATCTAACGTGCGCTGCAGAGAAGCCATCTGAGCCAAAAGAACATTTTTTTGATTTTTGAAAAGTTCAAGCCGCTGCTCAATGGTTTCATCTCCTTTAAGTGTAAGTTCGATATAAGTTTTAATGTCCTTAATCGACATACTAGCCTTTTTCAGACATTCAATAATATTTAAAAATTCATAATCCTTTTCATGAAACATTCGTATTCCACCCGGAGAACGCTCCACAAAAGGCAGAAGCCCCTCTTTGTCATAATATCTTAGAGTTGAACTTGGAATACCAAGCATTTTAGCCATTTCGCCAACTGTATAAACCATGTGTAATCTTTTCTTTTTGTGTTGTATTGTTGATAATAGTTCAAAAACCGGAAGTTTAAAGTTCAACTGACTCCAAGTCATCCGGAATCAGGAGGTTTCCATTAAAATACTTCTTTCCCTCATTATAATAAAGTTCTGTTCGCTGCGATATATTTTTGCGTCACAAAAATATTTCTGACATTTATAAAACTCTGTAACAAGTGCATTTCTGATACCTAACATTGTAAGATTCATATATTTTCTCCTATGCAAATTTGACGTTGTTAAATCCGATATATCATATCACCCATATTCCATATTCTTATGATTCCAAAAAGAGGATCATTTTCACCTTGCCATATGTACCCCTGAAAGGTTGTATCATATCCACAATATCCCTCTGTAACGATTTCAAATTCTGCATTAGGGTATTGCTCCTTAAATTCCTCAAAAGACAATTCTTTTCCAGAAAAAGTTTTCACACCTTCATACCCATATGGAGTGTTAAACACCATAATATCGCATTCCTCTTTATCAATTTTTGTGAATTCAATTATTCCCTGATACCATTTTTCTTTATCCTCAGTATATTGAAATATTCGATCCATCTTCAAAGATAATTTGTTTTCATAAATTTCAATCTGTACTATCCTGCTATCGTGCAAGCTAAACGAAAAATTACTTTTCCTATCTCTAATATGATCCATATCGTTATTCACCTCAAATTTCGATTTTCTATGTTTTCTCACGCCGATCTTCTTGCCCTACGGACAAGAAGCATCCCTCGCTCCAAAGAGCTCAGTCAATTCCGATTTGATAAATCTTTTAAAATTTTTAAAAAAGTGCTTGACTTAAAGTTTACTTTAACTTGTATCATATGCTTGTACTTTAAGTAAAGTATATATGTTGCATTTTATAAAGTCAATGAATAGATGGAGGAAATATTATGGTATTAAATGAAACATTAACTCTTAGTAACGGAGTAAAAATCCCAAAACTTGGTCTTGGTACATGGTTTATTGATGATGACAAAGTGGCTGATGCAGTTTGTGCGGCTGTTAAATGCGGTTATCGTCTTATTGATACGGCACAGGCATATGGTAATGAGTGTGGTGTCGGTGAGGGTGTGAGAAAATGTGGTATTCCTAGAGAAGAATTATTTGTTGCATCAAAGGTTGCCGCTGAGCATAAGACATATGAGAGTGCTGCAAAGTCAATTGATGAGACTCTTGAAAAGATGGGACTTGATTATCTTGACCAGATGATCATTCACAGTCCTCAGCCATGGGTCGAGGTAAACCAGTCAGAAAACAATATGTAGAGGGAAACAGGGCGGCATGCCTGCGGTATTTGATGGACTTGAAATGAGTGAAGATGTCGTAAAGCTTGAACTTATTGATGTAAAGAAATATGAGAGTAATGCCGTCTGGATTCGTTATAAATGTTAGTATAATTTGATAAGAAAGAAGTGAATACTATGAAAGCAATAGTTATATATTATTCGTATCTCGGAAATACAAAAGGGATTGCTGAGAAAATTCAGAGAGAAACAGGTGCAGGTCATACTCATTGACTTATTCAGAGTGGTGATTAAATGATATAAATATATTGCAGAAATGTAGATTTTACGATTACAAATATCAAAATAAAATATAACATTATTATATTTTGTTATGTTATACTTAACAAAAGAGAAATAAGGTGTCAGATAGCCAAAAATGTTTGGAGGTGACAAGATGGGGAGATTTGTAAATCCGTGCAATGATGCATTTAGGGATGTTTTAAATTCAAAAATATATGTTGATAAATCGGGTCTGATTGAGTATATGAATAGCGTTATAGATACGGTAAATAAATTTATATGTAACAGCAGACCGAGACGGTTTGGAAAGTCGATTACTGCTGATATGCTTACGGCATATTACAGCAGGTCATGTGACTCTGAGGAAATGTTTGCATCACTTGATATTGGAAAAAGTGACGATTATAAGAAATATCTTAATAAATATGATGTTATTCAGATAGATATGCAATGGTGCATTGAACCGGCTGGTGGTGTCGAAAATGTTATAGCGTATGTCACACAAAACATAATTGAAGAATTAAAGCAGTATTATCCGAATGAGATAAATGAACAAATAGCTTCATTGCCAGAGGCATTGTCATGTATAAATATGTCAGCGGGCAAAAAATTTATTGTTATTATTGATGAGTGGGATGTCCTTATAAGGGACAATTCAGCGGATAATAAAATTCAGGAAGAATATATAAATTTTTTGAGGGCACTGTTTAAGGGAAGTGAGCCGACAAAATATATACATCTTGCGTATCTGACAGGAATACTGCCCATAAAAAAGATACAGACGCAGTCGGCTCTTAACAACTTTGATGAATTTACGATGCTCGATGCAGGGATATTTGCAAAATATATAGGTTTTACGGAAGATGAAGTAAAGAAATTGTGTAAGGAGTATAAAAGAGATTTTGAAAAAGTTAAACTCTGGTATGATGGCTATAATATAGATGGTTATGATGTTTATAACCCAAAGGCAGTAGTGAGCTGCATGATGAAAGAAAAGTTTAAAAGCTACTGGTCGCAGACCGGGACTTATGAAGCAGTAGTTCCGTTGATAAATATGGATTTTGACGGCTTGAGGACAGCAGTTATTGAGATGCTTTCGGGAAATGCTGCTCCGGTTGATATATCATCTTTTCAGAATGATGCAGTAAATTTTACAAATAAGGATGATATACTGACATATCTTATTCATCTTGGTTATCTTGGGTATGACGAAGATAAAAGGACAGCATTTATTCCAAATGAAGAGATAAGGCAGGAATTTACAAATGCGGTCAAAAGAAAAAAATGGAATGAACTGATTGAATTTCAGAAAAAATCGGATGAATTATTAAATGCAACGCTTGATATGGATGAAGATGCCGTGGCTGAATTGATTGAGCAGGTTCATATGGAGTATGCTTCTTCTATACGGTATAATGACGAAAATTCTTTGAGTAGTGTTCTGACGATAGGCTATCTGAGTGCCATGAAATATTATTTTAAGCCTGTAAGAGAATTTCCGACAGGGAGGGGATTTGCAGATTTTGTATTTATTCCAAAACCGGAATACAGGCAGGATTATCCGGCACTTGTAATTGAACTTAAATGGAACCAAACGGCAAAAGCGGCGATTGCTCAGATAGAGGAGCGAAAATATCCGGAGTCTGTAATGCAATATACAGGGGATATATTGCTGGTCGGGATAAATTATGATAAAAAGAGCAAGAAGCATGATTGTATCATAAAGAAGATTAATATATAAAAGAAAATACATTTGTGTATGCATTATTAGCATACACAATGGTATTTTTTCTCGATTTTCTCAGCTATTTCTAGAAGAACCTGCCGTACTGCGTCAGGTTCCTTTCTTTCAGAAGGGATTTGCCTTATACATTGTTCCCATTTAGAAGACGCAGCAGATACAACATTATATTCATCACTAAGTCTGAGTCCTTTTTTGTTCATTTGAACCATCCAGATATTTTGTTTACACCAACAATTTATATTTGGAAGAAATGTATTATCTTTTTTTGAAGCAAGAACAATATGTAAATGTTTATATTTACACATTGTATCAGCAATATTGCGAAGTTCTTCCGCATATAGTTCTGATGTTATAGTTATTTTCATTTTACATGCAAGAGAAAGACTCTGGCTTATAAATTCTTTTTTTCGTGCCCTTTTTATGAGCTCTTCAATCTGAAAGATACATACATATGAATCGCTATTTGAAGAATCATTTGACAGATATGATGCTGAAAGGGAAGATAATTTGTTACTTAATTCAAAACATGAATTAGCAGCATCGTTATTAACATTATTAAATTTGAGTATTTTTTTTAGCAAATCATGATTCACTGAAATGAACAAAGGTGATGGCAGAAATGCATATAAAGAACCTTTTTGTCTAAAGTGCGATACACTAAAAACAACTTTTCTTATTTCTGATAGATTAAAATAGTTAAAAAGAGGTTTACAGTTCTCGATTACACGTCTAGCAAACAGTTCATGTTTTAATAGAAGTGAGATATCAGTAAATATCATTGTTGAGTGATCCATGTTTGCAGAAAAACCAATTAGAGATACAGCCTTATTAAGCATATAAATAGAGTGATTGAGCATTGCATCATCATAATATTCATTATAATACCAGTTTATATTACGATGGAATATAAGAGGACAGCACTCATCAAAAAGGCGCATAAGGCGGCTTTTATATGATGAGTAATGGATTACAAATGTGGCATGAAAACCGCGATGTACAAGTTCTTCCATTCGCTTTGTAAATTTTGAAGCATAGTTTTTATCTTCAAGAAGCCATTCGAAATCTTCGCTATCGATAAATAGAAATTCACCAGGAGATGTCATTTGATATGCATAGTCAAGCATTTTAAAAACCGCTTCACGCCGACCTTCATTATTGTGGAATAAAAGAGCGGTGACGGCTGAAGAATTATCTGACAGAAGTTTATTTTCAGGAGAATTAATACGTGGCATATTGCTTGACAAAAGTTCACGCAATTTTAATTCAAGGCGGACATCATTATCAATGGATTCGTGAGGGTAAACATCTAAAAGGGCATTTTTAAGATTTTGATGAAGTGTATTTGTGCTTTCTTCAAGGATATAATCTATGATATCATCGAAATATGCAGATTTTGCTGAAAGCTTACGACTTCCGCTTTTCCATTTGCTTACAAGACTTGCATCAACATGTATTGCCTGTGACATTGAAACTGTGTGAATATTAAGTTTTTCCATAATGTATCCTAGTGTTGAAATTGTTCTGTTTTTCAATAGTTTATCTCCTTTATATTTGTGTATAAAAATAGGAGATAGAAAACCTAAGCTATCTATCTCCTTTGATATAACATGAGTATAACATAATATTCACAAAAATCAAATAATAGTGTCAATTTTTGTCATTGTACATAGTTGGACAAATAAAATACAGATATTGAAACGCCTGATTTGTGATACTATCATGTCTGCATACTAAAAGAAAGAAGGAGATAAGCCTATGGTAAAGAATTCATTGTATATTATGGCAGCAGGAAGCTTGTGGGGGATTATTTCAATATTTATCAATATATTAAAAGATATTGGTTTTAATTCATTACAGTGTGTGGCTATACGTTCATTTTTTACTGCTTTATTTTTGTTTACATATCTTTTAATTACTGACAGACATAAACTGAAAATAAAAGTAAAAGATATGCTTTTTTTTGTCGGAACAGGTATAGGAAGTATTGTTTTTTTTAATTACTGTTATTTTCAGGCCATTGAAATAATAGGAGGAGCGGCGGTTCCGGCACTTCTTTTATATACGGCGCCAGTGTTTGTTATGGTTTTATCAGCGGTGATTTTTAGAGAAAAATTTACGGTGAAAAAAACGGTTTCTCTTATAGTAACATTTATTGGACTGGGTTTTGTTACAGGAGCTTTTTCAGGTAGTGGGAAACTGTCGGCGGCTGCACTTTTATTTGGACTTGGTTCAGGACTTGGCTATGCATTATATAGCATATTTAGCAAATTTATTATTGAAAAGTATGATGCAATGACAATTACATTTTATACATTTTTTGTAGCGGCAGCAGCGGCAGTTCCAATGTCGGGAATTACTCATAATGTAGAAATGTTTTTTTGTGCAAAAGGTATTATTGCAGCGGTGGGGATTGCTTTTTTGAGTACAGTTTTACCATTTATTTTATATACAAAGGGGTTAAATAATATTGAGGCAGGAAAAGCATCGATACTTGCAACGGTTGAGCCGCTTGTTGCTGCTGTAGTCGGAGGGATACTATATGGTGAAAAATTTACAATGGCAAAAATTGTTGGAATGCTGCTTATTATTATTGCGGTTGGAATACTCAGTTTTCAAGGAAAAAGTAAAAAAAGTCAGATAATTTAATGAATAGATGTCAAATAACTGTCAATGTCCGAAATTTGACAAATAATAAAAAGGTGTTGCAAAGTTTTATCTGATAATTTATTATAGCCACATCAGCTGAGGAAACAAGAAAACAAAATAATAAATGAAAGGGAGAATGATTATGGCAAATAAAGATTTTAAATTTGTGGATGAATATAGTTTTGATGAAGATTTATTAAAGAAAGCATTTGCAGAGGCAAGAGAAATTTATAAGGAACGCGGTTTCATGCGTAAGATGGGATACGGAAAAGCGCCTGCTATTACAACAGTAGATATGGCTAAAGCGTGGATGTCAGAAGGTCACCCATTCACATGTAATCATTCTAATGAGGTTTGTGCTGAAGCATTAAAGGTACTAGAAGCAGGAAGAAAAGCAGGAGTTCCTATTTTCCATACAACAACAGGTTATGTAGGAGAAACACAGTGGGATCTTCCAAGATGGGATGAAAAAATTCCAATGAGTACACTTGATATCAATAGTGAGTGGATGGAGATAGATCCAAAGTTAAAGCCAAGACCGGAAGAACCTGTAATACATAAGAAATTTGCTTCTAATTTCTTTGGAACACATCTTGCACAGACATTGAATTATCTTGGTGTCGATACTGTTATAGTAATGGGGGCTACAGCTTGTGCATGTGTTCGTCATACATGCATGGATTCTACAGGTTATGGATTTAAGACTATTGTACCAGAGGGAACTATTGGTGACAGAGTTCCTGGTGTAATAGAGTGGAACTTATTTGATATAGATGCAAAGTTTGGTGATGTTGTTCCAGTTGATGAGGTAGTAAAATATCTTGAAGGAATTGACTCATCTGTATATACAAAGCATGACAGAAAATTTGACAAGTAAATAAAGACAGGTAATATTAGATTAAAACTTGAATGAAGATTATGGACGACGGTGTTCAAAAGTATTAAAGACTTTTGTCACTGTCGTTTTTTCATAAATACAGCTTAGTGAAAAGGAGTGACGCAGCATGAAGAGAATGGGTGTTGACGTTGGTGGTACGTTTACTGATTTTATATATGTTGACGATAATGGTAAGATCGAGGTATATAAAACATCTACCACTCCGCATGATCCTTCAATTGGTATGATGGAAGGTATAAATGCAATTTGCGATAAACTATCTATTAAACATGATGAGATTGATGAGATTTTTCATGGAACAACCATTGCAACAAATATGGTTCTTGAACATAAAGGCGCCAGAGCAGGTATGATAACTACAAAGGGCTATAGAGACATAATTCATATAGCCAGACATAAAAGACCCACAAACTTCTCGATAGTTGAGGACATTCCGTGGCAGAAATATCCGGTATGTAAGAGGCGTGATAGATATGGCGTAACAGAGAGAGTTGTCGCTCCGTATGGTGCAGAGCTTATTCCTTTGGATGAAGAAGAAGTAAGACAAGCTGTAAGAAAGATGAAAGCCGATAAAGTAGAAGCTATTGCTGTATGTTTTCTTTTCTCATTCCTGAATCCGGCACATGAGCAGAGAGTAAAAGAAATAATACAGGAAGAATATCCGGATGTATATCTGTCACTTAGTTCAGAGGTACTTCCACAGTTCCGTGAGTATGAGCGTTTTACAACAACAGGATTAAATGCTTATATAGGTCCAACAACTTCAAGATATATCAAGCAGCTTCAAAAGACATTAAAAGAACAGGGTTATACTGCAAAAGTACATCTTATGCAGTCGTTTGGTGGCGTTGCATCAGCAGATGCAGCACAGGAAAAACCTGTAAATCTATTGCTTTCAGGTCCTGTTGGTGGTGTACTTGGTGCAATATGGACATCTAAACTTACAGAATTAAATAATGTCATAACACTTGATATAGGGGGAACTTCGGCAGATATTTCAGTACTTGCAGATTTAAAACCGAGCATGAAGCATCTGCTTGATACGCAGGTTGGGGGTTATGCCGCTATGGTTCCTATGATTGATGTAGGTACTATTGGAGCTGGTGGTGGTTCAATGGCGTATATTGATGAGGGTGGTTTCTTCCGTGTAGGACCTGAAAGCGCAGGTGCCGTACCTGGTCCTGCCTGCTATGATAGAGGTGGTACTGAGCCTACTGTTTCAGATGCAAATATTATTTTGGGAAGGCTTGGAACAAAACTTCTTGGTGGTCGTATGGAAATTAAACCTGAACTTGCCGAGAAAGCAATTATGGATAAAATCGGTAAGCCGCTTGGTAAGGATTTGTATGAGGCAGCACTTGGAATCATTGATATAATGAATAATAACATGATTCAGGAAATAGAGAAGGAAAGTGTGCGGCGCGGATTTGATCCACGTGAGTTTGCTTTGTTTGCCTGTGGTGGCGCGGGTTCACTTCATGCATGCAGTGTTGCACGTGAACTTGGAATGAAGAACGTAATTGTTCCGTTAAATCCTGGTGCGCTTTGCGCTGTTGGTCTTGTAAATACTGACTTGATGTATGACTTTTCAAAGACAGAAATGCAACTTTCTTCCAAGGCTGATATCGAGATTCTTGGAAAAGATTATGAAGTTCTTGAAAAAGAGGCATATGAGAGACTTACTGAGGACAATATGGCAGAGGATGAAATTGTTATACAGCGTGTGGCTGACTGTCGTTATGAAGGTCAGGGGTATGAGATGCGCGTTCCTGTAATCGGTGGCAAGGTAACAGAAGAAACAATAGAAAAAATGAAAGAAGAGTTTCATGTTGCGCATAAGAAACAGTTTGGGCGTTCATACAGGCAGGTTGAGGTTGAGATTGTAAATATCCGTGTTGTTGGTACTGGAAGTATTGAAGACCTTGAACCAATTAAGATTGAAAAAGGTAATGGAGATATTGAGAGAGCAGTAGCCGGCGAAAGACAGGTTACATTTAAAGTTGATGGAAAGCCGGAGCATATGATGACAAAGATTTATGAAAGAAGTCTTTTTAAGGCCGGGGATGATATTCAGGGACCTGCGATAATAAATCAGATGGATACAACGATTGTAATTGAACCGGGCTGCGTGGGTCATGTCAATGACTATGGAATTATTGTTATTGATATTGATATTGATACAGCAGAATAGTTCATTGTATCGCTTACATTATAAGAAGAAAGGAATGATCTAGATGAATAATATGATAGAGGGATTAAATATTCCTAGAGTTGAAGTGGATCCGGTTACTTTACAGGTTCTTGGCGGTTCTTTTAAGATGGTTGCCCAGGAAATGGGAAGTGTTCTTTATAGAATGTCTTATTCAAGTATTATCCGTGAGTCAGAGGATATCGGAGCTGGTATTGTAGATATTGTGGGCAGACAGCTTTGTGAATCTGAGAGTACACCTATGCATGTAGGTTCTATTGGTGGTAATGTAAAGGGTATTCTTACAAGATGGAAACTTGAGGATATTCATGAAGGTGATGTTTTTATACATAACCATCCATTCTATGGAACTTCTCATTCACCTGATATTCATATATGTATTCCTATATTTTATCATGGTAAATTAGTAAGTTTTTCATGTGTGCAGGCACATCTTCTTGATAATGGTTCTCATACGGCAGGTATGGATGTAGATGCAAGGGATGTTTATGCTGAAACAAGAATTTACTATGCATTAAAGTTATATGATAGAGGAAAACTTAATGATCAGCTTTGGCAGATGATAATGGACAATGTGAGAACACCTTCAATGAATGCAAATGACCTTAAGGCTATGATAGCTTCAGCAAAGCATGGTATTAAGCGTTTTACGGAATTGCTTGACAAATATGGAGTGCCTGTTGTTTTCTCGGCGATTGAAGATTGGATGGATTATTCGGAGAGAATGTTAAGGAATGCAATCTCAAAAGTACCGGATGGAACATATTATGCGGAGGGATGGCTTGATAATGATGGAAAGCATCTTGACAAAATGTTAAAGGTGTGCACTACAACTACAATTGAAGGTGATCATATCACTATTGATCTTACAGGAAGTGCAGATGAAGTTTATACTGCGTTTAATGCTTCGTTTGAGGGAACTACTATGACATCAATAAGTTATATCATGCATACATTGTTTCTTGACGATAACATTTATTCACAGTATATTCCTCAGAATGACGGTATGAGAAGACCAGTAAAAGTAATTGCACCTAAAGGTTGTATATTTAATCCAAACTTCCCGAGAGCATCATTTTCAAGATTTAATCAGGCAAATCTTCTCGCTGATTGTGTTATGAGATCACTTGCAGATGTAATGCCTGACAGGGTATCAGCTGGTACGAGTGCACATATTCATTTTGTATCATATAATGGATTTAATAAAGAAAAAGGTGAATATTGGGTATATCTTGAAGTTGATGAAGGTTCTTATGGAGGACGCTGCGGAAAAGATGCAATTGATTCGTGTGATGCACTTGTTGCGAATACAAGAAATGTTCCTATAGAGGAAATTGAATGGCATTATCCATTGAGAGTTGAGCGATATGAGCTTAATCCTGCAAAGGTCGCACCTGGTAAATGGCGTGGTGGTCTTGGTATTGTTCGTGAAACACATTTCCTTCAGGAAGGCACGGTAACTTGTGAAGGTGATAGACATAAGGAAGCGCCTAAAGGTATTTTTGGCGGAAAAGATGGTACTTCGGCAAGTATGACTAAATTTACTACGGATGGTCAGGCGATAAGTCTTGAATCAAAACTTTCAGATGAAGAATTTGGAAAGGGAGATGTTTTGCAGATATGTACACCATGTGGTGGTGGTTATGGAAATCCATTTGAAAGGGATCCCGAACTTGTGCTTGGGGATGTACTTGATGGGTTTACTGATATCGAAGATGCAAAAGAATCATATGGAGTTGTTATAGATGCTTCTACAATGAAAGTTGATGAAGGGGCAACAGAAAAGTTAAGGGCATAGTATAAAAAATAAAAAACATCATATTTCTCAAAGACGGGGCATTTTATATGTCTCGTTTTTGTATGAAAGGAGGATGAATATATGACGGAAGTAAATAAAAAGAATACATTGATATCAGAAGACATTCTGCCAGTTACATCTAAAAAGAGGACTCTTGGAGGTCTTGGATTTGCAAATATATGGATAGGAATGGCGATAGTTATTTCGGTGTTCAGTTTTGGCGCAAGCGGAATTGATGGAATGAGTATATGGGGAGTAGCTACAGCAACATTAGCAGCTAATATAATTATTGCCATAGTTGGAAGTCTAACTGGTGATATAGGAGTTGAACATGGATTGTCATTTGCGACATATCTTCGTGCACCGTTTGGCTTGGTTGGTGTACATTTACCTGCAATTGCTCGAGGAATAGTTGCATCATGCTGGTTTGGAATAAATACATATATTGGTTCAACTGCAATAAATTATTTTACTCTTAATTTATTTGGGATAGATAATTGGTTTTTATGGTTTGTAGTGTTTGCTGTTGTGCAGATAGTAAATACAATGCTTGGAATAAAAGCTATTGATAAGTTTGCGTCATTTGCGGCACCATGTATAATATTGATAACATGCTGGATGTTTTACAAGGTAAACAGTATTGCAGTGCTCAATCATATTGAGATACTTGGCTATAAACCTCCTCATCCTACTGCATCATGCTGGATGGTAACTATGTGTGCAAATATTGGTATGTGGGCTGCACTTGCTGCCGATATACCTAATATGACAAGGAGTCTTAAGGCACCTGTAAATGAGAGAAACTGGTTTAAAAGAAATAAAAACAATTGGATTCCACAGTTTGCAACATTACCACTTATAGAAACATTTATTGCAGTGATAGGTGCAATATCATATCTGACAACAGGAAACTGGAACCCTGTTGAAGTTATACAACAGACGGCAAAGGGACCTACATTGATCATACTTCTTGTAATGGTAATACTTGCACAGTGGTCGACGAATACTGCAGCCAACCTTGTACCTCCTGCAATGTGTTTTGCAAATGCAGGTGCAAGATGGAATCTTTCTTATAAAGCGGCAGTTCTTATTGCTGGACTTATAGGTGTATGCGTACAGCCTTGGAATATTTTAAACCAGTTATATACATATCTTGGATATTTTGGCTCGTTCTTATCGGCACTTGCGGGTATTATGATCTGCGATTATTATGTTATAAGAAGACGAAGAATAAATGTACAGGATTTATATAAAAAGGATGGACAGTATCGTTATCATGGAGGAATAAATCTTGTTGGAATGATATCATGGATTCTTGGTACGGTTGCAGCAAATATAGGTTCTGATTATGGGTATCTGTTTGGTGTACCTACAGGATTTATTGTGTATTTCGTATTGATGAAGGCATGGTATTTAAAGAAGTTTCCGCAAGCAGAGGTTGAATCCGGCTATTCAGATCAATATCTTGGAATTTCTGTGGGAAATGACTGGGTAATAGAAGGATATGAGGATAAAGCGGGAGTTGGAACTAAAAGTGTATCAGTCATTGATGAGGTCGATGTAAGTCGTTATAGCGGAGGCCGTGAGTATGAAGCGGCTACAGGTCACAAGCTTGTAATTACATTTGGTCGTCAATATGGAAGCAGAGGAAAAGAGTTGGCCGGTATACTTGCAAAAAAACTTGATCTTCCAATATATGATGAGGATATGATAAAACTTGCTTCAAAGGAACTTGGAGTAGATGAGGAAAAATTAAAACAGAATGATGAGAATCATACAAATGAGCTTGTGCATGCACTTACAGCAGGCGGAATGTTTGCGGCAAAAGAATACGAAGCATCAACGGAGGATGTAATGTTTAATGTACAATCGCAGATAATACTTGATCTTGCAAAAAAATCATCATGTATTATTGTAGGTCGTTGTTCTAACTATGTGCTTGAACAGGCAGGAATTCCGACATTTGATATATTTGTTGTTGCAGATATTAACGACAGGATACATCATATTGAAGAGAGAGATAATACAAATTACGAAAAAGCGAAAGTATATGTAAGGCAGACTGAGCGCCGGAGAGAAGCGTATTTTAATTATTATACATCATATGAATGGGGCAATCCTCAATATTATGATCTATGCGTAAATACAAGCAATATTGATCTGGATGAACTTGCAGAGCATATTGCAGGATATATAAATATTACTGCACCTGCCAGAAAAACAGCTTGATAATGTATACATATAGAAAATAATGCTAAAAATATGGCTTAATAACTTAATAATAAGATATGAATGGTAAACATTAAGAAAGGTAGTGAAGGATATGGAACCACAGATGAAAGATTATCTTGAAGAAGTTGCTATCAGATTAAAAATTGAAAGCTTCAGGGAATTTGGAAAAACAAAAGAAGAAACACAGGAAGCAATCATGAAAAAATTCAAAATATCTAAAGAAAAGGCAATAAACAAAGTTGAGCTATTGTGGGAATAATATATATATATAAGGTTAAATAACTGCCGGATTATTCAAAAAAATATTAAAATAATCCGGCAGTCTTTTTACTTTACACCATTTTACAACTTTATAAATGATACCCATGTTTCCTAAATATTTGTTTTATAGCATTTATCACGGATTTTGATTTTATTTGGGTTTCGACATTTTGCACGAAACCGGTGAAAAATATCTGCTCACGGATACCTTCACTTATGGCAAAACGAATTTCCTGCACACTTTTATCTTTATAGTCAGCAAATTCTTTGTCAACATAAGGTAGCAGTTTCATTGCACAATAACTGATGTTGATAAGATTTACCATCATTTCGATTCCTTTGCAGCTTCGTACCATATA
>CAKRFY010000029.1 GCA_934320895.1 uncultured Lachnospiraceae bacterium | reverse complement strand
TAACGCCTGTGGAGCTAGTAGGTTGCGAGGTCGATGAAGCAGGAAGCCCATTGGCTTTAGACAATGGGTAGTTCACATAATAGACTATTGAGATGCTATCGGCTTATTTAACCGTCATAAGGATGGTAAATGGTGGCTATGTAATGCTCTGTATTTAACCACGATCAAATCGTCAAATGAAAGTTGTTTTTTAGAAAAAGATTGATGAATGTAAAAAAAATAAGGTAACATAGGCGTCATTTATAGCTATGATCTTAGAAAATGCAATATGGTCTTTGATTCCAAGTTTAATATTGCTTATGATAGGTTTATATTACATTATTAATGGATTATTTGCAATCCATCGTAAGAAAGCGGGGCAGATGTTGTTCCTTGGACTTTTTGCAGTTGACACAGGGTTGTGGATGCTTATTGAATGTCATATACTTGAATTGTTTATGAGTAATATGCTGTTGTGTATTTATCTGAGTTATTTAACTTATGGACTTATGCCAGTTTTATTGATTCGTTATCTGCTTAGCTATGAAGAAGATTCGCATGATATTGATGATATTTTTCGTGAGGCGGACAATTTGATGTATACATGCAAAAAGAAAATGAAAGCAGGAAGATAAAATATTAGCAGATAGGAGATGTAAAGATGGAAATAAAGAAAGTTGCAGTCCTTGGAGCGGGAGCAGTTGGTTCTTATGTTATATGGGGACTTTCAGATCGTGATGATATAAGATTAGGTGTTATAGCAAAAGGAGAGAGAGCTAAGCGGCTTAAGAATGGCTGCATTATAAATGATGTTACATATCATCCAGAGGTGTGGACACCACAGGAGGCAGCAGATGTTGACCTTCTTATCGTAGCTTTAAAATACGGAACATTGCCGGAAGCACTTGAGGATATACGAACAGTTACGGGAGAAAATACAACCGTTATGAGTCTTATGAATGGTGTTGATAGTGAGGAGGTTATTTCTGAGAAGATCGGTGCTTCACATGTATTACATTCGCTTATCAAGGTCGCTTCACATAAAGAGGAAAATGGTTATTATTTTAATCCTGAGACAACGCTTGGTATAATTTTGGGGGAGATTTCAGAACCTTATCAAAGTGAGAGAGTGCAGGCTGTTAAAAAACTTTTTGAGGGTACTGGTATTCATTATCGTGATACAGAATGTATTATGGAGGAGATATGGAGTAAATTCAGACTTAATGTATGCAGCAATCTGCCACAGGCAATTCTTGGAGCTGGTGTAGGCTGCTATCAGGATAGCGTCCATATGAAAGCGATAAGTGATGGGCTTAGGAAAGAACTGGAGGCTGTTGCAAGAGCAAAAGGTATTGATATGAGCAGGATAGGAACATCTTCAAACCGTGGAAGTGCTGTTCCTGCTTCGGCAAGATATTCTACATTACAGGATATCGATGCGGGTCGGCATACTGAGATCGATATGTTTTCAGGAGCATTAGTTCGCATGGGAAAAGAACTTGGGATTCCAGTTCCGTACAATGAATATACTTATCATATGATAAAGGCTATTGAAGAGAAAAATGATGGCAAATTTGATTATAGTGGAGATAAAGAGAGAATAACGTATGCAAAATAGGTATGTAGCACACAATAATATAAATATTGATGATGTTGTAGAACACTTTTTCATATTAAAGTGGATATTTGCAATCTGCTTTGTCCTTTGATAATGTTAAAAAATGAGACTGCAGGAGAGTCGAATAAATGATAACACAAAAATAAATAAGCCTGTTCTTAAGTGAACAGGTTTATTTATCTTTAAAGATCTAGTTTTATACTTCTGTTTATAGGTTTGTATGGAACAAATTTTACACCTGCTGAGTTCATCATTCTTTTTGCTGCAATAACAGAAGGTGTGTCAGAATATTTGTCTGACATATATATAACTTCTTTTATTCCAGATTGGATAAGGGCTTTTGTACACTCATTGCATGGAAAGAGTGTGGTGTAGATTTTAGCATTTTTTAAATTTGTACCTGTATAGTTTAATAATGCATTAAGTTCGGCATGGCATACATAGAGATACTTTGCATCAAGTTCATTATCTGAAGTACGCTCCCATGGATATTCGTCATCGGAACAGCCAAGCGGCATACCATTATAGCCGACAGATAAAATCTTGTTGTCTTCACTGACGATACAGGCACCTACACTTGTATGTGGGTCTTTGCTTCTTTCGGCGGAGAGGAGAGCGATACCCATGAAATATTCATCCCATTTTAAGTAATTTTCTTTCTTCATTAGTTATCTCCTGTTAAAGTTATTTGTATATGAAAAAAGAGCTGCCCACACCATTGGCAACTCTTTAAATTTTAAATAGATTACGCGATTTTATTTACAGCAATTGTAATACGAGAAATCTTTCTTGAAGCTGTTTTCTTGTGGAAAACACCCTTGCTTGCAGCTCTATTGATTTCAGAGATTGCTGTTGTTAAAGCCTTAGAAGCAGCTTCCTTGTCTCCTGCTGTGATAGCAGCGTCAACACCTTTGATAGCTGTCTTAACTTTAGACTTGATTGCTTTATTTCTCTCTGCATTTCTGCGCTCAACTAAAATTCTTTTCTTTGCTGATTTAATGTTAGCCATTTCTTACACCTCCCAATTGTGAAATCTTTTGTTTCATCAAACCGGACACGGTCGCTTTGAAGTAAACATACTCATTTATCATAGTGATTTTGAAGTGATTTGTCAAGGTTTTTTTGGAAAAATTTTTGTTTTTTTGTCAGGAGGATTATATACTGTATATTTTTAAGAGGTTGCGGGGAGATTAAATAGAGGTGCATGGTAATGGAGTGTGTATTTATAAAAACTATGGTGATAATGTATAGGTAATAATATACAAACTATTATTATAGTTATTTTGGATTTATGTTTTGTTACATTTATTTTAGGAGGGTTTATGCTTAGCAGAGTTACAGATCTTGCGGTTGAGGTAAGAGAGAGTTTTCCAGATGATAATGTTGAGATTTCGGGGGTTGAGATAAAAAAGGAGAATACCGGGGTTTCAGGTATTACAATGACTTTGGTTGATATCAAGGATGAACATGGAAAAGAGGCCATGGGAAAGCCGGTTGGAAAATATATCACTCTTGAGTTTTCTGACAGGGAGTGGGAAAAAGATGATGAGGCAGGCCTTGAAAAGGTTCTTGCAGATATAATAGAAAAAATCATAATGGAAAAAATAGTAAAAAAGGAAATAGTTACAGATAAAGATAAAAGTATAGTTTATGACAATATTAGTAAAGCTGGTGGGGAAGATAAAACAAAAACAGAAAATGAACTATATATTAAATACAAAAATAACAAAAAGATTATGATAGCAGGTCTTGGAAACAGGTATGCAACGCCTGATATGCTTGGAAATAAAGTTGTAGAATATATAGACATAGTACCTGAAAGTATATGTGCGATAGCACCCGGAGTTTTATCACAGACGGGTATGGAAACGTGTGATATTATAAAAAAATTAGTGTCTGCTGGGGGCTTTGATTGTATTGTCGTGATAGATTCGCTATGCTCAAGGCATACGGAAAGATTATGTCATACTATTCAGATAACAGATACAGGAATATCTCCGGGCGCGGGTGTTGGAAATAAACGAAAAGAGATAGATGAAAATGTCATGGGGATACCGGTCATTGCAATAGGCGTTCCTACAGTTGTTTCTATGGCAACTGTTGCGTATGACTGTATAGAAGAAACACTTCTAAAGCAGGGATTTTCGCAGAATGATATAGATATATTCTTAAATCAGATGTCAAATGAAAAATACAGTGGTCTTTTTGTGACACCAAAAGATATTGATGAACAGATATTTTTTATTGGAAAAGCGATAGCCGGAGGGCTTAACAGGGCTTTGCAAAAAATAGTTAATGTATAAAAATCATAAAAAAAGACTTTTTTGCATATTTTGATTTTAGAAGATATTTTAAAACGTGTGATAACGGCAATATCTGTTGTAAAAGTGTTAAGATTTTCATGCTATATTTATGTTTATAACATTACAGAGAGTTTGCTGTTAAGGAGAGAAGGACATGATATGTCAACTATCCATTACTTAGGATGGATGGGTTTCCGACTATAAAAAACGAAAGGATTTTATTTATGAAAAATACAAAAAAAATCGTTATTGTAGCTTTTGTTATCGTATGGGTGACAAGTTTCTTTATAGTCAGGCTTGAAAAATTAAATATTGCAGGTAAAGCAAAAAATATGTTGGCAGATGGATTAATAGACTTTGGGTATTCAAATTCTTCGGTTATAAGTATGGCAAAAAATGGAAGCGATGTACCCTTTTTGCTCAGATTTATAACGGAAACAAGCTCTGGAATTTCATACCTTGTTGAAAATGGAAACAGATTTCAGAGTATTGCTGAAAAAAATGCTGAGAAGACAGCTATGACATGGGCAGGCATAAACAGTCGGAAGAATACATGGAGCGGCATGTCTGGTGAACAGCTATATATGCAGGCATGTCAGGAAGAAAATGAGGATCTAGAACTTGCAAAAAAAGAAAACGAGGCAGCGAAAAATGAAATTAAGTTAAAAGGAGATAATGAAAAAATAAAAAGGAAAGATATTGTCATAAGTCATAACAGCAAGGTATCATTAAAGTCAAATATAAATAAAATAAATACTTTGAAAAAAGGACTTAACAGGAATTATATGTTAAAAAATTTTTATATAGCAGATTCATCGACTTCTATAGACAATAAAGTGTTTAATGTTAAAAAACTTTTATCAGCAGACTTAAGGATAAAGAAAAACAAAAACAAACCACAGATACTTATATTTCACACACACGGAGGTTCTGAAGCATTTTGTGACAGTAAAAATGGTGTGGTAAGCCAGTCGATCGTGGGCGTCGGAACCACACTTACATATTATTTGAAAAAGCATGGTTACAATGTAATACATGATACAACAAGATATGATATAATAAATGGCAGGATAGATAGAAACAGAGCTTACAATAATGCAGCAGAGAAGGTAAGAAGGACATTACAAAAATATCCTTCAATACAGGTCATAATAGATCTACACAGAGATGGCGTAGGAAATAAAGTTCATAGAACAACTGTCATAAATGGAAAGAGAACTGCACAGGTAATGTTTTTTAATGGTCTGTCAAGAAACCGCAGCGGGAATATAGGATACCTTTATAACCCGAATCTTCAATATAATCTTGCATTCAGCCTTCAGCTTAAATTAAAATGCATGGAAAACTATAACGATTTTGCAAAACCGGTTTATCTTAAAGGTTATCGCTATAATCTGCATCTTAGAAAGAGGGCACTTCTGATAGAACTTGGAAATGAAAATAATACATTGCAGGAGGCAAAAAATGCCATGCCGCATCTTGCTGGAGTGATAGATAAGGTACTTAGTGGAAAATAAAAATGTCTTAATATGACTTTGCATTAGAAATTAAGGAAGTGCTGATTGAGCAAAATGTTTTGACTGATAACCGCCGTATGTGATACAATAAAAAACAATGGAAAAAACAGTGGAGGAATACAGAATACAATGGAGAGAATTAAACAGTCCAATATCAGAAATTTTTGTATCGTAGCACATATAGACCACGGTAAATCTACACTTGCAGACCGTATCATTGAAAAGACGGGGCTTCTTACCAGCAGGGAGATGCAGGCACAGGTTCTTGACAATATGGAACTTGAGCGTGAGCGTGGTATCACAATAAAAGCGCAGACGGTGCGTATCGTATATAAGGCAAAAGATGGTGAGGAATATATATTTAATCTTATCGACACGCCGGGGCATGTGGATTTCAATTATGAAGTTTCAAGAAGCCTTGCAGCCTGTGAGGGTGCTATACTTATTGTTGATGCGGCACAGGGAATAGAAGCACAGACACTTGCAAACTGTTATCTTGCACTTGACCATGACCTTGAGATAATGCCTGTCATAAATAAGATAGATCTTCCAAGTGCAGAGCCTGAGAGAGTTAAAAGCGAGATAGAGGATGTTATCGGTCTTGATGCCGAGGATGCACCTCTTATCTCGGCGAAGATGGGAACGAATATAGATGAGGTTTTAGAGCAGATAGTAAAGAAGATACCGGCACCATCAGGAGATCCGGAAAAGCCGCTTAAGGCACTTATTTTTGATTCTTTATATGATGCTTATAAGGGTGTTATCATATTTTGCCGTATATTTGATGGATGTGTCAAAAAGGGTGACGAGATAAGGATGATGGCAACGGGTGCAAAAGCGGATGTTGTCGAGGTCGGAATCTTTGGAGCAGGTCAGTTTATTCCGTCTGATGAACTTTCAGCAGGAATGGTAGGCTATATCACAGCAAGTCTTAAGAATGTAAGTGATACAAGAGTCGGCGATACTGTTACACTTGAGGAAGATCCCTGTGACGAGGCACTTCCGGGATATAAGAAAGTTCAGCCGATGGTTTACTGTGGACTTTATCCGGCAGATGGTGCTAAATATCCGGATCTGAGGGATGCACTTGAAAAGCTTCAGTTGAATGATGCCGCACTCCAATTTGAAGCTGAGACTTCTATTGCTCTTGGTTTTGGTTTCAGATGCGGTTTCCTTGGTCTTTTGCATCTTGAGATCATTCAGGAAAGACTTGAGAGAGAGTACAATCTTGACCTTGTAACTACAGCACCAGGCGTTATATATCATGTTTACAAGACAAATGGTGAGATGATAGAGGTCACAAATCCGTCAAATCTTCCTGATCCGTCAGAAATCGAGCATATGGAAGAACCTATGGTTTCAGCCGAGATCATGGTTACAAAAGAGTTTGTAGGAGCGATAATGACACTTTGTCAGGAAAGACGAGGTGTTTATATAGGAATGGAATATATGGAGGAGTCAAGGGCACTTCTTAAATATGACCTTCCACTTAACGAGATCATTTATGATTTCTTTGATGCACTCAAATCACGTTCAAGAGGATATGCGTCGCTTGATTACGAAATGAAGGGATATGTTCCTTCAAAACTTGTAAAACTTGATATCCTCATAAACAAAGAAGAAATAGATGCACTTTCATTTATTCTTCACGCAGATACGGCATACGAGCGTGGAAGAAAGATGTGTGAGAAACTTAAGAATGAGATACCTAGACAGCTCTTTGAGATACCTATTCAGGCAGCAGTTGGCGGAAAAGTTATTGCAAGAGAGACAGTAAGAGCAATGAGAAAAGATGTGCTTGCCAAGTGTTATGGTGGTGATATCTCAAGAAAGAGAAAACTTCTTGAAAAACAGAAGGAAGGTAAAAAGAGAATGCGTCAGTTCGGAAATGTAGAAATTCCACAGCAGGCGTTTATGAGTGTGTTAAAGCTGGATGAAGAATAGAGCATTGCAGCTAAAGTATTTATTATAAATTTCATTTATTATATAAAAAGTCCGTCAGGCATTGTACTTGACGGACTTTTTATACAAAACGGATATATGATATACTCTACTCAGATTTTGTTTATGAAATATCTACTTTTGAACATATTTCTGTTGATTTTCTTTCGATCAATTGTGCATGCAATAGAAAGGTACTTATTGAAATATTGTTAAGCAGACTGAAAAGTGCATTAAAACCACTTTTTCCTAATTCTGTACGATCCTGACGGATAGTTGTGAGTGGCGGAGATGTATATGCGGCAATCGGAAGGTCATCAAATCCTATAATACTAATATCGTTAGGTACCTGATATCCGAGCTGCTGACATTGTATCAGAGCTGCACTTGCGATAGTATCCTGACTGCATATGATGGCAGTCATACCACTTTTTAAAAAGCGTGGCAGGTGTTTTTCAATACATTCAGACAGATAATAAGAGCATCCTGCGTTGGTTGAGGAGGTTTTTAATCCGTGTTGATGCATTGCGTGGAAGAAAGCTGCATGGCGCATTTGAAAGATCTGCGAGCCGAGAGAACTGCTCAGATATGCAATTTTCCTGTGACCAAGTTTTTTCAGGAATGATACAGCAAGCTCCATACTCTCATCATTATCAATGCCTACATAAGCTGTATAAGGATTGCCTGTGATATAATTATCAAAAAGTACAGCCGGTGTGTGGCTTGTTTTAAAGTCGGTTATCCATGGATCATTAAGAGAAAAACCTATCACAAAGGCTCCGACACAATCGTGTTCTAACATAAAAACATCATAATGCTGATTTCGCTGCATTTTGATATTGATAGGTACAATTTCTACCTCGAATCCAGAGGGTTCAGCAAGTTGCCGGAACCCCATGATTATGTCATAGGCAAAATGATGTGGTTCTTCATACTGCATATTATCTTTTTCTATTAAAATACATATTTTTTTTGTTGTTTTCTTATAACGCCGCAATTTCGTATATCCAAGTGCTACGGCGGTTTCTAAAATCTGTTTGCGTAAAGTTTCGCTGATGTCAGGAGCATCGTTGAGTGCTTTTGATACAGTACTCTTAGAAATTCCCAGCTTATCAGCTATATCTTGTATAGTAGTCATAAATTGATATCCTTTCAGAAAATAGGAAAAATATTCTATCTGCATTATATATAATACTATGATAAAATGCAATAATTGATAATATAAAATTTAGATAAGTTTCGCAAAAGCAATAAAATACAAATGTTGCACAAAAATACCAGATATAAATTGTATAAAAGTACTAAAAATAAATGTAAAAAAATGAAAATGATTGACAAAATAGTGGAAAAGATATATATTATGCCTGTCGAAACAAAACGAAACAAAATAAAACAGAGAAAGGAAGAAGGAATAAAAATGATGAAAAGAGGAATGGCAGCATTTCTAACAGGAATCATGGCTGTGAGTCTGGCGATAGCAGGTCTTACAGGATGTGGTCGAAGTACAACAGGTAAAGAAGCACAAAAGGTCAGATTGATGGTATGGTCACCTTCTGAGGACCAGTCAAAAGATAGTGGCGAATGGCTGCAAAAAATGTGCAATAATTTTGCGAAAGAGCATCCGGAGTGGGATATTACTTTTGTGTATGGTGTTGCAGACGAGGCAACAGCAGCAGATCAGGTAGCACAAGATCTTAATGCCAGTGCAGATGTGTTTATGTATGCGAATGACCGTATTACAACACTTACAGATGCAAAAGCGGTTGCAAAATTTGGAGGAAAATATAAAGAGGAGATTGAGTCAACTAATTCAAAGGAACTTTTAGATTCGTTGAAGCTTGACGGTGAGCTTTACGGTGTTCCGTTTACAACAAATACATGGTATATGTTTTATGATAAATCAGTTTTTTCAGAAGATGATGTGAAAAATCTGGATACAATGCTGAAAAAAGGAACAGTTTCGTTCCCGTTAGTAAATTCGTGGTATTTGCCGGCATTTTATCTTGGAAATGGCTGCACATTATTTGGGGATGGAACAGATGAATCTAAGGGTGTTGATTTTAGTGGTAAAAAGGCTGTTGAGGCAACTGACTATGTTATTGATCTTGCCGGAAATAAGAATTTTAAAATTGATGCAGATGGTTCAGCACTTGCAGGACTTAGAGATGGCAGTGTAAATGCGATGTTTACTGGTTCGTGGGATGCAAATGCAGTAAAAGAAGCTCTTGGAGATAATATGGGAGTGGCATCGCTTCCTACATATACGATCAATGGAAAAGAAAAGCAGATGTTAGCTTATGCAGGTTCAAAAGCAATTGGAGTAAATTCACAGAGCGAATACATGGAACAGGCTGTTGCACTTGCTGTTTACCTTGGAGGAACGGATGCGCAGAGAGCACATTATAAAATCAGAACTGTTATTCCATGTAACACAAAACTTTTAGCTGAGAAAGATATAGCATCTGATCCGCTTGTAAAAGCGCAGAATGATACATTTAACAATACATCAGTTCTTCAGCCGTTTGTAGCTGCGATGAATAATTGCTGGACACCTGTTGAAAACATGGGAAAAGGTATACGCAATAAGAGTGTTAAACATAACAATGCGCAAAAGCAGACTGAAGCAATGAATAAAGCAATGAATAGCAATGGAATAAATTAAGAGGTGAATGGGATGAATATATTTAAGAAAAGAGTCAATGAATTTCCAACACCGTATACTTGCACAAATGCAGTAAAAAAAGGTGGATTAGAGACAAAACTTTCTATGATTCTTATGGGATTTGGAAATATCGTACATGGGCAGATAATAAAAGGGCTACTTTATCTGGCGGTTGAAATTGCATATATCGTATTTATGGTGATAAACGGTATTGGTTTTATCGGAGGACTTAGAACCCTTGGAACAGTAGAGCAAAAAGAAATATGGGATGAAGCTAAGCAGGTATATCTCTATACAAAAGGTGACCAGTCAGTTTTAATACTTTTATATGGTGTTACAACCATTCTGATCACTGTACTTATGTTCTTTGCGTGGAGGGGTGCTTTAAAAAGTGCCTATAAGGCAGAGTGCCTTCACAAAGGAGGAAAGCATGTAAATACATTTGCAGAAGATTTAAAATCTCTTTTACATGAAAATCTTTACCGTCTGTTCATGACACCATCTACAGCATTTGTTTTTGTATTTACTGTGTTGCCGTTGATTTTTATGATCTGTATGGCATTTACAAATTATAGCCGTATTGGAAATCATTTAATGCTATTTGACTGGGTAGGACTTGACAATTTCAAGACATTGTTTGATTCGGGAAGTATGCTTGGAAGTACATTTTGGTCAGTGCTCGGCTGGACGATAGTATGGGCGTTTTTTGCAACATTCAGTAATTATATTTTCGGAATGATCTTATCGCTGCTTATTAACAGAGAAGGAACTCGTGCAAAATCATTTTGGAGATTTTGTTTTGTGCTTTCATGTGCAGTGCCAATGTTTGTATCGCTTTTGATCATGCGTACTATGTTACAGCCTGAGGGTGCTATCAATGTACTTTTAAGAAATATGGGACTTATTGCAAGTGATGCAAGTCTTCCGTTTTTTACAGATCCTACATGGGCAAGAGTTACTGTGATTGTTATTAATATCTGGGTTGGTGTGCCATATACATTGCTTCAGTTAACAGGTGTTTTACAAAATATTCCAGCAGAACTTTATGAGGCTGCGAGAGTAGATGGTGCGAATGCATTTCAGATATTTACAAAAATTACACTTCCATATATGCTCTATGTTACAACTCCTTATCTTATTGTAACATTTACAGGAAATGTAAATAACTTTAATGTTATCTATCTTCTTTCAGGAGGAGATCCAGTCACTGACCTGTCGTCAACAGCAGGTAAAACAGATCTTTTGGTAACATGGCTTTACAAATTGACGATTGATAAACAGTACTATAATATTGGTGCGGTAATAGGAATAATGACATTTATCATTCTGGCAATAGGAGCACTGTTCACATATAGAAACAGCAAGTCTTATAAAGAAGAAGGAGGTTTTTAATCATGGCAAGAAACAAAATACAATCTGCAAAGAAAAAGAAGATGATCAATAATACGATCGTACATATTATTCTTGCGGTACTAGCTGCAATATGGCTTTTTCCGATTCTTTGGGTAATAATGACAAGTTTTCGTGCCGAAAAAGGTTCTTATGTATCTACATTCTTTCCAAAGGCATTTACACTTGATAACTATACAAAATTATTTACGGATACATCTATCTTGAATTTTCCACAGATGTTTATGAATACATTGTTTATTGCGATATGTTCCTGCATCTTATCTGCATTTTATGTGCTGGCTGTTTCTTACTGTCTGTCAAGAATGAAGTTTAAACTTAGAAAGCCTTATATGAATATGGCAATGATACTTGGTCTGTTTCCGGGATTCATGTCAATGATAGCTGTATACTTTATTTTAAAGGCAATGGGACTTATAGAAGGAAATCTGATAAAACTTGCATTGATATTATGTTATTCAGGTGGTGCTGGACTTGGTTTTCAGATTGCCAAAGGCTTTTTTGATACGATTCCTATAGCAATTGATGAAGCTGCGCTTTTAGATGGATGCACCAGATGGCAGATATTTAGCAGGATTACATTACCACTTAGTAAACCGATCATCGTCTATACGGTTCTTACTGCATTTATGTCACCATGGCTTGATTTCATATTTGCAAAAGTTATCTGCAGAGCAAATTCTGACCAATATACGATTGCCATTGGATTGTGGAAGATGTTAGAGAAAGAATATATAGACAGCTGGTACACAAGCTTTGCTGCCGGAGCGGTACTTATTTCGATACCGATAGCGATATTATTCCTGTTTATGCAGCGTTGTTATGTAGATGGTGTATCAGGTGCGGTTAAAGGATAGGACAGATTTATGAGAGAAAGAATAGAACTTAAAAATTATTATTCTTCTAAAGAATTTTTAGACAATTATATTTATGATGGAAATGATCTTGGTGTAGAATGCACAAAAGAGGGAACAATATTCCGTCTGTGGAGTCCACAGGCGGAATGTGTTGATTTGAATCTATATCACACTGGAAATGGTGAAGATGCTTATCAGCACATTCATATGAAAAAAGAAGAAAAAGGTGTATGGAGTTATGACACCAAAGAAGAATTGCATGGTGTATACTATGATTATACTATTATAAGAGATGGTATAGAAACTGTTTCAGCAGATCCATATGCAAAAGCCTGTGGTGTAAATGGAAAACGAAGTATGGCGGTAAATCTTGGGAAAACTGATCCTGAAGGATGGGAACATGATGAAGCTCCATCAGAAAAGCAGGAAAGGATTGTGTATGAACTTCATGTTAAAGAATTTTCATGGGATAGATCTGGTGGTTTTCCTGAGGAATTTCGTGGGAAGTATAAGGCATTTACATGTAAACATACAACACTTAATAATAATGGAATTCATCCGACCGGACTTGATTATTTAAAAGAACTTGGAGTTACACATATCCAGATCATGCCAATGTATGATTATGGTTCTGTAGACGAAGCGGGCGAAGATACAGAATTTAACTGGGGATACGATCCGGTAAATTATAACGTGCCGGAGGGCTCTTATTCAACAGATGCCGCACATGGAGAGGTTCGCATCCGTGAAGTGAAAGAGATGATAAAATCTATCCATGAAGCAGGATTTGGTGTGATAATGGATGTAGTTTACAATCATACATATTCATTGGATTCATGGTTTCAGAGGACAGTTCCGTGGTATTTTTACAGAGTATTTCCTGATGGAACGGTTTCAAATGGGTCTGCCTGTGGTAATGATGTGGCAAGTGAACGAAAGATGTGCGCAAAATATATTCTTGAGTCGGTGCTTTACTGGACTGAGGAGTACCATATTGACGGATTTCGTTTTGATCTGATGGGACTTTTAGATGTAGAGCTGATGAATCAGATACGCCATGAACTTGATATGCGATATGGCAAGGGAAAGAAGATCATTTATGGAGAACCGTGGTCTGCTGATAAGACAGCTATAGAAGGCGGCAAAAAACTTGCTTCAAAAGAGAATATCGGGCTTTTGGATGAAAATATCGGCGTTTTTTGTGACAGTACACGTGATGGTATCAAGGGCTCTGCACTTCGCGCAAAGGAAGCAGGTTTTATAAATGGAGCACAAGATAAGGAATCCGAGATTCTTGCAGGTGTGACAGCATGGTGTGAAAATCCATATGATGCGCAGGGAATGTCTGGCGTAAAAGCTCCTTCGCAGATCATTACATATGTATCGGCGCATGATAACCATACACTTTGGGATAAATTAAAAGAAACTGTTTCTGATGGAGATCGTATGCGGTTAAATAAAATGGCGGCACAGGTTTATATGACTTGTCAGGGGACTTTATTCTTTTTATCCGGAGAGGAATTTGCACGCACAAAAGACGGACAGGATAATACTTTTAAGGCACCTGTTTCTTTAAACCGGCTTGACTGGGAAAAAGCATGGGAGAACAGTGAACTTGTCAATTATTATAAGGGACTGATAGCACTCAGAAAACAGCTTCCGGGACTTTGCGATAAATCGGCAGATGCTTTTAAACGGATTACAGAAATGTGGAAAGAGAAAGCTATTGTCGGATTTACAGTTCTTAATGATAAAGACTCTGAATGGCAGCAGGTAAAAGTAGTTTATAATGCGAGTGACAGGGGCTGGGACTATAAACTTTCAGATGAAAACTGGAAGATATTATGTGATACGGATGATAGCTGGTGCTGGAAGAAAAACATACCGGCAGGCAATCTGGTAAAAGTGTTGCCGCATAGTGTCCTGATATTTGGTAAAAGCAGTTGATATAACAAAAAATAATATATATAATAGTATAAACTCCTCCTTCTATTTATCAGATGGGGGAGTTTATGATAAATGAAAGGATTTAGTTTATGAAATGGGTATATGGCAGACAGGACTGGAAGACATTAAAAAGAGGACTTGAAAATTGTTATCTGCTGACAAATGGTCTGGGAGGTTTTTCTTCTCTTACAATGACAGGAACTGTAGCAAGAAATGACCATTCAGTATTTATGGCATGCACAAAAGCTCCTAATAACAGGATAAATATGATTCACCGTATGAAAGAGGAACTTTGGATAGGTGAATCAAAATATGTACTTTCAACACAGGAATTTGCAGATGATACAGTAGAAGAAGGTTTTTGTTATCTGACAGAATTTTCTTTTGAAACATTTCCAAAATGGCGTTTTTTAGTTAATGGTGTAGAGATTGAAAAAGAAATCGTTATCGGACAGGGAAAAAATGAGATAGCTGTAAATTATCATATAGATAACAGGAGTAGAAAAGATATAGATTTTTGTGTTACACCGTTTTTTCAATTTGAGCCTAAAGGAATGGATCTGGAAAAGGAAAAAACATTTGTTAGAAAAGATGATCGAATAACAGATGGAACATATGATCTTTTCTTTGCGTCAAATGGTGAGATATGTGATTTTCAGGAGTATGAAGAAAAATATTTTTACAGTTATGATGTGTGTGATGGACGGCGTGAAAGTGGAAGTGCAAAGGCAAACCACAAGATTAAAAAAAGTTTAATGTCAGGAAAAACATTTGATTTTACTATTGTTTATTCAATGGAAGAAAAAATTGATGATGCCAGAAAAACATTTGAATATCTGAGAGAATGTCTCATTAGACATAAAAACATATTGGATGACAAGGCAGGCTTGAAAAATGAGTCAGCTAAAGCTTTGGTGTACAGTGCAGATCAATTTCTGTCAAAAAGGGAATCGACAGGTGGAATGACGATTCTTGCTGGCTTTCCTTTCTTTGAGGACTGGGGCAGAGATACTATGATAGCACTTCCGGGAATATGTATTTCTACAGGAAGATATGACATAGCAAAATCTATTATGCGGACTTTTGCGAGTTATGAAAAAGGAGGATTGCTGCCGAATCTTTTCCCAGAAGGTGATAACAAGCCACTTTATAATACGGTTGATGCAGCTTTATTATTTATCAATTGTGTATGGCTTTATTATGAAAAAACAAAGGAAGTTTCATTTTTAAATGAGATGTATCCTGTTATGAAAAGAATTATAGATGGTTATAAGAAAGGCACAGAGTTTAATATCCATATGGATGAGGACGGTCTTGTATGTGCTGGTGCAGGATTTGATCAGGTGACATGGATGGATGTGCGTGTAGGAGAAATACTTCCGACACCACGTCATGGAAAACCAGTGGAGATCAATGCATACTGGTACAATGCACTTTGTATAATGCAGGAAGTATCAGAAATTCTTAGCTATAAAGACGAATATAAAAAGCTTGCAGAAAAAGTAAAGAAATCATTTTGTAAAAATTTCTGGATGGACGGGAAGCATTGTCTGAAAGATGTGGTCTCAGGTACAAAGGCAGATGAACAGATACGCTGTAACCAGATATGGGCAGTATCTATGCCGTTTACTATGCTTGATAAAGATAAGGAGGAACAGATAGTAAACACTGTATTTGAAAAATTATATACTCCTTATGGACTTCGCACTTTAAGTCCTGAGGATGAAGAATTTCATAAAACATATGGCGGAGAAATGATAGAAAGAGATATGGCGTATCATCAGGGAACAGTATGGACATTTCCAATGGGTGCATACTATCTTGCATATCTGAAAGTACATGACTATTCACCAGAAGCAAAAATGACAGTTGCAGCTCAGATGGAAGTATTGGAAAGTGCATTGAGAGAAGGCTGCATAGGTCAGCTTCCGGAAATCTATGATGGTGAGATACCTGTTTCATCGAAGGGCTGCTTTGCGCAGGCATGGAGTGTTGGTGAAATATTGCGTGTTTATGAAAAATTGGAGAAAAAATAGTGCAAAAAATATGCACAGAAATGAGGGTAAAAATGGAATTTAATGGAGTTTATCATAAGACATCTGAACAGATGAGTTATCCGCTGGATGAAGACAGGCTGATAATAAATATTAAAACAGGATATGATGTAGAGAAAGTTTTTATACATTATGGCGATCCTTATGAAGCTGGAATTTTGGGCGGAAAAGAAAAATGGGTAGGAAAAAAAGAAGAGATCATTTATAAAAAACGTTTGCCACATCAGATATGGTGGACGACAACTGTTTTTCCTGAATACAAAAGATGCAAATATTATTTTGAACTACATACGAAAAATGAGGTATGGTATTATTTTGAAGATGGTTTTCTGACAGAAGAACAATTACATATGGATGGACGTATGTTACAATGCTTTATCGTACCATGGATGAATGAGGCAGATATAAATCGTACACCTAAATGGGTCAACGATACGATCTGGTATCAGATTTTTCCTGACAGATTTTGCAACGGAACACCAGAAAAAAATGGTGATGACATTACACCCTGGAGAAATCATGGTACAGTTACCAACAAAGAAAAGTTTGGTGGCAATCTGGAGGGAATACGTCAGAAATTATCTTATCTGCAAAAACTTGGGATAACTGGCATCTATCTAAATCCCATAATGGAAGCTGAGTCAAATCACAAGTATGATACGACAGACTATACAAAGATCGACCCATCTTTCGGAGATATAGAAACGATGAAAAAGTTGTGTGATGAGGCACACGAAAAAGGAATCCGTATCATGGTTGATGCAGTATTCAATCATTGTGGAAGAAAATTTGCACCATGGATAGATGTGCTTGAAAATGGAAAGAACTCCTGCTATGCAGACTGGTTTATAATCGAGGATTGGGATAATGTTGGCAAAAGAGCAGATACAAGGGATCGCCGTTTTTATTCTTTCGCTTTTGAGGACAAGATGCCAAAACTTAATACAAATAATAAGGAAGTTATGGAGTATTTCTGCAAAGTTTGTGAGAACTGGGTAAAAAATTTTGGTATTGATGGTATCAGGTTTGATGTTGGAAATGAGGTGTCTCACCGTTTCTTAAAGCGTATGAGAGAACATCTAAAAAATATCAGACCAGACATATATCTGCTTGGTGAGATATGGCATGATGCAAGTCAATGGCTTCAGGGAGATGAGTATGATTCTGTAATGAATTATCCACTGCTTAGTGGGATTCATGACTTTTTCCTTGATAAGACAATGAAAAAAGAACAGTTTGAATATATGGTAAATCGCTGCTATACTATGTACATGCAGCAAAATAATGATGTGCTTTTTAATCTGCTTGATTCTCACGATACGGAAAGACTTATAAATCGTTTTCATGATCTGGATATATTTTATCAGCAGTTGGCGGTTTTATTTACCCTGCCAGGAAGTCCGTGCATTTATTATGGAACAGAAATCGCAATGGAGGGAGCGCATGACCCTGACTGTAGAAGGTGTATGCCATGGGATGAAATTGATAGCGAAGAAAATCAACAAAAGATAGCAACAATGCAAAAACTTATTCAGTTGAGAAAAAATGAGATTGCGTGCAGAAGTCCGCATTTTCATTTTCCTAATTCTTATAAAAATGAGAGATGTGTGGAATATATCAAACTTGATGAAGATGGAAATAAAATAGAGATTTTATTGAATGCATCGGACAAAAATGTTGAAGTAAAACAAGCTGGTGAAATTCTGTTTGCAAGACAGTATCATGAAAATGTACTTGGTGGAAATGGAACTTTGATACGCAGGCTTTTGTAATTTTGGATGCAGTATTTATATATTATAAAAATGTGATCATGGAGGTTAAAAATGAAAGATAAATGGTGGAAAAATGCAGTTGTATATCAGATATATCCAAAAAGTTTTCAGGATTCAGATGGTGATGGGATTGGTGATATTCCCGGTATCATAAGCAGACTTGATTACCTTGAGGAGCTTGGCATAGATGCTATATGGCTTTCACCGGTTTACAAGTCACCGCAGGATGACAATGGATATGATATCTCTGATTATCAGGCTATTGAACCCATGTTTGGGGATATGGACGATATGGAGCTTTTATTTAAAGAAGCAAAAAAGAGAAATATCAGGATAATTATGGATCTGGTTCTCAATCATACATCAGATGAACATCGCTGGTTTGCTGAGGCGAAAAAAAGTAAGGATAATCCGTATCATGATTATTATGTATGGCGTGACGGAGAGGAGGGTTCATATCCTAACGATATGAAGTCTGTATTTGGTGGCCCGGCATGGGAGTGGGTGCCAGAGCTCGGTCAGTATTATTTTCATCAGTTTTCAGTAAAACAGCCTGATCTAAACTGGGAAAATTCTAAGGTACGCAGAGAGTTATATGATATGATACTCTGGTGGATGGAAAAGGGTGCTGGTGGATTTCGTCTGGATGTTATCGATCAGATTGCAAAAGAACCTGATCTTAAGATAACTAATAATGGGCCGAAGCTGCATGAATTTCTCCGTGAATTAAGCAAGGAGACTTTTCAAAAGGGTGACATGATTACTGTAGGAGAAGCCTGGGGTGCTACACCGGAGATTGCAAAAAAATACAGTAATCCTGATGGAAGCGAATTTTCTATGGTATTTCAGTTTGAACATATTATGCTTGACCAGCAGGAAGGAAAAGAAAAGTGGGATATTGTTCCACTCTCACTTGTCAAATTGAAAAAATGTATGGAAAAATGGCAGAACACATTGTATAAGTCCGGCTGGAACAGTCTTTTTATGGATAACCATGATCTGCCACGAATCGTATCGAGATGGGGAGATGATGGTAAATACCGTAAGGAGTCTGCCAAAATGTTAGCAACAATGCTTCATGGAATGCAGGGAACACCGTATATCTATCAGGGTGAAGAACTTGGTATGACTAATGTTCGCTTTGAAAACATTGATGACTATGAGGATATCGAAACACTGAATATGTATAAAGAGCGTCTTGAAAAAGGATATAAAAAGGATGACATTATGGCATCTATTTATGCGAGAAGCCGTGACAATGCACGTACTCCTATGCAGTGGAGTTCTGATAAAAACGGAGGATTTACACAGGGAGAGCCTTGGTTTGCAGTAAATCCTAATTATAAAGAGATCAATGCCAAAGAAGCGATCGAGGATAAAGATTCAGTATTTCATTATTACCAGAAATTGATTCGTATAAGAAAAGAAAATCCGGTATTTATTGACGGAAAATTTGAATTACTTATGCTTGAGGATGAAAAAATTTTTGCTTATACAAGAACAGATGAAAATACGACTATGTTAGTATGCACTAATTTTACAAATGAAACTGTTAGCTGTCCTTTGCTTGATGATTGGAAAGACGGAAAAGTCCTGATTCATAATTATGAAAAAAATATAGACAAAGAACTGTGCCCATTTGAAGCCATGATCATTTTAAAGTAAAAGATAATTTAAAGGAGAAATTTTAAGTGCAAAAACAGATTGCTTTATATGTCCATATACCATTCTGCATGAAAAAATGTAATTACTGCGATTTTCTTTCATTTAGTTCAGATGTTGATACAAAGAAAAAATACCTTGATACTTTATACCAGGAGGCTGTTTTCTGGCAAAAATATCTTGCTGGCAGATATAGGATAAAAACTATATTTATCGGAGGGGGTACGCCAACATGTCTTTCTGTTTCAGAGCTTGAATATCTTGGAGATATAATAAAACTGTTTGATGTCAACAAAGATGCAGAATTTACGATCGAGGCAAATCCCGGCACGCTTGATTGTGACAAGGTTAGTATCATTAAGAAAATGGGTGTAAACAGAGTGAGTCTCGGACTTCAGAGTACAGTCGATGAGGAACTTAAAGTTCTTGGAAGGATTCACACATATGATGAATTTCTTGAAAGTTACTATATGCTTAGAAATGCAGGTTTTGATAATATCAATATAGATCTGATGAGTGACATTCCAAAACAGAGTTTTGAGAGTTACAAAAAAACTCTTGAACGTGTTGTTTCGCTAAGTCCTGAACATATATCATCATACAGTCTTATAATAGAGCCGGGGACGGTTTTTTATAAGATGTATGAGGAGGGAAAACTTGACATTGCTGATGAAGATACAGACAGGCAGATGTATTCCTACACAAAAGATTATCTTGAGAAAAATGGTTATCACCGTTATGAGATATCAAATTATAGTAAGTCAGGCAGGGAGTGTAAGCATAATCTCGTCTACTGGAATCTTGAAGATTATATCGGAATAGGGCTTGGTGCATCATCTTACTTTGAAGGGGCGAGGTTTTCGGATTTTTCTGATATGAAGAAGTACAGAGACACTATGTATTCTTGTGGATCTTCGTATGTTTCTGGTGGAGAAAATGCAAAAAAACATGTAAAAGATTTAACGGACAGTTATGATATCGGTTTTGAGATAAGAAAAAGAACCGAAAATTACGAAAAGCTGACAGAGAAAGCAAAGATGGAAGAATTTATGTTTGTCGGTCTTAGAAAGTGCATAGGTGTTTCAAAAAAAGAATTTGAAAACAGGTTTAGTCACAGTATTGATGAAATTTATGGTAATGTAATAGATAAATTTATAAAAAATAACCTATTGTCTGAAAATGATAATAGTGATAGAATTTATCTGACAGATAAAGGAATAGATGTAAGCAATTATATTTTGTCAGAGTTTTTACTTTAAAATGAAAATATTTATCAATGGAGGAAATACAAAATGGCTAAAGTAAGTATTTTAATGGGAAGCGACTCAGATTTGCCTATTATGTCAAAGGCAGCAGCAATGCTTGAAAAATTTGGCATTGATTATGAGATGAAAGTAATATCAGCACACAGAGAACCTGATGTGTTCGTTGAGTATGCAAAAAGTGCAGAGAGCAAAGGTATTGATGTTATCATAGCTGGAGCTGGCGGAGCAGCTCATCTTCCTGGAATGTGTGCAGCAATGTTTGCACTTCCTGTAATAGGTGTACCTATTCATACAAAGTCACTTGGTGGAGTTGACTCACTTTATTCAATTGTACAGATGCCTTCGGGAATACCTGTTGCAACAGTAGCTATAAATGGAGCAGCAAATGCAGCTATTCTTGCAGCAAAAATGCTTTCTATCTCTGATAAGGAGCTTAGGAGCAAACTTGCAGACTACAAAGAGGAACTTAAAGATCAGGTAGTTGCAAAAGACGAAAAACTTGGCAAAATAGGCTATGAGGCTTATATCGAGCAGATGTAATGATGAATGAATAAACGTTCAATATAAAATTATAAAATGATTTGAGATTACGGTTCACACATAATATATGTGAACTGTAATTTTTTGCGGAAAAGAGGTAATAATGGCAGATAATATAAGATCAGAAATTGAGAAAAGACGAACTTTTGCGATAATTTCTCATCCTGATGCAGGTAAAACAACACTTACTGAAAAATTTCTTCTTTATGGAGGAGCGATAAATACGGCAGGTTCAGTAAAGGGAAAGGCAAATTCAAAATATGCCGTATCCGATTGGATGGAGATAGAAAAAGAGCGTGGTATCTCTGTAACATCATCAGTTATGCAGTTCAATTACGATGGGTTCTGTATAAATATCCTTGATACACCGGGACATCAGGATTTTTCGGAAGATACTTATAGAACACTTATGGCAGCAGATTCAGCGGTTATGGTCATTGATGCGTCAAAGGGTGTTGAGGCACAGACGATAAAACTTTTCAAGGTCTGTGTAATGCGCCATATTCCTATATTTACATTTATAAACAAAATGGACAGGGATGCGAAAGATTCATTTGAACTTCTTGATGATATCGAGACAGTTCTTGGGATAAGAACTTGTCCTATAAACTGGCCTATTGGTTCGGGTAAGGAGTTTAAGGGAATATTTGACAGAAAAGCAAAGACGGTAAGAACTTTCGAAGCTGTTTCAACAGGTGGTGCCAAGTCGGCAGCAGAAACGGATTATTCGATAGATGACCCTAAATTAAGAGAGATAGTTCCTGATAATCTCTATGACCAGCTTGTAGACGAGATTGAGCTTCTTGATGGTGCAAGCGATGAACTTGATATGGAGAAGGTAAGCAAAGGAGAACTTTCACCAGTATTTTTCGGCTCTGCGTTAAATACATTTGGTATAGAGATATTCCTTAAATATTTCCTTGAAATGACATCATCGCCACTTCCGAGAATGTCAAATGAGGGACTTATAGATCCAGTTACAGAGCCATTTTCGGCATTTGTTTTTAAGATTCAGGCAAATATGAACAAAGCGCATAGAGATAGAATTGCATTTATGCGTATATGTTCAGGTAAGTTTAATGCGGACAAAGATGTATATCATGTGCAGAGTGGAAGAAAACTCAAACTTTCACAGCCACAGCAGATAATGGCACAGGACAGACAGGTTATTCAGGAAGCTTATGCAGGTGATGTTATAGGTGTGTTCGATCCGGGAATGTTCTCTATCGGAGATACGATAACAATGCCGGGGCACAAGTATGAGTATGAGGGAATACCTACATTTGCACCGGAGCATTTCTGTAGAGTGATACAGCTTAATTCAATGAAGCGTAAACAGTTTGTAAAAGGTATAACACAGATAGCGCAGGAGGGTGCGATACAGATATTTCAGGAGTTTACAGCGGGAATGTCAGAGATAATAGTAGGTGTTGTAGGTGTACTTCAGTTTGATGTACTTAAATACCGCCTTGAAAATGAGTATGGCTGTGAGATACGCCTTGAAACACTTCCATATGAATATATCAGATGGGTAGGCGACCCTTCAACAGACGTAACAAAACTCAAGAGAATGAACAATGTAAAAGCTGTAAAAGATATGAAGGGCAATCCATTATTATTGTTTGTAAATGAATGGATGATAAGAATGGTATTAGAGGACAATGAGGGTCTTGAACTTCTTGAATTTAAGAAAAATTGATTTTAGATAATCAAAAAAACTGGTGCAGTTTTATCAAAGCATCAGTTTTTATTTTAAATTGAAAATAAAATTGTCAATTATAGTATTTATATGAATATAATAAATACAAAAAGTTTTTGAGGTGGCAAAATTGGCTACAGTAATGCTTGATGCCGGTCATGGTGGTTTTGACAATGGTGCAATGTTTAACGGAAGAAAAGAAAAAGATGACAATCTAAACCTGACCCTTAAGGTTGGTCAGTATCTTGAAAACAGAGGGGTAAATGTTATTTATACAAGAACGGAAGATATTTACCAGAGTCCTAATCAGAAAGCCGGGATAGCAAACAGGAGCGATGCAGATTATTTTGTATCATTTCATAGAAATTCAAGTCCTGAACCTGATACATACTCGGGTATTCAGTCACTAGTATATTCAGCGGAAGGCATACCGTTTGTCATGGCTCAGAATATAAATAGAGAACTTGTAAATGTCGGTTTTAAAGATCTGGGGATAATAGAAAGACCAAATCTTGCCGTTTTAAGAGGAACGAGGATGCCAGCAGTACTTGTCGAGGCTGGATTTATAAATACTGAGGCAGATAATCGTCTCTTTGATGAAAAGAATGATGAAATTGCAAAAGGAATAGCCGATGCAATTACAAAAACAGTATCAGGGGCGGCCGGCACAGGAGCTGATCTTATATCAGAAAGTGCTGTTTATGATAAAACAGATCTGAATGCTGTATCTGAAAGGTTTTCTGTTCAGATGGGATTATTCAGACATTATGTGAATGCAGATAAACTTGCAAAGAATATTCAAAAGCTTGGTTTTGATTGTTTCATAGAAAAAAGTGGTCGTTTTTATAGCGTATGTCATGGAAGGTATGAAAAATATGCAGATGCGATGGCGGCTGAGAAAAAATTATTTCAAAATGGGTTTGAGACAAGAATAATTATTTCTGCCGGAATTTCTATTGGAATAGACAATAAATTTTAGAGATATAAGTGAAAAAATCTAAAAACTACTTGCATATTATGGAAAAATATGATAAAATTCAAATGTTAATAAGTAATTATACTTAGAGTGGGCTGTCAAGTCCACTCTTTAATTTTGTGGAAAAGAGGTTATGTGCTTGACAAAACGAGAGGAATATGAAACACGGACAGAAAAGATTCTCGAACCTATTATGAAAGAGAATAATTTTGAACTTGTCGATGTAGAGTATGTTAAGGAAGCAGGAAACTGGTATTTGCGTGCATATGTTGACAAGGAGGGTGGAATTACCCTTGATGACTGTGAACTTGTAAACCGTGCATGGAGTGATATCATGGATGAACAGGATTTCATTCCTGATGCATATATTCTTGAAGTTAGTTCTCCGGGGCTTGGAAGACAGCTTAAAAAGGATAAGGATTTCAAGAGAAGTATTGGTGAAGATGTAGATGTGAAATTTTACAAGGCAGTAAAAGTGCCAAATCCAAGAAATGGTAAGGAGATGTCTGTTAAGCAGATAACTGGTATGCTCAAAGGGTTTGATGACAATACGATAACTCTTGAAACGGATTTTTCCGACGAATATGTTATAGATAGAAAAGATATATCAACAGTAAAACTGACAATAGATTTTTAAAAATGATAAAGAATAGAAAATAAGGAGGCTAAAATGGCTGCTAAAAAAACTACAAAATCAGATAAGTCTGAATTGATCGAAGCATTAGATATAATTGAAAAGGAAAAACAGATAAGTAAGGAGGTTATTCTTGAAGCAATAGAGAATTCGTTACTTGCAGCTTGTAAAAACCAGTTTGGAAAATCTGAAAATATCAGGGTAAATATCAACAGAGAAACAGGCGAGGTAAAAGTATTTGCTATAAAAGAGGTTGTTGATGATGACGATCTTGAAGATGAAGCTACACAGATGGGAATGACAGAAGCTATCTTAGTTCATGATAAGACAGAGATAGGTGATACTGTTGAAGTTGAAGTTACACCAAAGAACTTTGGAAGGATCGCTGCACAGAAGGCAAAACAGGTAGTAGTTCAGAAGATAAGAGAAGAAGAAAGAAAAGTTCTCTATGTTCAGTATCTTGAAAAAGAAAGAGAGGTTATAACAGGTATTGTTCAGAGATACAGTGGAAAAAATATATGTGTAAATCTTGGAAAAGTGGATGCTATCCTTATGGAGAGTGAGCAGGTAAAAGGTGAACACTTTAAGCCTACTGAACATATCAAACTTTATGTTGTCGAAGTTAAAGACACTACAAAAGGACCTAGGATCACAGTATCACGTTCACACCCTGAATTTGTAAAGAGACTTTTTGAGGAAGAAGTTACAGAAATACAGGATGGAACAGTAGAGATAAGAAGCATTGCAAGAGAGGCTGGTTCGCGTACAAAGATGGCAGTTTCAACAGAAAATCCTAATGTTGATGCTATCGGAGCATGCGTAGGTATAAATGGAAGCCGTGTTAATGCGATTGTTGAAGAACTCCGTGGTGAAAAGATAGACATCATAAATTGGAGTGATTCTCCAGCGGTACTTATTGAAAATGCTCTTAGTCCTTCAAAGGTCATATCAGTTGAGGTAGACGAGGAAGAAAAGACTGCAAAAGTAGTTGTTCCACAGGATCAGTTATCACTTGCAATCGGAAAAGAAGGACAGAACGCAAGACTTGCAGCAAAACTTACAGGATACAAGATAGATATCAAATGTGAATAGTTGTTTATGATTTCAGGAGGTGTCATAAGTGGGAAAGGGAAATATAAATACTGTCAAAAAAACTGCATCGCGTCAATGTATGGGATGCGGCGAAAAAAAAGACAAAAAAGAACTTATCAGAGTTATAAAAACACCGGAAGGTGAGATAACAGTTGATTTTACCGGAAAGAAAAATGGCAGGGGTGCATATATATGTAATTCAGCTGACTGTTTAAAACAGGCGGTCAAGAAAAAATCTCTGGAACGCTCATTAAAGACACAGATTCCGAAAGAAATATATCAGGAACTTGAAAAGGAGATGATGAAAGGTGAAAGTTGATAAGGCTCTTGGTATGGTAGGTCTTGCAACAAAGGCCGGAAAAGTTGCGAGTGGTGAATTTATGACTGAGAATGCTGTGAAATCAGGAATTGCATTTTTGGTTATTGTGTCATCAGAGGCATCTGACAATACCAAAAAGAAATTTAGAAATATGTGTGAATTTTATCATGTGCCAATCAAAGAATGTTGGACAAAGGACGAACTCGGTAAGTCCACGGGAAAGACATTTCGTGCATCTCTTGCGGTAACTGATGAAGGACTTGCACAGGCAATTTTGAAAAAAATGGACTAGGAGGTCGCAGTATCTATGGCAAAAATGAGAATATATGAGATTGTCAGCAGTATGCAAAGACAATTTCCAGATTTACAAAATAAAGATGTTGTTACATTACTGAAAGAAAATGGTTTTGATGTTAAGGGGTCTCAGAGCTTTATTGAGGATGATGCGATAGGTTTTTTGCTAAAGCATGCAAAAGAACATCTTTCAGATCTTAAAAAGAATGAGTCAGCAAAGAAGAAGGAACAGCAGAAGAAAGCCGGAACTTCAAAGAAAAAGGAGGAAAAAGCAGAAAGTACTCCTGTAAAAGAAAAAGCTGAAATTAAAGAAGAGATTAATAAAGAAACAAAGAAAGAAGTCAAGCCTGAGATAAAAAGTAATACTGAAGAAAAAAAGGCTGAACAAAAGGTTGAAAAGGGGCAGGAAGTAACTGCAAAAGTTGAAAAAGAGGTAAAGGAAATACAGGTAACGGAAGAAAAGGGAAAAGAGGAAACTGTGAAATCAGAAGAAAAGAAAGAAGTAATCAAAAAAGAAGAAAAAAAAGCTGAGGTAGAAAAAAAGGCTGAAGTTAAAAATGATGCAGATGTTAAAAAAGAAGTAAAGAAAGCCGAAACTCAGCAGGAAGAAAAGAAAGATAACAAAGATAACAGAAACAATCAGAACCGTGATAATAAAAACGGCGGAAACAGAGACAATAGAAATAGTGGAAACCGTGATAACAGAAACGGTGGAAACAGAGACAACAGAAATAATGGAAACCGTGACAATAGAAACGGTGGAAACAGAGATAACAGAAATAATGGAAACCGTGACAATAGAAACGGCGGAAACAGAGACAACAGAAATGGTGGAAACCGTGACAATAGAAACGGCGGAAACAGAGACAACAGAAATAATGGAAACCGCGATAACAGAAATGGTGGAAACAGAGACAATAGAAACAGAAATCAAAATCAGAGTGGCGGATTTTCAAGGGGACCGGCTATGCCAATGGATTCTATGAAATCTGAGGTTAAGCAGTCAAGACAGCAGAGAGCAAACAAGGATTCAAGAAGTGCCAAACAGAAGCACGGCAAGGAACGTGGAAGAGGTATGGATGATGATGAAATGTTTGAGCAGAGCAGAAGAAATAAGAAGAAGGATCCTAATCGTAAAGGTGCATTTATTAAACCTGAACCTGTAGCAAAACCACAGGAGCCAGAAGATGGAATCCGCACTATCACACTTCCAGAAAAGATGACTATCAAGGAACTTTCTGATATAATGAAAGTAACTCCTTCAACAGTTATCAAGAATCTTTTCATGCGTGGCCAGGTAGTTACTCTTAATCATGAAATAACATTTGAAGAAGCAGAAGAAATAGCTCTTGAATATAACTGCATAGCAGAGATGGAAGAAAAAGTTGACATGATAGCAGAGATACTTAAAGAGGATGAGGAAGATGAGAGTCTTATGGTTAAACGTCCTCCTGTAGTATGTGTTATGGGTCATGTAGATCACGGTAAAACATCACTTCTTGATGCTATCAGAGAAACAAGTGTAACATCAAGAGAAGCTGGTGGTATTACACAGCATATTGGTGCTTATGTTACAGAGATAAATGGAGAAAAGATCACATTCCTTGATACACCAGGACATGAGGCATTTACTTCAATGCGTATGCGTGGTGCACAGTCAACAGATATTGCTATTCTTGTTGTAGCCGCAGACGATGGTGTTATGCCACAGACTATCGAAGCTATAAGTCATGCAAAGGCAGCAGGTGTTGAGATAATCGTAGCTGTAAATAAGATTGATAAGCCTAGTGCAAATGTTGAAAGAGTTAAGCAGGAGCTTACAGAGTATGGCCTTGTTGCAGAAGACTGGGGTGGAGATACAGTATTTGTACCTGTTTCTGCACATACTAAAGAAGGTATTGACCAGCTTCTTGAAATGATAATCCTGACTGCTGAAGTGCTTGAACTTAAAGCAAATCCAAATAGAAAAGCAAGAGGTGTTGTTATTGAGGCACAGCTTGATAAAGGACGTGGCCCTGTTGCAACTGTACTTGTCCAGAAAGGTACACTTCATGTAGGAGACAACATAGCAGTAGGTGCAGCATATGGTAAGATAAGAGCTATGATGGACGATCAGGGTAAGAGAGTTAAAACAGCTCTTCCATCAACACCAGTCGAGATATTAGGTCTTCATGATGTGCCTGATGCAGGTGAGATATTTATGTCTACAGACAGTGATAAGGAAGCAAGAAATATTGCTGAGGTATATATTGAGCAGGGAAGAGAAAAACTCCTTGATGATACTAAATCAAAGCTTACGCTTGATGGATTATTCTCTCAGATACAGGCAGGAAATATTAAAGAGCTTAATCTTATTGTCAAAGCAGATGTTCAGGGTTCAGTTGAGGCTGTTAAACAGAGTCTTCTTAAACTTAGCAATGATGAGGTTGCAGTGCGTATCATTCACGGAGCCGTTGGTGCTATCAATGAGTCAGATGTATCTCTTGCGAGTGCATCAAATGCGATCATCATTGGATTTAATGTAAGACCTGACAATACAGCAAAAGAAATCGCTGACAGAGAAAAGGTGGATGTAAGACTTTACAGAGTGATCTATAATGCTATTGAAGATATTGAATCAGCCATGAAGGGAATGCTTGATCCTGAGTATGAGGAAAAAGTAATAGGTCATGCTGAGGTAAGACAGACATTCAAGGCATCAGGCGTAGGTGTGATAGCAGGTTCATATGTACTTGACGGAAAGATTGAGAGAAACTGTAAGGTAAGGATCAGCCGTGAAGGTGAGCAGATATTTGAGGGTGAGCTTGCATCACTTAAGCGATTTAAGGACGATGTCAAGGAAGTTGCATCAGGATATGAATGTGGTCTTGTATTTGAAGGATTTAATGATATCAAGGTAGAAGATCAGGTAGAAGCATATATCATGGTAGAAGTTCCTAGAGCATAGTTATAAAACCATATGTGCAGTAAATAGCACATATGGTTGGTAATATATTATAAGAATGGGGGAATTTATATGAGAAAAAACAGTATAAAATATTCTCGTATGAATGGAGAAGTTCAAAGAGAGATAAGTAAGATTATTGCAAGGGACATAAAGGATCCAAGAATAAATCCTATGACATCGGTTGTGTCAGTGGATGTTACACCTGACTTAAAATATGCAAAAGTATTTGTAAGTGTACTTGGAAATGATGAGGAGAAAGAAAAGACACGCAGAGGTCTTGCAAGCGCTTCATCACATATACGTTCACTTCTTGCAAAATCATTAAATCTTCGCAATACACCGGAACTTACGTTTTTGATCGATGATTCAATTGAATATGGTGTTAATATGTCAAAGAAGATTGATGAACTTATTGAAAAGGAAGCTAAAAACGAGGAATAATTATAATGGCGTAATGAATTTATAAAGTGTATAAAATGCTTGTAAAATAGTGGTACGCCATCAGGAGACTGAGAGACAAGATCATGTCTATAGTTTCCTGTAGGGCAAAACGGCTGGTTTTGCCCTTTTTTTAACTATATAAGGGAGGCATGGCAAATGAATGAATTGAACAAAGCTCTTTGTGAAGCAGAAAGTATTATGATTGCCGGGCATGTTAGACCTGATGGGGATTGTGTCGGTGCATGTGTGGCATTACAGCGTTACATAAAAAGAAATTATCCCAAAAAAGATGTTTCTGTTTATATAGAAACAATCCCTGAAGTTTTTCAATTTATGGATGAGAACAATGAGATATTTTCACATGATATAACAGATAAAAAATATGATATCTTCATAGCACTCGACAGTAGTTCACCTGACAGACTTGGTGATGCACAGACAGCATTTTATAACGCTAAGAGTACTATGTGTATTGACCACCATATAAGCAATAGATGTTATGCAGGTGTAAATATAGTAAATGCAGATGCAAGTTCAACATGTGAAGTTTTATATGAGCTTATAACAGATGGTGAAAAGTTTTCCAATTCACTAAATAAAAACAATGTAAGAGATGCAGTCAATACCCTTGAGAATGATAGTAAGCTTAAATTTGAGCTTGCAAGAGCATTATATATAGGAATAATATTTGATACAGGTGTATTCAGGTACTCAAATACATCAAAGAGAACCATGGAAATAGCAGGAGAACTTATAGAAACTGGTATTCCATTTTGGAAGTATATTGATGAATGTATTCTTCAGAGGACTTATACGCAGACACAGCTTCTTGGAAGAACATTGCTTGCAAGTATGCGTGTTATGGATGGCAAATGTATTGTCGCAACTATTACAAGAAGAATGATGGAGTTTTATGAGGCAAAGACAGAAGATATTGAAGGAATAGTGGATCAGTTAAGGATTACAAAAGGTGTTGAAGTTGCTATACTTTTACATGAGATAGGCGATCAGGAATATAAGGTAAGTCTTCGGTCAAATGATTATGTAGATGTAAGTAAGATTGCTTCATTTTTTGGTGGTGGCGGTCATGTGAAAGCTGCCGGATTTACAATGCGCGGTTCGGCACATGATGTTGTTAATAATATAACAGGCCATATTGAAAGTCAGATGCTTAATAAATAATGATAAAAATATAAAGGATGGAAAATAAAACTTGGATGGCATAATAAATGTATATAAAGAGGCCGGGTTTACCTCACATGATGTTGTGGCGAAACTCAGGGGGATATTAAAGCAAAAAAAGATAGGTCATACCGGTACGCTTGATCCAGCAGCAACAGGTGTGTTGCCAGTATGCTGTGGAAAAGCAACAAAAGTGTGTGAGCTTCTTACAGATAAGGACAAATCATATAGGGCGGTGTGCAGACTTGGTGTTGAGACAGACACTCAGGATATGACCGGGGCTGTATTGAAAGAATATGACATAACAGGTATAGATGAGAATAAGATAAGAGAATGTGTAAATAAATTTGTCGGTGAGATAAAACAGATACCACCAATGTATTCGGCGCTCAAAGTAAATGGAAAAAAATTATATGAACTTGCCAGAGAGGGAAAAGTTATAGAGAGAAAACCGAGAAATATAACTATCTCAGAGATAAATATAATTGAGATAGATCTTAAAGAAAAGACATTTACAATGGATGTTACCTGTTCAAAGGGGACATATATAAGAACCCTCTGCCATGATATAGGGAAAGAACTTGGTATCGGTGCAACAATGCAGAGCCTTGTAAGGACGAGAGTATCTGTTTTTAAAATAGAAGATGCACTTACACTCAGTGATATAGAATTTTTGTCAAAAGAGAAACCTGAAATATTTATGGAAAAGGTTTATAGTGTGGATTCACTTTTTGATTATTTGAAATTGAACGTTGCAGATGATGGGGTAAAATACCTTCAAAATGGCAATACTCTCAAAACAAAAGACTTTAAACAGGATACATCTGATGTCCAAGATGATGAAAAAGTACTTGTATATGATGAAAATGATGATTTTAGAGCAATATACCAGAAAAAAGGCAGGGAATTTAAGGTATACAAAATGTTTTAACATCGAAATTTTTGACAGTTTCATGTTAAAAAATATTTACAGATATAAAAATATAATTTGATGATATTTCAAGGGGGCAGAAGAAAAGATGGAAATCCTTAAAGGTTTGGATATGTGTATAAAAAACAGTGCAGTATCACTTGGAAAGTTTGACGGACTTCACAGAGGACACAGGCTTTTGCTTCATGGGATATTAGAGAGAAAAGACCTTATACCGACGGTCTTTACTTTTGAGATGTCTGATACACCACAGAAATATATATATTCACAGGAAGAAAAAAATAAGATTTTAGAGGAGATCGGAATTAAAAGGGAAGTTCTATTCCCGTTTAATGAACAGACAAGAATGATGGATCCGCATGAGTTTATCACGGATTTTCTTGTTGATAAACTAGATGTAAAATATATATGTGTCGGCGAAGATTTCCATTTTGGAAAAAATCGTGAGGGAAATGTCGGCTTGTTAAAGAAATATGCATCTGAATGTGGTTATGATATAAAAATATTTCATAAACTTCAGTCAGACAATGAAACGATAAGCAGTACACTTGTTAGAAAAAAACTCGAAGATGGTGACATTGCCAAAGCTAATGAACTGCTTGGACACAATTATTTTATTGAGGGCACTGTCGTACATGGAAATGCGATTGGAAGAACACTTAATATGCCAACTGCAAATATAATACCGGCAGCTTCAAAATTATTGCTGCCATCTGGTGTATATGCATCAAAAGTAAAAATTGAGGGTGACGATAAGATATATAAGGGAGTTACCAATATAGGCAGAAAACCAACTATAGGCAGATATGATATCGGAGTTGAGACATGTCTGCTCGACTTTGATAAGGATATATATGATAAAAAGATCTCAGTTGAATTTTATGAATATATAAGATGTGAAAAAAAATTTCCAGGGCTTGATGAGCTTAAAGATCAGATGGAAAAAGATAAAGAAAAAGCAAGGCATATATTAAAGAACTAAAAAACTGTTCACATAACAATAATTGGTAAATGTAACAAATTTTTAATCAAAAAGCAATACTTTTTTCTTTGACTTATATATTTGTTTTGATATAATAATAATTGCTTATGTGAAAATCATAAGGGCAAACATATATGTTTGCCCTTTTACAATGTAAAAAATTTGAAAAAATATAATGATTTTTACATACAGGCAATATATAGGGATAGTGAGGATTAACGACAAATGAGAAGTAAAAGAGTTCAATGTGTTTTTTTTAGTATGTTAATTGCTGTAACAGTAAGTTGTACTGCATGTGGGGGGAGTAAGACAAAAACGCAGGATGAGGCAGATGTTGCTACAGCAAAAGAAAATTCAGTGAAAAAGAATGAGCATGTAAAATTGCTTCTTAGCGAAACAAAAACATTGCCAGATAAAATTGATGGAGCACAATTTGAATCTAAAAATAAGAAGGTAGCGACTGTATCAAAAAATGGAATTGTACATGGGATCAAACATGGAAAAACAACCATTGTTATGAAAAATAAGAATGAAAAAGTTACATATACAGTAAAGGTTGCTAAAAAAGGAATGGTGTATCCTGAATTTACAATGCTTACAGGAGAACATCTTGATATACAATTTAGCAATAATACAAAGGCAAAAAATGTTAAATGGAAGTCGGATGATAAAAGCATTGCAACAGTTGATAAAAAGGGAAAAATTGTTGCAAAGAAGAAGGGAACTGTTCTCATAAAAGGAAATGATGGCAAAAAAACATATGTGTCAAAAATAAATATCAAGAAAAGACCAAAGAATATAGTTTATCTTACCTTTGATGATGGCCCAAATAGTTATACCACACCAAAAGTTTTAAAAATATTAAAGAAAAATAATGTAAAAGCAACATTTTTTGAACTTCGTCCTGCAAGTTATGATTACAAACTTACGAAGCGTGTTATAGATGAAGGACATACACTTGCATTACATGGATTTAAGCATAAGTACTATGAAATATATAGATCAGAAAAAGCTTATAAAGAAAATCTTGATAAGCTCCGTGATCTATTCTTTAAAAAATTTGGAGTGTGGTGTACAGTATCGAGATTTCCGGGAGGAAGTTCCAATACAGTCAGCAGATATAATAAGGGCATTATGACAAGGCTTACAAATAAGCTTGATGGCTGGGGATATCACTATTTTGACTGGAATGTGGATAGTGAAGACGCAGGTGGTGCAAGAAATTCACAGCAGACATTTCATAATGTTACATCAGAACTTCACAAGGAAAGAGGTAATGTAGTCCTGATGCATGATTTTTATGGAAATGATAAGACTATAAATGCACTTGACAAGATGATAAAATATGGTAAAAAACATGGATATGTATTTTTACCTATAACAGCTAGTACGGATGCAGTGCATCACGGTGTAAACAATTAAATAGTATTTATTATAAAAATTTACAAAGGGGTAAACATATATATTATGTTTGCCCTTTTTGATATTATGTTGATAGTGATTTTAAGATAAGAAGGGGGATTTAGATGAATTTATTTGATATACTGGGTCCTGTAATGGTTGGCCCAAGCAGTTCACATACAGCAGGAGCAGTAAGGATAGGATATGTTGCAAGGCATCTTTTAAAAGATGAACCAAACAGTGTGAAAATTGGACTTTATGGTTCGTTTGCAAAAACAGGAAAAGGGCATGGAACAGATAAGGCACTTATAGCAGGTATACTTGATATGCATCCTGATGATATGAGAATACCGAAAAGTTTTGAATTGGCACAAAAAGCAGGTATAGATTTTGAATTTTATACACTAGATATCAGAAATGCTCATCCTAATACTGCACTGATAGATATCGTCGGTAAAAGTGGCAGGAAATTAAGTGTTCAGGCATCATCGCTCGGAGGAGGCCGTATTATGGTCAACCGGCTTGATGGTATAGATGTAAATTTTTCAGCAGAAAAGCCTACACTTATTGTACACAATATAGATCAGCCAGGGCATGTAGCAGAAGTTACTTCAATGCTTTCTCATAAATGCGTAAATATCGCTACAATGCAGCTTTTTAGGGATAAACGGGGTGGTTATGCAGTTATGGTTATTGAAACTGATCAGCAGATACCTGAAGAATCGATAAAATGGCTGGAACATCTTGAAGGTGTGATAAAAGTGACATATGTAAACATAAGTGAGTAATGTTAATATGGAGGGACAACATGTTTAATTCATTGAAAGAGATTATGGACAAATGCGAACATGAAAATAAGGAATTCTGGCAGATTATCCTTGAAGATGATATGACGGATAGAAATGTAGACAAGAAAGAATCAGTGGCGAAGATGAAGGAACTATGGGAGGCTATGTATCATGCATCGGTAAATTATGATGGAAGTATAAGATCATCAAGTGGTTTAAGCGGTGGTGATGGAGATAAAATGGAACAATATATAAAGACGCAGGAGTGTCTTTGTGAAGAATTTACGGGTAAAGTAATAGTGGAGGCACTTAAAATGGGTGAGTCAAATGCATGTATGAAAAGAATAGTCGCAGCACCTACAGCGGGAGCCTGTGGTGTACTACCTGCAATACTGGTGCCTTATTATGAAAGAATGATAAAAGGAGATATTTCAGATACCCAAAATGCCAGAAATGAAAATGAGGAATCTGCCAAAAAAGAAGCTGAAGATCAGATAATAAAGGCACTTTATATAGCAGCAGGAATAGGGCAGGTTATAGCGTTAAGAGCATCAATAAGCGGGGCAAAAGGCGGGTGTCAGGCAGAAATTGGTTCTGCAAGCGCAATGGCTGCCGGGGCACTCACATATCTTCAGGGTGGTAATGAAAAAAAGATAGTAAACAGTGCTGCTATGGCACTTAAAAATATGCTAGGTCTTGTATGCGATCCTGTAGCTGGCCTTGTGGAAGTGCCATGCGTAAAAAGAAATGTCGCAGGTGCCGTAAATGCAGTTGCAAGTTCACAGATGGCATCTGCCGGGATAGAGAGCAGGATACCTGCTGATGAAGTGATAGATGCAATGGCATATGTAGGGGATAAGATGGATGAAAGTCTTAGGGAAACAGGTATAGGCGGACTAGCAGGAACACCTTCCGGAAAAGAAATTGCAAGACAGGTATTGTAGGATAAATCTATACATTTTCTATTGTAGAATATAAAAAAGTGTGAGATAATAAAATTATAAAAAGTGGGAAATACAAAAATTTTATTTTACAAAGGAGGTATTCTTGCGGAAGTAGCATACAGCAGGTATATGACATTAAATGACAATCGTGAGATTGAGCGTGTAAGTGATCTTAAATCTGATTTCCTTGCGAGTATGAGTCATTAGATAAGAACGCCTATGAATGCTGTTATAGGTATGACCGAGATGGCACTTAGGGAGGATCTGCCTGACACAGCAAGAAAATATATAGGACAGATAAAGTCATCAAGTAAGATTTTATTAAATATCATAAATGATATATTGGATTTCTCAAAGATAGAATCCGGCAAAATGGATATAATTCCTGATGAATATGAGATATTATCAATGTGTAATGATGTTTCAAGTATTGTTGAGACCCGGTTGAAAGATAAAAATGTTGAGTTGTTGTTTTCAATAGAACCGACTATTCCTGCTGTTCTTTACGGTGACAGTAACAGGGTAAGGCAGATACTTATAAATCTTGCTAACAATGTTGTAAAATTTACACAGAAAGGCATGATAAATATATCCATTGATTATAAAAAGATAAATGATGAAAATATAATGCTTTTAATGTGTGTTGAGGACACCGGATGTGGTATAAAGAAATCTGATCTTAATAGGATATTTGATTCATTTCAGCAGGTTGACAGTAAAAGAAACCGTGGAGCAGAGGGGACAGGACTTGGACTTATGTCCTTTGCAATGATTGCACCCGACCGGCTTAAATGGTGGCTTAGCTCATATAAAGATGTATGTATAGACAAAAATATTTTTGTGTTTTCTGAAGAACAGGATATAGATGATGAATTTAGAAAAAATATTGATGAATAAGAAGATTTTATCCACAATATGATAATATTCCAATAATCGCATTGACGGCTAATGTCGTTGAAGACATGCATAAATATGACTACATTTAGCCTGTTGTTGTTCACATAAGGACACTTAAGGGTAAAGGATATGCACCAGCTGAGCAGCATAAAGAAGAATGGCATTATAATGCACCATTTAACATTGAGACAGGAAAGCCACTTTATCCTATGGATGGTGAAGATTATTCAAGCATTACCGCAGAGTATCTTCTCGAAAAGATGAAAAAAGATAAGTCAGTTGTAGCTATAACATCGGCTACGCCTACTGTACTTGGTTTTACTGAAGATAAAAGAAAAAAAGCGGGAAAACAGTTTGTTGATGTTGGAATTGCTGAGGAAACAGCAGCAGCGATAGCTTCAGGAATAGCTGTAAATGGTGGCAAACCCGTATGGGGAGTGTACAGTACTTTTGTTCAGAGAGCATATGATCAGATATCACAGGATATCTGTATTAATAACAGTCCAGTTACTATAGTTACTTTTTGGGGCTCAATATACGGCATGAATGATGTAACTCATCTTGGGCTTTATGATATTGCTATGCTTAGTAACATTCCGAATCTTGTTTATCTTGCCCCTACAACAAAGGAAGAATATCTTTCAATGCTTGATTGGAGTGTAGAACAGACAGAATATCCGGTTGCAATAAAACTTCCCGGTGGAGAAATGGTTTCTGATGGAAAAAAGATTACAAAAGATTTTTCTAAAATAAATAAATATGAGATAACACAAGAGGGAAGTAAGGTTGCGATTATCGGACTTGGAACATTCTATAGTCTGGCAGTAGAAGCAGCTGAAAAACTAGAGGAAGAGATAGGTGTTAGACCTACCGTTATAAATCCTTATTATATTACAGGCATTGATACTCAGATGCTTGAAAATCTTAAAAAAGACCATGATGTGATCATTACTATAGAAGATGGAATTTTAGATGGTGGTTTTGGAGAAAAGATTTCGAGATTTTATGGTGATTCCGATAAAAAAGTACTAAACTTCGGGCTTAAGAAAGAATTTCCAGATAGATATGATGTAAATGAAATGTTAGAGAAAAATCATTTAACTAAAGAGCATATTGTTAAAGATATTATGAAATATATTTAAAAAAATGGATAGATTTATTAGCCTCTTAAAGTCAGTGATATATTACATCAGAGAATAAAGTTGTTTTAAACATTACTAAAAAACAAACTGCCACAGAATACTGCAGATTCATAGCATGTTCTGTGGCAATTTGTTTGGAAAAAAATATTAAAAAATATGTTGACAGATGTCGAAAAAGGTGGTAGTATAAGTTTCGTTGTCGCGAAAGTGAGGAATGAACGACTGGAAAGTGAGAATCTTCCTTATTATATATTTGCCAGAATAAAAAGCGATAATTGCTATTTTAGCATTATTTACTATTTGTCGTAAAAGATTATGCTGAAAAGTAAAATGAAAAAAGTTCTTGACAATGTCGAAAAGATGTTGTAAGATAAATATCGCTGTCGCAACAAAGCGATGAGGAAATAAAGC
>CAKRFY010000028.1 GCA_934320895.1 uncultured Lachnospiraceae bacterium | reverse complement strand
TGCTGCTGTGTATCAGCTACACAGACAGGTAAGGAAATGCAGTTCTTTGGAGCAAGAGCAAACCTTGCTAAGTGTCTTCTTTATGCGATCAATGGTGGTGTCGATGAAAAGACAGGAGATCAGGTAGGACCTAAGTACAGACCTATCACATCAGAGTATCTTGACTATGATGAGGTTATGGAAAGATATGACGATATGATGGACTGGCTTGCAGACCTTTATGTAAATACACTTAACCTTATCCAGTATATGCATGACAAGTATTACTATGAGGCAGCAGAACTTGCACTTATGGATACAGACTTAAAGAGAACATTTGCGACTGGTATCGCAGGATTTTCACATGTAATCGATTCTCTTTCAGCTATCAAATATGCAAAGGTTAAAGTAGTACGTGACGAAAACGGACTTGCAAAAGACTATGAGATCGAGGGAGACTTCCCAAGATATGGTAATGATGATGACAGAGCAGATGAGATTGGTGTATGGCTTCTTGGAACATTCATGGACAAGATTAAAAAACACCACACATACAGACGTTCAGAGCCTACAACATCAATTCTTACTATCACATCGAATGTAGTTTACGGAAAAGCAACAGGATCTATGCCTGACGGACGTAAAGCAGGAGAGCCTTTATCACCAGGAGCAAATCCAAGTTATGGAGCAGAGAAGAGTGGACTTTTGGCTTCACTTAACTCACTTACAAAACTTCCATATGAATGGGCACTTGATGGCATATCAAATACTCAGACGATCAATCCGGGAGCACTCGGAAATGAGGAAAGTGAACGTGTTACAAATCTTGTTCAGGTAATGGATGGTTACTTTGATCAGGGAGCACATCACCTCAATGTCAATGTATTTGGTAAAGAAAAACTTATTGATGCTATGGAGCATCCTGAGAAAGAAGAGTATGCAAACTTCACAATACGTGTATCAGGATATGCAGTTAAGTTTATTGATCTTACAAGAGAGCAGCAGCTTGATGTAATTGCAAGAACATGCCATGACCATATGTAATTAAATCTATGTTTTTATAACATTTTAAGATATTTGTATTTTTTATAAAACAGACAGACGCCGCTGCCCGTAAGGGTGGTGGCGTTTGTCATTATATAAAAATCAGTACGGCATGTATTATTTTAGTCGCAAATTTGTTATACTAAAAAATATATCAAAAGCAATATAAAATATAATAAAAAATTTAGGAGATTAAAAATATTATGTCAGAGAATAAGCAGGTATATGCAAGGGTACATTCAATAGAAAGTTTTGGCTCGGCTGATGGACCAGGAGTCAGGTTTCTTATATTTTTGCAGGGCTGCAATATGCGTTGTAAGTATTGTCATAACCCTGACACATGGAAACTTCCGGGAGAGCATTATGAGAATTTAAAAACACCAGAAGAACTTTTAAAACAGGCTAAAAGATATAAAAGTTACTGGGGAAAGACTGGTGGAATCACTGTAAGTGGTGGAGAAGCATTGTTACAGATAGATTTTCTTATAGAATTTTTCAAACTTGCAAAGCAGGATGGTATCCATACGACACTTGATACAGCGGGAAATCCGTTTACAAGGGAACCGGAATTTTTTGGAAAATTTAATGAACTTTTAAAATATACTGATCTGTTTATGCTTGATATAAAGCATATAGATGATGAAGAACACAAAAAACTTACAGGATTTACCAATAAAAATATACTTGATATGGCACAGTATCTTTCAGAGCAGGAGAAAGATATGTGGATAAGACATGTCCTTGTTCCGGGGATAAATGATGATGAAAAATATCTTAAAAGACTTTATGAGTTTATATCAAAGTTAAAGACAGTCAAAAAAGTTGAGATACTTCCGTATCATACGCTTGGCGTATTTAAATGGAAAGAACTAGGTTACAAATATAGTCTTGAGGATGTAGAACCGCCTACAAAGGAACAGGTAGAAAGAGCAAAGAAGATACTTCATATCAAATAGGATCTGTTTGGAGTAAACAAACTGATTTTTTTGAAAAGTTTAAAAAATTACAAAAATACTACTATTTTGTACATCTTTCATAAAAGTGCATAAAAATGTGGTAACATTCTTAAATATATAGGGGGAGTTCAAAAGCTTTAAAGGAAGGAGGATAGAGCGGAGAATGTTAAGCATGGATGAAATTTCGGAAAGACTGACAAATCGTTTTATAAGAAAGAATCTTGCTTGCTGTGATGAGATTGAACGGTATCAGCGCAGATTAAGAAACAGAATGTTGTTTGTGCGAAATTTCGTTATTGCATTTGTGGGGATGATTGTAATGCTTTTGTTGATTTATGGAGTCATGCAGTTTTATTAAACTATATAAATTCCAAAAAAATCGGTGGGAAAAAATTTAAAAATGTAGGAAGTTGTTGTATAAGGGGAATGATCGTGAATAAGAGTATAACATCATGTGTGATAAGCATTTTGACTTAATCCATACATGATGTTATACTTTTTTTATGTTTTATTGTTTTCATCGGAGGAAAAAATGATAAAAATTGCCATATGTGATGATGAACTGGAAATTTGCGCGCGGATTGAGAGTTTAATAATTAAGATACTAGACGAAGAAGGAATCAAATATGATATAGATGTATTTAATTCAGGAGAGGGACTGTGCAATGGGATGAGTTCCTGCGATTTATTGCATAGTTATGAGCTGCTATTTCTTGATATAGAACTTCCAAAGATGAGCGGGATAGATATAGGAGATTATATAAGAAATAAATTGAAAAATCAGTTCGTACAGATAGCGTATATTTCATCAAAACAGGAATATGCTATGGAATTGTTTAATTTCAGACCTATAAATTTTTTGTTAAAACCGATAGACGAGTTAGGGGTAAGAAAGGTTTTACAACAATTTAATGCAATTGAGCAAAAAAATGATTTTATATTTAAGTTTAAAAAAGGGCGAAATCTTTACAAGATACCAATAAATAGTATTATGTATTTTGAAAGAAAAAGCAGAAAGATTATTGTTCATTTACAGGATGGTGAATATGATTATTATGATTCATTGGAACTTATCTATGATAATCTGAAAAATCATAATTTTTTATTTGTGCACAAATCGTATCTTGTCAATTACAGGTATATAAAGATCATGGCATACGACCATGTTATTTTGTGTGATGAAACCAGGATACCTATAAGTCAGGTAAACAGGGAAAAGATACGTAAAATTTATATGGAAATAGAGGATATATAATGGGAAATACCTTAATGATGACAACATATATGTTTTCTGAGGGACTTGATCTGTATATAACATCAAAATATATGAATTATTTTCTTGGAAAACTTAGGGTTTCAAGAAAAAAGGCTGGAATAATATATATTATATGTTATATTTTAGGGACTGTGCAGTATTTAAAACTTCCGGTACCGCTTATAAATATGGCTGTATCATTTACAATTTTGCTTTTTGTAGCGTTATGTTATGAGAAAAGACCGTATAAAGTTATTCTGGCCATGCTTCTGGTGTTTATGTTTCAATTTGCAGGAGAACTTATAGTATCACTTGCAACAGGTGGTGGAAATGTACAACTTGTTGAGTATGGTTACAATACGGATGTATTTCAGCTTATATGCCTTCAGATAGCTCAGGTTATCGTATATTTTATAATAACAAGTTTTAAAAATGTAAATTCAGGATTAAGTCTGCCATTATCATTTAATATTTCAATAATAATGTTAAATGGATTGTTTTTATTACTTGAGATACTCATTTTTATGCAAAGGGGAGTTCAAAGAACAGTAAAACTTGTATCCGTATTATGTATGATAGTCGTTTTATTGCTTATAATGTATCTTTATGATATTGTTTCGAGAAGTTATGTAAATATGCTTCAGGCAAAAATGTTTGAAAGAGAAAATATGTATTATATAAAACAGGCTGAGGTACTGCAGAAGAACAATGATAATATAAGAAAGTTCAGACATGATATAAACAATCACCTTTATGTATTGGACTCTATGTTAGATGAAGAAAATAATACCAGGAAAGCAAAGAAATATATTGAAAATCTTGTAGGTAAGTTAAATAAGGTAAAAATGTACAGTTCAAGTGGAAATATACAATTAGACAGCATTGTAAACTACAAATTAAGTGAGGCGAATGAGAAAGATATAGAAGTAAGTTCGGATGTAAAACTGCCTAATGAATGTCATATTGATATGAATGATATGGTTACAATACTTGGAAATATTATTGATAACTCAATAGAGGCCGTGGAAAAGCTGGATGAAAGAAGATATATAGACTTAAAAATAAAATATCAGATAGGAACAATACTTATCAATTTGAAAAATAGCTACGATGGAAATATCAAACTAAAAAATGGTACAATAAAAACATTAAAAAGAAACAGCATGGAACACGGGATAGGATTAAAAAGTGTAGAAGAGGCAGTACAAAAGTATGATGGAGCAGTAAAGATTGACTATGATGATAAAGAATTTCGTGTAAAGATAGTATTGTATATTGACGAACAAAAGTGACAGATATATTTTTTATTTGGTAAAAAACTACATATAAAAACAGACAAAATTATGTTATACTTGTGTATGTTATTGTCAGTGAGCTGTACTTTGACCGCCGTTTAGGTGTGTTAAAGAGACAGACTTAAAAGGGAATGCAGTGAGATGCTGCAGCAGCCCCCGCTACTGTAAGAAGGATGATTTTTTGTAAAGTGTTAAAAAATTCAGTTTGCTATTTTATTAGAGGAAATTTACACTTTGTTTAAAGCCACTGTGAAAGATGAACAATATTTCATGGGAAGGTAAAAAAATCAGTTGAGTTCGAGCCAGGAGACCTGCTGACAAGGAGATTTCTACTATTTGACTTGAAATGTTCACTTCGGTGGGAGGTGGCAGAGCGGATAGTGTTTTTTGCTATGTGAAAATTTATATAATAAATGTATAAGTAAAGCAGATAAGGAAATCTCCCGGTAGGAAATTTTTTATTTGCTTTATTTTTATGAGGAGAGATTATATTGAAAAATTATAGAAAATTTTTAGTCCCGTTTATTTTGATAGTGCTTGTAGCTGTCGGTATTTCAAACATTGATATAGAGTCAGTAGATAAACACGATAATGTCAGTAAAACTAATACTGGTATAGTTGCAGAAAAAAGTAAAACTAAAGATAAGCTGGATGAAACAGGAAAAGATGTTTCAAAAAATAAGTCTGAGCAAAATAAAATGTCCGGTAAAAAAAGTCGTGCTGGTCGAAAACAAAGTAATAGCAATTTAAATAAGACTAAAAGAACTAAGAAAAAAAAGAAAACAAAAAAGAAAAATGCAAAAAAAATAAAGGCTAAAAAGAACAGGAAAAGTAAAAAATCCAAAAAAAGAACTTCTGTAAAAAATAAGAAAAAATTAGAAGGCAAAACTTCTAAGCCTAAAAAAAATCAGAATAAAGGCAAGAAAGAAAATAACAAAAAGAAAGAGAATACACCAAAGCCACAAAAAATGCCGGTACCATATAAAAAGGATACGATACCGACAAAAGAACCCGATAGGAAAGATGAGTATATAAAGTGTAGTATAACTATTGATTGTGACATACTGCTTTCAAATATGGACAAACTTGACAAAAATGCAAGAAAGTATGTGCCAAAAGACGGGAAAATTCTTGATAAAGTTGAACTTAAAGTAAAAAAGGGAGCATCAGCTTATGATGTGCTTGTTACAGCATGTAAAGAGAAAAAAATTGCATATGATGCAGAATATTCAGCTATATACAATTCATCATATGTAAAGGGAATAGGTTATCTGTATGAAAAGATGGCGGGAGACATGAGCGGATGGCTTTATCTTGTGAATGGTGCAACGCCTAATGTGGGAGCATCAGCCTATAAACTGAAAGATGGTGATAGTATAGAATGGACATATACATGTAGTGGCAGAGCGGGAAGCTGATAAGACATTGTCATGCTGTTTAAATAATGTGTGATCAGCACAGTCATCTTGCTTCTTTTATGGAGGGTAATACTAAAGTGAAAAAAGGAATATTAAGGCATCTGCATCCAGCAGTAAGTGTGTTTTATTTTATAATGCTGCTTGTTATGACAATGTTTACTCTAAATCCTTTGATAATAACAGTGTCGTTTGCGATAGCACTTTTGACAGTACTAAGACACAAAGGAGTAGGAGCATTAAGGACAACAGCTTTATTGTTTATTCCTATCTTTCTATTTTCGGTAATAATACTGCCATTGTTTAATCATAATGGTGTGACACCACTATTTTATATAAATGATATGGCAGTAACACTTGAAAATATAATATATGGTTTATTTATGACAATGATGCTTGTATCAGTATCATTGTGGTTTATGACAGCAGGATGTATGCTGGACTCTGAAAAAATATTGTATGTCACAGGAAGGATATCGCCAAAGATATCGCTTGTGATATCGATGGTACTGCGATTTATACCGACTATGTTAAAAAGATGGCGTGAAATACATGAGGCGCAGATAGGGATGCTTTGTACACAGGGTACAGGATTTGTAACAAAAGCAAAGCAATTTACAAAGGAGTTGTCAATACTTATATCGTGGAGCCTTGAAAACTCTATTGACACTTCAGTATCGATGGAATCAAGAGGATATGGAACAGGCAGAAGAAGTAGTTATCACAGATTTAAAATAAAAGAAAAAGACATATTATGTATGATATTGTTTGTTGTATTATCGCTTTTTGTTATATATGCATTATGCATAGGGAAATTTGAAACATATTATTTTCCGGAAATATATATGAAAAAAGCTGATCATTTAACAGTAACAGCAATCATATGCCAGATATTATATATGTCTTTTGCGATTATATAAAGAAAGAGGCCAAAATGCTTAAGTTTTATAAAGTTTCGTTCAGATACCCCGGACAATCAGAAAATGCAATAACAGATATTTCATTTGAAATAAAAAAAGGTGAATTTGTTTTACTCTGTGGCGAATCAGGTTGTGGAAAAACTACATTATTAAGGCATACAAAGAAAAATCAGATACCGGCAGGACATGGCAGTGGAAAAATGTATTTTGACGGGAAAGACATTGAATTGTTGGATGACAGGGAAAGTGCTGCGTTGATCGGGTATGTTGGACAAAGTCCTGACGGGCAGATAGTAACAGACAAGGTATGGCATGAACTTGCTTTTGGACTTGAAAGTCTTGGGTTTGATAGAGAAACGATGCATAGAAGGATAGCTGAAATGTCGGAATATCTGGGAATAAGTGGCTGGTATGAAAAAAAGACAGACGAATTATCAGGAGGACAGAAACAGATATTAAATCTTGCCTCTGTTATGGTAATGCATCCCAAATTACTTATACTAGATGAGCCGACATCACAGCTTGATCCGGTTGCGTCTGAGAGATTTTTACAGAACATAGTCAAATTAAACAGAGATTTTGGAGTAACTATACTTATATGTGAACAGAGAGTACATGAAGTGATTTCGTTAGCTGATAGAGTCATGTTAATGAAAGATACAAAACTTATAGGGTTTGATGAGGTCAGGATAATAGTAAAACAAATGAAAGAAGAATCAAGCAAGGTTTATGAATCACTTCCGGGATATATGAAACTTTGGAGTGAATATGGGAAAACAGGAAAACTCCCATTGACGATAAGAGATGCAAAAATGTGGATAGATGATATAAAAAATGAAATTATTGTTCACAGAGATGTAAAAAAATCTGGACTTTTTAATAAAGCAAAATCTTTAGAAACCATGTTATTATCTGCAAAGAATTTAAGCTTTTCGTATGGGAAAAATGAAGTTTTAAAAGATTTCTCTATAGATATATCAGGTGGAAAAATATATGCGATAATGGGAGGAAATGGTTCAGGAAAAACAACAGCATTAAAAATCATGGCAGGTATTTACAAAAAGAAAAGTGGAAAGATACAAAAAGAAAAGGATTTAAGAATAGTGTATCTGCCGCAAAATCCGCAGACTGTATTTACTGAGATAAATGTTTATGATGAATTGGAAGAAGTTTTTAAAAGCCATAAGGAGTTTTTTGAAAAGGAATACAATAAGAATGATGATGGAAAAAAATCAGAAAATTATCAGCAGTTTGTTGACAGAAGCATAAAAGATATGCTTGAAAGTATGGAATTATCAAAGAAAGCGAAAAAGCATCCATTTGATATAAGTGTGGGACAGCAGCAGCGGCTTGCCATTGCAAAGGTATTATTATTAAAACCGGATATTTTGTTGCTTGATGAACCGACAAAAGGACTTGACGGAGAATTTAAGAAAAAGCTGGCAGAAATATTTAACAAAATGGCAAAGTCAGGAATAGCAGTTGTACTTGTTTCGCATGACATAGATTTTTGTGCAGAAAATGCGGATATGTGTGGGTTGTTATTTGATGGGGAGATGACTAAGATGCAGCCAGCAGAAGAATTCTTCAGACAGAATTATTTTTATACAACAGATATAAGCAGGATGTTTTCTGATTTTTGTGATATAGAAGTAAAAATGCAGGAGCAGAAAACAAAAAATAAAAACATATACTTACCGGTAAACTACAGACAGGCGGTGGAATTATTTGAAAAATAAATATGTAAGTCGCAGAAATTATGATGAAGAAAAAGTAAAAAAGAATATATTAAAAAGAAAGATATCTGTGTGGCTTGTAATTATAATTCTGATACCGTTTATTCTTTATATATCAAGTTATATATTAAAACAAAAGCACTATTTGTTTATAAGCATGTTTATGCTTGCAGCGGTAATGCTACCATTTTTTATAAGTTTTGAATATAAAGTTATCAGGGCAAGAGAGATAGTATTACTTGCAATGATGATATCATTTTGCGTTTCGTTTAATCTTCTGTGTGCACATACAGTGCCGTTACACGGCGGCAGTGCAGTAGTAGTCCTATCAGGTATTGCTTTGGGACCGGAAGCGGGATTTCTGACAGGAGCATTGGGAAGATTTATCTGCAACTTCTTTGATGGTCAGGGACCATGGACACCATGGCAGATGGCATCATGGGGAATTATAGGATTTATAAGCGGAGTAGTATTTGTAAGATATGATTCGTTTGAAAAAGAAAATATAAAATCAGATAAGGAATCATTGTCAAAGCAGGCGGACATTGATAGTGCAAATGATGATAATAGCAGCATATTTTGTCTGATGAAAAAAAACAGTCCATTTATAACATTGATTGCAAGTGTTATATTATTTGAAACGGCAGGCTATCTCTTTATACTGATAACAGGCGGGAACATGGCAGACACAAAAGGGATAATGCTTTATATATTTGGTCTTGCAGGGCTTATAACGGGTGGACTTTTGCAGAGAAAAAGGCTTAAAACAGACAGTATGATAATGGCAGTATTTACATTTTTAGTAATATTTATAATATATGGCGGCATAATGAATTTTGCAGCACTGATAATGCAGAGTGCATATACAAAAGGCACTAAGTTAAGCCTTGCCGCATTAAAGGCACTTTATATAACAGGGGTGCCATATGATATAATGCATGGCGCAGGAGCTGCATTATGTGTATTTCTAATAGGGGAACCATTCCTAAAAAAAATAGAAAGGGTTCAGATAAAATACGGCATATACCGTATGTAAAAAACATATTTTATGGAGGTAAAAAAGATGAGGAACAAAAAAGCGATCAGCATTGCATTGTCAGCAGTAATGGCATTCACAACAGCATTTGGAATGACAACTGTAAAAGCAAATGCAGAAGAAAAGGAAAAGATTGTTGTCTATGTGGCAGCAGAAGGAAAGAATGCATCAGGCTCGGCAGTATCAGTAGGAAAAACAGCAGTACAGCTTGATGAGGGTGCGGTAGCAGAGGATGCTATTAAGGCGGCACTTGACAGATCAGCATACAAGGATAACTATAAGATATCAACATCAGAATGGGGAGACAGTCTTGACTCGATTTCAGATCTTACTACATACAATGTTGGAAATGACTGGTATTACTGGAGCTTCTGTGTAAATGGTCAGTATGCAAATCTTGGAATCAGCAGTCAGAAAGTAAACGACAATGACAAGATAAGTCTTATCTACAGCTATGACAACTATAACACAAATGCCGCATGCTTTAATGATGACACATCAAAAAAACCAGAAGGATTTTCAGTATATTCAGAAAAAGCAAAGAAAGCACAGGATGTACTTGCACAAAAGATTTATGACACAACATTTAAGAGTGGAAAATATGTACCAGGAGTAGAAGATTCATCTGGACTTTATACAGTATTTTCACTTGCAAGAGCTGGCTTTAAAGCAGATAAGTTTTATGATGCAGTATACGCAAAAGTAAAAGCACAGCTTGGAGCGATCAAAACATCAAAAGGTAAATTTTATGATGATATAAATGAAAAATATGTATCGCAGGAAAGTATTTTAAAAGACGGTAAAGCAAGCCAGACATACGCTAAAATCGCACTTTGCGTAACAGCACTCGGAAAAGATGCATCAAATGTAAATGGATTTAATCTTATTGACAAGCTTGTGGACAAGAGTATTTATGAAGCATCAAGTGTTTACAGTAGAGAAACAATGATACTTATGGCAATCGATTCAAAGGACTATGAATTAAAAACAGGTGACAAATATCTCACAAGAGCAGAACTTGTAAATAAGACAGTCGCTGATGTAGACGGACAGATTAAAACATCAATTGATTGGAACAGCATAGACAGTGCAGTAATGCAGATACAGCCACTTTATGTATATGAGACAAAGGCGATAGAAGGCATAGATAGAGCAGCCGTAAAGAAAGCATGCGATAAAGTATTTAACTTTATGTATAACATGCAGGGAGCAGACGGAAAATACGGAGATTCATACTCAGCAAATAATGTATGGACAGCAGCACAGGTAATGATAACAGCAGGTTTATTTAACATTGATGTGGCAGCAGAAGAAAACGGAACAGACCTCATCAAGAATGGTGTGACACTTTACGATGATGCATTTGACTTTGTAGATACAGGCAAGAATACAGTAGACGAAAATCTTATGAAATTCCAGCCTGAACAGTTACTTAGAGGACTTAATGCAGCAGTAAGAGCATCAGAAAAAAGTGAACTTATGCTTCCGGTAGAGTCAGTAGCTTATACAGCATCAGACGATGCAACATATACACTTCCAACAGAGACAAAACTTGCCAAAGCAAAAATATCAAAACTTACAGCAGGCAAGAAGCAGCTCACAGTAAAATTTGCAAAAGTAAAAAATGCAAAATCATACAAAGTACAGGTATCAACAGACAAGAAATTCAAGAAAAATGTAATAACAAAAACAACAAAAAGCACAAGCCTTACAATCAAGAAACTTAAAACAAACAAAAAGTATTATGTAAGAGTACAGGCTGTAGCAGGTAAGAAGACAGGCGCATACAGTGCTGTAAAAAATGTGAAAGTAAAATAATCATTTGATCATTTATTGTTCATATGCGCCCTATGGTGCGAAATAGTCAAATATAAAAAGAGCGGGATTGTATCAACAATCCTGCTCTTTTTAATCCCATTTCCTGCGTCCGTTAGTCACTTAACATTCCCCAAAAACCTCATTAAGTTCCTCCGTCCCCTCAAGCACAAACCTTCCGTCTTTAATTATAGTAATTTTCTCACCATCCTCTGTGTGCACAACAATATCCCCAAGTTCCGAATAAGGAATCGTTATATCAGTATGGCAGTTAAAATAGGCTTTTTCAGGCTCACTGTTTCTAAGTTTAGAAAAATCGTTTTCCTTAGCGACCATCTGCTTACCATCAGGGTTGTAAGTCACAAGTTCCTCTTCATGGGAAAAACAAGTATCGCCAACCGCAAAATGAGGCCCGGTCTTTTCTGCGATAAGGATAGGAAGAAGACCAGATATATTATATTTTAATCCCATTACATATGCGGTAGTATTTGTACCAATAGCAAATTCACCGATAGGAAGTGTATCATGTCTATAGAGGACATTTTCATGTATATACTTTTTATTGTCATCCTCATTATCAAAATTTTTGCAGGTATAATCCGTAACACAGCCATCTTTAAATGTAAGTTCAAGATTTTTGTATTTAAGATTATCAAGATAAACCTCGGTTACATGAAGAACACCTTCGGTACCCTTTAATTTCGGAGAAGTGAAAACTTCGCCAAGAGGAATATTCACATCATCAAGACAATTTTCAAAAACAGTCTGTTTTTCAGGATCAGTTTTCTTTACAAGATTTATCTTAATGTCGGTGTGATTGTTTTTGCGGCCAGTAACTGTAACATAATCACCCTTATCAAGTGCATTGATGATTTTTGTTTGTATTTTTTCATACTTGTCGGAATCAAGAGTATTGACCTTTACAGTTTCTTCAAAAATCTTCTCGAAATGTCTTCCGATATCAGGAACAGGGAAGGCGATAATAGTAAAGCTTATCTTATCCTGTGGAATATAATTATTAGAAAGCATACCTTTTTCAGAACGGAAAGCGATAAGCTGTTTTTGGTGTTTGTCACTGTATTTTGGCAGGCAATCTTTTTCGGCAGGCGTAAAAGGCTTCTCTCCAAAGCTTTCGATAAGAGCAGGACCGGCAAACTCTGCGGCGGCATCTTTCATTGACTCATAGGCAAGCTTATATTCTGAAAGCTGTCTATCCGCAAAACCTTTATCAAAGATAAGAGCAAGATCATTGCGGTGGTCATACTCAAACTGTTTATTAGCAGAAGCACCATGAAAACCGACTTTATACATAGAAGTGCGTGAGGTAATGGAAAATGAAGCTCTATAGATTATGGGTTCAAGTCCTTCCTCTCTGAACTGTAAAATAGCAGACTTTATGATACGCTCAAAACCGAGGGGGTATCTTATATTAACAGTTTTTTTATCTGACATGTCCATATTGTAGACTTTATAACCCTTTATAATACCTTGCGTAAAAGTATGAGCTATAGAATCAATCTTTTCCTGTGAAAGACTGTTTAAATATCTGGCTGTTTTTATCTCATTTTCAGTAACATATTCGCCAGAAAAATAAAGATATCTTAAATCCTCAAGATTTTCATTCATAATAATATCTTTTATAAAAGACATTTCTGGATTGAGCATATTGTTAAGACCAGCCTTTATAGTAACATCACTGTAATCAAAGAAATAATAATAAAGAGCCGATTTTATCTGTTCAGGCTTGCAGTCAGGTTCTTCAAAAAGATTGTAGATTTCAATAAAAAGTTCAAAAATAGTAGTGAGATTAAAAAGACGTTCCTCGACTGCATTTGGAATATTGCTGTGAAGTTCTGCGTATAAAGCACTCATATAAAGTCCCATCTCACTGCCAAATCTTCTTACTGCATATGCAGGATTAGTATAACTTACTTCATATCTCTCAGGTTCAATATCTTCATACAGGCTTTTATTAAGATGAAAAAGTTCAGTCTCCGTCAAAGTTCTTAAAATACCGTTTTTGGCTAAATTGTAGATTTCACCTAATTGTAAAGCAAAATAAGATGTTTTAATAAAATAACTGTTTAAATGTTTGTCTGAAAGAGTAACAGACTGATCCCAAAGCTCAGTGTGTATTGTTCGTATACGATTAAGAGCAAGCATATACCGCTCTTCATAATGTTTATTTTCATCTGAAATTAATTTTATATCTGTCATATTTACCTCATTTCTTTGTGAAAATTTTTCTGACTATTTCCTTTTATAGGTTATAAGTTAAAAGTCAAGCGGATATTCGCAATCCGCTCCGCTACTTGCATATAAAAACTATGTCTATACAATTTTATCATATAAGAAATTTTAAGCAAGTACTGTTATAAGTAAAGTGATAGTGTACGGTACACTAGACAAACCTTCGCACTATTTCAAGTAGATTGCTTATACGTATATCACATGTGTTATGATTCACTATTTTTGCATAAGCATTTTTGATGCATTTATCGCGGAGTTTATCATGTTCCAGATAAAAGGCAGTTTTGTCGATGAGTTCCTCTGATGTTTCATATATTGCAATATCTTCATCAGGCTTGAAGAAATTTAAAAGTTCAGGTCTGAAATCAGTCATAAGAAAGCCACGGCAGCTTAGTATATCCCAGACACGCAATGATATACCCGATGAGATATTTGGAATAGTCATATTGAGATTTATTTTGCTGGCATTAAAAACAAACGGCATTTCATTTATATAATCAACAGCTTCATGTACATTTATAAGTGGTATATCAAAGGCATCACTGTTTGTAAAAAGATGTACATGGTGGATGAAATTTTTTGAAAGCATATTTAAGTTATTTATACGCATTACTGATGCTGATTTAAAACCAAGTACTGTCGTTGCAAAAAGTTTTTTTGTCGTAACAAAAGAATCATCACTTTTATTGTACTCAGTTATATCTTCAAGCATACTGCATATTTCGGGAGTGAGGAGACTTTCAAGGATATTTCCTCCAGAGACCTGTGTCTGTGCATATATTGCCCCATCAAGATAACCATACAGATAATCAGGAAGCCTGTTTCTGATGTTATCATATGAATTTTTTTCATAAAGGCTTCCTATAAAAGAAATATCGTAATCAGGGCAGTTTTTTGGAGGCAGAATATTTTGGTATCTTCTGACATTTGAGGCAAGAGGAAGATAAAAGATATTTTTAACGCCCATGCTCTTGAATATTGAATAATTTGAGTAGTCAAATTCAAAAATGATATTTGTATCAAAAAAGACTGAATTGTGATACATTGCAAGTAAAGGTGCATCACAGTTCCAACATACGTATAGAGTGCCTGTATCATGGCATACGCGGGCGATAAGTGGAAAATAATTTATTGAAAAGCAGAAATCAAAATTATTATTTTTTAGTTTATCAGCAAGCTTTTCACAGAAAAGTTCATCATTTTCGTAGTTAGAAATTGTTTCAGTAAAATAGCTGCAGGAGCAGTCTGCGTATATAAAAGAGTTTTCTACATCCTTTTGGTTGTAGGAGTTCCAGCGGTATATCAAAATATTCATATCTTTATGTACCTGCAAAATGCATATAAAATATGCGGATGTACAGGATTTTCCTTTCTTTATATTGTATAGTTGTATAGTGGATATAATGTTTAGGAGCGTGTTACTGCTATGTTTCGTACATTTTACAACAAACGGTGAAAATAAATGCTATATGTGTGAACAAAAAAAGTATTATGTATAATATTTATGTTATCATTTATTATATGTACGGGTTGTAATGAAGAGCAGTTGAACATATATGTTTTAAGTATAACATTTTCTGCCTGATAACTGAATTGGAGGGTACAATTATGAAGAAAAAAAGTAAAATAACAGTCGGAACACAGCTTGTTATGACACTTGGACTTATGATGTTAAGTTTGTTCATTGTCGGAGCGTGCGGATATCTTATGAGAAACAATTCTGTTGAGACTGAAACCGAACTTTATGAAAACTATGGTGAAACGCAGGGAGAGCTGGCAATGGGTTTTGCACAATTCCAGAATGTTAAAGTTCAGCTTAGAAATATACTGTATATGTATGTCGGAGATGATGTAAATATAGAAGCATCAAAAAGCAAGATTGAGGAAGCAAAAAGTACAGTAAATGATTATATGGCAGAGGTAAAAGGCGACCTCAAAGATTCTGCAACAAAGGCATTATATGAAAATGTAAAGAATAATATAGACACGTATTTCAATGATGCAGAAAAATGTCTGGAATATTTTGATTCAGGAAAGATTCAGGATGCGAGAAATTATCTTGTTGACAATGGTGTAAAGAGTGCTGATAAGGCGGAAGAAAATATTAAAAAACTTATAAAAGAAATAGATAAGTATGCACAGAAAAAGCAGGATTATGTTACCAAGCAGAATAAAACAGGTGATTATTTTGTTGCTGTTATAATGCTCTTAGCATTACTTAATGCGTGTGTTGCATTTTGGTTTATTAAAACAACGATACGCAATCCTATTGTTGAACTTGCAGGAGTTGCAAAGAAGGTTTCTGCAGGTGATGTTGATGTTAGTATCACACCATCTAAAATTGACAATGAAGTTGGAGCATTAGTTGATGGATTTCAGATGATGACTGACAATCTTAAAAAACAGGCGGAAGTCTTAAAACAGATATCTGATGGAAATCTCACTGTTTCATATCAGCCAGCATCGGAAAATGATATCGTGGGAAATGCAATATTAAGGCTTATAGAAGACAACAATACAGCTTTTTCTAAGATAAGAAATGCGGCAGGACAGATAGAAAACGGTTCAGAGCAGATTGCATCAGCAAGCCAGACACTTGCGCAGGGCTCATCTGAGCAGGCAAGTGCAATACAGCAGATATCAGCTTCGGTTACTGATATTGCAAATAAGACAAAGGATAATGCTAAAAAAGCATCTGAGGTAAATGATATAGTTATCAGAGCAAAGAGTGATGCGGATGAAGGAAACAGATGCATGAGAGAGATGATCGTTGCTATGAAGGAGATAAATGAATCATCAGAAAATATACAGAAAATAATCAAGGTTATAGATGATATAGCTTTTAACACAAACATACTTGCACTTAATGCAACGGTAGAAGCTGCAAGAGCGGGAGAACAGGGAAAAGGTTTTGCAGTAGTAGCAGAGGAAGTAAGAAACCTTGCAGGACGTTCAGCAGAAGCATCACGTCAGACAGCAGAACTGATAGAGGATTCCATTGTAAAAGTGAAACATGGTTCAGCTCTTGCCAGTGATACAGAAAAGGCTCTTGAAGTTATATCTAATATAATAGAAAAGATAACAGATTTAAGTGCTAATATATCAAGTGCTTCAAATGAGCAGGCAGCAGCAACTTCTCAGATTGACGATGCACTTACGCAGGTATCACAGGTAGTACAGACAAACTCAGCTACGAGTGAGGAGTGTGCATCTGCAAGTGAGGAATTGTCAGGTCAGGCAAGGGGACTTGAAAATACACTTGGAAGATTTAAGATAAAAGGTGAAAAAGACATATCTTTGGAATATGGAAATATGAGTAAAAACATAAAGCAGATGAACTATATACCAGATCGTGGTATGTCAGACAACTATAATAATGATATAAGGCTGGAAAATTCTTATGATACAAAATATTAAAAACTTTGATTTAGAACAGATAGCAGAATCAGGACAGTGCTTTAGATGGAGAAAGCTTGATGAGGGAAAATATCTGATTCCTGCTTATGACCATTGTGTGACTGTCATGCAGTCAGGAGAAAGATTTGAATTTTCATGCACAGAAGAAGAATATGAAACAATCTGGAAACATTATTTTGATCTGGAACTTGACTATGGCAGGATCATAGAAGAGATAGATGACAATGATACATTTCTTAAAAAAGCAGCAGCTTATGGAAGCGGGATCAGGATATTAAATCAGGAATTGTGGGAAATGATAATCTCATATATAATATCACAGAACAATAATATTCCACGAATAAAAAAGGGGATAGAAGCCGTATGTGACAGATATAAGTCTGTAATCTGCACAAAAGCCGACAATTTTCAGGCTGAAAGAAAAAATGGCAAAGTTACGGGAAGTGAAGATGTGATATACGGATTTCCACATCTTTTGAATATTGAGAAAAACGGTGGAAGGGAAAGTCTTAGTGAACTTGGACTTGGCTATCGTGATGAGTATATATGGCTTATGTGTGAGTATGAGCATGAAAACAATGATTTTTTTGAAAACTTAAGAAAATGCGATTACGAGCAAAGTATGAAAATGCTTATGGAACATAAGGGAATAGGAAAAAAAGTAGCAAACTGCATAAGTCTTTTTGGACTCCATCATCTTGATGCGTGCCCGATAGATGTGTGGATGAAAAGGATAATAGATGAAGAGTACGGCGGAGTAAAACCAGCCTGGATGAGCCATAAATATGCGGGTATTTATCAGCAGTATGCATTTTTTTATAAAAGAAAGAGTAGATAGAATGAATATTGATGAGAAATATATGAGGGAAGCACTGAAACAGGCGAATAAGGCTGCTTTGATAGATGAAGTGCCTATTGGCTGTGTTATAGTGCATGATGAAAAGATCATTGCGAGAGGTTATAATAAGCGCAATAAGCTTCATAGTACCCTTGGTCATGCCGAGATATCTGCGATTAAAAAGGCAAGCAAGGTGCTCGGTGACTGGAGGCTTGAGGAATGTACAATGTATGTGACATTAGAGCCATGTCCTATGTGTGCAGGAGCAATCGTGCAGGCAAGGATTCCTAAAGTTGTTATAGGTGCGATGAATCCAAAGGCAGGTTGTGCAGGCAGTATCTTAAATATGTTTCAGATAAAGGAATTTAATCATCAGGTGGATTCTGTTGACGGTGTTTTACAGGAAGAGTGTCAGTTGATGATGAAGAATTTTTTCAAGGAACTGCGTGAGAGGAAAAAGAAAAACGCCTGAAAGTTTTAATGAACTGTATGAGAGGAGAACAACGCCTGAATTTTTTTGAAATAGTTTATGTGCAGGTTTGACAATGAAAAAATGCTCTGCTATAATATAGCCGCTTAATTTTATGAAGTGAAATAGAACAAAGACTTAATTTTGCTATCTTTTTTGTTATGATTTAACAAAAAATGATTGATAAAAATATCAAAGTCAGAGAATCGAGGCACAAAAATGAACAGTGAGAGTGAAGTATCAGATGATTTTCGCAAATGCTTACATTGTACGATGGCATTTATAGGAGGCTATATCGGAGCGTATGCACTTTTAAACAGGGCAGATGTATTTGGAAATGCGCAGACTGCAAATCTTATTCATGTAGCTATGAGTATAGTCGGGACAAACTTTTTAGATCTTTTTATAAGGCTTGGAGGTGTGGCGATTTATATGGCGGGTGTTACGCTTGCTGTTATATGGCCAAAAGTTACAAAGATAAGTGTTCATTATCTTGCAGTTGTTGTAGACGCACTTGCATTTATAATAATTGGATTTTTCCCTAAAGATATGGATATTATGTTATCACTGTATCCGATATTTTTTGCGGCAGCGGTGCAATGGACTTCATTTTCTGGAGTTTATGGATATAACTGTTCGACGATATTTTCTACAAACAATCTGAAGCAGTTTACTATGGCAGGAGTTGAGTACCTTTGTAGTCATGACAAAAAATTCAGCCATAAGGCAAAATTTTACGGAAGTGTACTTCTTACATATCATATTGGAGTTGCCTGTGAATTTTTGGCTAATCAGTCATTTGGTATAAGATCTTCATGGCTTGGACTTGTGGCAGTGGCAGCGGCATTTATAATGGTAGCAGCTGAACAGGGAATGTTATCTGGAATATTCAGAATGATATTAGGAGTAAAAACGACAGCGTAGGGATAGATTAGTAAATAGAAAAGTTTTTTATTATATAAAAGATGTAATTAAAAAAGTGTAGTATTTCACACAAGTATAAAATAACTGAGTAGCGATATGCGTAAATCCGAGTTTAAGTGGATTTACGCATATTTTTCCGTTACTTTAATACTATCAGGAAAGTCCCACACTTCTATTGCGTAGAGCAATAAGCGTGGGCAGGGATTTGTTTGTATCAGGAGGGGATGGCTCCCTTCTGATATGCTGCGATATCAGTTTGACAATATTAAGGAGGAATAAAATGAGTGAAGTAAAAAAAGAAAATCCACTGGAGGTACTTCCGATAAATAAATTACTGGTAAAATTTTCAGTACCGAGTATAATTGCTATGCTTGTAACAGCATTATATAATATTGTAGATCAGTTTTTTATCGGACAGGCAGTAGGTTCGCTTGGAAATGCGGCAACAAGCATATCATTTCCATTATCGATAACGTGTATCGCCATAGCATTGTTGTTTGGAATAGGCGGTGCGTCTGCATTTAATCTCTCGATGGGAGCAGGAGATAAGAAAACAGCGGCATATTACATTGGAAATGCAGCCGCAATGTTATTTTTGTGCGGACTTGTTTTGTGCATAGTGAGTGAAATATTTTTAGAACCGATGCTTTTATTTTTCGGTTCATCAGATAAGGTACTCCCTTATGCAATGACATATACAAGGATAACAGCAATAGGATTTCCACTTGTCATCCTTACAGCAGGTGGAGGACATCTTATAAGAGCTGATGGAAATCCGAATATGGCAATGATATGTAATCTTATTGGAGCAGTAATAAATACTATATTAGATGCGATATTTGTTTTTGGAATGAACATGGGAATGGCAGGAGCAGCTTTGGCAACGATAATAGGCCAGTTTGTATCAGCCGTTGTTGTAGTTGTTTATATGCTCCACTATAAAACAGTAAAACTTCAGAAAAAACATCTTATCGTACGGGCAAAATATATAGGCAGAGTAGCAGCACTCGGTGGCTCACCGTGCAGTAATCAGGTTGCTATGATGATAGTACAGATAATCTTAAATAAATCATTGAAGCATTATGGCTCATTGTCTGTATATGGTGAGGACATACCGGTAGCTTGTGTCGGTATCATAACAAAAGTAAACCAGATGTTTTTCTCATTTGTGATAGGTCTGTCACAGGGACTTCAGCCTATCGCAAGTTTTAATTACGGGGCAAGAAAATTTGACAGAGTAAAAAGTGCCTATAAAAAATCAATGGTATGCGGATTTACAATGTGTATCATAGCATTTATAATGTTCCAGTTTTTCCCAAGGCAGATCATATCGGTATTTGGAAAAGGTGACGAGACTTACTATACATTTGCGGTAAATTATTTCAGGATATTTTTATTCTGTACCTGTGTAAACTGCTTACAGCCGATAACATCAACATTCCTTACGGCAATTGGAAAACCAAAGGGGGGTATGTTTTTGTCACTTACAAGACAGATAATATTTTTACTTCCATTAGTAATTGTATTGCCGCTTATCATGGGAATAGACGGAATAATGTATGCAGGACCTATAGCAGACGGACTTGCAGCGGTAGTATCTCTTGTTATGATAAAGAAAGAATTTTCGAGGGAAAATTATCGGGTAAAAGCGTAAGAAGTTTGTTAAATAGATAAATATGTTGAAATAAAAGCAAAAATATGTAATTATTGTTGATATGAAACAGGAAATATATAAGATATGGGAAAGTATATTCTGTATCGTTTTTTAGAAAATTGGCAAAACACAAAATAGAAGTGAGGAATAGGTAGACAATGGATGATATAAATGTAAAATACAGTGACATAAAAACATGGGACAAGGATTCTTATGTACTTGTTGATATCCGTGACGAATCGTCAGCAGGATATGGAATCATACCGGGAGCTGTTCATATACCGGAAGAAGATATAGACAAAAAGATAGAAGAAGTATCGGCAGGAAAAAAAGTCGTTATATACTGTACAAGAGGAGTATTTAGTGCTGAATGTGCTGGAAGATTAAGAGAGGAAAAGCAGATAGAAGCTTACAGTCTGGAAGGCGGATATACGGGCTGGATACTTGAAAATATTAAAATTGAAGAAGAAAAAGAGGAGAATGGCAGCAGAAAAGATGATATAGAAAAAAGCATCAGAAAGAAATTCCACAAACAGCTTTTCTCCAAATTTGCCAAAGCGATAAATACTTATGAACTTGTAAAAGAGCATGATAAGATAGCTGTATGTATATCAGGCGGAAAAGACTCAATGCTTATGGCAAAACTGTTTCAGGAACTGAAAAGGCATAATAAATTTGAATTTGAGATTGTATTTCTTGTAATGGATCCTGGTTACAGTGAGGCAAACAGAAAAGTGATAGAGAACAATGCAAAACTCATGGATATACCGATAACAGTATTTGAGTCAACGATATTCGATGCGGTGTATGAGATTGAAAAATCGCCATGTTATCTATGCGCCAGGATGAGAAGGGGGTATCTGTATAATAAGGCAAAGGAACTTGGATGCAATAAGATAGCACTTGGTCATCACTATGATGATGTTATAGAAACAATACTCATGGGAATGCTCTACGGCGGTCAGGTACAGACAATGATGCCTAAACTTCACAGCCAGAACTTTGAAGGTATGGAACTTATAAGACCTATGTATCTTATAAGAGAGGATGATATAAAACATTGGAGGGATTACAATAACCTTCACTTCATACAATGTGCATGCCGATTTACAGATACATGTACAACATGTAGAACTGATGGCAGCACAGTGTCAAAGAGAATGGAGATAAAAAATCTTATAGCGGAATTAAAAAAGACAAATCCGTTTATCGAGAGCAACATATTTAAGAGTGTTGAAAATGTAAATCTCAAAACGATAGTTGCTTACAAAAAGGATGGAGTTAAACACAGCTTTTTGGAAACTTATGATAAACAGTAAAATAAATTTAGCTTAAAAAAGAGGTTATCATTAAAAATGTTGGTAACTTCTTTTTTTATTATTGTTGAGAATTAAGAGCTTTTGTGGCATACTATATCGTATAATATAGTATTAAAAAGGGGGACGGTAGGTATATGTATGATATTAAGAAACCCCTGCCTATAGGGGTAGATAATTTTGAAAAAATAATAAAAGATGATTACTATTATGTAGATAAAACATTGCTGATAAAAGAATTGCTAGAGAAATATGCGTCGGAGCTAAAGGAAAGTGGATATAGTGACATAATTGTATATGGAATAGCGTTTTATAGGAAAAATTGTGAGGTATGTTATGGCGGGCAAGCTTGAAAAGACTGTTCTTATTATGCTAAACTATAACAGAGAGCAGAATTAAAATGCTATAAAAAAGGAGGGGAATTAAAATGGCTAGAAAATGCAGTGCCATGCGTGCAGAAGAGAAATTAGGCGGATTTGCAACATCAAAAAAGCATATTACAGTACAGTATCAGGAGCGTGAACGTTCAGTTGACAATCTGCTCAGCCTTATAAGGCGTGATGTAGTAGAAAACCACGGGATAGCAGATGAAGATATCACAGAAGTAAATGTATATATAAAACCCGAAGAGAATGCTGTATTTTATGTTATAAATAACAAACTTCAGGGACAGATTGAATTTTAAAGGGGGAAATTAAAATGGCGATCACATTTGTTGTGGCAAATCAAAAAGGTGGTATAGGGAAAACAACAACGGCAACTACACTTGCGGGTGTGCTTGGAAAAAAGTATAAGACACTTCTTATAGATGCTGACCCACAGGGAAACAGTAGTGCTACATATCAGGCGAAAATAAAAGATCAGGCAACACTTTATGATGTGATGGTTGATTCAGACCGCATACCTATAGAAGAAGCGATACAGCATCTTGAAAATGGCGATATCGTAGCATCAGACCCATTACTTATAAAAGCAGAAAAACTCCTTGATGGAGATGTAGAGGGACTTTACAGACTGAAAGATGCCATAGAGGAGCTTGAAGGATATGATTATATAATAATCGATACTGCGCCAGCACTTGGAGTTGCATTATATAACAGCCTGATAGCGGCAGACAAAGTAATCATTCCTATTACGGCAGACGCATATTCGCTGCAGGGAATAAATCAGTTGTACACCACTATAAAAGCTGTACAGAAAAGACAGAATCCGACCTTAAAAATAGAAGGACTGCTTCTTGTAAAATATTCAGGACGTTCAAATCTTGAAAAAAATATGCTTGAAGAACTCAAAGAAACAGCACAAAATATGGGAACAAAATTGTTTGATACAAAAATAAGAGAATGTGTCAAAACAAAAGAGGCACAAACAGCAAATAAGCTGCTTATAGATTATGCACCAAACTGTACCACTATGCAGGATTACGATGAATTGGTTAAGGAGTTAATATAATCATGTCAAAATTATACTTTACAAGACACGGACAGACCATATGGAATGTTGAAGGAAAGGTCTGTGGAGCAACAGATATTGAACTTACAGAGCTTGGCCATGAGCAGGCAAAAAAATTAGGCGAGCTTATAAAAGCGGACAAAAATATAAAAATAGATGAGATAGTAGCGTCACCACTTATAAGAGCAAAAAACACAGCTGAGCATATTTCAGAAATAACAGGGATTCCAATGCGCACAGATATGCGTGTTATCGAGCAGAACTTTGGAAAGTATGAGGGTGGCGGCAGACGCAGCGAGGAATTTACAGCAGCGAAAAATCATTTCGTAGACAATTTTGACGGTGGAGAATCCATGTTAAAAGTTGCAGCGAGAATTTACAATATATTAGATGAGATGAAAAAAGATAAAGATAAGACATACCTTATCGTAGCTCATAATGGTATAGCAAGAATAGTAAATTCATACTTTAAAGATATGACAAATGAAGAATTTGCATCGTATGGTATAAAGAATTGTGAACTGTTAAGTTATGAATTTTAAAGCAGTAAAGGAGGATTTTTGAGGAAATCTATGTATTATATAGGAAACCATTTATCAGCTTCAAAAGGTTTTTTGGCAATGGGAAAAGCTGCTGTAAAACTGGGTGGTAACACTTTTGCCTTTTTTACAAGAAATCCACGAGGCGGTAAAGCAAAAGCAATAGACGAAAAAGACATTGAGAAATTCCTTGCTTTTGCAGAAGAACATAAATTTGGAAAGATAGTCGCACATGCGCCGTATACAATGAATCTTTGCTCGGCAAAAGAAGATATACGGAATTTTTCAAAAGAAATGATAGCAGATGATATGAAGCGGATGGAATATATTCCGGGCAACTATTACAATTTCCATCCGGGTTCGCACACGGGACAGGGCGTTGAGACAGGTATAGAATATATCGCACAGACATTAAATGAGATAATTACACCTGAGCAGTCAACCACAATCCTTCTTGAAACAATGGCAGGTAAGGGAAGTGAGATCGGGAGAAGTTTTGAGGAGATAAGAACGATAATAGACAAAGTAGAACTTAATGACAAACTCGGAGTCTGCTTTGATACCTGTCATGTATGGGATGCAGGATACGATATAGTGGATAACCTTGACGGTGTGCTTAAAGAATTTGATGAAATTATAGGACTTGACAGGTTAAAAGCGGTTCATTTCAATGACAGTATGAATGTCTGTGGTTCTCACAAGGACAGGCACCAGAAGATAGGACAGGGAAATATAGGTGAAGAAGCCATGAAACGTGCAGCACTCCACCCTGTATTAAAAGGCAAGCCATTTATACTTGAGACACCAAATGATGATGAAGGATATGCAGCAGAAATAGCAATGTTTAAAGAATGGATGGGTGAGTAATGGAAAGAAATGTAGATATGGCTGATATATCTGACGGAAAAAGATATACATCAAACGACCTTGCGAAACTTGGATGTGGAGACTGTGAGGGATGCAGCAAATGTTGTCATGGCATGGGCGAGTCGATAGTAATAGATCCATATGACATATACAGCCTTACCATAAACTTAGGAACGACATTTAATGAACTTATCAAAGATAAGCTGAGTCTTTCAGTTGCAGACATGGTAATACTACCGCATCTTAACTTAAAAGCAGCCGATGAAGGCTGTCTTTTTCTTGATGAAAATGGCAGATGCAGTATACATTCATTCAGACCGGGGATATGCAGACTTTTTCCGCTCGGAAGGATTTATGAGGATGAAAGTTTCAGTTATTTTTTGCAGGTAAACGAATGTGCAAAGCCAAACAGGACTAAAGTAAAGATAAAAAAGTGGCTCGGCATACCAAATCTTAGTCAGTATGAAAATTATATAAATACATGGCATTATTTTCTTAAAAACATGAAAGCTTTTTTGGAAGAACAAAATAGTGATGATATGACGAAAAAAATCAGTATTTATATATTAAAGATATTTTTTGAAGAGCCATATGATAATGAAGATTTCTATACACAATTTGAACAAAGAATGCAGAGGATGCAGCAGATTTTTTAACACTATTAAGCAGGGAGTAGAGCGGATTGCTAATATCCGCTTGACAGATGTAAAAAAGATAAGGAGAGAGGATATACACTATGAAGATTCCTGAAATTTTAAAGTCAGGTGGCACGATCGGTTTTGCAGCGCCTTCGTTTGGCTGCAATATTGAGCCATATAAAACAGCATTTGATAATGCACTTAAAACATTTGAAAAAATGGGGTATAAAACGAAATTAGGACAGAACTGTTATGCTGGTGAGGGTATCGGCATAAGTAATACACCGGAAAAATGTGCTGATGAGATAAACTCATTTTTGTGCGGAGAGGATAATGAAAAGATTTCCGCTCTTTTTTCATGCGGTGGCGGTGAGCTTATGTGTGAGATATTGGATTTTGTGGATTTTGAGAGAATAAAAAAATCAAAACCTGTGTGGTTCTTAGGATATTCTGACAATACAAACCTTACTTTTCTTTTGCCGACAATCTGTGATATAGCAGCTATATACTCACCATGTGCGCCCGCATACGGAATGGAGCCGTGGCATCCGGCACTTAAAGATACATTTGAACTGCTTACCGGAAAGACAGATACGGCACATGGTTATGATAAATGGGAGAGAGAATCATTAAAAAATGAGGAAAATCCGCTTTTGCCATACAATGTCACGGAAAAAACACAAATTAAAAAGTTTGGCAGAGGAAAGGACGACAACAGTTTAATATTTGAGGGCAGACTTATAGGAGGCTGTCTGGATTGTCTGTCAAATCTTGTCGGGACAAAATTTGATAAGGTAGCAGAGTTTAATGAAAAGTACAAGGACGATGGTATCATATGGTTTATGGAATCCTGCGATTTAAATCCAATGGCGATAAGAAGAGCCATATGGCAGCTTGATCATGCAGGATGGTTTAAGTATGTAAAAGGTTTTCTGATAGGAAGACCATTATGCCTTGATGAAGAGATATTAGGTGTAGACAGATATAATGCGGTATATCCTATGCTTGAAAAATACAACGTGCCGATAATAATGGATCTTGACATAGGACACACAGCACCAATGATGCCGTTGGTATCAGGAGCAAAAGCAGAAGTGAAGATTGAGGATGAGAAGATTGAGGTAAGATATTTTTAAAAAGCAAAAGGGGTGATGCAGATGTCAAAAGTAATAAGCATAGGCAATCAAAGTTACGAATCAATTCGCACAGAAGACAGATTTTATATAGATAAGACATCATTTATAAAAGAATGGTGGGACATGGCGGATGTTGTGACACTTATTACACGTCCACGCCGTTTTGGAAAAACATTAAACATGGATATGCTTCGCTGCTTTTTTTCAAATAAATATAAAGACAGGGGAGATCTGTTTGAAGGTCTTGATATATGGAAAGAAGAAAAATACCGTGAAATACAGGGAACATATCCGGTGATATTTCTAAGTTTTGCAAAAGTAAAACAAAGTAATTATGCAAATGTCATAGCAGCAATTAAGAGAAGTATATGTGATGAAGTTCAAAAATATATTTTTTTAAAAGACTGGGACGGGTTGACTGATGAGGAAAAAAATAATCTTAAAAGCATAACATATGATATGGATGATGTAACTGCACAGGAGGCTATAAATAATCTGTCAAATTATCTTAGCCGTTATTATGGAAAAAATGTAATCATCCTTCTCGACGAATATGATACGCCAATGCAGGAAGCATATGTAAATGGTTACTGGGAAGAACTTGTAGCGTTTACAAGAAGTTTGTTCAATTCTACCTTTAAGACAAATCCTTACCTTGAAAGAGCGATAATGACAGGAATAACAAGGGTATCTAAAGAAAGTATATTTTCAGACCTTAATAACCTTGTCGCAGTCACCACTACATCAAACGAGTATGAAACATCATTTGGATTTACAGAAGATGAAGTATTTAATGCACTTGATGAATATGACCTTTCAGATAAAAAAGAAGAAGTCAAAACATGGTATGACGGATTTATATTCGGGGATAAAAAGGATATTTACAATCCGTGGTCGATAACCAATTATCTTAAATACAGAAAATTTAAAACATATTGGGCGGACTCAAGTTCAAATGGACTTATAAACAATCTTGTACAAAAAGGAAGTCCTTATATAAAAATGCTCATGGAAACACTTCTTAAACAGAAAACGATAGAAGTTCCGATAGATGAACAGATAGTGTTTTCACAACTTGATTATTCAGAAGATGCAGTGTGGAGTCTTATGCTTGCGAGTGGATATCTAAAAGTAGTATCAGCAGAACCACTTACAGGAAATCGCAGAAAGGCATGTAAATATACACTCACACTTACAAATTTTGAGATACAGCTCATGTTTGAAGATATGATATTTCAATGGTTCAGCGTGGCAAGACATGAAACAAATGAATTTGTAAAAGCACTTATATCTGGAGATATAGAAAGCATGAACATCTACATGAATGATGTTGCCTTAAATACATTCAGCCTGTTTGATACCGGGAAAAAGACATCAGAAAAAAAGGCACCGGAAAACTTTTTCCATGGTTTTGTATTAGGACTTATGGTAGACCAGATAGACAATTATATCATAACTTCAAATCGAGAAAGCGGTTATGGACGCTATGATATAATGCTTGAACCTATAGACAAACAAAATATAAAATATCCTGCAATAATAATCGAATTTAAAGTGATAAATCCCCAAAAAGAAAACTCACTTGAAGAAACAGTACAAGTAGCATTAAAACAGATAGAAGAAAAGAATTATGACGCAGAACTTATAAAAAAAGGCATAAAAAAGGAAAACATCAGACACTATGGATTTGCTTTCAGAGGTAAAGAAGTTCTGATAGGCGAATGATAGAGAAAGGAGTGATGCAGATGTCAAAAGTAATAAGTATAGGCAATCAAAGTTACGAATCAATTCGCACCGAAGACAGATTTTATATAGACAAGACATCATTTATAAAAGAATGGTGGGACATGGCGGATGTTGTAACACTTATTACACGTCCACGCCGTTTTGGAAAAACATTAAACATGGATATGCTTCGCTGCTTTTTTTCAAACAAATATAAAGACAGGGGAGATCTGTTTGAAGGTCTTGATATATGGAAAGAAGAAAAATATCGTGAAATACAGGGAACATATCCGGTGATATTTTTAAGTTTTGCTGATATTAAAAAAGATAATTTTAAAGATACAAAAAATGATATGATAACAATCATAAACGAGTTATACAAACAACATTCATATCTGCTGAAAAGTGATGTACTGACTGATGCTGAGAAAACTTTTTTCATCAAGCTTGATGAATATTCAAATGACACAGATGTAAATAAAGATATATCAAATGAAATTATATGCAGAGCAATAAAAGGACTTTCATCAATGCTTTACAGGTATTATGGAAAAAATGTAATCATCCTTCTCGACGAATATGATACGCCAATGCAGGAAGCATATGTAAATGGTTACTGGGAAGAACTTGTAGCGTTTACAAGAAGTTTGTTCAATTCTACCTTTAAGACAAATCCTTACCTTGAAAGAGCGATAATGACAGGAATAACAAGGGTATCTAAAGAAAGTATATTTTCAGACCTTAATAACCTTGTCGCAGTCACCACTACATCAAACGAGTATGAAACATCATTTGGATTTACAGAAGATGAAGTATTTAATGCACTTGATGAATATGACCTTTCAGATAAAAAAGAAGAAGTCAAAACATGGTATGACGGATTTATATTCGGGGATAAAAAGGATATTTACAATCCGTGGTCGATAACCAATTATCTTAAATACAGAAAATTTAAAACATATTGGGCGGACTCAAGTTCAAATGGACTTATAAACAATCTTGTACAAAAAGGAAGTCCTTATATAAAAATGCTCATGGAAACACTTCTTAAACAGAAAACGATAGAAGTTCCGATAGATGAACAGATAGTGTTTTCACAACTTGATTATTCAGAAGATGCAGTGTGGAGTCTTATGCTTGCGAGTGGATATCTAAAAGTAGTATCAGCAGAACCACTTACAGGAAATCGCAGAAAGGCATGTAAATATACACTCACACTTACAAATTTTGAGATACAGCTCATGTTTGAAGATATGATATTTCAATGGTTCAGCGTGGCAAGACATGAAACAAATGAATTTGTAAAAGCACTTATATCTGGAGATATAGAAAGCATGAACATCTACATGAATGATGTTGCCTTAAATACATTCAGCCTGTTTGATACCGGGAAAAAGACATCAGAAAAAAAGGCACCGGAAAACTTTTTCCATGGTTTTGTATTAGGACTTATGGTAGACCAGATAGACAATTATATCATAACTTCAAATCGAGAAAGCGGTTATGGACGCTATGATATAATGCTTGAACCTATAGACAAACAAAATATAAAATATCCTGCAATAATAATCGAATTTAAAGTGATAAATCCCCAAAAAGAAAACTCACTTGAAGAAACAGTACAAGTAGCATTAAAACAGATAGAAGAAAAGAATTATGACGCAGAACTTATAAAAAAAGGCATAAAAAAGGAAAATATCAGACACTATGGATTTGCTTTCAGAGGTAAAGAAGTTCTGATAGGCGAATGATAGATAGAGAAAGGATCAGGAACAATGATACAAGACATAACTCCTCATATACTATACAATCAGTATAAAGATATATCACCAAAAAAGGATGACAGGGCAGTAGTATTTGACGGAAGAACAGTACTTATCTCAAGAAGCAAAGATGATACACTTGATACACCTAAATGCTCTGGTATAAAGGGAGAATATCAGTATATACTCTCGGTAGATGACACTAGATACTTCCTTTTAAAAAGTACATTTGAATGTGAAAAAGATGGAGAGGTGCGTAATTATATAGGAAGAAACAGCGTCGGTCTTGACGGATTTACCTTTGAACCAATAAAGAATTTAAGGCAGCTTGCATCAAAAGAAGTATGCTTCGCACTAATGACAGCGTGGCACTTACACACATGGTACAAAGACAACAGATATTGTGGAAGATGTGGAGCAAAAACAGTGCATGATCACAAAGAGCGAATGGTGCGCTGTGTAAAATGCGGCAATATGATATATCCAAAGATAGCACCTGCCATAATAGTAGCAGTGACACATGGAGACAGACTGCTGCTCACAAAATATGCGCCAAACAGGGAATATCAGAAATATGCACTTATAGCAGGATTTGTAGAGATAGGTGAGACGATAGAAGAAACCGTAAAAAGAGAAGTAGAAGAGGAAGTAGGACTAAAGATAAAAAATCTGACATATTATAAAAGCCAGCCGTGGGGATATGACAGCAATGTACTTATGGGGTATTTTGCAGAACTTGACGGAGACGAAAATATAACTATGGACACAGAGGAACTATCAAAAGCACAGTGGTTTAAAAGAGAAGAACTCCCGGCACACAATGACGGAATAAGCCTCACAAGAGAAATGATAGGCGTATTTGAAGATAAAGAAAATTATGAAAAAACTGTGAAAAAATGTTAAAAACGACATTAGAATGACATAAATTAAGTATATATTATGTCGTGTAAATGTTGGTACACCATTATAAAAGGTCTGGAAAAAAAGGAGATATTTGTTAAAAATTGAAAAAGCTTCTTGACAAAGACTATCTTTTTTGTATAATGGTAATGTATAGCAAGTAAAATATTAAGGAGGCATAACAATGATTAAAAAAGCAAAGAAGTCTGTAGCCGTTGGTTTATCAGTAGCTCTTGCAGTTACTAGCGTAAACATCCCGGTTAATTCCGCATCAGCTGCAGCGAAGAAGGCTAAGCTTAATGTAACTAAAAAAACAATTACTGCCGGAAAGTCAGCTACTTTAACTCTTAAGACAAATAAGAAAAAGTCTAAGACTATCAAGAGCATTAATGTTAAGTATGTAAAAGTTACTACAAGCAAAAAATCCGTAGCAACAGTCAAAAAAGTATCCAAAAAATCTAAAGTAACAGGAATTAAGGTAACTGCTAAGAAAGCAGGAAAGTCTACAATTACTGTTAAAGTAACAAAGGGTACATACAAGGGCACATATAAGTGCACAGTAACAGTAAAGGCTAAGGCAAAGGCAACAACAAAGCCTACGACAAAGCCAACTACAAAACCTACAGAAGCTCCAACAGTAGCTCCAACAGTAGCACCTACTACAGAGCCAACAGCACAGCCATCAACAGCTCCTGCAGTTTCACAGACACCTATCGTTCAGGAAGTTGCAAATGTAAACGCAATTGTTACAAATTCTGTTAAAGGTTATAAGAACACAGTATTAGCTGGACAGGATGCAACAATTCAGGTATTAGTAACTGACAAACAGGGCAACCCAGTTGCAAATGACAATGTGGTTCTTAGATTTGAAGAGGATAAGACTAATGCACCTACTGTTAATCATGATGATTATATATATCATTCAAAGGTAGATGTAGCAACTACAAATAGCAAAGGTATTGCAACATTCGTAGTTGGTCCTAAAGCTAAGAAGATTAAGAACAGTGATACTAATTATCTTGGAAGCTACAAGTTCAAAGTTACTGAAGCATCAGAGAATATTATCGATGAGGGTACTTTAGATGTAGCTACTATATCTTATACTTCAGATGAAGATTATGCTCAGGCACCATACGGAACTAAGTCTGGTGATGTTCTTAACTTAAATGGTTTATCTGGATATAAAGAAATCGTTAAAGGATTAAACTCAAAAAAAGATTTGACTAGCGGTTTAGGTTATGCAGATAAGATCAAGAATGTGGCTGGAAATTATACTCAGTATGTTGGTACACAGCAGGTTAGTACAGCAGGTGAGGATCATAAAGTAGCATTTAAATCTTCAGTTTATTTAAATATCCCTGATAAGACAGAAGATAGTAATAAGTCTACTTCATATACTCAGAAGATTGCTGATAAGGATGCTAAGTCAGGTACTTATGGTCCTAATGATAACAAATCTGTAAAATTCAACTATGAAATTACTGACTTGAAGGATGTTAAATATGCAACATTGAAATTTAACAGTGCTAATATTTCTAAGTATTCTAAGATGGTTGTTAAGACTATTAATAAAAATGGCGCTACAGCTACAACATTAAAGACATATGCTGGCAAAAAGACTAATGGTGATTATGAGGAAGCTTATAATCAGAGCAACTTTGGTCTTCAGATTGAAAAAGATGATTTGGAGAAAAATGGAGCAGTTGGTATCCAGATTGAGATTGAATCAAAAGGTCAGGTAAATGCTGCAAATGATAGTGGTTTTAATGTAGATAGTCTTACATATGTATATAATAGAGAAAAAACAGTAAAAGGTAAGAAAGTTCAGCTTAAAGATGCTAAAGTTGAGTGGAAAACTACTACACCAGTATATTCTAGTGAAGAAGCACTTGGACTTAGCACAGCTGAAGCAACAACACTTCTTGGTGAGGATGCAAGCAAATATGCATCTATAACTAAGACTGTTCCAGTATTCCCATATGTTGGTAATGCTATAATTAAGTGCTACAATAAGAATGGTAGTGTTGAAAGATATTATGCATGTGCAACTAAGAATAATGATAAAAATGCTAATGTATTAGATACTAGCAGTTCTAAAAACGCATATATCATTTCAGAAGAAGAAGCTACAGCAAGTGTTGGTGACATTAAAGATAAAGGTGATGGCATTGTAGAAGTTGATTCTACAAAGACTGGTACAACTTATTTAGTTGGTACAGTAACTTGCAGCGATGAGAATGTTAAGATTGATGCAGATAATGAGAAAGTTTACACATCAGTTATGTGGAATCCAATTGCTGAGAAAACTGTAATTGAGCGCGGAAGCTTTGCAGCAGTTGAAGGTCAGTCAGTAACATTTACAGCACAGCTCGTTGATAAGAATAATAACCCAGTATCAAAGGCAGGTCAGGCTATTACTTGGTCAGGACTTGACAAAATGCCAACTGGTGCTACAAAGATTACAGAAGAAACAACAACAGATGTTAAAGGTCAGGCAACTGTTAAGGTTAATGCAACTACAGCATTAGCATTACAGAGCATTTCAGCATCTGACGATTCAAAGAAATATGATGTTGTTCTCTTATTAGGTGATAAGAAAGTTTCAGTTGCAGATCTTTATTGGGTTTCATTAGGATTACAGTTTGATCCAGCAGTAGATAACACAAATCATGTTGATTCTACATTTGATAATGCAAATGGAGTTAAAGAAACTAATGCAACACCTGTTAAAGCTGGTGAAACTTGGAAATATGCAGCACAGGTTGCTGTAAAAGAACAGTTTGGTGACAATGCAGCTGCAACAATAAATAATACATGGAAGATTGTAAAGACTTCTGGATTTGATTTTAAGGTGGCAGCTGGTCCTAATTCTACAGGAAAAGTTAGCGTAAGTGGTACAACAGCTACTGTTTCTTCAGATGTAAATGGTAAGGGTACTATTATTAATACACTTGATTCTACATTAAAGACAGCTGGTGCAACAATGTCAGTTAGAAATAATGACTGGACAAATTTCCTTACTATTCCATTTGTAGGTGAGGGAACACCAAATGTATCAGAAGAGTTGACAGTTAACTATAACTTTGGCAATGCACTTGGATATTCAGCAAGTTTTGTAAGCCCAATGTCATTAAATGCGGATGCTTCTAAGGCAAATACTAAAGTTTGGCTTAGAGTTGTTGACAGTAAAGGAAATGCATATAAGGATGCAACAACACCAATCACATTTAAGATTGATGGTAAGCCTGTAAAGGTGGATGATTCTTCTTATGTTTCAACAGGTAAGACAGAGGCACAGATTCTTGTAGATACAAAGACTAATGTTACAGCTGATGGTGATGGATTCGTAGCATTAACAGTTCCTAAGAAAGATGCTGGTAAATCATCTACAATCACTGTTAAAGTTGGTGATCTTAAAGAAGTTGAGACAGTTGTAAACTGGAAAGATTACATGGGATTTGATTTACAGAACATGGAATTTGATTCAGCTGCTAAGACTATTAAGTTAACATTTAATGATGATGTATATGCTGAGTCAGTTAATGCAACTGGATTTACAGTTAAGTATTATGCAGACGATCAGAGTACTACTAAAGCTGTTACATATGATGCAACTGTTGCATCTGTAAGTGGTAGAGATGTAGTTCTTCAGTTACCAAAATCAAACAGCTATAATTGGCCTAAGGAAGCAAAATTTGAAGTAACTGTTAATGAAGTTAGTCCATATAAGAATACAACAGACTTTAAGTATACTATTGCAGCTAACAAGACAGGTGAGGCTATTGCTAAAGATACTGTATATACAATCACAGGAGCAAAAAAAGTGCTTGTTGGAGCTGATGAAATTGATGTTCATAATCAGAAAGTAGCTGGTACAAAAGCTGGTAAAGCTATGAAGAGTGCTATTACTGCTAAAGATGCAAAAGCATTCCTTTCAGCATATGCAACATATGATGCAGGAAAGTCAGATAGCAACTTTGAGACAGCAGCAGCAGCTGAAGTTACTGGTACAATTGCTGATATAAAAACAGAAGCTGATAATATTGTGGCAGCTGAAACTTTATTAAAAGCAGCAGATACAAAATTTAGTTTAGCAAATGGTTATACAGGTAATGCAGCTATTGATACTATAACTAAATTGACAGAAATGGTAAATGGCAAGATTACAGCAAAAGCTACAGCAACAACTACAATAGTAGATCCAGCACCAGTTGGTACTCTTGAAGCTGGTAAAACTGTTAGCTATAAATTAGCATCAACAGCTAATAATTTTGAAATTGCTGAAGTAGCAGTTAAACTTGCTGAATAATAATTAAGTAAATAAGTTTATATAACTATTATTTAGTAATATAAATTGCTTTATAAGGAATCGGTTTAGGATTTTTTCCTAGGCCGGTTCTTTTTTTGCTTTATAGAAAATTGCAATTAAAGTAAAAAAAGAAAGAATGTATATTTGTTAAGTAGAAATTAGATAGTTCATTAAGCAGTGTCTGAAAATAAATTGTTATGATATCTTTGATATTTATTGTTCAATATCGCTAACAAAGTATTGAATAAACTAATTTTAAATGTATATAATTACAAAAAAATACTGTATTAAACAAATGGTACTATGATATAAAATATAGTCGAGAGGGTGGAAAGTTATAAAAATCAGATAATTTATAGGAGGTAGAAGGCATGAGGAAAAGAAAGCACATAGCGTTGTCATTGGCATTGATTTTAACTACCAGTATAACTGTAGCATCAATGAATAATATTGGTAATGTTGCAGTGGTTTGTGCATCTGAGGAAAATGATGAAACAAAAGTAGTTAAAGGAGATATGAATAGTTTCACTGCGAAAGTACAATATGGAGCAGGTGGAGAATGGAAAGCGGGAGATTTAGTGGAGATCACTAAAGATGGAGAATATACGCTTTCATATAAAGTAGGAAGTGATGCAGAAGAGATAAGTGTATTGTCATTAGAAACAAACTTATACAAAGTAAGTATGAATGATAAGTTTAAAATAGAAGCAGAAACAGTGACAGTAAATGAAAAAGAGTACAAGGTAGATACATCAGTAGTTACATGGAACAATTCATGGGATGATGAAAAACCATATACATATACGCTTATAAACAGTTACGCAGATCCCAAAATTGATAGTGTAAAGATAGGTTCATTAAAAGCAGATGATAAAATAACAGTTAAGATAAAAGTAAGTGGAACAAAAGCACCAGAATCAGGAAATGAACCGACAGAAGACACAAGTAAGGGGAATATGGATAAGTTCACTGCGAAGGTACAATATGGAGCAGGTGGAGAATGGAAAGCGGGAGATTTGGTGGATATCACTAAAGATGGAGAATATACGCTTTCATATAAAGTAGGAAGTGATGCAGAAGAGATAAATGTATTGTCATTAGAAACAAACTTATACAAAGGAAGTATGAATGATAAGTTTAAAATAGAAGCAGAAACAGTGACAGTAAATGAAAAAGAGTACAAGGTAGATACATCAGTAGTTACATGGAACAATTCATGGGATGATGAAAAACCATATACATATACGCTTATAAACAGTTACGCAGATCCCAAAATTGATAGTGTAAAGATAGGTTCATTAAAAGCAGATGATAAAATAACAGTTAAGATAAAAGTAAGTGGAACAAAAGCACCAGAATCAGGAAATGAACCGACAGAAGACACAAGTAAGGGGAATATGGATAAGTTCACTGCGAAGGTACAATATGGAGCAGGTGGAGAATGGAAAGCGGGAGATTTGGTGGATATCACTAAAGATGGAGAATATACGCTTTCATATAAAGTAGGAAGTGATGCAGAAGAGATAAATGTATTGTCATTAGAAACAAACTTATACAAAGGAAGTATGAATGATAAGTTTAAAATAGAAGCAGAAACAGTGACAGTAAATGAAAAAGAGTACAAGGTAGATACATCAGTAGTTACATGGAACAATTCATGGGATGATGAAAAACCATATACATATACGCTTATAAACAGTTACGCAGATCCCAAAATTGATAGTGTAAAGATAGGTTCATTAAAAGCAGATGATAAAATAACAGTTAAGATAAAAGTAAGTGGAACAAAAGCACCAGAATCAGGAAATGAACCGACAGAAGACACAAGTAAGGGGAATATGGATAAGTTTATGGTTAAACTTACATATGGAGCAGATAAAGATTGGGCAAATTATTCATTAGTTATAACAGAAGATGGAGATTATACGATTACACATATAGCAAATTTTGATGTAGATAAAATAGATTTGTTGACATTGAATACAAATTTGTATGATGGTTCTATGAGTTCTGCATTTATATTTAAGCCTGAGAAAATAATAATAAATGATACAGAGTATAATATAGATATATCAAAAGCTTCATGGAATAATTCAGGAGATGAGAAGATAAATCCATATACATATACGCTTATAAATAAATGGGCAAATCTTGATAGTGCAGGGCTAGGAAAAATTGTGACTGGTGATAAAATAACTGTTAAATTCAGTATTAAAGGTACACATTCGAAGTTAGTAGGAGATAATATATCATTTGTGTTTCCAGGAAATCCAACAGCGGCGCCAACAAAAGCACCGGAATCAACTGTAGCACCAACAGCAGCACCGACATCAGAACCAACGGTGGAACCAACAAAAGCACCAGAATCAACACCTGTACCATCTACGGAGCCAACACCGGAATCAACATCAACAGCAGTGCCGTCTGAAGCACCAACAGAAAATCCGACATCAGAACCAACAGCGGAACCAACGATAGCACCGACAGCAAAGCCGACAAAGAAACCGAGACTTAAAAAGCCAACTCTTACAATAAAAAATGGAAATAAAAACATTTCATCAGTAAAAGTCAAGGCTAATAAAACAATAAAAATTTCAGTATCAGTAAATTCAAAAGCAAAACTTTTGATTAGTGGAATATCAAAGAAAGAATCAAAAATTGCAAAAATTACATTTAAAGATGGGAAAATTATAATCAAGGGTCTTAAGAAGGGAAAAGTTACATTTAAGGTTTCAAGTAAAAAAACTTCAAAATATAAAGCCACTTCAAAGACCATTACGGTAATTATAAATTAAATTTTTGAAAAGTCATTCATTAGTTCGAAAAGTATGATATTATAATATTGTAAGCTTGAAAGTGTGCTTGATATATAAATAGCTCCGAGTTGCCATAAAACAACTCAGAGCTATTTTTACTAACCTAACTCAGAATTCATGTGTTGTTAAGGTTATGATATGGGTTATATACTTTTTTCTGGCAGTTTTTGAATCACTTCTTGTACATAGTTTTCTGATTTTGAAATCTTTTTTGCAATTTCCGGTACAGACATGTGACATTCGATATATAATGTCTCGATGCGTCCTT
>CAKRFY010000027.1 GCA_934320895.1 uncultured Lachnospiraceae bacterium | reverse complement strand
GACCACTTCGATACCTCTCCAAACTGTTTAAGTTTGTTGCTCTCTCAACAGTGCTTTGCTAGTATAACTCTTTATTTCGAATTCGTCAACCCCTTTTTTCAATTTTTTTTATTTTTTTTCAATTTTATTTTCTGAACCTCGTTTTCAAGTACTAAATAGTAGCATTTATGACCCTCCGCTTTAAAGAAGTATCCAACTTTTCCATCCACATTGCTTGAAAATCTTTTTATTCCATTTAAACGATATATACTGCATTTGGATTCTGAATTCATCATTATTTCATCATTATCATTCAGTGTTATATCATTGTAATCTTCTTTAAGTTTTAAACGAAGTTTCTTTTTTCCTGATAGATCATATACTTCAAGTTCAGCTGTATCTTCATTATCTTCACCTAAAACAACACCTATATATTTTGAATTGTAAAAAGCACTTTTTATTGAAGTTCTGTATTTTCTCTCAAATTTCTGCTCAGGCTGACGTGGATTTGTCCATACGCAATAACCATCCTCACCAAATACACATACATCTGTGTCATTTATATACTCCACTTCCGATATAAGCCTGTCATTATAATTCTGAGCCCCTACGAGAAAATTGCTATTTTTTCCTACATCTGAAAAATTATAAAATGCAACCCTGCTTTGTATTTTACTATTGTTGACACTAACATACACTGCCGCCACATTCACTCCATCTTCAGATATATCTATTGATACCGGATAACCATCATCAATATTTGTAGGTATCTCAGCTAAAAGTGTATTCTGTGCGTCATACGGGTTGTATATTCTTATAACATTAGCCGTTTTTTCCTCAAGCAATGCTGCAACAACACCTTGTTTTGACACCTCAGCCTGTACTATTGGATAATCTGTAGTAAGCTCTTTTCCCGAATCTTCTCCATTAAATACAACAAGATTTTTTGCTCCTATATCTGCAACTACAACATAGTCTCCACATATGTCAATTGCTGGAGATGCCATATCATAACTTCCATTCCACAGTTCATTTCCAGAACCATCCAACGCTGCAATTCCATCTTTACTATATTTAATAACCGAATCCTTATACGATGCAAATGACAGTTCACTCGAACTTTTAAATTTGTAATGTTCCTCTACCTTATAACTGTTATAACTTTTGTTTATATAGTAGTTATATGTAATTCCAAGCAATAATCCTGTTACTAATATTACAGCTATCGAAATAATAATAACTTTTTTATTTTTCTTTTTTCTTTGTATTATCGAATTTACATTTTGAGAGCGTCCTACTAAACTTTCCATGCTACTCCTCGTTTCTCTGCCGCAATTGAGTTTACCACCTATAAGACCAATTGCATTTTTTCTTAAGTAGAGTATAACTTATCTATTTTCGCATTGCAATATTCTATCTAACTGGGAGTTTTATCACCTGACCGGCAATTATGCTATTGCTGCTTTCTATTTTATTTATTCTTTTTACTACTGCCATCTTATCAAGTGAATGATACTGTCTCCATACTATCTGACTTAATGTATCTCCTTCCTGAACCTTATATGTTTCATAATTTACTCTATTTTCGCCAGACTGACTTTGAACTCTCTTTTCCAAATTCCCTGCAGTTCTCTTTTTTCTTTCAATAGTTCTTTTCTTTCTACTTGCCGTTTTAATCTGATTTCTGACATTTTTTCTATTTTCTCTTGTCTTCTTTTTACTTATCTGCCTGTTTCCATTGTTATTAAAAGTATGAATTTTATCTGTATTTTCCGTCTTCTGCACATCCTCTGTCGTAATCGCTGTCTGTGTAGAATTTTTAAAACTTTTTGCTCCTTTTTTTTCATACGTTGTCTCAACATATCCCTGAAGCACATCAACCGCTGTTTCAAGATTATTTATTTTTGAAAAACTTTCAAACATATAATTTCCGCCTATCACAAACATAACAGCAATCGCCATCATCATAACAAACATTGCTGGTTTTGCTCCTGTTGGTTTTTGTGTATTTTTGTTAACAGTTTCTCTTATTGCCTCTGTTACCACATCTTCATATTGCTCGTCCACACTCTCATTTTTACTTTCGCTGAGTACGAATTCCTGCATTTGTGGATTTTTCTCATAATATACATAATATCCACTCTGTTCTTTCAAACTTCCATCAGACCATTTAAAAATCTTTTCCTCACACTCAGACAGATCAAATAAAAAAAGTATATTTTCTTCCTTTGAAAAATATTTTCTGTGTATTATGTTTATTGTTGCATCAACTTTGCTGTTCCACATATAAACACCGCATACCCATCCAAGCAGTTCTGTTCCAGGAAAATATTTATATATCCTTTCGTATGTTTTACTCCATTCCTCCTCTGATATCTGTGTCACTGCATCACTTATCTTAAAATCCATTCCTACAGCTCCATAGATGAAAATATTTCCCTTAGCCTGCTCCTCCCCCTTTTTTCCAAGCATAAGTATTATTTTTTCTTCACCTTCATCTTTAAATATCTGTCTTATGTATGTCATAACATAATCTTCTATATATATTGCTCCTGAATATGGGCTTTCTCCTATCTGCCTGATATTTTCAGGCTTTTTGACATATCTGTGTATCATATCATCCACAAAGCCTTCCTCCTGTTCTTCTAAATCTATCCCAGAGATTTTTATAAAATTCCGAGAACATATTCAAATTAACACAAGAAAAAGGATAACATTTCTCAGGCGAAAATTTTGTCAAAAGACAACCCTTTGTTTATGAATATTTTTACATTTATCGGGAATATTTTTTTATATAATATTTTTTTGAAAGGCTGGAAATTGTTTAATGAATATTCAAAAAGAAACTAAAGTCTCATATTTTAACCCTGAAACTTCATATGCTTCTTTTCATTTTATACACACTCTAAAAAAGTGTTGTAAAGATTGTTTTTCTTTAGATAAAAATCTTGTTATACTTTGCATTGGTTCAGACAGAGTCATCGGTGACTGCCTCGGCCCTCTTGTCGGTCATAAGCTTTCATCTCTTTTTAAAAATTCAGGCATACCTGTATATGGAACACTTAAAAATCCCGTTCACGCTAAAAATCTCGATGCAACAATAAAAAAAATAAGAGCAAGTATACCAAATCCGTATATCATTGCTCTTGATTCTTCTCTTGGCACCACCAGCCACGTCGGCTGCGTCACTCTCGGCAAAGGTGCCCTTCACCCCGGTATAGGCACCGGTAAAAATCTTCCTCACATCGGAGATATCTTTATTACGGGTATAGTAAATGAAAGTGGATTTAACAATATTGCCACTCTGCAAACTACCCATCTTGCTACTGTTGTAAAGCTGGCAGACTTCATCTCAACCGGTGTTTACATGTCTGTACGCCCTTCCAAGGCACGATAAAGCGTAATCTCATCAATATACTCCAAATCTCCGCCTATAGGCACACCACTAGCTATCCTGCTCACTTTTACGCCTAATGGTTTTATAAGTTTACTTATATATGTCGCTGTTGTATCGCCCTCAAGTGTCTTATTTGTAGCTACGATAACCTCATCCACATCTTTCTGAAGGCGCACCATAAGTTCACTTAATCTTATATCCTGCGGTCCTATACCTGCCATAGGAGATATAGCTCCGTGAAGCACATGGTATACTCCATCATATTTTCCTGTTTTTTCATATGCCGCAAGATCTCTTGTATTCTCTACAACCATTATCTGCTTGTGGTTGCGTTTTGGATTTGCACATATAGGACAAAGTTCATCATCCGTATATGTGCAGCATTCCTTACAATATTTCACATTTTTTTTCGCATTTGTCATAGCATCCGCAAGCCCTTTTACCTGCTCAGGCGGCATATTTAATATATGGAACGCAAGTCTTTGCGCCGATTTACTGCCTATACCCGGCAAATGTGATAACTGCTCAACAAGATTTGATATCTGCGAACTATAAAAATCCATTTTAGAATAAACCTCCAAGACCTCCGCCAAGGCCACCTGTAAGTGCCGACATCATCTCTGCACTTTCTTCCTCAACTTTGCGAAGTGCTTCATTTGTTGCTGCAACAATCAGATCCTCAAGCATTTCAATATCATCAGGATCAACTACCTCTGGATCAAGCTTTACCGACAAAACTTCTTTCTTGCCTGAAATCTTTACAGTTACAGCTCCGCCGCCAGCTGTTGCCTCCCACTCCTTTTCTTCCATCTCTTTTGTCTTTTCTTCCATCTGTCTCTGCATGCGCTGAGCCTGTTTCATAAGATTATTCATGTTTCCTGGCATTCCGCCACCTGGAAATCCACCTCTTTTTGCCATTTTATTTTCCTCCATAAATTATTTTTTTATTTGCACATCAAAGTGTATTTTATCGATTATCTGGGATAGATCCAATGAATTTCTACTCTGTTCAGGGCTTACAATTTCTGCCACTATCCCTGCATCAACCCCGACAATATTTGATATGACATTTTTTAGTTCGTCAAGGTTTCTTTTGTCATCTCTGTTAAAATATGCCTCCGCTGTCGCATCAGTAAACTGTAAAATTAACTTCTCGCCATCCTGTGATACCGTCTTTTTACAGATTTCAGGTACCAGAAATGAACGTGATGACACTGAAAGTTTAGATAATATCTGCTGCCACTTTTCATTTATCTTTTTCAGATCATCAGATACCATCTTTGGCAATACAATCTTAGATTGTTGATCAGCCAGCTCGTGTTCTTCATTGCCACCAGCTGATACCTGATCAATACTTGTATCTGCCTGCTTACTTAAAACAATACCTTTTTCAAGTTTCTTCTCTATCGCATCTATCCTTGCTAAAAGACTGTCATCTGCCGTCTTTTTCTCCATTTCAGGCACGCACAGCTTTACAAATGCAACTTCCGTAAGCACACGCTTCTGTGTGGCATACTTTATCTGATTTGATAACTCCGATAATATACGAATATACCTTATAAGAGCTGTCTCGTCAACTTTTTTTGATTCTAGTTTCATCTGTTCTAGCTGCTCTGTAGACGCATCCACCATCTCGCTTCCACCTGCTGATACCGAAATTATCATAAGATTTCTTAAATACCATACAAGTCCTGTTATGAACTGATTTAAATCTCTTCCTGAAATCATTATCTCATCAAGAAGTTTCATGCACTCTATAACATTAAAGTCAGCCATATTATTAAACATACGACTATACACAGAAGTATCTACTGCACCCAGTACTTCTATCGCTTTGTCATAGGTGAGCTTTTCTCCCAGATAAAATGCGATACACTGATCAAGAAGACTGAGCGCATCACGCATTGAACCATCGGCAACTTTTGCAATATATCTGAGAGCCTTTTCTTCAACTTCAACATTCTCTCTGAGCATGAGATCTTTCAATCTTTCAGAAATCGTGTCTATAGATATCCTCTTAAAGTCATACCTTTGACATCTCGAAAGTATTGTAATAGGGATTTTATGTGCCTCAGTAGTGGCAAGTATAAAAATAACATATGATGGCGGTTCTTCAAGTGTTTTTAATAGTGCATTAAATGCCGCTGCTGATAACATATGAACCTCATCTATAATATAGACCTTATATTTTCCCTCTGCCGGAGAATACTGAACTTCATCAATAATTTCACGAATATCATCTACACTATTATTTGATGCCGCATCCATCTCTATAACATTCATTGATGTCTGATTGCTTATCTTTCTGCACATCTCACACTCTCCACAAGGGCTTCCATCAACAGGGTGTTCGCAATTTACCGCCTTTGCAAGTATCTTTGCTACTGTTGTCTTACCTGTACCTCTTGTTCCACAAAATAGATATGCATGTCCGATGCGATCAGTTCTTATCTCATTTTTAAGAGTAGTTACTATATGATCCTGCCCCTTTACTTCGTCAAATTCACCTGGACGAAATTTTCTATATAACGCCGTATAAGACATAATCCCTCCACTTTTCATAATCATAAGTTCAGGGGCAATTTATAATTGCCCCCGATCATCCTTAATGTATCCTATTATATCATAACTATTCTGTATTTTCTAATCACCAAAACATATTCCAAGACCTTTTGCTTCTTTTATTATTGATGAATCAGGATCTACCATCTTTAACTTGCCCGCAACTTCACTAAGTGGAACTGGAACAATCTCTCCATTTTTAAATCCTACCATATAACCATATTTTCCCTTGATTATAAGTCTCGCTGCGGCTGCTCCAAGTCTGCTTGATATAACTCTGTCATAAGGGCATGGACTACCTCCACGCTGCATATGTCCGGGCACAGTAATTCTTACTTCCTGTCCAGTTCTCTCCTCAATTTCTTTTCCTATCTGATATGAAATTGACGGATACGGATTTGCTTTTCTTTTGGCTTTAAGCTCTTTCTTCGAAAGCGCTGCATCTTCCTTTGATATAGCTCCCTCTGCAACTGCAAGTATAGAAAACTTCTTTCCCTGCTTCGTTCTCTTATCAAGAGCCGCAACTACTGAATCTATATCATATGGTATTTCGGGAAGCAGTATTATATCAGCCCCACCTGCAATGCCTGCATGAAGCGTAAGCCATCCTACTTTGTGGCCCATAACCTCTACAATAAATACTCTACTGTGTGATGCAGCGGTTGTGTGGATACAATCTATTGCATTCGTAGCTATGTTTACAGCACTCTGGAAACCAAATGTAATATCGGTACCCCAGATATCATTATCAATAGTTTTCGGAAGTGTGACTACATTACAGCCTTCCTCACTTAAAAGATTTGCTGTTTTATGTGTACCATTTCCACCAAGTATGACAAGACAATCAAGTCCCCATTTTTTGTAATTTGACTTCATAGCCTCAACTTTGTCAAGTCCATTCTCATCAGGCTCACGCATCTTTTTAAATGGCTGTCTTGAAGTTCCGATAATAGTTCCGCCTTCTGTCAGAATTCCTGAAAAATCGCTTGGCTTCATTTTCGTGTAATTTCCATAAATAAGGCCTTTATATCCCTCAAGGATACCATATATCTCTATATCAGGATATGTCTGATATAATGTTTTAGCAACACCACGCATAGTTGCATTTAAACTCTGGCAATCCCCACCACTTGTTAAAAAACCAATTTTCTTCATAAGCTACCGCCTTTCTTTTTCTCAATGTCTTCTAATTCTTCTTCTCTTTTCTTAGTATAACCGTATTTCTTATTTACTATCTTACTCATTATAAAATATCCCGTAAATACTACAAATAACATTATAAACAATACTTCGGGCGATACAATAGATTTTACATTCATTTTACATTCCAGTTTCACAAAATATTAGTTAAGGTGCCATATATCATCATTATACTGTTCAATCGTTCTGTCAGAAGAGAAAAATCCTGCCATAGCTATATTTTTGATCATCTTTTTACTCCATGCATCTCTATCCTCATAATCATTAAGCACCTGCTCTTTAACACGAATATAGTCCTTTATATCAAGTAGTGTCATAAACCAGTCTTTTGTGACAATCTCCATATAAAGTCTTATAAGGCTCTTTTTATTTCCAACTGCAAACATTTTCTTATCTATAATAAAGTCAACAAGCTTTGCAATCTCGGGATCTGTATCATATATCTTTTCTGCTGAATAATCCGCTTTTGCATAATGTTCAATAACCTTATCACTCTTTTCACCAAAGATATAAATGTTATCATCTCCTACAAGCTCATGTATCTCAACATTTGCTCCATCTTCTGTTCCAAGAGTCACTGCACAATTTAACATAAATTTCATGTTGCTTGTTCCACTGGCTTCTTTTGATGCAAGCGAAATCTGTTCTGAAATGTCTGCTGCCGGTATGATCTTCTCTGCGTATGTAACATTGTAATTTTCAAGCATGACCACTTTAAGATATGGACTCACCTCTGGATCATTTTCTATAACTTTTGATAAGCAGAGTATAAGATGGATAATATCTTTTGCAATTGTATATGCCGGTGCAGCTTTTGCTCCAAATACAAATGTGATAGGTCTCTTCGGTTTATTACCTGCTTTTATATCCATATATTTGTGAATGATATAAAGTGCATTCATCTGCTGTCTCTTATACTCATGAAGTCTCTTTACCTGAACATCTATTATAGAATTCTCATCTATCTCAATATTTTCTTTTTTAAGAAGATATTCTTTAAATTCTTTCTTTTTAGTCATCTTTATATCAGTAATGGCCTTAAGTACAGTTTCATCATCTTTAAACTGCATAAGTTTTTCAAGTTCATTTGCATCTTTTTTAAATCCATCGCCAATTTTTGAGGAAATAAGAGATGTAAGTTCATGGTTGCAGTGAAGAAGCCATCTTCTGAATGTTATACCATTTGTCTTATTGTTAAATTTATTTGGATAAATGTCATAGAATGGTTTTAACTCGCTGTTTTTAAGTATCTCTGTATGAAGTGCTGCTACACCATTTACACTAAATCCATAATGCATATCAATTCTTGCCATGTGTACCTGCTGTTTATCATCTATTATGGCAAGTTCAGGATTGTTGTATTTTTCCTTAACTTTTACATCAAGCATCTTTATTATAGGCATAAGCTGTGGAACAACCTTTTCAAGGAACCATATAGGCCATTTTTCAAGTGCTTCTGCAAGTATAGTATGATTTGTATATGCACACATACTGCTTACTATCTCAATTGCCTTGTCCATGTCAATGCCCTTCTTTACAAGAAGTCTGATAAGTTCAGGTATGACCATCGTAGGATGTGTATCATTTATCTGAACAACTGCATAGTCAGCAAGGTCATAAAGGTTGCTTCCCTTCGCAACAGCCTCATCTATAATAAGCTGTGCTGCATTGCTTACCATAAAGTACTGCTGATATATTCTAAGCAGCTGTCCCTGATAGTCACTGTCATCAGGATAAAGGAATAATGTAAGATTTTTTCTGATGTCCTCTTTATTGAAGTAAATACTATCTCCCTGTACAATGCTGTCATCTACGCTGTCTATATCAAAAAGCTTTAATGTATTGCATTTATTGTCATAGCCTGTTACATCTATTTCATACATAACAGAATTTACTCTGAGACCGCCAAAAATAACTTCATAACTTGTATCTGTTCTTCTAAGCCAGCTCTTGTCTTTTATCCATGGATTTGGAACTTCTTTCTGAAGATTTTTCTCAAACTCCTGTTTAAAAAGTCCAAGGTGATAATTTATTCCTACACCATCGCCATTTAAACCAAGCGTTGCTATAGAATCAAGGAAACATGCTGCAAGTCTTCCAAGACCACCATTTCCAAGAGATGGTTCCGGCTCGATTTCTTCAATCTCGGCCATACTCTTTCCATGTTTTTTAAGTGCCTCTGCAACCTGGTCATACAATCCAAGATTTATAAGATTGTTTGATAAAAGTTTTCCTATAAGAAATTCAGCAGATATGTAATAAAGTTTCTTCTTTCCCTCAATCTTTCCCCTCTGCTGTGTAGCGTTCTTTGTAAGTTCCAACAAACCATAATAAATTTCTTCATTTGAATTGCGTGATGCAATATTTTCTATCTCGTTTTCGTACATACTCTCCTACCTTTCTTCTTAACACTCTGTCATTTTGCTTCTCATTTATAATCTTTTAATACGACTATAAGAATATAATACCACTTTATTTTTTTCGGCACAAGAAACAAGACTTCCCTTGAATGGATTTATATCGACCTTGATTTACTGTTCACAAATATATGTCCAGTACTGTTTCAACTTTTAAAAATGATATTCTACAATATCCTCCAGTTTCTTTCTCGGTCTTGCTTCCGGCTCTTCATCGGCAATTCCAAATGCAACTGCTCCAATAAGCTGCCCTTCTTCGCCTATATATTCTACAAGTTCCCTGTATGCAAAACATGTATTTCCTATCCACAATGAACCGACACCCAATTCCTGCGCCATAAGAAGCATATTTTCTATAGCCGCACCAATTGACAGTGTATCACAGATTTCTGAAAATCTGTCATCCATATCTATACTTTCCATAGGACTTTTTCCATTTGTATTTATTACAAATACTACAACCGGTGCATTCATCATTATGCGAAGTGTATTGTCTGCATCGGGCAGCAACTTTTTAGAGTCCTTAAATAACGGCTCTTTTAATTCCCTCTTTATTCCTTTTCTCATTTCACTGAGTATATTTTTCTTTTCCTCGCCGCCATAGACAATAAATTTCCACGGCTGCCTGTTTTTGCCTGACGGTGCAACTCTTGCCGCATCAATAATTTTTTCAATCTTCTCCTTTTCCAACATATCACATTTATATTTTCTTATACTTCTTCTTTTATATATACTGTCATATACACTGTCATTTATATTACCCATATATCTTTTCGAACCTCCATTTCTAAATAACAAAAGTTGCCGGTCGCACCCCTTGGTATCAGTAAGTTTCAAAAAAGGCAGTCTTTAAATAGACTGCCCAAACTCTAACTTTAAATATTATAATCCATACATACTCTGACCGCCGTATATGGTCTTACATATGTATCTGCTACCGCAACATGAGCCGGATGTTTCTGATAACCTTTAAGCGATTCCTCACTGTCAAGTTCACAATCAAGCATAACATCTGCATTTGACGATTCAAGTCCGTTAGTAACAACATTCACTTTTAAAAGTCCAGGAACTTGTCCTGCAAGAGCCTCAAGATTTTCCTTTATACCTTTTTTAACACTTTCCTTGTCTTTAATATCTTCCTTTAACTGCCATAAAATAATGTGTTTTACCATAACCATCTTCCTTTCCTATCCTTAGTATAATGTATGACAAATTGTTCTTAATTAAAAGATATAGATATGCAATACAAATCTTAATTCTAAATAACATATCTGCTGCCATCAGTCGCACTGACATATACTTTCGCACTTTCAATTTCCAATCTTATAGTCCTGCCGACTGTTCCTCCTGTCATCTGAGCTACAACAGGTATGCCCATATCTGCAAGAATCCTCTTTGATTGTATAACATTCTGTGTGCCTATGTCCATATCTTTATTTGTAAAATCAAAGCCGAACATATTTGCACCACCTATAAGTTTAACTTTAAGATTATTTACACCCGCTCCATGTACACATACCATTCTGAAAAGATTTTGAATACCTGTATTTACATATCTTTCCAGAGTTATATCAGCATATCCCTCATTTTCGAAAGCATCAGGGAGCATTGCATGCAGAAGTCCTCCTATCTTTAATTTATCATCATACATACAGATGCCAACACATGAACCAAGCGCATAGGTTATAAGTTCATCTTTTTTCGTGCCCATTTTCATTTCCGCAATTCCAACTACTATCTGAGACATATTTATCCTTTCATAAAACATTTTCTGCTGTTCTCTGAATATCCATACTTGTATTTGTTATAACTGATTTTTTCATATATTTCAAGCTATTTTGGTATAAACTCTAATATTCAATGTATTCTTTCTCTGATTTTTATGGTAATTATCACAATAACTTTTCTAGGTTAGCATAATTTTGTTGTCACTTTATACAATTTATTGATATTTTAATGTGCTTTTTCATTGCAAAACTTCCTAAAATGTAATAAAATATATCCGAAAACAAATGCAGCAAAATGCGCGTCAATTTTACTGTAAATTTTTATATAAGAAAGGATGTATATTAAAATGACTAATTCACCAAAAATGAAAATAGGTATTGTTGCTGTCAGCAGAGACTGTTTCCCAGAGTCACTCTCAGTAACAAGAAGACAGAATCTTGTAAAGGCTTACACTGACAAATATGGTGCTGAGGATATTTATGAATGTCCTGTATGTATCGTTGAAAGCGAAATACATATGGTACAAGCTCTTGAGGATATTAAAAAAGCAGGATGTAATGCACTCGTTGTTTATCTTGGAAACTTCGGTCCTGAAATTTCTGAGACACTTCTTGCAAAGCATTTTGACGGACCTAAGATGTTCGTTGCTGCTTCTGAAGAAGACGGACTTAATGGTGGTCTTACTGACAACCGTGGTGACGCTTACTGTGGTATGCTCAATGCAAGCTACAACCTTAAACTTCGCAATGTTAAAGCTTATATTCCAGAGTATCCTGTTGGAACAGCTGAGGAATGTGCTGATATGATCCACGAATTTGTTCCTATTGCACGTGCAGTATATGCATTGAACAACTTAAAGATCATAAGCTTCGGACCTCGTCCACAGAATTTCCTTGCTTGTAACGCTCCTATCAAACAGCTTTACAACCTTGGTGTTGAAATCGAAGAAAATTCAGAGCTCGATCTTTTTGAATCATTCAACAACCATGCAGGAGACGAGCGTATTCCTGAAGTTGTTAAAGATATGGAGACTGAACTTGGCAGCGGAAACAAGAAACCTGAAATTCTTGAAAAACTTGCTCAGTATGAACTTACTCTCCTTGACTGGATCGATGCTCATAAGGGATACAGAAAATATGTTGCTATAGCTGGTAAATGCTGGCCTGCATTCCAGACACAGTTTGGTTTCGTTCCTTGCTATGTAAACAGCCGTCTTACAAAAAGAGGTATTCCTGTTTCATGTGAGGTTGATATCTACGGAGCACTCAGTGAATTTATCGGTACTGTTGTAAGTGAGGATGCTGTTACTCTTCTTGATATCAACAATACTGTACCTGCTGATATCTATGACGCTGATATCAAAGGTAAATTTGATTACACACAGAAAGACACATTTATGGGATTCCATTGTGGAAATACAGCTTCAAACAAGCTTTCATTCTGTGAGATGAAGTATCAGAAGATCATGGCTCGTTCACTTCCTATCGAGGTTACAAACGGAACTCTTGAAGGAGATATCATTCCTGGAGATATCACATTCTTCCGTCTTCAGAGTACATCAGATGCAAAACTTCGCGGATACATCGCTCAGGGTGAAGTTCTCCCTGTTGCAACTCGTTCATTTGGTGCAATCGGCATCTTCGCTATTCCTGAGATGGGACGTTTCTATCGTCATGTACTTATTGAAGGCAACTATCCTCATCACGGAGCTGTTGCTTTCGGCCATTTCGGAAAGACTTTATACGAAGTATTCAAGTATGTTGGTGTTGATGTTGAAGAAATCGGCTTCAATCAGCCAAAGGGAATGCTCTACAAGACAGAGAATCCATTCGCTTAATCTTTTGAATACTAAAATTGCAGTCAATTGACTTATTTGATTGGAGGCGATGGCATATTGCCATCGCCTTTTAAAAGTGTACCAACTGATATTTAAATATTTATGTTGATTTTCTGCATGTTACTATTAATTTGAATTTATATTATGAAAGAGGTTTATAATGAATTATTTAATTGGTATTGATTTAGGAACTTCATCAACTAAAACTGTTCTCTTTGATGAAGAGGGAAATGTTATCGCTTCTGCCGGAAAAGATTATCCACTTTACACTCCTAACAATGGATGGGCAGAACAAAAGCCCGAGGATTGGCGTGATGCCGCACTTGAAACTATCGCAAAGGTAGTTAAAGATTCGGGCGTAAATGCTGACGATATAAAAGGACTTGGTATCTCAGGTCAGATGCATGGTCTTGTAATGCTTGATGAAAACGGAGAGGTCATTCGCCCTTCTATCATCTGGTGTGACCAGCGTACTGAAAAAGAGTGTGGGGAGATCACTGAAAAAGTCGGTGCTAAGAGACTTATCGAGATTACTGCAAATCCTGCACTTACAGGCTTTACAGCATCAAAAATCCTCTGGGTAAGAAATAATGAGCCTGAAAATTACGCAAAATGTAAGCACATCTTGCTTCCGAAGGATTATGTAAGATATATACTTACAGGTGAATTTGCTACTGAGGTATCTGATGCTTCAGGTATGCAGCTTCTCGATGTTCCAAAGAGACAGTGGTCTGATGAAGTCCTTGAAAAACTTGATATTGACAAGAGCCTTCTTGCAAAGGTTTATGAGTCACCAGAAGTTACAGGTACTATTTTACCTGAGATTGCCGAAAAGACAGGTCTTTCTACTTCAACAGTTGTAGTTGGTGGTGCCGGAGATAACGCTGCGGCAGCAGTTGGTACAGGTGTTGTTGAAGATGGTAAAGCATTTACTACTATCGGCACAAGTGGTGTTGTTTTTGCTCATAGCAGCAAAATTTCAATCGATCCTAAGGGCAGGGTTCACACATTCTGCTGTGCTGTTCCCGGTGCATGGCATGTCATGGGTGTTACACAGGCTGCCGGATATTCACTTGCATGGTATCTTGATAACATGGGTGTCGGATATAAAGACGAAGCTAAAGAAAAGGGCTGCAGTGTCTATGATCTTATAAATGCTGATGTCGAAAAAACACCTATCGGTGCAAACCGCCTTATCTATCTCCCTTACTTAAATGGTGAGCGTACACCTCATCTTGATCCTGACTGCCGTGGAGTTCTTTTTGGACTTTCAAGTATGCACACAAAGGCAGATATCGTGCGTGCCGTAATGGAGGGAATAAGTTACTCTCTTACTGATTGTAAGGATATTCTTTCTGAGATGGGTGTCGAAGTTAATGATATGATGGCTTGCGGCGGCGGTGCTAAGAACAGTGTTCAGCGTCAGATGATGGCTGATATGTTCGGATGTGATGTTAATACCGTTACTGCTACAGAGGGTCCTGCTCTTGGTGTTGCTATTCTTGCTGGTGTCGGCGCAGGCATCTATGACAGTGTTGAGAGTGCATGCCGTAAGATGATACATAAAGATCCTGCTAAGGAGTGCAAGACAAATCTTGAGAACAAGGCTAAGTATGATAAATTCCATGAGATTTATAAGAATCTTTATGGATGCCTTAAGGAGCAGTATAAGGAGATTGCGAAGCTGTAGGATTGAATCCCTGACGCAAGGAGGGGGGGATGCGATTTCCGACTCATGGTGCAAGACATCCGGTGGATGTCTGTATGCACCGACCGAAACGGAGTGTAGACCGACTCTCGCTCGGAGAAAAGCGTAGCAGTACATAAATGAGCAAAATACGCTCATTAAGTACTGACGCTTTTCAAACGCCATTCGCTGAAAATCGCATCCCCCCTCCTTGCTGGTTATGAAGTAATTTACAATTTTATTTAGTGCTTTTTTGCACTGATAAGTTTGTGAGGAACTCTGATATACACCAAAAATAATGCTACTATATTATACAGAACTGCTATTACTTCAGGTGTTATCTTTGATGGTACTCTCCTGATATGAAGTACCGTTTTTGTACTGTATTCTCCATATGAAGCTGTTACTGTCACTTCACCTTTCTTGTTCGTTTTTACTACTGCACTTCCATCTGATAATGTGGTTATCTTAACTTTTGAGGTGTCATCTGCACTCCATTTTATTTTATCTGTCTCTGCAACTAAACCGTTTTTTAGTTTTGCTTTTAATGTTACTTTTTCGCCTGCTCCCACTCTTATTCCGGCTGACGGCGATACTTCAAGTTTTGCTACATTTACTTCAAATGCTGCACTTACTCCGTTTGCCGTGGCTGTTATCGTTGCTTTTCCTGCTCCGTTTGCATATACGGTTCCATTTTGTGATACACCTGCTACAGCTATGTCCGATGATATGTATGTTATTTTGTGATTTTCAGCCACATCATTCGCTATACCCCGATTTTGTTCTGCTTCTGTAACATTGCTGCCTATATCTGTTTTTTCTTTATTTTCTGACACGATATTTTTCTGCACATTTACAACATTATTCTGCGAACTGCTTAGTTTTGTTTCCACCTGTGTCCCAAGGTCTAATATATCGCCATACTGCATTTTGTCCGCGATGTACATTGTGTCTGTTTCATCTGCTGCCACTATCTTCATTTTACTGTAATCATATCTGCCGTTAATGCCGTCGTAAGTATTCTTTTTAAATTTTTTCGCATGGCTCTCCTCCTCTTTTCCTTTTATTCCTTATAGTCATTTGCGAAATTATCATAATCTGCGCTTATTGTGCAAATAACATATAATTAGTTTCGCAATCACTTATTTTCTTTCCTCATAATAACAGGGCAGAAGTTTTTATTCTGCCCTGTTTTTTTCATATATTTAATTGAATTATTTGATAAAAATTCGCAAGCAAAATAGCTTGTTTCCTTGCATCGAATTTGTGAACGCGAAAATCATCAAGCACAAAATGTGGCAGATGCAAAGCATCTGAATTTTATCATTCATCATTTATTTTATATCGCATGAAGATTTTTAAGTGAAATGTCCATGATAGGTGCTGAATGTGTAAGCGCTCCACTTGATACATAATCAACTCCAACATCTATTATATTCTTTATATTTTCCTTCGTGACATTTCCTGAACACTCTGTAAGTGCTCTTCCATCTATAACTTTTATTGCCTCTTTCATCTGCTCAGGTGTCATATTGTCAAGCATGATAATATCTGCTCCTGCCTCAGCAGCTTCTCTTGCCATGTCAACATTTTCAACTTCAACTTCAATCTTATTTACAAATGATACATACGCTCTTGCTCTATTAACTGCCTCTGTGATTCCACCTGCTGCACCAATATGATTATCTTTTAGCATAACAGCATCAGAAAGATTGTATCTGTGATTTGTAGCACCGCCAACCTTTACGGCGTACTTTTCAAATAACCTCATATTTGGTGTTGTCTTTCTTGTATCAAGAAGTGTTGTCTTACTTCCTGCAAGAAGTTTTACTATACTATTTGTATATGTAGCAATACCGCTCATTCTCTGAAGATAGTTAAGTGCTGTTCTTTCTCCTGAAAGAAGTGCTCTTATATCACCTGTAACAACAGCCATAAGCTGTCCTTTTTTAACCTCATCGCCATCTTTTACATTCATTTCAAACTCTACCGTATCATCGAGAAGTTCAAATACTCTCTTAAACACGCCAAGTCCTGCGATTATACCATCCTGCTTACAGATAAGCTGCACTTCACCTTTCTGATACTCAGGCATAACTGAATTTGTCGAAATATCCTCACTTGTAATATCCTCTTCAAGTGCCATCATAATATATTTATCTGCATTTATCTTCAATGTAATAGGATCATTCATGTCTGCTCTTCTCCTTTTCTATTTCATTTAACACAAGTTCCTTGTATTCATCACTTATTTTCTCGTCATCATCATATCCGCTGATATCTATATCCGAGATGTGGCTTTCTGCATTTTCTTCAAACTGTCCGTCATCTGCAGCCTTCATCTTCTCTTTTATCTCATCAGCCGCTCTCTCAGCAAAAACCATTGATTCAAGCAGTGAATTACTTGCAAGCCTGTTCTTTCCATGAACACCATTGCATGATGTTTCACCCACAGCATACAGTCTTTCCATGCTTGTCATACTTGAAAGGTTTACCTTTATGCCTCCCATAAAATAATGCTGAGCTGGTACTACAGGAATACACTCTTTTGTAGGATCATATCCCTCTTCAAGACACTGTTTCATAATATTTGGAAAATGATTTCTTATAGTTTCCTCTGGAATCCTCTCCATAGAAAGCCATACAAAAGGTGTTCCATCTTTCTCCATCTGTTTACGAATATCGGCAGTAACAATATCTCTAGGTCTAAGTTCATCACAGAAACGTTTTTTATTCTTATCAAGAAGAATAGCTCCTTCTCCTCTGACTGACTCTGAGATAAGAAATCTTCTTCCCGGCTTTTCAGAATATAGCGTAGTCGGATGAATCTGTATGTAATCTATATGCTCCATGTCAATACCATGATTTAATGCTATGGCAATAGCATCACCTGTTATATGTCTGAAGTTTGTCGAATGTTTATAAAGACCACCAAGGCCACCACATGCAAAAACTGTGTACTTCGCTTTTATTATATCAATTTCACCATCTGCATTTTTTACTATAAGTCCATAACATTCATTTTTTTCTTCATCACAGGCAATATCCATCATTTTTACATGTTCCTGTATAGTTATGTTCTCTCTTTTTAATGCATTATCTAAAAGAGTACTTGTAATTTCTTTTCCCGTAACATCTTCATGGTAAAGTATTCTTGGTCTTCCATGTCCGCCTTCTCTTGTAAAAGCAAGCTTATCACCGTCATGCTCAAATCTGACGCCATAATCTATCAGTTCCTGTGCTATCTTCTGCGAAGAACGAATCATAACTTCTACAGAATCTTTATTATTCTCATAATGTCCAGCCTTCATGGTATCCTCGAAAAATCCATCGAAATCGTCCTCATCTCTGAGCATACACATACCGCCCTGAGCAAGAAAAGAATCACTTTGATCGGCCTCATCCTTAGTAATTACAAGCACATTTGTACTCTCCGGAAAATGAAGAGCACAGAACAATCCGGCTGCTCCTGTTCCAACTACGACAACATCAGTTTCTATTATCATATTACCACCTGACATCTGTTCCAGATGTCTATAACAGCATACGCTGCCATCCTTTCCTTATATAAATGAAAATTTTATTTACAATGTATCGAGTATAGCATAACAGCGTGTTTTAAGCAAGTTTACAACAAAATTGCGCAAAATTTTTCTTTTAATGTCAAACGGATATTCGCAATCCGCTCTGCTACCTGCTCATAACACTATCAAAAATAATATAATGTTAAACAAATGACACATTTTTAATTGATTTCATATTAAGAATGCTGTATAATATATATAAATTGAGTATATTTTTTGAATGAAAATTTATATCTATAGTTATTTAACACTTCTGTTAAATAAGGATTGGAGGATTTTATGAATATAAGAGATTTTTTAGACTTAAAGAAGTTGCAGGAGATTCAGGATTGCTTTTCAAACGCCACAGGACTTGCAACTATCGCAGTTGACAATGAGGGAGAATATCTTACTGAGGGAAGCAACTTTACTGATTTCTGTATGAAATATACTCGCGGTTCAGAACTTGGAAATAAAAGATGTAAAAAATGTGATGCAGATAATGATGGTACATATTTCTGCCATTCAGGTCTTATGGATTTCTCTATCGATATTATGATCGGTGAAGAAAAATTAGGTTCCATTATCGGTGGACAGGTTCTTCCTTCTGAACCTGATGAAGAAGAATTTAGAAAAAAAGCTACTGAACTTGGTATTGATCCTGATGCATATATCAGGGCACTTCGTAAAGTTCCTATAAGAACAGAAGAGCAGATTCGTTCTTCTTCTGAATTACTTGGTCAGCTTATAAACCAGTTTGTCAATGCGGAGTACCTTAAAAGTACAAACGGTGGAAAACTTGGTATTCTCAGCAATGAGATCAAGTATGCAAATGAAGTTATTCAAAAAATCAATACAAATACACGTTCACTTAATTCTATTGCCAGTAAACAGAAGATGCTTTCGCTTAATGCATCTATCGAGGCAGCAAGAAGTGGTGAGGCAGGTGTCGGATTTGCAGTAGTTGCAAAGAGTATGGGTGATCTTTCTTCTCAATCAGCTACTATCTACAGTGATATTGAGAAATCTGTAGCTGATATTACATCATCAATCGAGAAACTTGCATCACTTTTTGAAGATTAATTATAATTTTGCTTATAACTCATTTTGAGTTTTTCATAATTTGTTTTTTGTTTTTATTTTTCATGTGTTTCCTTGTAAAATAAGAGGTGTGGTTAATTGCCACACCTCTTATTTTCATTTATATAATCATTTTTCTGCTTTTATCTACATAAGATTTTGATATCCATAAATATCAATTTTTCTTACTTATATATTTTAATAGTCAAGCGGATATTCACAATCTGCTCTGCCACTTCCTTGATAGTGTTAAACTTACTTAAAATCTGAAGTCTCTCTTTCCATCATGTAATTCTTTTAGATATTCCATAGCCTTGTTTCTTACATTTTCATTTGGAACTTTAAGTATTTCTTCGGCAATAAGTGCCTCACCTTTTTTCTTTGTATCTTCTGATGCATAATCCTCAAGATATTCCTTGAGCGTCATAAGTGCATTTGGTTGACAACAGTTTACTATCTGACCACTCTTTAAAAGCGTCATAAATCTGTCTCCAGTCCTTCCTGCTCTGTAACATGCTGTACAAAAACTTGGAATATAACCAAGACCTATAAGCCAGTTTACAACCTCATCAAGGGAACGTGTATCACTTACATCAAACTGTGAAGTAGTCTCATCTCTCACTGGCTCAACATATCCACCTACGCTTGTGCGCGATCCACCACTTATCTGTGAAATACCAAGATGAAGAACCTTTTCTCTTGTTTTCTGTGATTCTCTTGTAGATACGATCATTCCTGTATAAGGTACAGCAATACGAATTACAGCAACTATCTTTTCAAATATCTCATCAGGAACAGCATTTGAGAAATCAGCCGTGTCGATATCATCAGCAGGGCAGATTCTTGGTACACTTATAGTATGCGGACCTACACCATGTACTGCCTCCAAATGTTCTGCATGCATAATGATTCCGACAAGTTCATAAAGATATGTCTCAAGACCAAATAATACTCCAAGACCTACATCATCAATTCCGCCTTCCATAGCTCTGTCCATTGCTTCTGTATGATATGCATAATTATGCTTTGGTCCTGTCGGATGAAGTTCTTCATAAGCCTTCTTATTGTATGTCTCCTGAAATAATATATATGTTCCGATTCCTGCTTCCTTAAGTTTTGCATAATCTTCAACAGTTGTTGCTGCAATATTAACATTTACGCGGCGGATCGCACCATTTTTATGTTTTATACTGTAAATCGTCTTAATACTTTCAAGAATATATTCAAGTGGATTATTCACAGGATCTTCTCCTGCTTCAAGTGCAAGACGCTTATGTCCCATATCCTGTAATGCAATAACTTCTTTTCTGATTTCTTCCTGTGTAAGTTTTTTTCTCGCAATATGCTTATTTTTAGCATGGTAAGGACAATATACGCATCCGTTTACACAATAGTTTGAAAGATAAAGCGGTGCAAACATAACTATTCTTCTGCCATAGAATTTCTCTTTAATATCAATGGCAATCTGTTTCATCTGCTCATTGCACTCAGGTATATCACATTCCATAAGAACCGCTGCTTCTTTATGCGAAATTCCCTTTGCAAGTTTTGCTTTTTCAAGAATGGCATTTACTACTTCTTTATTGCTTTTATTTTTCTTTGCATAGTCTATACATTCTAATATTTCTGCATCATCTATAAACTCTTCTGCATGCATTGATTTTGGATCGTAACTCATGTTTTTTCTCCTTTTCTAATTTGTTGCCTATTGTAACAATTCAATCATAAAAACAATTTACAATACCTAAGTCATACCCTTGTATTTTTGATTATCTTTTATGACTGAATAAACTTTCATTTGTGTTTTGCTGCTTACTATTTTTTGGAATAAACCGCCTTTGCACTGACACCATCTAACATTCCGAGTTTTCCTGAAACCGCACTTATTACATTGTTGGGTGCATCCATGACAATACTTATCACAGACACATTTTTTTCACGATAAGGCATCCCCATCCTCCCTATAATATACTTATTATACTCATGTAAAAGTTCGTTTACCTCGGAAACACTATCCATGTTTTCAACGATTATTCCAAGTATCGCTATCCTGGTTTCCATAAATACTACCACTCTTTCTAAAATTAAAGAAGCCATGTCCCGATAAGACATGACTTTTAGTTTATATATATAATAAATTCAGCATTATCTACTCCATTTGACAAATATTCCCTGATAAATCTTTTCAGATTTAACTATACTGTTAATATCACATTATGTCTGAGCAGTAATGTATATGCCACTTTTACTTTACAATCTATAATCTGCTTTTCATGCCTTTGCGTCAGGATAAATCTATGTTGCTGACCGCGCTGTAGATGTAAACAGCAACCTGATCTTACCTTCCGTTTCAGAACCTTGAATAGTATAACACCCTGAGAAAAATTTATCAATAAGTTTTTTTGATAACTTGGCAAACGGACACTTCCCGCTCATAGCACCACCAGTTTCCATCGTACAGTGTGCTTTCTCCGACTCTTGTAAAATTCAGGCTTTTGTAGGCGGAGAGTGCTTTTTTATGATTTTTGTCTACGAGATAATGAGCACTTTTCATTCCTCTGCCTGCTATTATTTTTAAGAGTTCTTTTAACATCTTCGGTGCTATCTTTCTGTTCTGCCATTCTTTTTTTACTACAAGTCTGGCTATTTCCACTGACGGCCTTAATGTTTCGCTCCAGCACTTTAGATTTTCTACTTGTTTATCATCGTCTATTGATACCGCCCCAACTATTTCTCCTGTTTCTGTTTTCATGCAGAACAATGCATTTCTTTCTAAATCTCCTCTTGTTATCTCTGCATTTGGATAATGCTCATCCCATGTGCAAAACTTTGAACCTTTTGCCTGTTCATAAAGTCCGGTTATCTCTTCTATATCGTCTTCTGCTGCCTGATATAATTTTATATTTTCATTCAATTTCATTTTCTTCTATCTTTTACCTTTCTATTTAAGCATTTGCGTTAATTAAGGGGATTACTATAAGACTACTCGCTCCTTTTTGCTAAAGCATAGATAATAAAGCTTTTTCATTAAAAAATGTCCCCAATATCTCGGCTTTAAGATACATCAGGGACACAATATAAACTATACTTACCTTTATTAAGATTTTTTACTGACAATATATAAATATTAAAATCGGTGTGACAGGATTTGAACCTGCGACCTTTGCGTCCCGAACGCAACGCTCTACCAAGCTGAGCCACACACCGTCATAACTGTTGTTTATCAGTATTACTTCACAAACAATAGTTATTATACCACTTTTTTGCTGTTTGTGAAGTACTTTTTTCAAGCGGATATTCGCAATCCACTCTACTATTTGCTTGATAATGTTAAATTCTGCTGCCTGCGTTCATATCATGATTAAATAATCTGTCCTCTGCAAGCTTCTCCCATTTTGTGCCTGGCATTCCGTAGTTGCAATATGGGTCTATCGCAATTCCTCCACGCGGTGTAAACTCACCCATCACCTCAATATATTTTGGCTGCATAAGTTTTATAAGATCTTTCATTATAATATTCATACAGTCCTCATGGAAATCTCCATGATTTCTGAAACTGAAAAGATAAAGTTTAAGTGATTTACTCTCAACCATTCTTTTATCAGGAATATATGCTATCTTAATCTTTGCAAAATCAGGCTGTCCTGTTATCGGACAAAGACTTGTAAATTCTGAACAGTTAAACTTTACATAATAATCATTTCCCGGATGCTTATTTTCAAATGACTCCAAAACCTCCGGCGCATAATCATCCGGATATTTCGTTCCCTGATTTCCTAAAAGTGTAATACTTTCTTCCTGTTCTCTTGTACTCATTTTATAATTCTCCTTGCTTATCAAATTCATTTTCAACTATATATTAATCTTCCAATGCTGGGTCTTTTACCCCATTAAGCCTAAACGCTTCTGCCCTGTCTATACAAGTTCCACATACTCCACAAGGCTTGTCTCCGCCCTCATAACAGCTCCATGTATATTTGTATGGTACATTAAGTTCAAGTCCTATCTTTACAACTTCCGCTTTTGTCAACTTTACAAATGGCGCTTCAACCTTAAGCTGATTTCCACTTCCTATATAAATAGCATCATTTATTGCATTATTAAAACTTTCTGAACAGTCAGGATATGCATTACCAGCCGCATCATCAGCATGAGCTCCATAATATATAACGCTACAATCCTTTGATAAGGCTATACTTGCCGCCGTTGACAAAAACAAGCCATTTCTAAAAGGTACATATGTTGATACTGGTTTTCCGTCCGTCTTTTCAAGCTGTTTTGCATATGATTCTTTTGGTATATCAACATCTGAATGTGACAAAAGCGAGCAATCACTATATTCAAATATCTTTTCAAGGTCGAGCGAAATATGCTCTACTCCATAATATTCCACAATCTTATTTGATGCTTCAATCTCTTTTGTGTGCTTCTGTCCATATGATATAGACAATGCAATAACATTATCCTTACCATATTTGTCGATTGCCATTCCAAGACATGTTGTTGAATCAACACCACCACTAAATAAAACTAATGCTTTCATTGAAATCCTCCTGCTGTAATATATTTGCTAAAAAACTTACGTGTATATCCTTTGCATATTTCAAGTTTGAGGCAAGCTATGCTTGACTCAAATCTTGCGTCTGAAAAAACTTGCGTGTATGGTTTTTTCAGACTATAACCTCATATTAAGACATACATCATCCTTAAATCTGCCGCTAAGATTATAGGTCTTTGTTGTTGCCTGATTTTTCTTTATTCCTCTTGCAGTCATGCAGCTATGTGTTCCTTCTATTATAACTGCTACATCCTCCGTCTCTAAGATTTCTTTTAAAATCTCAGCTATATCCGAACCTATTCTTTCCTGAAGCTGCAATCTCTTTCCGACCATATCGGCAATCCTTGCAATCTTGCTAAGACCGATAACTTTTCCTTTAGGAAGATATGCAACCGTCACTTTCATATCATACATAAGTGCAAGATGATGTTCGCAATAGCTGAATATATCTATATCTCTCACTATAACCATATCATCACTTCCCTTTACTGTGCCCGCATCTTCATTAAATGTTTTATTAAACATCTGAGCAATCTGATGATTTGTATAATTCATGCCCTCAAAGACTTCCTCATACATTCTCGCCACTCTGTCAGGTGTTTCTTTTAGTCCCTCTCTGTCAGGGTCATCACCGAGAGCCACAAGAATTCCCCTGATATGTTCCTTAATCGCCTCTGTATCTATCATATTTTCCTCCTTCCTATAATGTCAAGCCCTAAATCATTGATTTTATGGGCTTTTCTTTCTATGCATACTTTTTTTGTACATTTCAAGTTTGAGTCCTGCTGTGCTTGACTCAAATCTTGTGTCTGAAAAAGCTTGCGCATATGGCTTTTTCAGACTCCCCTCTCTTCCGGATCCCATATAAACTTATGCATCTGAAGCTGCATACGCACATCATTAAGTTTATTGTCTTTCAAAAAATCAACTATATCCGTCAGTTCTATCTTTCCGAAAACCGGACTGAATATTATATTTACTTTTCCTATCAGTTCATATTTTTCAATGATTTCTTTTGCTTTCTTTAAGTCATTTACAGAAGATGCAACAAATTTTAAAGTATCTTTTTTTCTGAGAATTTTAAAATTATCTGTATTCATATATTTTTCCATGTCACTCTCAGGAAGTTTATAATCCATTGTAAAACTTACATTTTCAAATCTAAGAAACGGCTTCAAGTTGATACTTCCATTTGTCTCAATCTCAACTCTTATATCCTTTTCACTTGAAAATGCTTCAAGCAGTTTGTCCGCATCCTTCTGTAAAAGCGGCTCACCGCCTGTCAATGTCACATTTTTTATGCCAGATTTTTTTACTCTTTCAACAATCTGCTCTGCTGTCATGTCCTCAGATTCACAATCAGGCTTATTTGCCCACATCGTATCACAGTAATTGCATGAGAGATTGCAGCCTTTCATACGCACAAATACTGCAAGTTCACCGGCTCTCATGCCCTCACCATTTATACTCTCAAAAATCTCAACGACTTTAAAACTCATCGCTTTATCCTCCTGTTTCCATGCTTATCTAATTTTACTGTTCACATCTGCGATATGAACAATAACTTTGTAAAACGGATATTCTCAATCCGTCTGATACTTGCTTATAACACTACTTATTGCTCTACACAATAGAAATTGGCGACTTCCCTGATAGTGTTAAATTCATTCTGAATATGCGGCACAATTATTTGGTGTCTCATACACGCACACTTTACTTACATTGTAACCTCTTTTTTTTACTTCCTCAAAAAAGAATTTTGAAAAGTTTTCAGCTGTCGGACGGAATTTTACAAAAATCATCCTGAAATTTTCTTCGTTAAGTGCTTCAATCGTTTTTTCCCTAAGTGTCCCCTCCTCAACAATAAATGCATGATCATAAAAGTCTGTAATCTCTTTTACATCTTTTTTTAAATCACCAAAATCAACACACATTCCTCTTTGCTGCCCATCGGCAATAAGCTCCTCGCAGGCAACATCCACAACTACTCTCCAGCGGTGTCCGTGCAGATTTGAACATTTACCCTCATAGCCATGTAAAAAATGTGCTGAATCAAAACTGTTTTCTACTGTAAGATAATACATTTTTTCTCCTCTCGTAAAATAAAAAGACAGACATAAAACTGTCTGTCTTTAATGATACTATATTAACTGACCGCTTTTACAAGTCGGCCTTTTGCATTCTAAATAAAAATACAAATAATGTTACTGTTCACACATGCAGTGTGACAAGCAATCCGATAATATCTAATTAAATACAGCCCTAGTTTTATTTATAGACAGGATGGTACTAATGAACTGTCTGTTATACGAAGACTTAATATATCACATCTGAAAAATTAAGTCAATTATTTTAGTGCAAAAATTGATAAACAATTCTTCTATTCATTTCGTAATTTCTTCTACACGAAAAGAATATGGTACCAGACAATCATCAATCAATTTTCCGTGCTTATCTCTATTTTCACCACATAATAAAATAAATTGCAAATCCGTAATACCAATCCTGTAATTTGCTGTAAATGTAACTACATCCTCTGTAATCAAAACTTCCATATTTGTAATCATATATAAATCTTCTAAATGATCCGTTTTCTTTTCTGCCAAATCATAAGGATGTTTTTCATCAAAGAAAAACTCTTGTACCCTCAATCCATTTTTGGTTTTTGCATGTTTATAAAACTCTTTTGCCCTTAATTTGGTATTTACACCTGTTAGATGTAAAAAAGACGAATTTTTGAAAACTACTTCAACACTTTTTCCTTTATATACATACATAAAGGTTTTTCCAGCCAAATATCTCTGATAATTCTTCGCTGCATTATGTATCTTCTTCAAAATTGCAGATTTTCCCATTTGTAATTTGTACTCCTATCTAACAAAAAAAATACCGACCCCTTTATCAGATTTTCTCTGCCTTTTGGAGTCGGTATTTTTTTATATATTTAATAACAGATTATCTTTTTATTTTTGATTACATAACCATCTTAACTTCTGTTACATCTGTGAGCTTGTCAGCAGGGATGTAGTTGTCATCCTGTTTCTCACCGTTGATGTAGAACTCTTTAAATCCGTTCTGTGCTCCGTTTGGATTTTCTACCTTGATTATAACTTTCTTTCCACGGAAGTTTTTCTCAAATGAGAATTCTTTCCAGTCTGATGGTACTGTAGGTGCTACACGAAGTCCATCAAGGTCAGGACGCATTCCGCAGATACCCTCTACGCATCCTACCATACATGTAGATGCTGTTCCTGTAAGCCAGTGTACATGTGAACGGCCGTGGAATGGGCTTTCATCACCCTCTGTGTACTGTCCATGTACATATGGCTCAAGTTTACGAACTTCTGCCTTATCGTTCTGTGATGATGGTGAGCTTTCCTCAAAATACTTGAACGCTTCATTACCATTTCCTAAAAGTGCTTCTGCAAGTATAAGCCATCCCTGTGTCTGAGAGAAGATACCACCATTTTCTTTAGTTGATGGTGGAAAAAGTCCTGCAAGTGCACCGTCGAAGTAATGGTCTACATATGAAGGAGCCATAATCTTTGCACCATAAGCTGTGTTGAGCTCTCTGTCAACTGATGCCATAGCCTTGTCAGCCTGCTCTCTTGTTGCAAGTCCTGAGATAACTGACCATGTCTGAGGATTTAACCACATACTTGCTTCTGGATCCTTCTTAGAACCGATAAGCTCTCCTGTCTCTTTAAATCCACGATTGAAACGGTCACCCTCCCACCAGAGTTTGTTAATCTTTTCTCCGATTTCTTTCTGTGCCTTGTCAAGATAAGCGATATATTCAGTGTCATTTTTCTTCTCAGCAAATTTACGCATGATAGTAAATGCATAGTAAAGCTGCATTGCAACGAATGATGACTCTCCGTTCTTTCCAAGTCTTAAGCAGTCATTCCAGTCTGCATGAAGTCCTGCCGGAAGTCCGTGAGGTCCGAGATGGTTCATTGAGAAGTCAATAGCTCTCTTTAAGTGCTCATAAACACTTGCTTTCTCCTCAACATTTGACCATGTGATCTCCTCATCCATAAATGCAAGATTTCCTGTCTCAGATACATATTTGTAAACTGTAGGGAAAAGCCAGAGTGCATCATCTGCACGATAAGCAGGATGTCCTGTCTCTCTTACATAATCGGGATCATCTGGAGTTCCCTCATGCCCTGCACGCTCATCATGATCGAAACGAACAAGAGGAAGTCCACCACCATTATTTACCTGAGCTGAAAGCATAAATCTAATCTTTTCGAGTGCTGCATCCGGATCAGTATGGATAACACCTTGGATATCCTGAACTGTGTCACGATAACCATATCCATTACGCTCACCACAATAAACGAATGATGCTGCTCTTGACCATGTAAATGTAAGGAAGCACTGATATGCATTCCATGTATTTACCATACTGTTGAAAGCCTTGCTTGGTGTATTTACCTTGAAGTTTTCAAGTTTTGAATGCCAGTATTTCTTTAATTCTTCTATCTCTTTGTCGCATACTGAAACATCTTCATATGAAGCAATAATCTCATCTGCAACTGACTCTTTATGTCTTCCTAAGATAAATGCAAGTGTCTTTGTCTCACCTGGTGCTATCTCAAGTGCTGTATGTAATGCACCACAGCTGTTTTCATTGTAATTACATACTCCGTCACATTTTCCTCTTTCAACTGCGATAGGATTGCCATAGTCATGATAAAGACCGATAAATGCTTCCTTATCTCCGTTATAAGATGTAACAGGCTGTCCTGCAAGGCCAAAAAATCTTTCTTTTCCGTTACTTCCGTCCGGACCTTTATACCAGTTAAGATTTATCTGCTGATAGATCTTGTTCTTTCTGAAACTTGTATTTGTTGTGCATAATGTATACTGAAGGTTTACCTGATCCTGATTGTAATTATCATCATTTGTAAGCTCAGCATATCCAAATACAGAAATCTTTCTAGGCTTGTCTGAATTATTTGTAACCTTTACGCACCACACTTCATATACCTTATTAAGTGGTACATAATACATAGCTTCTGATTTAATACCTGCATACTCTGCAAACATTTTTGTATAAGCTGTTCCGTGATGAACCTCACTCTTGTACTCATTGAGGTCTTTTCCAACAGGCTGCCATGAAGCTGACCAATAATCACCATTCTCATCATCTCTAAGATAGATATAACGTCCAGGTGTATCATCGCTGTTAAAGTGATAACGAAGGATACGACCATTTGCTCCACTCTTTACAAAGCTGTATCCACCTGCATTGTTTGAAATGATAGCACCATACTCAGGTGATCCAAGATAATTACACCATGGAGCCGGTGTATTTGGCTTTGTAATGACATATTCTCTGTTTTCTTCATCGAAGTAACCAAAATTCATTTAATAATTCCTCCTTAAAATTAATCATATCGCAGAATCTTTAAACCAATAATAATATGATTTTCAGATTTCTTTTTCCAGTTAAAATTTGTTACTGACACATAGCTTGACAGCTAGTGTATTGTATCATTGACATTTTGCATTTACTAATCCTTACATAAGTTTCCTCAGTATAACATAGTACCTATACATATAATAAATATATATAAAAATTGTACAAATCAACATATATATGATGATTAAATAATAACTATGTATGCGTTACAAAACAAACTCACTTTATATTTTATTATATGTTAGTCCTCAAATTGGTGTCAACAGATATTATCGCATTTTCTAACACTATTATGATGTATATCATATACGATACACCTTATGGTAAGACAGCAACGATTTTAGCCCATATAAATGCGCATACTCCGTATGCGCTGTCATCATTCAATGCATAGGGTTGAAAATCCTGCAAAATTTAATTTCTGGTGCATAAAAAAAGACTTACAAAAATTGTTTTTTTCTGTTAAAATATATGTATAAGCACTTAAACAAACAGCTTGTAACAATTTAATACTTTCGTTGTTTTAGAATTGGAATTTGCACTGTGGTTTCAATTCTATTTATTTACTCACAGTACAGAAATAGAGGTAAATTATGTTTGAAACTGGAAATGTTGTACTTCATCCTTCTGAGGGAGTATGTGAAATTGATGACGTGCGTACTGAAAGATTTGACGGTTCAAAAAAACGTACATACTATGTAATGCATCCTCTGTATGCAAAGATTAAATCAACTCTTTTTGTCCCTGTAGACAGTGACAAGATATTACTTCAAAAAATGCCGACTAAAGAAGAGATTATCGCACTTATCAAATCGGTATCAATTGACAGCATAGAATGGATAGAAAATTCAACACTTAGAAAAGATGCTTTTATGCATATCATTTATAATGGTGATACAAAAGAAATAGTTGCCCTGATAGCTAAACTTCATATGAGAAAAAAAGAAGTCGAGGCTAATGGTAAAAAATTTTCGGCCACCGATTCAAAGATTTTAAAAGAAGCTGAGAAAAAAGTATATCAGGAATTTTCTTATGTGCTTGATACAAATGAAAAAAATATCCCGGATTTTATTCTTAAATATCTGAACGTATAAATTTTCATTAAAATAAATACATAGGATTTGTGTACACACAACTCTAAAGTCAAGCGGATATTCGCAATTCGCTCTGCTACTTGCCTGATAATGTTAAATCACAAAAACCGGTAAAAACATTCAAATTATCACTATGTTGTAACTTAAAATGTTTTTACCGGCTTTTTTAGACATTACTGCATATAAACATGATACAGTAAACGCTAATTTTACTTACTTATTCTGAAAAAATTTCTTATTAACTGCATTTACAAGTGCATGTATCGATGCCTTGATAATATCCTCATCAGTTCCAACGCCCCATGTAAGATTATCATTTTCATCAGTTATTCCAACATAAGACATTGCCTGTGCATTTGAATTTTTTGAAAGAGAATGTTCTTCATACTCAGCAAGATGATAAACTATATTATAATGCTTGCGTATCGCTTTGCTTACAGCATTTAAACGACCATTTCCAAGTGCCTCAACAACATGTTTCTGACCATTCTCATCAATTGTTACTTCTGCTTTTATACCATCTTCAACCTGTGTAAAGTGACACTCAGGTATATCAAACTTCTTGTCAATATTTTTGTAGTTCTTACGGAATATCTCAAGCATATCATCAGGGCTAAGCTCCGCATGCTCATGATCTGATACACCTTTCATAAGATATCCTACTTCCTCACGCATCTTGTCAGGAATCATAAGTCCAAAGTTCTGTTTGAGAACATATGCAACTCCGCCTTTTCCAGACTGGCTGTTTATACGGATAACATCTGAATCATAAGTTCTTCCAACATCCTTAGGATCGATCGGAAGATATGGAACTGTCCAATACTTCTCATTTTTCTCTTCACGATATGACATGCCCTTTGAAATAGCATCCTGATGAGAACCTGAAAATGCTGTAAATACAAGTTCACCAGCATATGGCTGACGCATTGAAACTTCCATCTGTGTAAGTCTCTCATATGTATCTTTTATTTCCTGCATATTGCTAAAATCAAGCTTTGAATCAACACCATGTGAATGAAGGTTCATAGCCATTGTCACAATATCCATATTTCCTGTTCTCTCACCATTTCCAAAAAGTGTACCTTCGATACGATCAGCACCTGCAAGAACACCAAGTTCAGCTGTAGCAACACCAGTTCCACGGTCATTGTGAGGATGAAGTGACAGAACAACATTTTCTCTGTATTTAAGATTTTTACTAACATATTCTGCCTGGCTTGCAAATACATGAGGCATTGCATTTTCTACTGTAGTAGGTATATTTATGATTGCCTTAGCATCAGCAGTAGGCTGCCATACATCAAGAACAGCATTACATACCTCAACTGCATAATCCATCTCTGTTCCATGAAAACTCTCAGGACTGTACTCAAAGCGGATATTTCCTTTCACATCTTTTGCAAGATCTTTAAGAAGTTTTGCTCCATCAATAGCAATCTGCTTAATCTGATCTTTTGATTTCTTAAATACCTGCTCTCTCTGTGCAACAGATGTGGAATTATACACATGAACGATTGCATTTGGAGCTCCATCAATAGCTTCAAATGTTTTCTTTATGATGTGCTCTCTCGCCTGAGTAAGCACCTGAACTGTAACATCGTCAGGAATAAGCTTCCTCTCGATAAGAGTTCTAAGGAACTTATACTCCGTCTCAGATGCTGCTGGAAATCCTACTTCAATCTCCTTAAATCCGATTTTTACAAGCATCTTAAAAAATTCAACTTTCTGCTCAAGACTCATAGGCTCGATAAGTGCCTGGTTTCCATCACGAAGATCAACACTACACCAGATAGGTGCCTTCTCAATTGAATCCTTCTTCACCCAATCATAACAATCAACAGGTGGCATAAAATAACTTTTCTGATACTTTTCAAAACCTTTCATTTTGTTTCCTCACTTTCTCTATTTTAAATTCTTAATTGTTTTTTGTGTGCCGGATATATATCATTTATAAGCATCCGCTGTAAAGTTTTTAGTTTTTCATAAGCTAAAAACTTCAGAATATAAAAAGGGCAAAACCAGCGTTTTGCCTTCCAAGAATTGCTTTGTAATTCTCGTTGGCTTTCCGCTATGTTACGAGCATTTTCCTATAACATAAAAAACTCGCCTCTATATATCTTATATATAGAGACGAGAATATATCAAAACCTATTCACGCGGTACCACTCTTATTCATGAAAAATCATGCTCTCACCAGGTACATCAAAAAATCAATACCCTTCCCTTATAACGGTGGGTTTCCGTCCTAATCTACTTTGATAAATACTGATATGATCATAAATCAATCACTTTTATCAGTTCAACCGGATGCTCAAAGGTGAGTTCGCTGTGTCACTTCCACTGCTTCGCATCAACCAGCAGCTTTCTGTATTCCGTTCAACAATTACTATTCCCCGTCACTGCATTTCATTTAATACTATAACATAATATTATTTTCTTGTAAAGCAAAAAATACCATTTTTGTAAGATATAGTCATACGGAGTTTTCAGTTCAGAAAATTCCTATTTTCCAAGTTGTTCGCACACTCATTGATAATTCTGTTTCACATAATCATCAATGGATTTTGGCAATGCTGCGCATCTTAAATTGCCAAAATCTGTATGTTATACCTTTTCATACGGAATTTTCAGTTCAGAAAATTCCTATTTTCCAAGTTGTTCACACACTTTCATTAATATAGCACATTCAAGTCTCTTTTTCATTATCTTACATGATAGTTCATATGCATTGTGAATATCTCCATTGTAAATATAATTGTTTGCATTACATCCGCCGCTGCAATAAAATTTTGCCCAGCAATCACGACATGTAGGCTTTGAATATACGTGACATCCCGCAAATTCTTTCTTGATGTCCTCATTAAATGTGCCTTCTTCAAGATTTCCCATCTTATATTCTTCATGTCCTACAAACTGATGGCATGGATAAATATCTCCATCAGGTGTGATCGCTACATACTCATTTCCACTGCCACAGCCACGAAGTCTTTTTATTACACAAGGTCCCTGATCAAGATCTATCATAAAGTGGAAGAAATTGATAAATCCACCATTTTTCTTAATATCTGAAATTTTGTCAACAAGTTTGTCATACTCTGCATAAATCTTATCAAGATCTTTCTCAGTAATGGCATACTCAACGCTCTCATCTTCCATAACAGGCTCTACTGAAACCTGATCAAATCCCTGTTCATAAAGATGCATTACATCCTCTGCAAAGTCAAGGTTATAGTTTGTATATGTTCCACGTACATAATATTCCTTGTCTCCACGCTTCTCAACAAGTTTCTTGTAATTCTTTACGATACGATCATAACATCCCGTTCCGTCAACCTTTACTCTCATTCTGTCATTTACTTCTTTTCGTCCGTCAATAGAAAGAACAACATTTGACATTTCTTTATTTATGAAATCAATCTTCTCATCATCAAGAAGCATTCCATTTGTCGTAATAGTAAAACGGAAACTTTTTCCATATTCTTTTTCTTTGCTTCGTGCATACTCTACGATTTCTTTTACAACATCCCAGTTCATGAGAGGCTCTCCACCAAAGAAATCAAGTTCAAGATTTTCTCTTCCTACTGACTTTTCTAAAAGAAAATCAATAGCCTGCTTTCCTACACTAAGCGGCATAAGCTTTCTTCCGGTTCCAAAATCACCTGTTGATGCAAAGCAATACTTGCAACGAAGATTACAATCATGTGCTATATGAAGGCACATTGCTTTTATAGGCGATTCAACTGCAGTGTTTGCAAAATCTCCATAAACATCATCAGAAAAAAGAAGCTTTTCATTGTAAAGTTCCACTATCTCTTTATATGTTTCTTCTATATCTTCTGCAGAGTATTTCTCTAAAAGCTTGTCCTTTACATCCTGTGGACATTCCGCATCAAAAGGAGGCTTAACATAATCGAGCATATCATATGTAATATCGTCGATCACATGTACTCCACCACTATTTACATCTAATAAAATATTTACATCTTTCGCTTTAAACTTATGAATCATTATTTACTCCGTTTCTGAGCAACTTATTGCGAATAGGCAGCGCATATTTGCATACTTAACTTGCACCTGCCATCAAAACTATTTGCTTTTGCTCAGAAGCAAATAGAAGTCTGCCGTTAATCTAAATTTCAGACAATTGAATGGCTGTTACGAAACTCCGTAACAGCCATCACTATCTGTTTTTAATTTTAAGACAAATTATCTATTGTCCTCATTTGCACATTTCTGATTTCCTACTGTACATGAAGTCTTGCAAGCTGACTGACAAGATGCCTGACATTTACCACATCCGCCTTTTTTTGCTGTTGCACTTAAGTTTGCCTTATTGATTGTCTGAATATGTTTCATCGTAATCGTCCTCCATTTTTTTAATTTGCAAATATATGCAAAAATAGTTAGATACATATATATTAACACATTTTGAAAAAAAAACAACCTTTTGACCAAAATCTACCAACATATTTTTATTTTCGCAGGACATACTACTATCAAGATAAGAAATAAATCTTATCTGAAACCCGAAAAGGTATCAATTGCTGTTTATGAAATCATGAACTTTAAAAAGTTCATCTCATGTGCAAAAACATGTATAAATTCATTAAACGATAAGCATTAATATGCTATCTGAATATTTCATTTGCAGCAAATCAAATCTTTCGGACATTTAAAAAGGAGGAAAAAGATATGTCAAACAGTAATCAGAGTTCAAGAATGGAAGTTCCACAGGCAAAGGAAAGCATGGACAAATTCAAAATGGAGGTTGCCAACGAACTTGGTGTGCCTTTAAAAAATGGTTATAACGGTAATTTAACATCTGCACAGGCTGGTTCAGTTGGTGGTGAGATGGTTCGTCAGATGATCAAACGTCAGGAACAGGCAATGTCTGACAACAGCTCAACAAACGATATTAAATAATATAAATCGAGTTGATATTTAAGCTGTAAAAACAAGATATGATTACTCATTGGTTTCAAAACTTTTATGAATATCAATAATATTTTATATTTAGAAAACCAAAAAGTAGTCTATCACTCTATGAGGAGTATGTCATATTAAACATGTGATATACTCCTCTTTATGTGAAGCGGATATTCGCAATCCACTCTCTCACTTCCTTGATAGTTTTAAAAATTCAAATGGTAATTTGCCGTAACCTTTGTTCTGAAATTTTGTCATTCACAAATCTGAATCAGATAACAATCTCTCCTACGATGAGTACTTTATGATATAACTGCCGGACAATTTGAAACTGCAGCGCTCTCTTTTATGATTTCTGCCATCGCCTTAAGCAAGATTTCATTCTCATCATGCTTTTTTATAGCGACACGACAATAACCATGCATTATACCATCAAAATTATCACAATTCCTAATCAAAATATGTCTTTCAAGCAGTTTCTGGTATAACGGAAGATCAGACTGAAAAAAGATAAAGTTTGCCGAAGGCTCATATACCTTCAGACCCATCTTTTTCATTTCCTCATACATATACTCCCTTTCCCTGAACACATACCTCCTTGACTCTTCAACATAATCTTCATGATGCACAACCTCTTTTCCGGCAAGCTGCGCTACTGCCGATACATTCCAGGATGGAAGCTGTACATTTACTGCATGTATAAGGTCTACATCGCTGGTCATCGCATATCCGATCCTTATCCCAGGAAATGCAAAAATCTTTGTCAATGCGTTTAATATAACAATATATGGATTATACGGTATAAGCCCTTTTCTCGTATGCTTCTCATAATCCTTCACAAAATCAATAAAACATTCATCTATAACAACATATATCCTGTTCATCCTACAATATGTAATAATATCAAGCATCAGATCCGGATCTATAAGCTTTCCTGTCGGATTATTTGGATTACACAAAAATATCATATCAAGCTCCGGTGTCAGATAAGACATTATATCCTCCGCCACAATAAAATCTCTTTCAGGTGCAAGTTGATAATATACAATTTCTGCATCATTTGCCCTTAATGCTCTGATATACTCCGAGAAACTCGGTGCTATAACAAGAGCCTTACGAGGCCTTATAGCACGTACCAGACCATAAATAAGTTCAGATGCACCATTTCCACACATTATCTGATGTTCACTTATATTTTCTTTTAAAGAAATTGACTTCCTAAGTTCATAACATGTTTCTTCCGGATAAACCTGACATATATTTCCTAAGTTTTCCTTTAATTTTTCCTTTACATCTTCCGGCATCCCCAATGGATTTGTATTTACTGAAAAGTCGTACCTTACAGCCTCATTGTAAATATTTCCGCCGTGTCCTTTTGAATACATTTTGAATACCCCTTTTACATTTTGATAAATTTTACTTTACCGATATATTATACTCTTCTTCAAAGGAAAAATCTATAAAACTCACAATAAATTCATAAATAATATGAAAATTATTGTGAGTTTTTTATAAACCGTTCTTATTTAATTATTATTTTTTTAATCCATTATGGTATAAGCAGCAACCTCTATTTCATCTTCGGTTTAAATATAAGCGACGCGATATATCCAAATATAAGTGCCGCTGAAACACCAACTGAACAAGCTGTAAAACCACCCTTAAACAATCCGATAAAACCTTCTTTGTCAATCGCCTCTTTCATACCCTTCCAAAGTGTATTACCAAATCCAAGCAATGGCACTGTTGCCCCTGCTCCTGCCCATTTTGAAAACGGCTCATAAATTCCAACTGCCCCGAGCACAGCTCCAAGACATACAAGTATGACCATGATCCTTCCTGGAAGAAGCTTTGTATTATCCATAAGAAGCTGAACCGCAACACATATAAGACCACCAACAACAAACGCCAGTACATAATTCATCTTACTTTTCACCTCTCATTTCACTTGCACATTCAAGCACCACGGCGTGAGCTATTCCAGGGACACTGTCTCCCTCATTAAAACTTACAGGAGATAACAATGCCCCCGTCGGAACAAAAAGCACCCTTTTCCAAGTTCCATTTTCAAGCATCTTTACAATATAACCTGCAAGCATAGATGCACTGCATCCACAGCCGCTTCCACCAGCCTGTATATCCTGCTCTCTTGAATATATCTCTATACCGCAGTCCATATATCTGTCAGCTATATCGTAGCCCTTACTTCTTGTTATATCCAACAAGATATCTTTTCCTACAAGTCCGAGATCCCCGGTGATTATCTTATCGTACCATTCAGGCTTTCTACCATTATCAATAAGATTCTGAACTATCACGTTGCCTGCTGCCGGTGCCATACATGCCCCCATATTCATGCTGTCCTTCACACCAAAATCAACTATTTTTCCAGTTGTGATTCCAGTAATGTGAACCTTATTTTTATCAGACATATTAGCCTTTTCCGACATTTTTTGAGATGAGATTATCACAGCACCACTTCCAGTTACCGTCCATGTAGCTGCCCTTTTTCGCTGATTTCCATAACCAAGCGGGAACCTGAACTGTTTTTCAGCACTCGCAAAATGACTCGATGTAATCGCAAGAATATTGTCAGCATATCCACCATCAACAAGCATGGATGCGATAGAAATCGATTCACCCATAGTAGAACATGCCCCATAAATTCCAAACATCGGTATATCAAGTTTCATAAGGCCAAATGAAGACGCCATCAACTGTCCAAGAAGATCTCCTGCAACAATATAACGTATATCTTTCTTTTCAAGTCCAGACTTCGACAACGCTTTATTTGCTGCCATCTCCTGTAACTTTCCCTCAGCCTCTTCCCAACTCTCACATCCTGCCTTATCATCATTTAATATCTCATCAAAAAATCTGCCGTAAGGTCCCTCACCCTCTTTTTGTCCGACAATCGCTGCCGATGACATAATATAAGGAGGATTCTCAAACCTTACGCTCTGTTTTCCAATCTGCTTTTCCAAAATATTTCCTCCACATATTTAAGATATTTATTATTTTCCTTAACAGTAGAGTACCCAATTTTTGGAGATTGATACATTTGAGGTAATTTTTTATTAAGCTACCTGATCTACATTAGCACCACGAAGCTTAATGCCATCATTTGTTTTTAAATCCTGCTGATACGGATTTGATTCATTGTAATATTTTATCTGAGTCTTTGTGTCTCCACCAGAAACATATGAACGTCCACATTCAGGGCAAACTGACATATGTATGCTGACTGATGCAGTAATAACTTTCCCGTTATTCTGTGCCGCATCTTTAAACGCATTTGATACATGTTCTGCTACTCAAAATATGGACAAATACATCCATATCGAGAAACTGAAAGTTTTCACAAACATTTCTTACTGTTTTATCGTGTATGCTTTTGTAATGAATAAATTCATATACTACTCACAA
>CAKRFY010000026.1 GCA_934320895.1 uncultured Lachnospiraceae bacterium | reverse complement strand
TCATGTTTACTCTTAAACTTCGGATAACCTGCATGTTCCTTAAAAAATTTCTGGTATGCAGCATCCATGTTGTAAATTGCATTTGTCAGAGCAAATTTATCCACTTCTTTCAGCCATTCATATTCTTTCTTTAATTGTCTGTTGCAGTAATTGTTACAGTCAGTTTTACTAACTGATTTTTTCTCTTTCTCAACCCTGATTTTCTATATATCTTTTTAGCATTTCTTCTGATACATTTCCTACACTACAGGCAAAATACCCATCTGTCCAAAAAGTATGTTCTTTCCAAAAATGCTTTCGCAAATAATTCGGATATCTTTCACATACATGGTATGTCGTATAACTTTTCATCAGATTCATAATTTTACTAACAGGCATTGTCGGTTCTGTTTCTATCATGTAATGAATATGGTCTTTATCCAAGCGTTTTAACGCTTTTTCCATTATATCTGATAATGACTTTGTGTCTCTGGCATATCACCTGCCGGTTCAAGGCACCACTGGATATCAACATGTATAACATCATACTTATTTATATTTTTTTAACCCGGAACTTTGACTTATTTTTAATGATGAAAACATTGCTCTTGAATCGCAGCCTTTACTGTAGTATGCTGCAAGCATATTTGCCATAACAGATTTTCCAAATCTTCTTGGACGGCTGTTACATATATAGCCCTGCAATGTATTCATCACTTTATTTGTATATTCTAACATCCCTGTTTTGTCCATATAGATTTCAGAATTTAACGACACCTGAAATGCACTATTGTCAGAATTAACAAACATTCCCATACATTTACACCTCTTTCTCTAATATTTTACTTATTATTCTAACATACTTTCCTTAACAATAAGGATACTTCTTTAAAAAACTTTTTAATACTATCAAGCAAGTAGCAGAGCGGATTGCGAATATCCGCTTGACTCAATACACAGGAATTTAATAAATTTGTAAAGCATTTTGGGATGATATGATATATAATATTGATGTACTCTCAGTATCTTCTCAAAACGAACCCTTTCGGCTGGATTTTGGATATACTGCCTCCATTTTCTCATCGTACACACCGTGTACGCACTGCGAAAATGTCATTGTATATAAAAAATTCATCTCGAAATTCTTCGTTTAGAAGATTCCAAGAGCACATTATTGTAAAAAAGGAGGATTTTCAAATGAAAAATATCAAAAGGATCATATGCCTTATTCTTACCTGCTCACTTTTATGTTCAGGTACACAAAATACAACGGCAGCCAAAAAACATTACTCTACAAAATCTGTTGACTGGGGATTAGGTCTTAATAAAGATCATACGACACCCGGCGGTACTTTACCCTATAACGGATTTTCGTTAAAGAAATACAATACCATATACACAGGCAATACAAAAAAGAAATACATATACCTTACATTTGACTGCGGATATGAAAACGGACATACAAAAAAAATACTTGATACCCTTAAACAGAAAAATATCAAGGCAATCTTTTTCGTCACAAAACCATATGTCGAGGAAAATGCAAAACTTGTAAAACGTATGAAAAAAGAAGGACATCTAGTTGGTAACCACACTTCAACGCATCCAAGACTCGGTGAATGTAATACTGACAAAATTCGCTCAGAATTAAAAAGTGTTGAAAAATGTATGAAAAAGAAAACAGGCTACACGATTGATAAATTTGTCCGCCCGCCTGAAGGAAATTACAGTGAACGTGCATTAAAAACAATGCAGGATATGGGATACACCACCGTCCTCTGGAGTCTTGCCTGGTATGATTATAACCCGTCAGACCAGCCATCTACAGATTATGTTGTCGGAAGATTCAAAAGCTATTATCATAAGGGAATGATTCCTCTTTTGCATGCTATTTCCAAAGCAGACACTAAGGCTCTTCCAAAAATTATCAAATATATGAAATCAAAAAATTATGAATTTAAGACACTAGATACAATAAAATTAAAACATGATAATAAATAAAAAATTTATATTAAACTAATAAATTTTGCTGTAACTGTTTTAACACAGAAATTTATGTAAACTTTCTGTCGTATAATACTATCTTCTATGACATTCATACAAAATAAAATCCCCTCTTACTGTTATACATAAAAAGGGGATTTTATTTTTACTTCCATATTCCTTTCTGTTTTCTGACTACATAGTAAAGATCATTTTCCATAGCCATTACTTTTTCAAGTGGAACATGCTTAAATACCGGCATTTTCATTTTTACTTTTATCCATATAGCCGAATATATTCCAAGTATTAAAAATGATACTCCTGTAAGCAGCCATATCATCATTCTTTCATGTGGGTCTGTAGATATATTTATAATCATATATGTAGTTCCTAAAATTCCTATTATCGGTAAGATCCATCCTCCTGGCACTTTAAAGTTTCGCGGTGCTTTTGGAAGTCTCTTTCTGAATACAAGTACATCAATATGTGCAAGTATGTATGAAACCATCCATATTACCGAACCAACAAGTATAAGGAAACCTATCATGTCTGCAGAATTGTTACTTACAAATGCAAATAAAAATATTGCCACACTTACAAATACCTGACCAAACCATGGTACTTTATATTTGTTTGTTTTTGCAAATATTTTTGGCATCATGTTCATTTTTGCCATACCCTGGCATATAACAGCAAGTGAATTTACTGTAGAATTCTGTGTGCTTATTACGGCAAGTGCTCCAACTAACATCATCCATATCTTTCCAAATTTTCCAAGGATCGCATATCCATAAAGAAGATGTGGTGCTGCTGAATCAGCAAGTTTTCCCCACTCAACATAATTGTGAAATCCAAATACCATAACCGACTGCATTATGAAGATCAAGAAAAGTCCTATCATCATTCCAAGAGGTACATTTCTTTTTGCATTTTTTACTTCTTTTGAAATTGGAATAGCATACTCTGCCCCGATAAAAAGCCAGAATGCAACTGCCGTCATGGAAGCGATGCTCTTAAAATCAGCTTCAAGTACAAATGGCTGATCTACCTTAGCTCCCATACCTGCACCTATCATTCCGATAAATCCCATTACGACAAGCGAACCTACAAGAAGAAATGCAACTATATCCTGAATTTTTGCAAACATATCAACTCCACGCAGATTTGTAAGAAGTATTATAAATGTCATTATAAATGTATAAACTATACTCGGTATATTCCCACCTATAGTATCAGCAAGTGAAAATGAAAAAATCGAAGCCTCAACACCGCATGACATTGTGTTACATATTATGTAACCTCCCACCATTGACACAAGTGTTGGCAATGGTCCTATAGCTGCAAGTGTATATTGTGCAAGTCCTCCTGTCGTGTTTGGCATCAATGCATTTAATTCTGACAATGATGCAACTGTCGTCATATTTAATAACATTGCTATTGCCATTGCGAGAATAAATGTAACTCCAAGTGTTCCCGAACCCTCGCCTAATGAAACAAGACAGCTTGTCGCAATTACAAGCCCGACAGATATGGATACTACATTTGCAAGTCCTAATTTCTTTTTATTCATAAGCAAATTCCTTTCGTGCTAATCCACATTTCTAAACTGTTTTCTGTGCAAAACATGAAAAAATTGAGTATATATTTTTCACACTACCACATAAATATATCCATCCTGCTTGACAGAATCTGTCTATGCAGCAAACTTTTAAAGAGCCTCAACACCCTCATCACCGGTACGAACCCTTATTACATTATCGATTCCGTAAACAAATATCTTTCCATCACCTATATGACCTGTATAAAGTTCTTTTTTGACAAGATCAAGTATCTTATCTATTTTTTCATCCTCCACTACGATATTTATCTGCTGTTTTGGCAAAAGTTCCATAACTTCATTCAGTTCAACCTCATATTCTTTTGTCCCCATTTCAATCCCACACCCAAGTACCTGCATTACAGTCACTCCACGCACACCCACTTTGCTTAATTCACTTATAAGATTAGTCAATTTTGACATTCCCGTTATTACTTCTATTTTAGATATTCCCATAGTCGCTCTCTCCTTTATAACTTATAATTTTTTAATTCCTGCTAATTCCCCTGAATTTCAGTTAAGAAACATTTTCTTTAGCTTTATAAATATTTATTCTTCAAAACTACAATTTATTTTTTTGTAGTATTTATCATTTTCCTATATTGTTCTAATGTAACACCGGAATATTTTTTAAATTCTTTCATCATATGTGGTTCATCATAATAACCACAATCAAGTGCCACCTGTTCATATCTGACATTTTCTTTATCTGCCTGCATTAAAAGATTTTGAAACCTGATATACTGAGCAAACTGCTTTGGCGAAATTCCATGATAGTTTTTAAATATCCTTCTCAGATAACAGGCTGAATAGTTTGTCTCGTCCTCAAGCTGTCTCATTGTTATCATACCCTTTGTTCTGCTTATTCTGTTTATGAGATATTCATTTATCTTTTCCTTATCTGAAAGAGAATTTCTTTCTAAAACCATATGTTCATATGCTTTTTTAAATATTTCTATTCTCTCACTCATGGTCTTTGCCAATGCGATTTTATCTGTAAGATTTTTGCCAAAGATATCTCCATCTATTTCAATATCATCATTAACTATCATTTCCATTGTAAGATCTTTTGGAAGTATTCCCTGCCCCGGCTGAAATCTCACGCCAAAACAGTCATCCTGAGTACCTAGTTCCCATTTTTTTACACCAAACACCGTTCCACTGATATATGTAGAAACCTTATTTTCACCTATGTTAAACAATAGATCTATACTCGCATCAGGCACAGCTTTAATACAATGTTTTTTCTTATCATGAATTGTAAATTCATAAAAATGCGAAATACCGTAATCAGGTCTGTTAATCTGATTATAACCATCCATCTCAAGTGTCATGTACGGCTGAAAAGGATTTATGATATCTGTCTGCTTCATAATATTCTCCATTCCTGCAGACATTATTAAAATCAATGAAGTTCAGGTTCATCCCACAAATGAAGTTTTACTCCTATTCCAAGCTTTAAGGCATTTTTATAAACCGTTTCGCCCCATGCTATGTCCTCGACAGGCATACCACCTACTGAATAGATTATCCTCTGCTTATCATTATCCCTTCCTGGAACTTTTTTTGTAATAACATCTGCTATATCTATTATCTCTTCTCTTGTTATCTTTTTGTCATGCAGCAGATCCATAAATTTTGCTCCGACTACCTGTACCGGATCGTAGCTTGGATATGGATATTCATCCGCCCATGCCTCATAAAGTTTATAGTTGTCAACCACCAGCTTTGTATTTTCATCAAGGTAAAATTTTTCATCAAATCTTGCTGCTGACGGCATACAGATAAGCGCGCCCTCTTTTATCCATTCATCATCTATATATGGAAAAAGACTTTCCTTATCACCAACGGATGTTGCTGTGTTTATTATGTCGCTGTCTCTAATAGCTTCTTCCATAGTCTCGCATACTTTTATCGTTGTTACCTGTGGAAATTCTTTTTTAACATATTCAACAAACGAATCTATTGATTTTTTTCCTCTTCCTTTAATCTTTACCGTATCAATCTTAGGACATACACTCATAAATGCTGCAAGTGCTGTTTTTCCCATAACACCAGGTCCTACTATTGCCACTGTTGTCGAGTCTTTTCTTGCAAGATATTTTGCACCGACACCAGGAATTGCACCAGTTCTGTATGCACTCAAAAGATTAGCTGACATAAGTGCAAGTGGAGCACCAGTATCCTTGTCATTTAGCATCATCATAAGAATAGAGCGTGGCAACCCTTTTTTCTTGTTCTCGATATTTGAACCATACCATTTCATTCCTGCCATTTGAAAGTTTCCACCAAGATATGCAGGCATCGCCATAAATCTTCTGTCCTCACCATTCTTTGGCATTCCCTCAAACTCAGGATTATCAGGAAAAGTCACCATACATCCGTGTGAATTATGATTTTCACCTCCCATGACATAATCCCCTTTGTTCAATGTAACCATCATGTCTTCCATAATATCCACACATTTACCCATATCTTTTACACCGGCTTTTATCATATCCGGCTCACTTAAATAAAGAAAATCAATTTTTGCACTCATATTTTATCCCTCCATTTTCCTCAATACATAACAAAGGAATAAAATCCCTATAAACAAAAAAGGTGCCAACGGACTCTAACCGTTGACACCTTTGTCATGTATTGATAATATCACAATTGTAAAATTTTTACAAGTATTTTTCAGTCTGAAATTTATGACCGAGTAACAGTCTAACCATAAAAAGATAGTTGGCAATGCAATGAACTGGTTCATTGTATTGTTGATTTTTTATGATAGAATAGCCTTTCATTTTTGAAATGAACTTTTTGTTTATTTACAATAAACATATTATTCTTTTTTATCCTATTTGTATTGTAAAAAGTGATACAGATATCTCATTTATTTTTCCTTAACTTTATAAATTAAAACCCAAAATCATCCACAAATGCAATATCAATCATAAACTCATACTGTTGCAAAATATTCTTCTCATCATTAGCATCTGCCAATACAAGATAATACTTATAACCATACTTATATTCTCTTGACTTCAAAGTGAACTTCTCATGGAATGTTCTCTTCTCCGGTGCATCTTCTCTGCTATTGGCAATCAGCGGTACATCAAATGAAATCTTTTCTCCATCTTCTGTAGTAAAGTAAGCCACTATACTTCTAGCTTTCATAGTGTCTGTGACTTTTTCGGTCTGAATAAAATCAAAGTATGTGATAAGATTTGTCACTTTACGGGTAACAGACGTAAGGACAACATCCACATAATCGTATGCCACACCTCTGGTATTCGTTGTAAGTTCAATTACCGGAACTATCATCTCCTGCAGAGACGTACCACCATGTACATAGTTCTGCCCGCCCCCGGAAACTTTGAATATATTCGCTCCTATCGGAGTATCTACATATAGTTTATTAAAATATGGCATTGTTCTTGCCATGATTCCCTGCTCATTTACTGCATCTTCCGTAATAATAAATCTCTTGTTTGTATATAAGCATTTATCCTTCGGATATGTAACCTTATCAAACTCATGTAATCTGTCTCTTTTATATAGAAAACCATGATCTGCAGTTATGAAAAATTTCGGTGCAGATACATATATTGTCAATTTTCTAACCAACTTGTGTATCTCTTCTATCGCCTCAGCACAAGCGTTAAATACCTCATTTTCACTTGCAGGCTTGTCTCCTCTTGCGTCCACCTGATTGTGATAAATGTACACGATATTCTTGCCCTGAATCAATTCTCTGATTCGAGCCTGATTTGCATTTGCAACTTCATCAAACGATAAAGCCACATTATTTTCATTATAAGATTTCAAAATCTTATCCCTCTGCTCCATACTTGCACATGCCTGGCCATCAACAGTCACATTCATGCAACCATCTACCTGCATATCTTTATGTGGAAGCAGGCTTGCCATTCCAACTGATGTCACAGAAGGCAGGCAACTAAGCATACATTCCATCTTTGGTGTACACTTCTCATCCAATTCCAATCTGCCAAAAAGTTCCTTTGCACACTCATACCTGAAAGCATCCGAAATAATTACAATAACTCTCTGCTTTCCATCGTAGCCTCTAATATAATGCTTGTAGAAATCTTCCTGCTTAGGCAGATCAGTAGTATTCATTACCTCATTTGTAAAATTCTCATTCCACTTTGATGTTATCTTCTGCAAGTATGTATTCGCATAAATATTCTCTACTCTCTGTCTTATATCAGAGAATTTACTGTTATCTTCAATCTGATCATATGCATAATAAAACCATCTGTAATACGAATCTATCAGGTATGATTCTTTCTGATAATCTGCAACTAATGTCTTAATATCACTTGAGAACTCCATAAGTGATACCGACTTCATCATCAAATATGCATACTTGATAGTTGTATATTCATTCTTGTATCTGTAACTATAGTGATATGCCCTGGACATTCTCTGGTCTGCTGCCTTGGCAATACTCAGTCCATCAATCTGTGCATCTAAAATCTCATCATTTAACTTTTCCAATGCCCAGTCAATGATAATGTCATCTAACCCGGCAAACGCATCACATGCAAAAATGTCAGACATCTGGAGAGAACGGTCTTTTTTCTTCTCCACATCTTTCTTTAATCCATCCTGTATTCTTGTCACAAAGCACAATGACTTATCTATTCTTTCTACCAGTTTGTCATAGGCATCCCGATAATTCACATTGTCCATGATATTACGGATAAAGACCACAACATCATTACGCTTTCCTAAAATATAAGACCTCATTGCTTCCGGAACTGTTGCCTTTAATGTAGATGACGCATAGGTTAATATCATACAAGCAGATAAATCATCTATGTTTGGCTTTTCAGACTTATACCCGAAGAATTTTTCGCAAAGTTCCCAGAATTTATCAGTTAATCCATTATCAGACAATGCCTTAAAATATTTTTTATTGTCACAAAGCATAACCTGCTTAACTACTTCTTCAAAGTTCGGAGTTTTCACATCTGTGAGCACAGCAATCAAACCAATATCAATCGTCTGTGCATTGTAATAGTCAATTCCAAGTTCCTTAAACTTCTCAATACGATGTTTGTTTTTCCAGAAATTGACATACTGTGATAAATGCTCTTTAAAGCGATTATCAATACCAATCTCCTGAGACATCTGTGACACTCGGTCTGTATAATAAGGTGTTGAGTAATAATACATATCTGCAAGAGGATTCTCTGCATCACTTGGCTTTGCAAAGGCTGCATAGACAAGGTATTTACTCTCTGTATCTGCTTCATTCAACAAATACTTAGAATAAAACCAGTTTAAACCATCAAGAATATGCAGCTTTACATCACCAAGCTGCAGTTCCGATACCTCATCCTCATATTCACCCTTATCATCAAACCAAAATATGATTCGTGTCTCTGGCTTGGCAAATTCTGTATTTAATTGTTCCTGAATATTCTGTAAATCCATATTTCACCTTCTAATCCATTTGATATTGGTAATGGTGGTCACTCAATGAACACCAGTGACCATCTACTGGTCACTTAATGGTCATTTTATTTTAAAAGTGACCACCTACCAGTCACTCTTTCATCTCAAGTGACCAGTAATCTATTCTTTAATTTTATAAATCGTCTTGTTTCCTTCTCCCATTTTTTCTATCAAATCCGCATTTATCATTTTATCAATTAACTTTCTTGCTCCAGTTCTAGATCTGTAGTTACCTATTTCCATTACTTTTTGCATTGAAATACTTCCATTTTGCCTGATATAAGCAAGTACTTTTTCCTCTTTCGACACAGCAGTTACTTCTGCATAATCTGTATTTTCATTTCTGATATCGGCAACCCCAGGAATATATACCACTTGTCCAACTTCGAGCTTTAATGTTACTCTGTCATTGCGCTCTGAAAAATCAAATTCAGGTTTCTTCCAATTTTGTTCTGCCCATGCTGTCATAATCTTATCGACACCACTTCCGGCACGCTCACCGACATTTACAAAACCAAACATTTTTAAGATATTCGGATTTCGTGGATCACTATTGCCTCCTGCATAAAATTCTTCTTTTGTTACTCTGATAGTACCGGGATTGGAAATGCTAAGTTCTTTTCCTTTTTTAACAACAAGGATTCCTCGTCTGCCATAATAATTTGCATGTGCCAGTGCATTTGCCAACGCTTCTTCCATTGCATCATGCACATCCACTCTGTCTACACGATATCCATTTCGTCTATTTGCAAATGGAACTGCTACATCATCGTCCATTCTGGTACGCACCTTGCAGAAAAAGTCATATATATTACCGCTCCAATCACCTTCGTTAGAATGTGTTCGGAATAACCAGCGCACTGCTTTATCATCGCATTCCTCACGATAATCCAGAAAATAATTTGGAAAAATCTCAGTAATATGATAAGCTTCCCCAAAAAATAAAAGTCCTGCTATCGTTGGAGATAATATACCATTTTTATTCTTCGCTGCTGCCCTTAATTTCATAAGAAACTCATCATTTTCAAGGGCATTCCACGGATGTCCACTGTGAAGCTGTTCAAAAATAATTCTATAGCCTTTTATTGTATCCTGATTCAACACATCTAACCCAAACTCATCCAACACCTCTACATCACCAGATATATCTCTCTGGTCTGCAAAAATTGCCCGGACAGCCTCCTCTGTACAAAGGAAATCACCTTCATAATCTCTTTTATAAGTGCCTTTCATTGGATCTGTTCCAATATAAACCGGCTTATCGTGCCTGTCTGCCGCAGGAACATCAATTCTTAATATTCTCTTTTCTCCTACTATCACTGGTCTGACATGATGATTCAGTAAAATGTTCTTTGACACCTTATTTCTGTCATTCAATGTACTCCAAAAATCCTTCTGATATTTAACAATCTGTTTGTCTGTTAATCCTTCAACAGTAAAAGAATCTCTGTGTTCCCTAATTCCAAGCAGAATCGTGCCACCATTGGTATTTGCAAAAGAAGAATATGTCTCCCATATGCTCTCAGGCAGTCCACCAATTGCCAGCTTGCATTCTCGCTCATGATCTTCGCCAAGATTTAATTCATTTAATATTTCCTGTTTCATCTATAATAAAAACCTCCTGCTTATGACTTATCCTCCATTTCAAATGTTTCTGTCACATAAGAGGATATATAATTATCTTGAACATTTACTCGTCTACAAAGGTCTTCTACACTCGACTCATTTTCATCAAATATTGCATTTAATGAAAATGATAGAATATATTTTAACTGTTCAATTACAACATTATCCCCAACTTTTACAAGAATACTTGTTTTAGGGATATGTTCAATGCAATTATCATATGAAATAACATAACAAGGATATCCAGGATTCCAATCCACTGTATTTATTTTAATATTTCCATATTCGATAGGTTGCATCTCATGAAATGTGACATTAGAATATAAAATTCCATTACATTCATTATGTACTATTTCACCATTTCCAAAAAATTTACCGGATATAATTTGCAACATATTTTATACCTCCTCCCTAATTGTACAGACAATCACCTGACTTAAAACAATAGCTTCATAAGCTTGTACCCTTGCAAATAATTCTTCATATTATTTAACCAAGAAGTTTATTCATATCAATTTTCATTCCTGCTGCATTAAGTTCCTTCAACATTTCAAATTCCCAATTATCTTTTGTTGTATATACCATTCCTGATAAATCACCAATATATCTTTCAAACTCTTTCTTTGTAGTCTCCAAATCCTGTACATATGGTCCATGAAGATCAGTACCTGTCACACTTACTATTGGTGAAAATAATCGATTATTAAAATTTTTAAGCTGAATGCTCTTTTCACCATAAAGACCAGAAAGACATAATTATACATCCGTTCTCCATGCTTTAAAATCGCTATCACTAGAACTCCTTTTATTTTTTAACTCATCAATTTCATTGTATAATTTTATTAATTTGTTTTGTAAATTCATAATAACTTATCTCCTTTCACATTATATCTTTGCCAACAAATTAACTTTCAATGCTTTCTTACCTTCCTGTGCCACTTCCACACCCTGAAATTTCGCATAATTTACCTTTAAACCATCATCATTATTCAGATGAATCTCAATTGTATATTTTATAAATCCATTTATTTACTCCCATCTCTAATTATGACACACTATCTACATAACTTATAATATCGTCAACTATATTTCTACTCTGTACAAATTGCCCCTTTAATTGACATCATATATTTTATAATCTTTTGTTCTAATTCTTCTGATGTAAAATAATATAATATGTATGTTCCACCCAAAACATTTAGATACTTAGTTACTTCATATTATACATCTCTATGGTTTTTTCCTTTTATTTTATATCCGATATCTTCAAGATATTTTAACGCTGAAAACAGTCCTACAGTAATATCATGATTACTTATATAATTATTAGAAAATATAATCAACATTTTATTAGCATAATCATCAATGAGATATTTTGTCAATTCAAATGGATCTTTCCTTTGTTCATCATATGTAAGTCTACCACACCACCATAATTTCGACAAACTGTTTGTTATCAAAGACCTTTTTTTATTTTGACCAAAGAAAAATCGCGTTCTTACTTTTGTTTCACCCTCTAATCCATTTGTGCAGATGAGCTGCACAAATTATTTTTATTCAACCTATATTAATAAGTGTTCGATACGCCAAAATGTAATTGTCCAATCATGATATCTTCAATTTACTCTCAAGCCATGAAATAATTATTCCACAATATGGTGTAAAATTTCGTTCCTGTACCAGACTTTCATATGTACGCTCTAATTCATGTATAAATGCATCCTGAGATTTTCCTTTGCATTTTCTCATAATTCTGCATTTTTCTTCCATCAAAACTCTTTTACGAGTTTCGGGAAGAGAGACCGCTTCACAGTTTAAATTCAGAGTTTCTGTAATATCCTTGTTGATATCCGCATCATCTGAATAAATACTTCCATCTGCTTTATACTTTATCTTTCTGACCGACAATTCATCAAATGGATTTATCGTAAGTTCTGTGTTTCCTCTATGAGCATCGCAAGTTGTATCCTCTTGATTTACACCTTTAGTCAGGCTGTTACCATAGCATACACCAAGCATCCATTTATAATCTAAAGTTGCTTTCTTATCATGCTCCACTTCATCATGCGGATGTCTTGGTCTGCAATGCTCAATTCTTTCTACACCTGGGCTGTCAATTTTTCTCATGCAATATGCACACAAATGCTTTTGTTCTTCCCACATCTGCTCTCTAATATCCTTAAGCACATATGACGGTGTATCCTCATACTCTGCATACGGATACTGCTTACGAAATTGTAATAGACTGTTTGGTTCTTTTCCTCTTCTCACAACTATCATATGCTATTCTCCCAGTATCTTTTCTAAATCAAGTGATGTTCTTGCTGCTGCAATATCAGGATCTGTTGTTCCAACGATTGCCTCAATCTCTGTCAAAACATTATCTGCTTCTTTGTAATTATTCTCATCCATATATACATAGAATAAGTCCATACGCCGCTTGATGTCTGCTGGACGCTCAGATACCTTCATCACTTCTCTTAATATAGAATTTACATCTCTTCCATAGGTTTGTGCTGCCGGCATATAGATTTCTCCATTGTCCAAAATGCGAATCTGTTCTTTTCTAACTGAATTAATTACTGCCGGTGCGTGTGAGCTGACAATAAATTGTATTTTTGGAAAAATAGTATTTAAATCACTTATAATTGTCTGCTGCCACTGTGGATGCAAATGTAAGTCTATCTCATCAATCACGACAACTCCAGATGTCTCTTCTAACACTTTATCTCCAAGCATTGGATTCAATACAGCCATACGATATGCAATATCTCCAATCATGCTGAGTGTATTTTTATAACCATCACTCATTTCATCCATTGCAAATTTCTGTAAACTGCCATCTGAACTCTCAAAATCCAAAACCAATCTATGTGTATCAAGATCAAATACGATGCTGGCATTTTTTGAGCTGCTAATTCTTTCAAAACATTTGCAAATAGCTGCTTCAACTGTCCTCAACAATAAAGGCTTTTCCACCTTACCTGTCCGTTGCTGCTTTTGAAGACTTTTTAATGTCTGAATCTGAAACCAATTAAGCATAAGCTTTTCATTGGACTCCGCTACCATACAATCCACATAACCAACCTGACGTTTAAATTCAGTCAGTGATTTTATATTTTTCTTTTCTTTCTTCTGTGCATATAAGCGACCTGTACCATAATAAGATATCAACGGAAGAATTAATGACTTGTCTCCTGTCATAATCCTCTTCTGTGCATCCTTTGATATATTAGTTAATTCTTTTGCTTCTTTGACTGTTGTATTTCCACTTTCAGAATTAAGAGAACGCACCCATTTCACATCATGATCGTCCAGACAGTCGCCTGTACTTTCAATACTTACGGGAAACTGATGCTGCGGATCAACTGTACCATCAAGATCATGGAACTCATATCTGGCATCATCTTTTGAAATGCTTCTGCTAACTCCACCATCAATTCCAAGTAAAAATGTACTGACTGTAACAGCAACTGCATCTAATATTGCAGTCTTACCTGCTCCATTCTTTCCGACAATTAATGTTGTATGATTATCGAAATCAATATCTGCTTCTTTGAAACATCTATAATTTGTGATTCTTATTTTTTCTAATTTCATTTATTTTTCACCCTCTAATCCGTTTGTGCAGATGGTCTACACAAATTATTTTATTCAATCAGTGATAAGTATCCCGTATGTGAATGCCAAGTGACCACTACCAGATACTTATCCCAAAAACTTTCTAGTAGTTTTCAGCTCTTTTACAAAATAATGCTGTCACTTTTTCCAATTTCATTATATCATCTGACATAATATTATGCTTTGGCTGATTGTACTCTCTAACGACAATATAGTCACCTGGATATATATTCCCACTAAGACGTCCTTTATAGATTAATTTGCATAATTTATCATTCTCTTCAGATAACATATGTGAAAGTTTCTTTAATGGCTCCAATACTGTACATTTTCTATGCACTAACTTTTTATTCAAATACTCTTGTACTTTTTTTCTTCCACCTTCTCCTGAATATATAGCATACACTTCAACCTCACACTTATTGTTCATTTCAATAATTTCGGCAACACTAACCTTTTTACCGTTGCAATAAAAAACCATATGTATATTATCTTCAACACTATTTTTATTTAAATAATAATCAAGCGTATCTTTCGTTGCCTTACCATTTTGAATTAAATCAAACAGAAATACTACTTTTGTTATTCTTTTATTTCCTACATAATATCCATCTGCCTCTAATGTTATTTTAGGATCATATATATCAACTACATCCCTTTTTAACGGATTCAAAATATACTTTTCGTATATATGTTTAAAGGTACTTTGTGAACGACTTCTGTCTTTAGGAACATATAAAACTCCCTGTTCTCCATTATATGGCAGTGAGTCCACAAATGAATAATCCACTATTTCATGCTTATTAAGCAATTCTATCCAAGAAAGCACTTTGTCATAATCCAAATTTAATAATAACAAATGATTTGCCAATCTATATCTAGCTATGTCAATCATTGGTATTCCAGGGTGAATTCTTTTAAATGCTGTTTCAAAACAATTCATCATTTTCACAATTTTAGAAACATTAAAATCACTTATTCTATCCATTACATCTTTATTCAAAGCCTTACTGTTAAATTGTGAAATTTTTTCTTTTAAAAGAATGTAATGTTTAACTTCTACTCCTGTATATAGAATATGGTTTTCTTTATCAACACACGCTAAAATATCTCCTAACAAACCACGGGTTTCCTCTCCTAATATATCCCTTATTTCATAATTTGAAAAATCCTCATTACTTCCGACCAGACTAATTGTTATGCTATCCTCTAAAAAATCTTTTTTAACATTAAAAGTATAAATTGGAAAATCACTTATTATATCATCAAAATCAAGTTCATCAATTACTTTAGAGTCTATGGGATATGGCATAAAATAATCATCCTCAAAATTCTTATTAAATAAATCTTGCATTTCATAAATATACTTTAATTCTTCAGTATATTCTTTTAAAAATATATCGAATGCAGCTATTTTATTCGGACAATTTCTTATCCAGTTAACTAATAGTTCTGTAAAACTAATATTTTTGTCATCTATTCCTAGTAAATCAAATTTTACAGTATATATTTTTTCTAAACTTATAAATGTACCTAAGTTTACAATTTGTATTCCATTGCCAGCCAAACTAACCAATCCATATTTTTTTAACCATTCGGACACTTTTACTAATCCATCTGTAACACTATTACCATCAACAATCGTATATGTGTCATTTTTTGCAAATGGGTTAATAGGAGAAACACTTTTAGAACCTCTAAATAATGAATGCTCAATAATAATATTGTAATACTTATCCTCATATATAAGTTTCAATATCTGTAAAATAGAATTTCTATTATTTATAATTGAAAACTCTTTTACTAAATCTACAGGATCAAAATTACTCATCTTATACTCTACATAGTATGCCATTCCCGTTTCTTCCTCGTTCTTTTCTTCATGTACTTTTGAAATATTGTAAATATCCTGAATATTTTTATCAATCTCAAAATACTCTCTATTTATGTTTCGAATCAAAATCGAACTATTTTTAGCATCATATAAAACAAGTGTCCCATTTTTTTCGTAATTATACTTCCATTCATCTCCACCTAAACGACTTGCACCATTAAATAAGTATTCTATAAATCTCAAATCTTTTTCATGCACTATATTTTGAATATCCTCAAACTGTCTTGGATACTTACTCTTGTCAAATATCTGTAATGCAAGCATTAATGCCTGTATAGTTTTAACTTCTCTTATTTCACGAACTAAATTATCACAATCTATTAGATTAAATAATAAAGAACTTATTGGAAAATACTCATCTTGATTGTCATCTACTATTCTAAATAATATTCTTATCTTCTCAAGATTATCTAACAAAAGTTCAAAGTCTTCTTCGATTATCTCATCATATTCTGTTTTTGCATCTGATTGATACACCTTGTTTAATAAATATATTGTTCGTAATTCACTTGTTCCATTTCTCTGATTAGCCATTGTTCTTATATTCAAAAAAGCATCAAGTAATAATTTTTTTACTTCTTCTGAAATATCATCCTGAGGTAAATCTGCCACACTTCGGCAAAACAATGCTGCCATTCTCTCCTCTAAGCCTACTATTTTCTTTGTATCACACCCATGAATAAATTCAAATATTTCACAGATAAGTTTTATTTCTGGTTTTAAATCTATTCTTTTTAAAAATGTCTCTATTTTATCTTTCATTTTTCTTCTGACTAGCCAATGATAATAATATGCTTCTGTCTTCCTCCCTCTTTATATTTTCTATATTTGCTTCAATGTTAGAAATATATGTTCTAAGCAATATTTCATATTCTCTTTGTGGTAATTCACAATTTTTATATGCATAATAAATTTCAGCTAAACAGCATGAAAAATTTATACTATTAATAGGTATTAACTCAAACAGAGAGTTTTCTATACAATTCTCTAGAATTTCTCTATTACTTAAAATGTACCTATAAAATAATGAATATCCACTTCCTCTACCATACTTGCAAGAAAAAATATCTTTTTCATATTTACTAAAAAACAATTGTTTGGCTCTCTCATCTGTATAAGTTGAAAAGAAAAAAGCAATATTGGAAATGTCAAACTTACCTTTTTCTTCAATAATTGCAGATACTTTTTTTTGGATATATTCATCTTCAAGTAAATAAGAATACTCCGACACTCTAAGTCCATATTGAAATTGATTTGTTCTCAATATTTCACATCTTTGTGTTTCTGACAACTCCTTAATCTTTCCGTATATTTTACTTTTTTCCTGATTAAGAGCTAATCCATATACTGAAAATATATTACTAAAAGTATCGTATATTGTCTGACTTTCCAATGTTTCATCATGAAATATAACAATATCGTCAACATACCTATATACAAAAATTTTTTCATTCGGATTACCTAATTTTCCCATTACATTCTCTATCAATATTCCTAGAAAAGTTTCTGCTATAAGTCTCGCATATGCTGGTCCTTGAGGCACTCCCTTTCTACTACAATTTATCTTTCTCATTAATTTTTCATTATAAGCAACCAATTCCTTAAGTATATTTTTTTCTTTTTCATTTAAATAATTATCAAAAAGCCTATATATACCTAAAAAATCTATACTATCATAAAAATGTGCTACATCTATTGTTATAACATACATATTTTCATACATATCAAATTCTAAAAATTTACGTATCTTACCCAAGTAATTCCCCCATGAATTATACCAATGAAAAAACATATCATCTCCAGACAAATAATTCGGATTATAACTAAATGACTTAATTTTTCTGCTCATACCATAAAATAAATTTAATGCCATATGTGATGTTAGCACACGATCATATGCACTTAATGAGACCATTTTTCTCGTTTTTAATTCGGTTTCCATTCTATCAAATACATGACAATCCCTTGGTTCAATTTCTATCATTTCGCCTTCCATAATTTGAGAAATTGTAATATCAATCTTTTTGGTGTCATATGAAGTCAAATGTAATAAATCAAGGTATATCGAAACCACTGGAACTTCATCATTAGTAAATAAATAATTAATTTCTTTTTGTACAGTGTACTCACTCTTTTCTAAAAAAGTTTGTTCATTTTCGTCCCAAGTATGAATATCTATATTTTTATCTAGATGTCGAATTAAATATTGCAATCCATTTTCATTTGGATCAATGCCATCTTCCATATCTAAATCATATAAATTGTATAGATAACAAAACGTAGCAGGAAAATACTTATAACTAAACTGTGATATACGCCTTTGCGTTTCTATTTCAGAGAAATCTGGACAATATCTAAATACATCACATAATATATTTGAATTACCTTCTATTTTTCCTAATGTACCAAGCATTACAAACCAATCTTTTAACAAACCTTCCCCATGCAATAATCTATCAAATATTCGTCTGTAAACTTGAGTCTGAGATAATATATCAATAACTTGTTCAGCATCACAATCCAGTGACTCAGTAATATACATCTTTTTGTATGGCACTTCTATTTGAACATCTTCTAACTGTAATACTTTAATAACTTCTGATATCTTATTCTTTTTAATAGTATTTAAAATAAATAACTGATTTTTATAAAATTCTTCTCCATAACTATTTTCTGTATATTCACCTAGAAAAAAATACGATTGCTTTCCACATGAATGAAAAGACAGCGGTACTTTTACCTGCTTTCCCAATTTGTTACCTTTGCTTTTACCAGTTGCAGGAAATTCATCTAAACCATATACCGACTCATCATAATTAAATACCACTGCATTCTTTATCCTTTTAAGAATCTTAAATGCATCAGGCTTTTTCAGATAGTCATCAAAAATAATCCATGTATGAATACCTCTTCTTCCAGAAAATTCATTAACAAATGATATATTGTTAGCTCTCAGATAATTATTTAATGGTAATGTACATTTTTTATATAATCCCAAAAGATCCGGATTTTCTTTATCTTTACAGTCAAAATCAAAACATATCCATTTCACATATGAACTTTTATATAATTGTTGATAACTACCTAAAGACTTTTTTTCTTTTAACATACAATAAATATCATTCTCTGTAACTTTTGTGTATCTGGTAATATAATTTCCATCCTTAAGCTGAATAGCAATAGCATTTCGGTTCACTATAAATAATTCGAATAATTTATTAGCAATCTCCCTTAACATATCATCCTCCAATTTTTATTAATCCATAATCAGTCGACATCCTTTCACATTAAATCTTTGCCAACAAATCCACTTTCAATGCTTTCTTACCTTCCTGTGCCACTTCCACACCTTGGAATTTGGCATAATTTACCTTTACACCATCATCCAGATCAATCTCTATCCTCTGATTAGCAACATGAGCAATTGCTTCATCATATATCTTCATCTCAGCAAGCTGTTTTGTGCACTTTGTTACTGCTTTTGTAGCTTTTGATTTTTCTGATGCAGATTTAGCATTGTCAATCGTATATTGTGCACTCTGCATTGCATTTTCCACATACTTCTGTGCCTTATGAAGATAATCTGTTCTCACTCTGCCGACTGTGTCAGCATCATATCGGTGCATATAGATAAGTGCTTTAAATCCATTCTGCTTACCACTGTCAAAAAGCCAGTAGATAGGACGCTTACCGGAACCCGTAACAGAATATGTATTACAATGATCCTTAAAGAAATTATTTAAAAAATAATTTCTGATTACTTCTCTGCTTGTATTTCCTTTGTTACCAAGTGCTTTTGCTATAAAATCAAGGTTTGTTTCCAATGATTTCTCACCATATACAATCCTTACCCATTCACAAAATCTTGAAACAATATCATCCGAAAAATATTCTTCATCTGTGATTGGAATAATATTATCTTTATCTGGATTATAAGTACATTTTTTCACACCATCATCTGTCTTATAATAAAATTCACCTATCGAAACGGATGCCCCAGGTGCTCCTGCAAAACCTGTACCACAAACTGGTGCTGATGCTTCAAAAAAGTGTGATTCAAATGACTGTCCTGCTAAAACAAGACCTTCCTCATCCAATGAGTAGCGTCCAAACATACAGCCAACTGCATAAGAAATCAAACTCTTAATATCAAGCTGTAAATCTGCTTTATGGACTGTGACATCTCTTTCTTCAACATCTGGTGTTACCTCATTTTTTAACCCATATGCATTAATAAATATTTTATTTAATTCTGTCTCATTTCTTATAAGTGTTTTAATTCTGTTGTCGCACTCCATTTCCCATTCTACAAATTTTTCAGAAAGATCTTTTGATAATGTATTCTTCACTAATGGATGTATCTTATAATCCCAAGATGTTTCATAAGAGTCCCAATCCATTTTACAGCAATCAATATTTTCTTTTGCCAATTTTTTTATTTCTTCTAATTCAGGTAAAATTATTGGAAAACTTTTAACATCCTTAATTTGTAAATTTATTGATGGATTAAAAACCCAAAAGTAGTATTTTGCCACATTAGAGTTTAGTAATGCTAAAACTTCATCTTTGTTGCCGAACAGATTTATTGATGGTCCTCCCTTATCAAAAATACATCCTTTAGGTAGATATCTAAACCCCGTCCCTCTACTCGTAATTGCCGAATATGTTATCCCCTCTTTATACCAAAAATCTTCTGCTAATAAATTAGATGTTTTATTAGTCGCATAAAAATTTCTAGCTTCTTCTGACCAATTTACAATATAAGATAAATTACCATAATACTGCCTGTAATCACCACCTTTAGCATACAATCGCCATTCATTACCCACTTGTTCTTTTTCAACTTCCCAAAATAGTCTTAAATATTTCTCATTATCACCTGTAATATTTTGCGAACCAGTTAATTTTCCATAATCTTCAATATATTTTGCATTCTCAAAATTATCTATAAAATTATCACTCACATAATAAGCATATGGTATACCTGGTATATTGCCAAATCTCATACATTTAGAGTTAATTCTATTATGTGTATTGAAAAACTCCTTTGCCTTCTCGCTATAACTTTTATATTCTACAAGTCTTACAAATTTCGTAAGATAATTATTTTTTTTATTTTTTTGATAAATAAACGAACATGTCTGTACAACATCATTACCAATCTCTTCAAATGCTTTAATTCCTAAATGAACCATATTTATTAAGTTACAATTAAGCATCTTGTTTCTTAACTTTTCAAAACTTCCAATGAACATCCACGAATGCTGCGTTATCATCGCCTGATATCCATTCTTCTTAAGCATCTCACCGCAACGCTCAATAAATACAGCAAATAGATCAGCCTTACTATCAGGATAATTTTTCTTCACAAAATTATTTACCTTTGCACTAAGGTTACTTGTACCTGCATATGGCGGATTAGTAACAACTACCTCATACTTCCACGCCATAACCCTGCCAATTCTAATCAATCGCTTCAGCTTCTCTGCAGTCTCTTCTAATCCATATGTATCAAAAGAAATCTGACCTTCAATATTGCTACTCTCTACAAATCTATCTAACAGCTCCCAATCATAGCTTTCCACATTAAGCAAAGAACCATATTCCTTTGCATCATTTAGTATATTAAGAAGTCCTTCCATCTGCAATAATGCATTCTTTTTCTCTTCATCCGTCAATCCTGCCCCAAAATATTTAAGCTGACTGCGATTGATGCCATTGCTCTCCTGCACGGCATATACATTCGGTTCTATACCTCTCGTCAGGATTCGCCTGTCATACTGTCTTGCTTTCATCAGAACTGCAAAGTAACTCAACTGTGCTGCTCTGTCGTCTATATCAAGTCCATAAATATTATTTTTGATAATGCTCTGTGCTGCGTCTCTCTGAGACCATCCAGCATTTTCATATATATGCATAAATACATCAAACGCATACACCAAAATATGCCCTGAACCCATACACGGATCAATGAGCTTTATATCTTCAGGTTTTAATGTCGCATATTCTGCCTTTATCTTATCAAGTTCCTGCTGTACAGATTCTTCCTGCTTAGCCTCATCCAGATAGTATTTCCATTTGCTCTTCAGCTCATCATCCGGATGTCCTTCTACCCACATTCTGCCAAGGCTGTTTTCTACCATATATCTTACAATCCAGTCTGGAGTAAAAAGCTGGGTAACTGCCGGAACTTCCTCTTTTGTGATTTTTCCTTTTTTTGCAAATGCCTTATTTTTAGGCTCTGTATTATAATATTGATATAACCATCCAATGATTTCCACCTGTCCTGCTGCCTTGCCATCTTCACCAACAGTAGTGATATTAAATTCTTTTTCATCTATACCATCTACAAGCATACGAATCACATCATCTTCATTCGTAAATGAGATGTTAAGAAGCATTTCTGTATAGTCTTCTGTCTCTTCAAAAAGTCCCGGTAGTACCTCATGAAGCAGATTACATTGCTTGATAAACAGCATTCTGAATAAATCATCAAGCCTGTTATTCATCTTGGCATCAATGATTTCTTCTCTCTCTTTATCCGTGAAATCCCAGTCAATATCAGGTGCCATTGTCACCACATCTGGCTCATTCTTTACTAAGCCACTTACAGTGGATTTTTTTTCAGAAGAAAGCACACGAACTCTTACAGGATACATATAGTCATTAACTTCCATAAATCGGATAGCACAGATACGATTAAACCATGTATATGCTACTTCTTCCACTACTACCTCAAAACCTTTTGCATTAATCTGGTCTACCAGTTTTCTTCTCTGCTCGCACTGTTTTTTGTTAAGTGTTACTTCTGTTCCTGCTGCCGTCTTATATACTTCAAAATCAATACCTTTTGTGATTGCTTCACTGCAATTATCCGGTGTGATTCCAAGCATACCTGCCTTGTCTGTGACAGATGCTATCAGTTTATTTCTTGCATCTATTGCAAATTTCTTAATTGCATTTTTGTTCATGTGCTATATCCTCCAAACTAATGGTTTATGTTTACGATTTTCTTCGTCTCCTGTATGTAGTTTCTGATACATTTTCCTCTATATATCCCTGCAGGTGTCTATCTGTACTCCATATCATTATTCTGCCAATTCCCGGAGTATTAGACTTATATTGCTCATATGCATGAATAATAGACATATCTCCCACACCTACCTGTTGCATCGCATTCTCCACTATATTGTCTGCCAGATATAAGAGACCTTCTTTGTCTATTTCTATACCATATAACTGCCATGGCGCTTCTCCTTCTGCTGTTTTCCTCAAAAACTCTCCAAACTTAGAGGCTATAGTTCGTCTACTATACCCCCAGCCATGAATAGTCTTTTTTCTCATTTGTTCTCTTTAGAGATTTCAACAAACTATCATCAATCATTGCATTCCCCAATCCACCTGATGCAAGCATAGCTGGAAAATCTTCAATATCAACAAATGATTTTATTTTACTTGTTCCCCTCTCCTTATCCCGATACACAACCGAAACTCCTAAAAGTTCATCTTTTTTATATGAATTTAAAAGAGTAGCATTGTGAGTAGTAATAATAATATCGATTTTTCTTTCTTTTCCTATCGCAATTAATTGTTCGATTAATTTATATACACAGGCCGGGTGAATACCATTATCTATCTCTTCAATCATTATCAAGCTGCCTGGTTCTCCTATTAATGCTACAGTTAATACCGCAATACAACGCAATGTACCATCCGATAACTGACGAGCATCTACTAATTCTGTAGAATTAAGATTTCTTTCTCTCAATGCGAAAATTACATCGCCTATCTTGGTTTCGATAAATTCTATATCCTCTACATCATTTTCAGGAAGTTCTCTTACGAATTCTAATAATCTATCCTTTTTTAATGCGTCTTTGCACATTTCATTTAATGCTGCTGAAAGATTATCACAATTCTGTCTCAGTTCAACATCTGATGTACGAACATAATCACGAATAACCGAAGGAACTGGGTCTAACATACGAATATTCTTTAAATGACTTATAACTCTATCCATGTAAGATATTATTGTTTTTTCCTCCTCTGTATCTCTTCCCATCTTAATTACCATCTGTGGTAAAATTGCCGAAGAACGTATACAAATTGTATCTGGATCATTCCCTCTCATTCCGTTCTTATATTGTACCTTTATTTCAGCACGACCAGTTTCCGCTTTTTTGGTCTTAAAAATTTTATTAGTTTTAGGACCGAAAGTATCTCTCTTTACAAGATATAAACCTTCTTCTTCAATCCCTACGCGATCTCCTGCTCCAATTTTTATTTCATATAGTAAATCATTAGCTTCATCTAAGTCTATTAAGCATCCTAACTTAAATGCATTCGTTTTGAATCTTGCACACCCCCGGCTGCCACCACGAACTACAGCTCCTGTACTCTTTGTTCCATCCAAGATTGTATTTAGTTCAACTCCTGTTGCTGCCTTTGCTAATATTGCAATTCCCTCTATAGCATTGCTTTTTCCAGAAGAATTTGTTCCTATCAGAGTTGTCAGTGCTTCAAGATTTAATTCAGCCTTCTCAAAGCTTTTGAAATTATCAAATGTAAAACACTTAATCATTATACAATCCCCCTTCTAGCTCAATGTAATTATTGTGTCTTCTTCCAGTTCATTCATCAGTTTCTGCTTCATTTCGGCAAGGAACTTGTCAATGTCCTGCTCATTCTCAATCGAATAAGTTCTAGCCCCTGCCACATTGCTGATGGAAACATTCTTGCGTTTCTTAGTCTTTACTTTAGTCGGTGCCGGTGCAGGATTAGTCGGCTCTTTACCGGGTACAACCGGTGTGACATGTGATTCCGGTGCAGGCTGATGTGCCCTCTCATATTCATCTATCTCATCCAGACACTTAATTTTGAGAGTATCACTTTCCAACTTGATATTCTTAATCGCAGCGATATCATTGGATGTTCTAAGTTTTTCCCAGATTTCATCAAATCTCTGATTGATACGAGGACGAAGCACTTCTGCAAAAGGCTTGACATCCAATACTTCTTTTACTTTAAGAAAGTCATCATGTACTAACGGATCCATGATCGCAGCTTCCTTTTCAAGCAATCCCATGTGAAGGTCTTCAAACTTCTTATTCAACTCCGGCAATTTCTGAATCTTACCAAAAGGCTTACTATCCTTCACAACAGCCTCTATATCTCCAACTACTTTTAACAGCTCCTGGTCACTTACATAAGTCTTACTGTTTCCAAAATAGGCAAGATTCTTTACTGCTTCTTCAAAAATCTTTCTCTGGTCGCCATTAAAGAAGTCAAATACAGGTGCCGTATCTTCTGCATCGTCGAGCAGGTCATCCCTCTTCTTATCTACAGTCTTAAAAAACTCTGTAGACTCATTGATATCAAGAATCCCTGCAAGTCTGTTTCTTGCATCTTCCATCAGTCTCTTACAAGGATATTTCGGATTGATTCGGTACTCTACAAGAATGTCATCATATACTTCCACTTTATCCTCTGCTTTATTCTTAAAGCTGCTCATGATTTTGTCATCATCATCACTGGATACTGTGAATCCGAAGTAATCCTTCATAACCTCTTTCACAGAACGAATCTGTCCATCAGTTGCTCTCTCCCTAATGTCAATTAAAAGTTTTTCTACATATTCACGCTTTGTAATATATCTGACCAATTCATCCGGATTGGTTGAAAGCAATGAAAGATTCTGACTGTTAAGTGTAAGAGAAACTCTTCCCAGTTTGAACAGCATTGCAACAAGCCACTGCACATCCTTTAAATCAAATCCATAAGGTGCTGCACCAAACTTATCTTGTAATGATTTTAGAGAAGTATTCATATGTCTAGCATTATTTAATCCAATTACCTGTACCACTTCCTCTAATGCAAGTTTATTCGGTGTTGTGTCACTCGTCCCAAGAAAACTCATCTGACCATCACTACGCTTAAAGATAGCACTAATATCTGACAGTTCAGGTGCTGTCTCCATATAAGTGAGCTTATTGTATTTCATAGCTACAAGCTTACCAAGTGCCTCATTGATCCTTGCCGCAGGCTCCTTAGCCGAAATGGTTGCCTTATCACCATTTACATAAATGTCCGCATTCTTTAATGCATCCTCAATAAAGATTCTGATCCTATCCTTTTTTTCAATACGCTCATCCTCTTTTGCCCTACGGATGCTGTCAAAGCTGCCTCTGGCACCGGAAGCATTTTTATTAAGGAATTTATATATTTTGATGGATTCTGTAATCTCATCAAGAAATGTACTGTCATTTGGCAGCTTCACAATTATACTGCTTTCCTGTGCTGAGAGCAGACGAAGTGCGGAATCTGCATAATCCCCACCATAAGGTGTTATAACTGTCACTCCTATATCGTTAGACTGATTACTTTTGAAGAACCGGTCATCCACCTTCTGGTTAAATGCAAACATATATCTGTTGCTGTATCTATATTTTTTCTCTGTATAGATTTCCTCAAAGATAACTGCGGAAGCCTCTCCTATGATTTCTCCCATCTCTACAGACTCATTATTGATGGCATTATTGATTTCCTGCTCTTCATTTGTCAGAAAGATGTATATCTCACCATTCTTCTGTACATAAGTTTCATTAATCAGTTTCTTTAATGATTCTTCAATCTTAGAACGAACTTCAATTCTGTCATCATCAATATTAGAAATCATAAGTGTAGTGAGATTGTCTACATTTGCCTTGATTTCCTTGACATATTTAATCATAAAAAGAACTTTCAATAGCTCCACATCAAATGCATCCAGTTTACTATTATTCTCTGCATCAGAGATTACCTGACTATGCTGGTGATCAATAAACTTATGTAATGGATCATAGAAATAGCTGAATGGAACTAATACTCCATCCTCTTTATCCATTACCCTAACTGCTGACTCCTGGAACAGTGCAAGCATAGAACGTGACTGATCAGACAGATGCTTCCCACTTGCGCCATGTGTCCTGACTGCAGTAAGTACCTGACCTAAAAGATTGAACTGATATGGTATGAACGGATAGCAGTCTGCAAAATCCGCCTTATCAGCGTAAAGCTTCTTGTCTGCCGTATCCGCAGTAAATGTTATAAGATTCTTGATAATGGATTCTTTCTGTTCATAGAGAAGCCTGAGAGTCTGTGTTGCTGTCTCATTCTTTGCTAACACACGCTTACGGATTACTTCGTCAACATTTGATGCTGAAAGAGAAAGTCTCGTATCAAAACGTCCCTGAATCTTAGAAAAGTCATTTCCCTTTGTCTTTGTGATCGAGTCAATGTCCTCCTGGCTTGTTACAATAACCCATGCTTTTCCATGGCAGGCAGTTCCTAAGTCCTCTACGATTGTCTGAAGGTTGAGCATAAGCTGTGTATCATCCGCAATATACTGGCCAATCTCATCTACTAAGAAAATCACATGATGATTCGGTCCTTTCTTTGCACAATATTCCTGCACCAAAGACACAAACTTCTCAATACTTAAATCATAATTGCCTTTTGCATTCTTGCACCAGTTACGTGCTGCCTCCTCACTCATAAAATCCATCTCAACAAGTGTCTTTACAACTTTATCCTGAATCACAGCAAATGCCTGTCTCTTCTTTTCCCATGGTGCTCCGGCAATCTGTTCAAACTTTTCTTTAAATTCCTCAAATCTGCCCTCACCATCTAACTGGCGTTCAAACTCTGCAAGATACGGAATAGAACCACAATATCCCTGCATCTCATTGAACACCTTCATAAATACTTCAACAATAGCCTCTTTCCCGGAACCAATTTTTGCAGAACCTTTTGAATCAATATTAAAAAGCATAACATCTGAGTCTATTTTTCCTGCCTTTGCCATCTTGACAATAAGCATCGAATCTTCAATCTTTGGTCTGATAACTTCATCAGATTCACATCCGGTAAAATATTCGATTGCCCGCTTTCCCTCTACTACACTGTTTTTTAACAAATAAGACAAAATCTTTAAAAAATGTGATTTACCACTTCCAAAGAATCCGGAAATCCATACCCCCATCTTATCTGTATATCCATCGATTCCTTTCTCATAATTTTCGAAAAAATCACGAAAATGCTTTAACAACTCTTTCGTAACAACATACTCGTCCAATTCCTGGTAAATATTTTCTTCGTCTGACTGACCGACTTTGATAACCCCCTTGATATCACGGTCAATCTGTTTTTCAAACATCTTTTTAATCTGCATATCCATCTATACCTTTCTCTACACAAGCCGAAATGCCCTGTAGTAATTACGCGAATCCATCGTTCCAAACAACTTCAGATCCTGTCCGCTATACTCACCCGGATAAAACATAACCACTGGAACACTATCCAACACCTGATGCAGGTTGTTAAGGATATTGTGACTGGCAATAATCGGATGGCACTTGCCAACTCCCGTAAGGAATACCACGCTATCCGTCAGATTCTGCTCCACAATCTTACTAATGATCAGATTTCTCTCGTCAGTCTCATCCAGTCCCAATGTTTCCACTAAGCTGTCTGCCATATCAAAGAAACCATTCTCTCTCTCCAAGTCAAAAAATGCTTCCAGATATCCCTCGTCCTCCAGTACCTGTATCATCAAGTGAAACAGATCAATCTCTATAATCTGAAAGTTCAGGTGACTCTCATTGATTCTATTCTTTAGATACTGTATATGATTTCTCACATTAAGTTCTTCTCTCGGATCATAATCAAATATATAATATCCGACTTCATTTCCCAATCCTTTATTGCTGCGAAAACTCTGATCTGATATTTTCTTCTCTATCTGATTCAGTCTTTCATCCAATGATAACTTTGCCATCAGTGTACTCCCTTCACTGCATTCAGGTATGCTTCCAATCCATTCCTTTTCAATAATTCTTCTGTTCTATAATCAATGTGTATCTGTCGTATAGTCCTAGGCTTTGCACTGCTTTCAAGCAAGCCTGCCTCATACATCATGCGGCAGAAACATTGTTTCAATTTCTTTACTGCTATATCTGTCCATCCGGCAACCACTTTACTCTGCATTGCCTTATCCGCAAAAAATACATTCAAGTCACGATCTGTAATTTCTAACTCACCAATCCTAAGCTTTTCATCATACACTTCATGCATAAATTCAAAAAACAAACGGCTGTCCATCAATATCGAAATAAGATTCAAAACCTTCGCTGTCTCAATATTGCAGGACAAAAATACTTTTAGTACATCCATCGGAAGAAGAGAAACCCGGCGATAAGTACCATTCAACACCTCATAAGCACGATACTCGGCTCTTACCTGATATATATTCTCCTCCCATGCAATCGCTCTAATCTCAGACTTACTAAGACCATCTGCAATATATGATGCCGTCTTTCTGGCCTCCTGCAGCCAAAACAATTTTGATGTTAATCCTGCACTGTATTCCATTGATCATTCACCCTCCTCATCTTTCAAATAGTGAACAATATCTCCAAAATCACAGTCCAACTCCCGACAAATCTTCTCAAGTACCCGCAAAGAAACTGCCTCGTTCTTCGTCATTTTTGCAATCGTACTACTGCTGATTTCCAACCTCTTCATCAAATCAACTTTCTTCAGATTTTTGTCAATCAACAGTTTCCATAATCCGTTATATGAAATCGACATCTACTCTACCTCACAATATTAAATATCATATCATCAATTAGCTTTTATTCAAACCTATCTGCACAAATAATAATTACAACATGATAAATATAATACCAGAAAACAGAACATAAATCAACGAAAACCAGAAAGAATCATTCGCTTTCTCAAACTTTTTCTTTATTTTATCACAAACAATTCATACCATTTTCAACAACATACTCTTTACTTTTATTCCATTACTAATTTACCGCAATATGACAAGCCGTACAAAATAAAACATAGTCAAGTGGATATTCGCAATCCGCTCTGCTGCTTGCTTTATAGTGTTAAACAATTTAAAAAAACAAAAAAGTAACTTACAAGCTACCAACTCGTAAGTTACTTTTCACAATAATCATATGCTATTCAAGATCATCTCACCGGCTTAAACCTGTTATAATTAAGTACGCTTATATCCACCACAGTCTCCTCACCGACTACCATCTGTGCGAGCATTAGTCCGACTGCTGGTGCTGTTCCAAATCCATGTCCCGTAAATCCGCAAGCAAGTATTAGTCCCGGTGCTTCTTCTACCGGACTTAAGAAAGGTACTCCGTCAAATGCCTCATCAAGCCATCCACACCAGCTCCTTACAATCTTTGCGTCTCTAAGTGCAGGTATATAACTCTGAATCGCCCTGCAGCTTGCTGATAATGTCATTGAATTTGTGATAAGTTTTGATGGGTCTGCCGTGTTTGTTGACGGGTCTACCATCTCATCTACCGCTTCCCAGCCTGAGTCTGAACCAAATACAAATGAGCCATGATGTGTCTGGTGTCCGTAAAAGTCCGCTGTCGCACAGCCAAACATTACATCTATCATATGCGGCTGCATCTCCGTCACAAGACATTCATCTATAAGTCTTGTCATAGGTATGTCGATACCTATGGTTCTTGCTATCTCCCTGCTTTCATAGCCTGCTACAAGGATTACAGTTTCACCTTCAAACACAGTACCGTCATTTAAGATTACTTTTCTTACTTTTCCTTTAACTTTCTGCAGTGCTTTTACCGGTGCATCCGTATAAAATCTAACCCCCATCTCAAGAGCTCTCTTATAATATCCGAGTGTTGTCGTAAGTGGATTTGCATGACCATCTGTAGGACACCAGCTTGCTCCTATTACATCATCTGAAAGATAAGGACATATTTCCTTAACTTCTTTTTTATCTATCATTCTCACATCAAGACCTACTGATTTTGCATTGTCGGCAAGAGTCTGAAGCTTTTTAAGATGTTCTTCTGTCTTACCCATTCTCAAATTTCCTTTCTGGGTATATTCAGTATCTACGCCAAGCTCCTCTGACAATGTAGGCCACATATTTTTAATTCCATACATTGCATATGGCAATTCTCTTACATCACGGCCTGACTGGCGGACACCGCCACCGTTTCTTGACGAACCGCCATGTCCTATACTGTTTGTTGCCTCAAGTACAACTACATCCTTAACACCTTTTTTTGCAAGATAATAAGCGGCTGCACATCCGTTTACTCCACCACCTATGATAACTACTTCTGCTGTTTTATTCATGGCTTGCACCTCCATCCTCTGCTAATATACACATTTCTATCGGTCTCATTGGTGCTCTTGAACTTGCGGGTACAACCTCGGACGGAGATACTTTAAGTTCAGATGCAATAATCGATCTTACCATTTTTCCACATGTCTGCCCCTGACAAAGCCCCATTCCTGACCTTAAATATCTTCTCATTTCTTCCAATGTAAATATTCCCTCATGGACAGCCTTTCTTATCTGACCCTTAGTCACTTCTTCACAACGGCATACCAGAAGGTCGTCATCGGCACCCTCAACAAATGGTCCTATTTCTTTTAATTTTGCCTGAATGTCTGTCATAGCTAAACCCTCCTTATGCTTCTTTCTTATAAAATCTTGCTTTCATTACCATATCGTTAGGAACTTTTATCGTAAGCAGATTTGTATGGTCAAATACCGGTGCGCATCTCACCTTTGTGACCTCTGCCTTACATACTTCTTTTCCATCTCTGCCAAGTGCGATTCCCTTATCACCGACCTCAGGAACAGGTAAAAATTCATATGGCATTGTAACTTCTCCAAATCCCGGTTCAACATCTTCCTCCACTAGGAAAATTGACTGACCCGAACATGATGCTACGCACATTCCACATCCTATGCACTTTTTCTCCTCGTCAATAGCAGGAAGTGATGTGATATTTTTTCCTATACGGATACAGCCCATCTTACAGGCATCCTGACACGGATTGCACGGAATGTTCTGCGTACACTCAATGACAGGATGGATTCCTTTCTGATGTGTGACTCCCGGAAATCTCTCTATCTCATCATCAGCCACAAAACCTTTATTTAAAAGATTCATCGAAACATCAATTCCCTCATCAGTCTTTTCGACAAGTTTACCTCTGTTTTTTGGAGCAAACATGCCCTGTCTGAGTGTCTCAAGCTGATTTTCAAGTTCATCTATTCTCGCATCCCTTTCTTCTTCCGTCATATATCCGAGATAGCACGCAATAGAAGCTCCTGACATTCTTCCCTCTATCATTGCTGAACTTGCTTCTTCAATACCCGAAACATCACCTGCTGCATATATTCCCGGAACACTTGTTGCGCCATACCTGTCAATTTCAGGGACATGGCCGCCTTTAGTATCATTCATCTTTACTTCTGCCTGCTTTAAAAGCTGTGACATCGGTGACAATCCAACAGCAAGGCATACCGTGTCAACATCAAAATGTTTTTCAGTGCCGGGGATTATCTTCCAGTCTGATCCTACCTGACCTATAACAACTCCCGTAACGGCATCTTCACCCTCAACTCTTACAATAGTGTGTGAAAGATAAAACGGTACACCACATCTTGCTATCTTAGCCGCATGAACTCCATATCCTCCAACTCTTGGAGCTGCATCTGCAAGTGCTACAACCTCGCATCCCGCCTGCAAAAGCTGATAACTTACAACAAGTCCGACATTTCCTGAACCGAGCATCAAAATCCTGTTTCCCGGTTTGATATGATGAAGATTCATCATTGTCTGTGCAGCTCCTGCACCTATAACTCCAGGCTTAGTCCAACCCTCAAAATTAACCATGTTTTCACTTGCTCCGGTCGCAACTAAAACAGCATCTCCCTTATAATGCTTAACACTTTCACCAACCTTTACTGTAACTTCTTTTTCAGGATAAAGACCTACAACTGTTGCATTTAAAATAACTTCAACACCATATTCCTCAGCCTCATCAAGAAGTTCCTCACCAATCTTAAAGCCTCTTACTTTAGCTTTGTGTTCCTTTGAACCAAAAAACTTATGTATCTGCTTAAAAAGCTGTCCACCCGGCTTTGCATTTTCATCAAAAACAATAGGTTTTAAACCTTTCTTCGCCGCCTCGATTGCTGCCGATAAACCTGCTGGACCTGCACCGATAACTATCATGTCATATCGTTCTATCTTCATAACTCTACCTCTTTTCTTACAATAATCCTCTTATTCAATTCCAAACTCAGAATCTCAATTTCATGTCTGCATAAACGCTATTTGTTTTTCTCAGGAACAACTATCAACTCTTACTTAAATGTTCTTGCCACTAATTTTATTTTTATCTATATATGTAATATCAATGAACATCTTTATTCCTGCTAATATCCAAATAATCTACTGATAATTCATGCATACGGTTTTGCCGAAACACCATACTGCGTCTGCACGACCATTCCGGCTTCAAGAGGTGTAATACATGTTCTGATATTTGGTTTTCCATCAACTATCATTACGCAGTCAGTACATCTTCCTATTGCACAGAAAATTCCTCTCGGCTCATGATTTTTTGCCGTATATCTGTGAGCCATAACGCCTGCTGCCTTTAATGCCGTAGCAATAGGCTCTCCCTCATATCCCTCAAGTAGTTTTCCATCATAACTAAAAGTTACTTTCTTACGCTTAGGTGTCTCTCCTAAGATTGGATGATTTTCTATTCTTTCCATATATATCAGACCTCCTTAATCTCTTTAATCCACTCTTCTTCCTGCTCTTAAAAAAATCCTATTTCAAAACTTTCTCTTATATAAAGAACACCTATATGCCATTTATATAAGAAAAATAAAAGACGCCTGTTATCTCTAACAGACGCCTTTGTCTTAATCATTTACTGATTAGACTTTATCATTAAAATATTTTGTTGTATTGTAAAAAACGATATAAAGTCAGGCAGATATTCGTAATGAACTCTATTGCCTGCTCATAACACTATTATAATACATTATATAAGCTATTTATAATTTTTATCTTTTATGCAAATCCGGTTAAGTATTCTCTCAATGACAACCATACAGTCTTTAACAAATTTTTTCCTGTTTTCTCTATCTGCCAATGCTACCGCAGCTTCATTCATTGCCTTAAAATTTGGCACTTCGTTTCCTGCAAGTTTTGTATTGTCATATTATCTACCATGCCGTTTTTCCAGTTTTAATAAGGCTATCAATGTCCATATATGCATTTTCTATCGCCTCAACATGATATATTTCATACATATTGAAAACAAAATCTGTTAGATTTTTTTCATCCAATATTTTTAAAACATCTGATGCAGACATATTTTTTTCTCGAGCATAGCTTTCAAGCAAGAATGTAAAAAATCTAAACTCTTTATTCAATTTCATCACCTCGCAAATAGAGAGAATTTCCCGGATCTCCTGTCGCTTCTTCATTTTCCCACATATCAAATACCGCCAATGGACTAAAATACCATATTTTCATTTCATTGTCCACTAACATTTCATGTGTTTTTGATCTAAGAAATATCCTAAGAGCATCGTCTCCTTCTCTAACAAAACATTATTTCATCTAAAGTATTCATGCATCCAGGAGTCAAACAATACCTGTGCCTTTATTTCTCCTCAACGAATCATACAGCCTGTGAACTGGCAATCCAACAACATTGTTATAGTCTCCTTTTATACCACTTACAAACTTTCCAAAAATGCCCTGAATTCCATAACCACCTGCTTTGTCATAAGGCTCATCAGTGCTGATATATGTTTCTATCTCCTGTTCACTCATTTCTGCAACTTCAACTTCTGTCTTCTCAGCAAACAGATCTTCACATGAAATCTCACCATTTTTTACAGTAACAAGTGCCACTCCCGTAAAGACCTGATGACTTTTTCCTGATAGCTTACTTATCATTCTTCTTGCTTCGTCTTTGTCTTTAGGCTTTCCAAGTATCTCACCGTCTACTGCGACGACTGTATCCGCACCTATTACAACGACAGGTCTTTTGTCTGAATCTGCATTATCTTCACCCGAAAAATACTCTGTTTTTAATTCGTCTGCAACAGCCATAGCCTTTTGTTCTGCAAGTTCCATTGTAACCTGTCCTGGTTCACTGCTTGTAATTATTTCCTCGCAATTTGACACTATAATATCAAAATCTATTCCAAGTATACTTAATAGCTCTCGTCTTCTGGGAGATTGTGATGCAAGCACTAATCTATACATATATTTATCCATTTTTTAGATTCTACTGCCCTCCTCTTTTAATCCAGAAATAACTTCACTATTATCTGCCAGGTCATTCACAGCGTTTGCTGAATATTTTTTGCTAAATTTTATATTCCAGTTTAAATATTGGGCCATACACTCAAACTGCTTGTTAATAAGTTCATACTGTACATTATCTGTCGGAGCCCCGCCTATTACTATAAATCCTACATCTTTTCCCTTCAACTGCACACCTTTACAATAACACTTATCGATGACCAGTTTTAATTGAGCTGTCATCCCCCACCAATAAACAGGTGTGGCGAATACTATCATATCCGCACCGACCAGTTTATCAATCGTTTCATTTGTATCATCTTTTGCCACACAGCCTTTTGTGCATTGACAGACGCCACAGCCTTTACAGCCGCTTATATTTAATTTATCAGCTTTGATTATCTCAATATCATTATTTTTTTCAGCTCCTGAAACAAATGCTTCAATCGCTGCGTTTGTGTTACCTTTTCTTGGACTTCCGTTTACAATTACAATCTTCATAATGTTAGTTCTCCATTTCTTATTTTTTGTATTAGTAACTACAGATAGAAATTTTTACAGTCAAGCGGGCATTCGCAATCCGCTCTGCCACTTGCCCATAATACTATTACAAATCATCACTATCCAGCAATACAGTAAAAGGCCCGTCATTTAAAAGTTCGACTTTCATATCTGCCCCAAACTCTCCCTGCTCTACGACTTCAATTTCCTCTTTGCATTTTGATATTATATATTCATACAAAGATTCAGCCATGTCAGGTGCGCCTGCTTTAACAAATGATGGTCTGTTTCCTCTCTTACAGTCAGCATACAAAGTAAACTGAGAGATAAGTAACAGACTGCCACCCACATCTTTCAGACCAAGATTTGTCTTACCATTCTCATCTTCAAAAATACGCAGATTTATCATTTTGCGGATCATTTTATCTGCAATTTCTACTGTATCCCCCTCTCCGACACCTATAAGAACCATAAAACCTTTTCCTATCTCGCCTCTTATTTCATTGTTGATCGTCACTTTTGAATTTGTCACTCTTTGAATTACAAAACGCATTTCTATCATCTTCCTTTACTATCCATGTCAAGTGGATTGCGAATATCCGCCTGACTTTTCGTATTTCATCTTTTTATTATATTATTTATTTTTGTGCTGTGCAACAACCTCACAACATCTGACTTGACATTTTTATTTTCTTCACTCATAATACATACTTAGAATACTAATAATTAGTTTTCTAACTATTAGTATTCTAAGTATCATATACCTTTTTCGCAGAACTATCTATCATTATTTACAGCAATGTGGCACAAACGGTTCTGCAAACAAACACCATTAACTAAGCCTGTATATAAACACACAAAAAATATAAAGGCTAAATTTTAACACTGAAAGGACAAACGACCATGAGCGAATCTCTCCACTATCTTCTTATGACAGACCATCTGATGATCCAAAAATCACTTATCGCAAGTGTAAAAGATACCGGGCTTACTCCCGGACAGCCAAAAGTTCTCGATTATCTCAAAAACCATGATGGCGCCGTACAAAAAGATATTGCCATAAACTGCCACATAGAACCGGCATCTCTTACGACAATATTAAATGGCATGGAAAATAAAGGATATATCAAAAGAAGCATCTGTGCCCAAAACAGAAAATTTTTAAATGTTCATCTTACAAAACTTGGTCAAAAATATGTAGAACGTCTTGAAAAAGAATTTGCTACAATTGAAAATCTCGCATTAAAAACATTTACCGATGAAGAAAAAGAACAGCTTATTTATCTTCTCGAAAAACTCTATGATAATCTTTCAGAAATAAGAAAGGAAGGAACCTCAAAATGAAACAGAAACATATGAATATCAGGATTCCGATGTATTTTATCGGTCTTTTTATAATGACTGCCGGAGTTGCACTATCAGTAAAGTCTAACCTTGGTGTATCTCCTGTCAGTTCAATACCATATACAATAACCTGTGTCTGGGGCATAGAGATGGGTAAAGCCACGATATTATTTCATATCGTGCTTGTCATTCTCCAGATACTCTTACTTCGGAAAAATTTCAAAGCAGTAAATCTGCTTCAGGTAATAGTTGGTATAATTTTTGGATATTTTACAACATTTTGCAACTATCTGGTAACTTTTCTTCCAACACCAGACAATTATGTTATCCGTATAGCAATGATGCTTATAAGTACGGTTCTTATCGCCTTTGGAATCTTTTTATACCTGCCTGCCGACCTTATCCCTCTTGCCGGAGAAGGTGCAATGTCAGCAGTCTCTCATGTAACCGGAATGGAATTTTCAAAAGTAAAAGTACGCTTCGACTGTAGTATGGTAGTTATCTCAATGATAACATGTCTCATCGCACTTCACAGTCTTGGAAGTGTAGGTATAGGAACAGTCGTAGCCGCTATTTTAGTCGGTACAGTTCTTGGATTTATCAACAAACTCATCGGTGCTAAGCGTGACCGCCTGCTCGGAAAGATTCCTGACACAGATTCTGCTGAAAAATCAAGTAAAGACACTGAAAAACAGAACTATGTTATCACTATATCAAGAGAATTTGGAAGCGGTGGACGCGATATCGGAAAACTTATCGCAAATGAACTCGGCTTTAAATATTATGATTCTGAACTCATTAAACTTGCCGCCGAAAAAAGTGGTTTTACTCCAGAATTTATTCAGGCAAATGAACAGTCCCTCAAAAATCCTATTCTCCATGATTTCTTTGAATGGTACGCAACACCCGTTGACAAATCAGACCTTCCTAAAGTTGACCAGCTCTATCAAAAAGAAAAAGAAATTATAAGAGAACTTCCTAAAACATCTTCATGCATAATCGTCGGACGACTTGCAAATTACATATTAAAAGATTATAAAAAAGCATATCATATATTTATAAGTGCCGACACAACTGCCGAGATCAACAAAACAATGCAGCGTGAAGAACTGACATTAAAGGAAGCCAAACACAAGGTTAAACAAGTCAACCATGAAAGGGCTGTACACTGTAAATATTTCACTAAAACAGAATGGGCAAAAGCAGATAATTATAATCTGATGATACGCTCAAGTGATTTTGGATATGAACAGACAGCCACGCTGATAATCAATGCATTTAAGACAAAGTTCCAGCTATAGAATATTAATGTATTTTTCTTTGCAAGTATGTTTACAAAAAAACGATGTATCCAATAATCTTAACAATATTAGATACATCGTTTTTATCTTTAAATAAATTTTAAAATCTTATGCGCCTAAGCTAATAATAGCCAACTGTTATTAATAATCTTCAACCTTTGCATTAATGTCTGCAAACATCTTTTCCTTAAGACCTTTTATATATTCAAATGCCTCTTCAACAGGAATCATTTCTTTTACAGACTTGTCTCTTGTAGTAATCTCAACACATGATTCTTTAAGGTTTCTTGGGCTTACTACAACTCTTATAGGTGCTCCAAGAAGATCGGCATCTGAGAACATTGCTCCCGGACGGACATTTCTATCATCATAAAGAGTCTCTACTGAAGCTGACTGTAAATCTTTATAAAGTTTATCTGCAACTTCCTTTGTCTGCTCATCATCAACACGCAGGCAACATACTTCAACTTCCCAAGGAGCGATAGAGATAGGCCAGATAGGACCGTATTCATCGTGTTTTGCCTCACATACTGATGCTGCAAGTCTTCCTACACCGATTCCATAACATCCCATAATAGGATTTTTTGTTTCACCGTTTTCATCAGTATATGTCATATTCATTGATTTTGTATATTTTGTGCCAAGCTGGAAAATATTTCCAACCTCGATACCACGCTTGATACTGATAGAATGTTTTTTACAGCATGGACAGATGCCACCCTCTTTAACCTTCGCTATATCAACATACTCAACTTCACCGAGATCTCTTTCAAGATTAAATCCTTTGTAATGATATCCTTCTTTGTTTGCTCCTGCGACCATTCCTTCAACGCCTTTAAGTGAAGAATCGATATATACCGTAACATCCTTTGAAATGTCATATGGTCCGATATATCCCGCAACAAGCGGATCATCCGCATTTATCTGCGCTGCATGAATATCCTCTCCTACAAGATTGCGAAGCTTAGTTTCATTTACTTCATAATCTCCACGCACAAATGCAACAACGAATGTATCATCTGCGTTTCTCTGATATACAACCGCCTTGCATGATGTTTCTACTGAGCTGTGAAGATATTCGCATACATCCTCAATAGTCTTACAGTCAGGTGTCTCGATGCACTCTAACTCTGAAATAGTGCCAATCTTTTCATCAGGCATGATATTCTCAGCAGCTTCCATGTTTGCTCTGTAATCACATTCTGTACATGTAACGATAGAATCTTCTCCTACAGGTGTGAGAAGCATATATTCATGTGATACACTTCCACCCATCATACCTGAATCTGATGCAACTGTAACAACCTCAGGTACTCCGGCTTTCTGGAAAATCCTATTGTACGCCTTGTAACATACATCATAGTATTTTTCAAGATCCTCCTGAGATGTATGGAATGAATACGCATCTTTCATAGTAAACTCACGTACACGAATCATTCCCGCTCTAGGTCTTGCCTCATCTCTGAATTTACGCTGAATCTGATATATCATAAACGGATAATTATTATATGACTGACCATATTCACGAACAAGCTGAACTGCTGCTTCCTCATGTGTCATACCAAGAACAAGCTTTGAACCACTTCTATCTTTAAGTCTTACAAGTTCATTTCCAACGCTTTCATATCTTCCTGACTCTTCCCAGAGCTCAGCCGGCATAACAACAGGAAACAATACTTCCTGACCATCTATAGCATTCATCTCTTCACGAATGATCTTTTCAATCTTTGCTGTTACTCTTCTAAGAGTAGGAAACTCAGAATATATTCCATTTCCGACATATTTCATATATCCTCCACGCACCATAAGTGCATGACTGTCGATAACACAATCGGCAGGTTTTTCTTTAAATCTTAATCCAACTAATTTTGATACTTTCATTTTATTATTCCTCCATAGAACAAAGTAGGCAGAACCACTTCAACTCCCATGTACCCCAAAATTTTTGTCATAATAACAAAAAACCTGCAAGCCATAAACGACTCACAAGTTTTTTCGGGTTGGGCTGATTTTCATCAGAGCAGTCTGTAGGGGAATCGAACCCCTGTTTTCGCCGTGAGAGGGCGACGTCTTAGCCGCTTGACCAACAGA
>CAKRFY010000025.1 GCA_934320895.1 uncultured Lachnospiraceae bacterium | reverse complement strand
GCTTTCGCGCAAAAGATTGAAAGAGCAGCCAAATCAGCCACTCTTCCTTATGCTTTCTATATCTTTGAAGTTTTAATGTCTCCGCTCCGCTTCGGTCGGTGCAAAACGGACATCCACCGGATGTCCTGCACCCTATTTGTGGTATGGTTCTCCCGCATTTATCCTATACGCTCTGTATATCTGCTCCAGCAAAACCACCCTCATAAGCTGATGCGGAAATGTCATTCTTGAAAAACTAAGCAATTCATTTGAATTATTGAGGATATTTTTATCTATCCCTATCGATCCACCTATTATAAAAATAATGTGACTTACTCCGTTTATGCCAAGCTTGTCTATCTTATCTGCAAATTCTTCTGATGAATATTGTTTTCCCTGTATGGCAAGCGAGATTACATATGCACCTTCTTTTATGTATTTTGCCAGTCTCTCACCTTCTTTTGCTCTTATTATATCTTCCTCATGTTCACTGGCATTATCTGGTGTCTTTTCATCTGCTACTTCTATTATCTCTAACTTACAATATCTTCCAAGTCTTTTTTTGTATTCATCTATTGCCATTGTAAAGTATTTTTCTTTTATCTTTCCTACTGTCAGAAGTGTTATCTTCATTGTTTCATTATTTCCTTATCTTTATTATATTATCTTAAGCACCCTTCCTCAAGTGCAAGACTTATACAAAGTGCATGATTTATCCTCTCCAGTATCTCGTCATCGAGATGGCAGACCTTTTCACGCAGTCTTGATTTATCTATAGTTCTTATCTGCTCAAGAAGTATCACAGAATCTTTGATGATATCATATCTGTTTACCTCAAGTGCTATATGGGTTGGCAGCTTCGCCTTGTTCATCCTTGATGTTATTGCTGCACATATAACTGTCGGGCTATGTTTATTCCCCATATCGTTTTGTATTATAAGTACAGGGCGTATTCCTCCCTGCTCTGAACCTACTACTGGTCTTAAATCTGCAAAATATATATCTCCTCGCTTTATATTCAAAACTTCCACGCTCCTATCACAATAATCTGGAATTGACTGAGCAAAAGCGAGGTATGCTTCCCGACTGAAAGCCGGGAAGATGTACTCCTGCGATTGCTCATAAATTGGAATTTACCGAGCGAAAACTGGGTACACTTCCCAACTGAAAGTCAAGAAGATATACTCCTGCAATCACTCATAATCCGGAATTGCACTTTTATGTAATTCTTTATGCATCCTGTAATGTTATTTCTTTCCATCTTTATCGTTTTTATACATATGTGTCTTTAAAAAGCATGAATTTTTTTACTCCTGCTAGAGATTTTTAATTTCTGACAAAAATATTTTGCAACCTAAGCCTTCTAATACTCAGGATAAAAGTCCTTTGTTGCGACTACCTTTCCATCTTTATAATATACTCTCGGTATTCTTTTTCCTATATCACATACAAATTCATAATTAAATGAATATGACATATCTGCTACTTCTTCTATTGATATGTATTCATCGCCATCTCTGCCGACAAGTGTGACCTCATCACCTTGTTTTATATCAGGCTTACTACTTATGTCTATCATAAACTGATCCATGCATATTCTTCCGATTATAGGAAAACTTTTTCCTTTTATAAGCACTCTGCCTCTGTTTGATAATGCTCTTGAATATCCATCTGCATATCCAACAGGTATCGTTGCAACTACTGTTTCTTTTGTTGTCGTATATGTTCCGCCATAGCCTATCTCTACTCCGGCTTCAAGTGTTTTTACAAATGATACATATGATTTTATCTCCATTGCAGGTGTGAGTTTTAATTTTGTTTTGTCTACTTCTTCGGATGGATACATTCCATATACGCATATGCCATCTCTTACCATATCAAGATTTACTTCTGGTTTTTCTATTATTCCAGCACTGTTTGATACATGTTTTACAGGTATTTTAATACCTGCATCTTCTATCTTTTTTACAAAATCCATATATCTTTCAAACTGCTTCATAGCTTTTGTTTTATCTTTTTCATCCATTGTTGCAAAATGTGTAAAACAGCCTTCGATTTCTATCCCCGGAAGTTTAGATATCTTTTTTATAGCCTCAAGACTTTCTTCATCCTGTTTAAATCCGATCCTACTCATTCCTGTATCAAGTTTTATATGTACTTTAGCTTTTTTACCCATTTTTTCTGCTGTGTCTGACATCTTTTTTGCCATGTCATATTCAAATACTGCTGTTGCTATGTCATATTTTATCATTGCAGGATAAAGTGGAGCCGGCGTATATCCAAGTATAAGTATAGGTTTATTTATACCTGACTGTCTTAATTCTATCCCCTCCTCAAGTATAGCTACACCGTATGCATCTGCTACATCTTCAAGTGTATGTGCGACCATGACTGCACCATGTCCATATGCGTCTGCTTTTATTATAGCCATAAGCTTTGTTCCCGGTTTTGTAAGTGCTTTTGCATTTACAACATTTTCATGTATCGCATCAAGGTTTATATCTGTTTTTACCCTGTAATATTCTTTAATCTTATTAGTACTCATCCTGGTGAGCCTCCTTTTTATTTTTAATGTGCTCTCGAAATTCTTCGTTTGGAATATACCGAGAGTACATTTTTAGTCTGCTTTATCATAAAATATATAATTTAAGTTATCATTATATATCATTCAGGCATTACCTGCGGAAGTATATTTATGATATCAGATGCTGTCATACTGTATCTGCTTTTTGTCTGGGTATATTTTTCTGCTGTAAGCCCATGAATAAATACCCCAAGTGCTGCTGCAAGTGCTGGCTTTATCTCTTTATCCTGTGCGGCAATACCGGCTATAATGCCACTCAACACATCACCTGAACCACCTGTTGCAAGTGCATTGTTTCCTGATGTATTTATATATATCTTTCCACCTGAAACATTTCTTCCCTCACCAACTATCGTTCTTGCATCCTTTAATACTATACTGCATTCCGCCTGAGCAGTTGCAAAATATGGCATATCATTTTTTATATCATCAGTTGTCTTCCCAACAAGTCTGCTCATTTCCTTTAAATGTGGTGTAAGTATAAAATTTGTACCCAGTTTGTCAAAGCTTTGTTCTTTATTTTTTATAAATTCTGCCAGTATGTTTAAACCGTCAGCATCTATAACGACTGTTTTATCTTCTACCTTTAAAATGCGTTTCACAAGAGCTTTTGCTTTCATGCTTTTTCCAAGTCCCGGTCCAATGACAATAACATCCGCCCAATTTATTGCTCCCTCAACTTCTTTTTTAGGAGTAAAATCTATACCTTCCTCAAATTCTTCGTCATAACTTCCTATTATTGCTTCAGGTAGTTTTGTTTTTAATACCTGCATATTTTCTTTTGCTGTAAGAATCCTCACAAGACCGCAGCCTGACCTGTACGCTGCTGCGGCACTAAAATAACATGCCCCACACATTGTATCACACCCAGCTACCACAAGTACTCTGCCATAGCTACCCTTATTTGTCCTCATTTTTCTTTGCGGAAGCAGGTTACAAAGATCGCTTTTTTCTAATATATATGCTTTTGGGGACACACTTTCTACTGCTTTTTGAGGAAATCCTATATCTTTAACTTTTATCTCTCCTGAATATGCTGCGCCCGGAAATAACATCATTCCTCTTTTCAAACTGCCAAATGTAACAGTCATGTCTGCTTTTACTGCTGTCCCAAGTATTTTTCCGTCAGTGGCATTTACACCTGATGATATATCTGCTGAGACAACATATGCTCTACTGTTGTTTATCTTCTCAATAATTTCCTTATATTCACCAGCTATCTCTCTTGACAGACCTATTCCAAAAATAGCATCTATTATAATATCATATTCATTTTTTTCCATGTCCGTGACAAATGAAATTCCAAGATTATCTGCTATTTCAAGCTGTCTTTTCATCTCTTCACTTGCATGGTCAATATTTCCAATAAGTTTTATATCAGTTTTTATCCCATCATGCGTAAACATTCTTGCTGCTGCCACTCCGTCAGCTCCATTATTACCCATACCTGCAACCACAAGTATTCTTAAATCAGTAATCTTAATTCCTGCACTTTTTTTCTTATTCTCCGACTCAAAAACAGTCTGATCACAACATAAGTTTGAATATCTTTTTTTAATTTCATCTACAATGCCAAGCGCTGCTCTCTCCATCAATACAAGTGATGGAATCTTAATCTCATTTATCGAAATGCTATCTATCTGTTTTGCTTCTTTTGCATCAGTTACATATTTCATGATCAATCTCCCTCCGCAACCACATATGCCGTTGCCAGTGTGTCTGTGTCACTTAACGATATATGAATTTTAGTTATACCTTTTTCTTTTGCAATATTTTTTGCTTTATTTAAGAGATTTACATACGGCTTTCCATACTCATCTCTAAGTATCTCTATATCTCCCGGCATACAATTTAAAAAGCCGGTTCCAAAAGCTTTTACTACGGCTTCTTTTCCGGCAAAATTAGTGGCAGCACAACTTTTTCTTTTTTCTATCAGTTTCTGTTCTGCCTCTGTATAATACTTTCTCAAAAAACTGCTTTTTTCACAATATCTAAGTACTCGATCTGTCTCAACAATATCTGTCCCGACACCAATAATCTCTCTCATTATCTTTTACTTGAAATGTTTTCTTCAACATTTCCCTTCCATACATGATTATTCTTATCAAATATTTCTACAACTTTCGCCCCAAGCAGGTCGTGCATATATCTATATAATTCCGTGTTGCGCATCTCCCTGTCCTGCTTTTCTAAAATCCTGTTTTTAAGTTCTTCTCTGGCTGCATTTATCCATGCATCAAGTTCTTCTATCACAGCAGTATTGTCCGTAAGTTCTTTATAACAAACATCCATACATGCAATAAGCAGTTCTTTGTTTGCACGCTGTATCTCTGCTGGAAGTTTTCGCTGAAGTTCTTCAGCCTCAGAAGTTTTCTGATTTAGTTCGTCAAGTATCTTCTGATTTGCATCCTGTTTCTTAAACTTAAGTTCTGCCTCAGGCTCATAACCATCCGTCATGTTATTGACTATGTTTTCCATGATAATCTTTTTAGCTTTGTCATATTCCTTTAGATCATTTGATGATTGTCCCTGCTGCTTTATAAGATCAAGCAGATCTTTCTCAAGTATCCTTATCTCATCAGTTTTTCTGTGATCTGGAAACAGTTCATGCCATTTCTGATCAAGTACTAGTATCGGTATCTGCTTATTTTTAAGCGCATCCAGATAATAGTATGTCATATCATTATTCTGATTTTTTTTCTTTTTGCCAAACATAAACTATTTTCCTCCATCCTTTCCCACTCCGCAAATAATTCTTTTTTAATTATATTCCGACACTTTACATAAGTCAATTGCATAGTTATCCATTTTTATGTATAATATCAGTGCAAAGATTTGTATTCACACTTATAGTGTAATTGTAATCTTCACAGAACAAATAAACTACGGAGAAAGGACAAAAAATTTAATGAATTTTGAAAATGCAAAAAAGAAACTTGACAGCTATGAGCAGGGACATGTTCTTAGATATTATGATGAATTAAGCGATGCTGAAAAACAGGCTCTATTACAGCAGATCGATGAGACAGATTTCTCTGTTACCGAAAAAGTTATGAAGAAAAGATCTGATGATAAAAGAGGTGTCATCACTCCTATAAAGGCTATGACACTTAATGAGATAAATACATCAAAAGAACATTTTAAGGCACTCGGTCTTGAAGCCATCCGTGCCGGAAAGGTTGGTGCTGTTCTCCTGGCAGGAGGTATGGGTACACGCCTTGGTTCAGATAATCCTAAAGGTATGTATGATATCGGTATTACAAAGCCGGTATATATTTTCCAGCGAATTATAAGAAATCTTCTTGATGTTGTTGATGAGGCCGGTGTATGGATACATCTTTTCATTATGACAAGTGATAAAAACCATGAAGCCACAACAAAATTTTTTAAAGAACAAAACTACTTTACTTACAATCCTGAATATATCCATTTCTTTAAACAGGATATGGCACCTGCCGCTACCTATGAAGGTAAAGTATATATGGAAGCAAAAAATAAGATCGCTACTTCACCTAACGGAAACGGTGGCTGGTTCTCATCTATGAAAAATGCTGGTATTGTAGATATCATCCATAAAGAAAAAATTGAATGGCTCAATGTTTTTGCTGTTGACAATGTTCTTCAAAGGATTGCTGATCCATGCTTTATCGGTGCTACAATAGACCAAAACTGTACTGTAGGTTCAAAGGTTGTAAGAAAAGCTGATCCTGATGAAAAAGTTGGTGTTATGTGTCTTGAGGATGGACGACCATCTATAGTTGAATATTATGAACAGACAGAGGAAATTCGTAATACTAAAGATGAAAACGGTGAACCTGCATATAACTTCGGTGTAATCCTCAATTATCTTTTCCATGAACCTGAACTTGAAGAAATATGCGATAATGAGCTTCCTCTTCATATTGTTGAGAAGAAAATACCATATATGGATGATAATGGTAACTTTATCAAACCTGAAACTCCAAACGGATACAAGTTTGAAACTCTTATTCTCGATATGATACACATGCTTGATACATGTCTTCCATTTGAAGTAGAGCGAAATAAAGAATTTGCACCTATCAAGAATAAAACAGGTGTTGATTCAATTGAGAGTGCCAGAAAACTTCTTAAAGAAAATGGTATCGAATTATAACTAATTTTTATCTGATAAAAAAAGCGAAGATTTGTAAATTTTATAGTTTGCAAATCTTCGTCTTTTTATTTTAATCAATACTTTTTATATCATAAGGATATTTTTATACTATGTATATAGTTTATCACTGCTAATCTTCATCAACAAAATGTGAATTGAAAAATTCTTCTGTAATCATCTCAATAAATGATACATTAAGATTTGGATATTTTTTTATAAGGATAGATCTTATATGAGCTGTGATGATAAGGTCATTCTCCTCATCAGAAACTGTCTCGTCAATCCACTTTGCAACCCTTTCTTTTGTAATATTCTCGTCAAGCCACTTCTCCAACTGCTCTGTAAGAAGTTCCTCTTCAGGTATCTGAAGTTTTATCTTACCGGATTTGACAACGGATACGATTCCCATAATGATAAAACCTGCAAACATAGCTGCAAGTACACAGAAAATAAATATATTATAGTTTATAGGTATAACATTTAATTTGCAAAGTACAAGATAAACTGCACCAAGAACACCAAAGATCATAAATGTAAAGCCTGAAAATTTAACATCTTTATACTCATCTTCTTTTTTCACATATGCTTTTGACGGCGTATACAAAATATCTGCTGCATCTTCTTCTATCTCGTCATCTGTAATAACATTATCATGAAGATCATCTTCCTCGACAAGTCTCTCATCTGCTTCACTTTCGTTGCCGTCCTTGTCTATATCCCACTCATCACTTTCTTTATCATCAGATATATCTTCTTTAGCCCCGATATCTATTTGAGACGTGGAATTTTCCATATCAGCAATATCCTGATCATCCTGCTGTTGAATCTCAGCATCCTCCAGGTGTTCACCTTCGGCTTCTTCCTGCTTCTCTTTTTCTTCTTCTAATGCAAGCTGAAAACCTTTAAATAGTTTTTCAACCTGTTTTTCATATCTTACCGGAACTGTTACGATGGCAACTCCATCCTTTATAACTTTTTTAGCATTTTCAATCTTTGAGTATTCAAGATACCCTATAAATTTTTCAGCCATATCCTCGTCTTTAAGATCACATATCTCTACAACATCAAAATCATCTGCTGTACCTTCAACGAGTTCACTACCACAATCTGCACATACTGTTATACCATCATAGTATTCAGTTTTACATTTTGGACACCACATCATCTTTCCTCCTAAATTTTGCATTGCAATGATCACTGCAATTTTATTACTGATGTAATGTTATCACAACACCAGAAAAATAACAACTGAGTATATATTTTTATCACACAATTATCACATATAAAGCGGATATTCGCAATCCGCTTTATATGTGATAATGTTAAATTGTAACCATTTTTCTGCTTACAAGACCAACCAACAATAACTCTACTCCTATCTGGTCGTCCAATATTCCTGTCTTAAACTTCTGCTCTATGTCAAGGCTGCTATCTAAAGCCTGCTCTAGTTGTTCTATTGAAAAACCTGATGCCTGCCTTTGATAATTCCCGATAAAATATGGTGATATCCCTATTCTTTTTGCAATTTCATTTTTCGCCGCATTTCCAATAGATCTTATCTGAAGAAGTATATTAAAATGTCTTATAAGCATATACAGAATATATGATGGCGCTTCTTTGAGTTCAATAAGCTCATTGTATAAATTCAATGCCCTGTCTGTATCCCCGGCACCTACAGCATCTACCATCTGAAAAATATGATTCTGCAGATACGCCGGACATACTGCATCTATATCTGCAACTGTAACTTCCTCTCTTCCATCTGTATAAGCAATGATCTTTTCGATTTCATTTGACAGATTGTAAAGATTATTGTCAACTCTCTGAAGAAAATATTCCATTGTATTTCTGGTAAATACTTTACCCGCATCTTTAAGTCTCTTTGCCGCCCAGTTTAATACTTCCTGCGCATCCTTAACTTTTATTTCAGCTGCAATACCATTTTTATTTATATATTTATATAATTTGTTTCGCTTATCTACTTGTTTTTCCACAAAAACAATGATAGTACTGTCAGGCATATGTTCAAGATAGTCAGAAAAATCACTTGATGTCTTAAATAATCCGCTATCCTGAATTATAATAAGACGATGATCACTAAAAAACGGCAGGGTATCCGCTATAGACTGCACTTCATTCAGATCTATGCCTTTATTCTCAAATTTTGAAAAATTCATCTCATCACTATCTTCTAATATACAATACTTGAGATTTTCCCTGTAGTATCTCTTAAGATACTCCTCATCACCATATAAAAGATATAAATTATGAAACTCTCTTTTTTTAATGTCATCTCTTATGCGATTCATATATTTTTGTCACTCCCATTTATCATACAAAAGATGCTACCGTAATATGGTAACATCTTTTAAAAGTTTATATGTAATAATCAGTGATATGTTCTAAACAATCCGACAACTTTTCCGAGTACCTCAACATCATCCACGATAATAGGATCCATAGTATCATTCTCCGGCTGAAGTCTGAAATGTCCATCTTCTTTATAGAATGTCTTTACTGTAGCGGCATCATCTACAAGTGCTACAACAAGTTCACCATTTTCTGCAACATTCTGCTTATGAACCAATACTCTGTCGCCATCATAAATGCCGACATTTATCATGCTTTCTCCACGGACATTGAGTATAAATGCCTCACCTTTCGGCATATCTCCCGGCAGAACAGGCATATAACCTTCAACATTCTGCACGGCAAAAATAGGCTCACCTGCCGCAACAGAACCTATGATAGGTACATTTACAAGTTCTCTCCTCACAAGATTAAAATCATCATCTATAATCTCAATAGCTCTTGGCTTAGTAGGATCTCGTCTGATATATCCATTCTTTTCAAGTGTCTCTAAATGTGAATGTACTGATGATGTAGATTTCAGATTTACCGCTTCACAAATTTCACGTACAGCAGGCGGATATCCCTTATTTAAAATTTCAGATTTAATAAAGTCAAGTATCTCTTTCTGCTTCGCAGATATTCTCTCCTTTGCCATAATGTCGTCCTCCCGAATTAATTTATTTGATTAATTCTAGCATATGGGCTCTATATTGTCAAACATATGTTCAAGAGATACCTAAATCTTCTGGTTTGATCATCTTGCCATCAGACCATATTCTTTCAAGATCATAAAATAATCTGTCTTCCCTGTTAAATACATGGATAACAACATCACCAAAGTCCAACAGTACCCATGAACTATTGCGGTCACCTTCCATTCTTTTCATAACACAGCCTGCCTTATGAAGATTTTCCTCAACATTTTTGACAAGTGCCTGTATCTGTGTAGTACTGCCTCCACTTGCAACAACAAAGAAATCTGCCATAACAGATACTTCTGATATATCGATTATCTTTATATCTTCGCCTTTCTTTTCATCAAGTGCATCATAAGCGATTTTTGCCATTTCCATCTGTTTTGTCATCATAATCCTCCTTTTTTATGTACTTTCGAAATTCTTCGTTCAGAAGATTCCGAGAGTACATTTTTCATCATGAATTCTTTTATAATAATTATACGCTTCTACTGAATGTTCATCTATTTCCTTATTATTCTGTTCAGCTTTCTTTTCATTATTCAGATATGATAAAGTATTATCAAGAATAAGATAAACAGCTTCATCAAGATCTGTAAAAGCCATACTTCTTATCAGTTTAAAGTTTGGAAGTACCTTTCTGCCTGGTTCAATATAATCAGCTGTAAACACAATAGCCTCAAGTATTGACATGGCAGGTTTTCCTGTAGTGTGATATCTTACTGCCGAACATATCTCATCATCACTTATCCCATATTTTTCCTTTGCAAAATATGCTCCAAGCTTTGCATGTAAAAGATAACCGTTTCTAAGTTCGGTATCTGAACAGCTGATATCATACTTTTTACACTTTTCAATAAGTTCCTCATCCGTCATATATTTTGCACAGTCATGCAAAAGACCTGCCAGTGCCGCTTTATCAACATTTATTCCATATCTCATAGCCATTGCTGCCGCAGTATAACTTACACCTATAGTATGATCAAATCTTTTTGCTGACAATTTTTTTACAAGCTTCTCTTTTATCTTATTATATTCTTCTTTCATGTTTACCTCATTCCATGTTACTGTACAGATGATTATCACAAATGTAATCCCACACATTTTTGCCAAGGTACTTTTGCATATTTATGCCATCGGCAATATTTTGCCTTATCCTGCTTGAACTTATCGGTATCTGTTCCATATGCACAAACCTTATATCTGCATACGGAAACATCCGGATAAGTTCTCTCTTTTTTTCATGAAGTTCTGATTTGGTTGAACAATCACGACCTATTGCAAGAATAACTGCCCGTTTTAAAATCTCATCAGGTTTATACCATTCATCCAGGTATAAAAGTGAATCTGCTCCCATAATAAAATAATATTTATCATCAGGATTCTTTTCCTGAAGCAGCTTCAAAGTATCTGCCGTATATGTCGTACCCTGCCTTATAAGTTCAAAATCTGAAAATTCAAGTCTACTGTATCCTGCTAATGCCAGTTTTACCATACTGGCTCTGTCCTTATCAGAAAGTATTTCTTTTTTTTCTTTATGAGGAGGATTTTTTGAAGGCATAAATAAAACTCTGTCTAAGTTCTGCTGCCTTAAACATACCTTTCCCATTTCTACATGTGCAAGATGAATAGGATTAAATGTTCCCCCCATAATGCCAACTTTGCTCATATATATACAGCCTCCGCATTTTCAGATATATTATTTATTCTTCTTTGCCTGACTCTTTTTTCTTAAACTGTCAGCTCTTGTCCACTCAGACTTTGTGCCACGTTTAGCCTCTTTCGCGCGCTTTTTTGCAGCCTCTTTTTTCTTTTCTGCTCTTTTTTCTGCAAGACGACGCTTTTCAAGTTTCTGCATGTTCTGCTTATAAAGGATTATCTTCTTTCCGATAACCTGCACAACCTCTGCCCCAGTTCTTTCAGCGATAAGTTTTGCAAGCTCATTTGTATCATCATCACAATTTTTAAGTACATTTATCTTTATAAGCTCTCTCGCCTTTAGTGCTGCTCTTATAGCTTCTATAGACTGTGGTGTAAGGCTTGATTTTCCTATCTGAAAAATACTGTCAAGCTTCATCGCCTGTGCCTTTAATTCTGTTCTCTGTTTACTTGTCATTATAATACTCCATTCTGCCGTTATCAATAAATAGATAACAGGCTTATATTCTTCATAATTATGCTGAAAACTATTATACACAAAATACATACTTTTTGCTACACCTAAACGACATATTTATTTTGTAATATTGCATTTAAATAATGAATAAATATTAAGTAATACATATATTTTCCATCTAAAAGGATAGCAGGCATATGTTTAAAAAAAAATATATATCAATCTGTTTATCATTTTCTATATTTGTTTCAGCAACATCATGTGCAGCCGGTAATGTAATACCACAGTCTCGAACAAATGAATATCTTATAAATGAGCGTATCATTTCTAATGACACTGATAAAAACAATACTCTGCAAATTTCTGCAAAATCAGCCGTTTTAATTGAAAATAACAGTGGACGCGTACTATATAACAAAAATAAGGACAAAGAAATGATACCTGCAAGCATAACCAAGATAATGACATTAAATCTGATCTTCGATGCAATCGATTCAGGAAAGATAAAACTTAACGACGAAGTTAGTACAAGCGAATATGCAGCTTCCATGGGCGGTTCACAGGTTTTTCTTGAACCGGGTGAAACGCAAAATGTAAAAACTCTGATAAAATGTATATCTATAGCCAGTGCAAATGATGCCGCAGTTTCAATGGCGGAATATATTGCCGGAAGTGAAGCAGATTTTGTAAAAATGATGAATGATAAAGCTAAAAAACTTGGAATGAAGCATAGTAATTTTAAAAACTGTAATGGTCTTGATGATTCTATAAAGTCAGGGCATTTTTCAAGCGCATATGATGTTGCTCTTATGTCAAAGGAACTAATAACAAAACATCCTGAAATATCTAAATATTCTAAAACATGGATGGATAAGATCATACATAAAACAAGAAAAGGTGAAAAAGAGTTTGGGCTTACAAATACAAATAAACTTATACGAACTTATAATGGAATTACAGGCTTAAAAACCGGCTCTACCTCCAAAGCTAAATATTGTCTCAGTGCTACGGCAAAACGAAATGGTATCAGCCTTACTGCTGTCGTTATGGCAGCTCCCGATCCAAAGAAAAGATTCAGCGAAGCAGCCTCACTGCTAGACTATGGTTTTTCTTTATGTAAAAGTTATTCTGAAAAAACTTCCAGGGTAATTCCAAAATCATTAAAAATAAACGGTGGGAAAAAAGATAAAATAAATATAGAAACCAAACAGAACTTTAAATATATACTTGTAAACAACGAAAGTTCAGATAAAATATCAAGAAAAGTTTATCTAAAAAAACAGATAAATGCCCCCTTAAAAAATGGTGAACAGATTGGAAAGATAATATATTCACTTAATAACAAAAAAATTAAACAGATCCCAATTTACGCTTCTGAAACAATCGAAAGATCTTCTTTCATCGATCATATGCTAAAGATCATAAAAAAATTAGCAGGCTGCCCGTCATAAATGACGGGTACCTGCTAATTTAAACATAAAACTCACAAATGTGTTTATTTTTTATTGTTGTGCAGTAAATGTACCATATTTAAACGGCTTCTTGCCATTGTAATCAAATATAAACTTATTAAGTGCCTCTGCATTTGCACTACTGTCTCTTGTAGAGTTAACTCCGTCTGTCATAACTATCGATGAGCCACAGCTAAACTCTCCACTTGTAGAAGATCTGTAGTACCCATTTACAGGTATCTGAAGCTGATAAACTTTTGTAGTACCCATTTTTACAACATCCGTAATATATTCAAGAATCTTTTCGTTACTTAAATCAGTTGTTACATATCCGTCAAGTACCTGATTTGCAATTTCAAGCCATTTGGTAGCAGGTAATGCCTTAACCCTGTCAAACACAGCAGTAATAACTGTTCTCTGTCTCCATGTACGGCCAAAGTCATCTGTAAGACCTGTAATCGTATATGTTCCACCTTTTCTTATACGACAGTAACCAAGCGCCTGATTTCCATTAAGCTTCTGTTTTCCGACTTTTACATGTCTGTACTTCTTCTTTGAAATATAGTTTGTGGTATTAAGATAGCTTGCCTCAGACTGTGTAAGCTCAACTTCCACTCCGCCAACTGAATTTACAATCTTTTCAAACGCCTCAAATCCAACCTCTACATATCCGTCAAGTTCAATATTAAAATTCTGCGCAATAGTCTTATAAAGGAGAGGTATTCCTCCAAATGAGTTCGGTGAATTTAATTTATTTGGTTTATGTCCCGGTATATCAACAACCATGTCACGCATCAGTGTCGTAAGTTTGAGCATACCGTGTTTCATATCCATAGTTGCGATTATCATAGTATCTGTAAGACCATTTGCATCATAACCTTTTTCTTTTCTGTAATCATTTCCAACGATAAGGATATTTACGATATCATCATCAGAATTAACCTCAATACCACTTAAATCTACATTCTTAAGTGCTGTATCGTAATCACGATTTACATGATTTAACGTATTATTAAAAGTAACCTGCGCCTTTGCCACGAAAAAACCGGCAACTCCGCTAATAATTATGAGAAATGATAAAACAATCTTCTTCCACATATCTTCCTCCATTCTGAAAAATTAAAATCAGTTACAATCAATCATTCTACACGAAAACCACTTTTATTGCAATAAATATTTCACTTACTGCCATATGTGAACTCACCGCTGCCATCATAATTAAATATAAATTTCTTTAAAATATCAGCATTGGTACTCCAGTCAGTTTCACTCGAATTTTTAGAAAGCAGATATGCTCCATCTGAGCTAATAGTAAAATACCCTTCCATAGGTATCTGAAGCTGCTTAACATCTGCAGTTCCAAGAAATACCGTGTCTTTCATAAGTGAAATTATCTCGTCATTACTAAGATCTGTTTCTATATTGCTTAAAACCTTATTTCCAACTTCAAGCCATTTTGAAAGCGGCTGTTTTTTCATTTTGGCAAATACTGCACTTATGACAGTTCTCTGTCTCCATGTACGGCCATAATCATCTGTAAGACCGCTCGCTGTCACAACAGGTTTTCCGATAACATCTCTTCCCTTTCTTATACGACAATAACCGAGAGCCTGATATCCATTTAACTTTTGTTTGCCTACTTTCAAACCTTTACGATACTTTTTCTTTCGTATAAAATTTGTCTTGCTCAGATAGTCTACTTCTGTCTGCGTAAGCTCTACATTTACTCCACCGATAGCATTTATCGCCTGGGTAAATGCATCAAATCCGACCATGACATATCCGTCAAGCTTTATATTGAAATTCTCTGCAATTGCTTTATATACACCTTTTATACCGCCATCATTGAAACATTCATTCAACTTTCTATATTTTCCGGCTGTAGATGAATATACTTTCATGTCTCTAAGAAGAGATGTAAGTTTAAGTGATTTATGTTTTTTGTCAAGTGTTCCTATCATCATAACATCAGGAAGCCCTTCCTCGACAAATCCATTCCACTCTTTTCGATGGTCATTTCCAATAAATAAAAGATTTACTATATCATTTTCCGAATTAACATGAATTCCACTTAAATCAACTTTTGACAAAGCCGAATCATAATTTCTCGTAACGTGACTAAGTGACTGGTCAAATGTATACTGTGCCTTCGCCACAAAAAAGCCGGCAACGATACTGATAATAAGACATATACTTAGCAACACTCTTTTTATTGCCCTTTTTCTCCGCCTTGCCTGACTTCTTTTATTAAAACTTTTTTCTTTTTCTCTACTGTCATTATGTTTTTCCTTCATATACGCTCCCATATTTACTAGCAGGCTATGTACTCTGCTCTTATTTTGCTGCCAATGTAAATTATTGGCAGTCTTCATTTTCCTTAAATATTATATAGGACACATTCACATAATGCAATATCAATAAAATTTTCTTAATAATATTGTAAAAAAGCAGTTGAAAAGCCGAGAAAGACTACATCTCTCTCAGCTTTTTGATTGCTTCTGAAATCCCGCCGACTTCATCATACAAGCCTCTTTTTACAGCCTCTTTTCCTACAAGTATAGTTCCAAGATCCCTTGATAATATCCCCGGAGTTACCATCATCTTTTCTATATCCTTTTTTTCTGCATCACTATGCTTTGCGATAAAATTGGTAATTCTCTCCTGAATAAGCTGAAAATACTCATATGTCTGAGGAGCTCCAAGTACCGTTCCACTCATCCTTACCGGATGTATCACAACTGTCGCTGAGGGTGCTATTATCGTGTGATCTGCTGCCACTGACAATGGTACACCTATCGAATGACTGTCCCCTATTATAAGTGAAACCGTAGGCTTAGTAAGCGACGCTATCATCTCTGCAAGTGCAAGTCCACAGGAAACATCTCCGCCTACAGTATTTACAAGAAACAGTACCCCGTCTATCTCCTCATCTCCCTCTATTGCAACCAGCATAGGAAGCATATGCTCATACTTTGTAGTCTTTACTTTTTCTGATGCACTGTTGTGTCCTTCTATCTCTCCAATAATTGATATAACAAAAAAATGTTTTCCACTTTCCTCATCATCAATCTGAAGTGTACCATATTCTCTTATACTCTCCATTTTAGTTTTCTGCCTTTCTATCAAACACCTGTGAAACAAATATTTGTTATAATTCACATTAAATAGATACACTAACAGTATTTTCTTTTACACGTAAAAATATTCCTTTCCATCACTTTTCAGTTCTTCATTCCAACGTTCATTTATTTCTTCCGCTGTATACCACCTGCCATCAGAATCGCGATATCGTAAAATATTATAGAAAACTTATTTTAACACCCATAAAAAGAACAGAGTAAATAACCATTTATAAACAAAATGTTATTTACTCTGCTTTTTTATCTCAATATTTAATATGTTATTATGAGATTTCATTCATATATCTTCCAATTCTCTTTATAAGAAGTCCACCCGCTACACCTACTACTATCCCGGCTATCGTACCTGATATTATAAGTGCTGGAAGATAATACACAAGAAGTCTGGTCTTAAGTACGAGCATCGCTACGATGATCTGACCTGTATTGTGACTGACACCGCCAGCAACGCTGACACCATTTACTGAAAATATATCCGCTTTTTTTAAAATAAACATAACAGCAAAACTAAGCATCCCACCAGCAAAACTGTACATAAGACTTGCAAGGCTTCCAAATGTAAATCCCACAAGTATTATCCTTATGATCGCAATGCCAAATGCCACAACAGGGCCATATACATACAATGCAAAGATAACAACTATATTGGAAAAGCCGGCTTTTATACCGGGTATTCCAATATTTATCGGCATCATTGATTCTATATAGCTAAGAACAAATGCCAATGCTATCATAAGACCTATTCCTGAAATTTTTTTTGTACTAACTCTCTTTTTTCCCATATATCAAACAAACTCTTTCCTAAATAAAGTCTTTCTTAACCTGCAATACCTGATGTTTCATTTGCAAATACATAATTTGCACACATATATTCAGGAGCATAAAAAAGCAGACATTTATCATCACTTGTATGATAAAATACAATCCTCATCTTATTACATTTGTATGCCATAAATTCATCACTGACTTTAACCGGCGCACCATATTCTTTTAGCAGTATATCAAGAACCATGCCAACTTCTTCTCTTCTTAAAACATATACACCAAGATTTATAAATCCCTTAAAGAAATAATAATATATCTTCTCTACATACTTATCTTCTGACGACTGCGCAAATACAAGACTTTCCGTTTTGTCTTCATATGCTACAATAAGAGGTTTTTCAACGAGGAATTTTCTATTATTAAATGTCTCTCCCCAATCATATCCCATAAATGAATCTTCGCAACAAAAATCGACGTGGTCTTTATTTTTACTCATAAGGACATAATTGTCACCCATTTCATTACTATATTTTTCATAAAAATCCACAGATATACTTACTGCCTTATCAATAAGACCATCCGCTCCGGCTTTCTTTGAACTCTCGACAGGAGGAACCCATGTGTCCGGTGCCATATGCTCAATAAATACATCTGCAATGTCTGAATCAAATTCGATGCCACGACCATTATATATAATATTCATTGCCTTGTCTATTTTCCAGGCTTGTTTATACTGCCTCTTACTCGTAAGAGCATCATAGACATCTGCAATTTTTATGATCTTAGCTATCAGATTTATTTTATCGCCTTTTATTCCATCAGGATATCCACGACCGTCAATTCTCTCATGGTGATGTCTTACTCCCTCAACTATACTTTCACTCATACCTACTTCTTTAAGCATTTCTGCACCTCTTACGGTATGATTTTTCATCTGCTCAAAATCACTTTTTGTAAAAATACTTGGTTTATTCAACACATAGTCGGATACTCCTATCTTTCCTATATCATGCATAAGTGAAGCAAATTCAAGTTCAAACATTTGATTTTTATTAAGTCCAAGCCATGTTCCAAGATCTCTTGAAAGTTCAGCAACCCTCTGAGAATGACCTGCAGTAACAGGATCTTTTGCATCGATCACAGAGATCATAAGTGACAGCATTGAAAAATATACTTTCTGATGCTCGTCCCTCTCATGTTTTGCCCTGAAATATATATACATCGAAAATAACATAGTAGAAATATGAGAAGCCCTCTGCATACTCATTTTTCTTTCAATACCGATAGCAGTATATACAAGTTCTTCTGAATTTTTATCTATAATAGGCATAGGAATAAACGCAATATAAGAAAAGTCCTTAAACAACTTCGTCTTTGTCTGAAGCACAGTTGTACTTTTAGATTTATCATCTCCAAACATCTGTGTTTCAACAAATTTTTTATTGCGGTAATTTTCTGATGCAATTTTCTTAAGAAGTTTTGAATTTTTTGTCATTGCCGGATGAACAAGCTTAGCTGACAGGGATCTTTCTATCTGTTTTTTATTACTTAGAAGATAATTTGCATATGTTGTTTCTGACTCCATATTTACAATATTTTTTACAAATTTTACAACTGCACCTATCGGAAGATTTTTTGTATTATAACTATAAATGATTTTTTTAATAACAGATAATGCTATATATGTAAAACCGGCAAATACTATTATCTCAGCGATAGGAATATATAAGATTTCTTTATAGATAAGCCACCACTGGATAAATGATATCGCCATACATCCTCCCAACGCATAAAATATACTTTTTCTTGTACGAATCTGAACAGCAACACAACCTGATACGAAAACTACAGCCGCTATCAGAGTAACTTTAACATTCAATGGAAGAACAGGAAGGATTTTTGTATCTACGCCGGATATAATGACTTTCTGATTTATAACGCTGATTATTCTTCCATAACCATCACCATAAAATGATGTAATATACTTATCATACATCATATCATTGTCCCCGATCACGAAACATAGTATAGCAGATAATAAAGTACATATAAATACTCCATAATTTAATCTGCTAAATCTTTTGTTTTCAATTTTTTTCATCTACTCCGGCTCCTAACATGTTTTAATTTTCTAAGCATCCCCTCTTTTCCCTATTACACATATTTTACATCTATACGCCTGTATTGTCGAGCATTTTATATAAATAACGCATAAAAAAGCGGAGTTTTTGACAATTTATCAAACAACTCCACTTTAACTATCTGGTAATACTTTTTATTAAGTTATACCAAAAATTATTTTACATCTTTTATACTAAAGCTCATTCTGCCCATCTTGTCTTTTCCAAGGCAGACAACCTTTACATGATCACCTAATGTAAGAACATCCTCCACATGCTCAATTCTTTCCTTGGCAATCTTTGATATATGAACCATACCTTCTTTTCCAGGAGCAAATTCGATAAATGCTCCAAATTCTTTAATGCTTATTACTTCTCCCTCAAGAATCTGTCCTTCATAATAGTCAGTAGTGATAACTTCAATAAGTCTCTTAGCTTCTGCCATCTTATCTGCATCTTCTCCACATATAGATACATTTCCGTCATCAGTAATGTCTATCTTTACATCTGTACGCTCAATAAGTGCATTTATAGTCTTTCCTCTCTGTCCGACAACATCACCTATCTTCTGAGGATCTATCTGCATCTGGATGATCTTTGGAGCATACTTTCCAACTTCCTTACGAGGCTCAGAAATAGCTGGCTTCATACATGTATCCATGATGAAAAGTCTTGCTTCACGGCATCTGGCAATAGCACCTTCCACGATAGGTCTTGTAAGTCCGTGAATCTTGATATCCATCTGAATTGCAGTAATACCTTCTGTTGTACCTGTAACCTTAAAGTCCATATCTCCAAAGAAGTCTTCAAGTCCCTGAATATCAGTAAGAAGTACAAAATCATCATCTGTCTCACCTGTTACAAGACCACATGAGATACCTGCAACCATCTTCTTTAAAGGTACACCTGCTGCCATAAGTGACATGCATGATGCACAAGTTGAAGCCATTGATGTTGAACCATTTGACTCAAATGTCTCAGATACACTTCTGATAGCATATGGGAATTCCTCTTCACTTGGAAGAACAGGTATAAGTGCTTTTTCAGCCAAGGCACCATGACCGATCTCACGACGTCCCGGTCCTCTGCTAGGTTTTGTCTCTCCAACTGAATATGAAGGGAAGTTGTAATGATGCATATATCTCTTTTCTGTAACATTTGCATCAAGTCCGTCAACCTTCTGCTTCTCAGAAAGAGGTGCAAGCGTTGTAATATTGCAGATCTGTGTCTGTCCACGTGTAAACATCGCAGAGCCATGTACCCTAGGTATAAGATCAACTTCTGCTGCAAGAGGACGAATCTGTGTTATCTCACGGCCATCAGGACGCTTGTGATCCTTTAATATCATCTTGCGGACTGTCTTTTTCTGATACTGATATACAGCCTCAGGGAGAATCTCAAGCCACTCCTCATTCTCAGCAAATGCCTCCTCAAGTTTTTCAGTTACCTGACGTACATTTTCTTCACGAGTCTGCTTGTCATCTGAGAAGACAGCAACTTCCATCTCTTCAGGTGGAACAATCTTTTTAATCTCCTCAAACATTTCCTCAGGAATTGCACAGCTTGTATATTCATGCTTTGGCTTTCCTACTTCTTCAACCATCTTATCTATAAAAGCAATGATAGTCTGATTTACATCATGGCACTTATAAATGGCCTCTATCATCTTATCTTCTGGAAGCTCATTTGCTCCTGCTTCGATCATGATAACCTTTTCTCTTGTTGAAGCAACAGTAAGTCTTAGATCACCCTTGTCCCACACTTCCTGATTTGGATTTACGATAAACTCTCCATCAACCATACCAAGCTGTGTCGTAGCACATGGGCCATAAAATGGAATATCTGAAATAGATGTAGCTATCGCTGAACCTAACATAGCGACAAGTTCAGGACGACACTCTGTATCAACTGATAGTACAAGATTATTAAGTGAGCAGTCATTTCTGTAGTCTTTTGGGAAAAGAGGACGCATAGGTCTGTCAATAACACGTGCTGTAAGTACTGCGTTCTCTGATGCTTTTCCCTCACGTTTGTTAAATCCGCCAGGAATTTTTCCTACTGAGTACATTTTTTCTTCAAATTCTACTGAAAGTGGGAAAAAGTCAATCCCCTCTCTTGGTTTTTCTGATGCTGTAGCTGTACAAAGTACAGTAGTATCACCATAGTGCATGAGTGCTGCACCATTTGCCTGTTTAGCAACTCTTCCTACATCAACTGTAAGAGTTCTACCGGCAAGTTCCATGGAAAACGATTTATATGCCATGAAAATCTCCTTTCTTTGTAAGATCAGACAATATTTAATTATCTTATCAATTGTATTTTTTATGTAGGCTCTCGTCCCGAAACAACTGAAAAATATATCTTTCTACAAAAAAAGATATACTTTTCAGCAGTCTCGGCTTCAGCCTACACAACATCTGCATAAGTATATCATTTTTTTTTAATATTTGCAAGCTGCATCATGCTTTATTTTTGATCAGTCTGTGATATCTCTCTTTTTCTTCGTACATCCTTCTATCCGCTTCTTTTAACATGTTTTGCAGATTTTTTGTATGTTCTCTCCACAACATTCCAAGCGATATACTGACACCATTTTTATCCATTTTCTCGCACAAAACCTTTATCTTGTCGTTAAATTTATTTTTATGTATATCAGAACATATAATAACAAATTCATCTCCACCTACTCTGTATGCCTTTTTAGGAAATACATCATCTATAACCTGTGCTGCATTACATATAAGCCTGTCACCGGCTTCATGCCCATATTTATCATTTGCAGCCTTCAGGCCATTAAGATCAATATATATAACACCTATCTTTTCAATATAAGAATTTTTATAACCATCTACGACATCAATGTATTTATTTCTGTTATAAATATTTGTTAACATATCGCGGTAACTTAAATATTTTAACTTATCCTGTTCCGCTTTTATCATAAGGCTGTTAGTCACAAAATACTGTATAGATGATAATAATGTAGCATCTTTGCAATGTTCCCTGGGATTATCAACGCCAAGGAAACCTATGATATCACTTTTTCCCTTACTGTAAATAGGTACAGCAAGCAGATTATCTGCCAGATGATCATCAAGTATATCATACGACTCACGACCCTTCTCCTGTTCAAGTCCTTCAATATAATAAACCTGATTTTTTCTGAAACTTTCCATCCATACTGATATTACACTCATAGGTACTTCTTTAAGATTATCTATCTGTTTTGAAACCCCTGGTTTTGCATATTCATAGGTATTTACAACTATATCTCTTTCGTAATCCGCCTCAAATATATAACACCTATCTGCATTGAAATAGTCATTTATGACTATGAGAAGATTATTTATAGCTGCATTTATGTCTACATCTGATGTAAGCTCCATAACACATTTGTTAAGGACAGTCGATATATCAAGCTGCTCTTTTGTCTGCGCCTGCTTTCTTGATAATATCGCAATTTCCTGATTCTGCTCTCCCATAGCAACTATATACATAAGTAACATAGATATACATATTGCAATATTAATAAGAGAAAAGCCATAATATACTATCTGAATAACAGCCGCCAAAACAGGCAGTACAATATATGAACTAATCGAAACAAACATCTTTTTGCTTATATTTCTTCTAAACTGAATAAGCAAAGAAAAATCAATGCACATTCCAAGCATTGGAATAATCATAGAAATAACATTCAAACTATTTCTATGATAAAAATTATCACTATCAAAATAGTAATACATATTATTAAACTGTGAAATAATAACTAAAACGGCTCCGAGCAGGGCAATCATAGAAACAATCTTTACCCTGAATGTTGCCTTTTTATTCTTTTTTATGCCTAGTATCTGACATACATACTGATGAAAAAACAGTAATGTAACATTACTGAATGTAAAAACCATAAAATTACTTATGCGCACCCAATAATAGCCTGCTTCACCTTCATAACCATGAAATGCCCATGCAAGGGTATCATTAAATAAAAGTATAGCTGTTGACAGCTGCATGGCAAATAACCATTTTCTCTTTCTGAAATCATAATTTTTTGCCATAGCCATATATAAAGCAGCCAACATACAAAAAACGCCACCCCAAAACAGCATGGCAACATGTGTAGACTGACGGTCAAACATTTTATATTCCTCCGTTTTCAAAGTTTAATCTTAAATTTTTTCTATTTCTCAAACTTTATCTGATTATATATCATAACAACCAACTTTACAACATTCACATAACTATAATAATCATATCTTATCAAAAAAATAAAATGTTATCAATATTATTCAAAAACAATACTGATAACATTTTATGCAATTCTGTCCCTAAGACGATATATAAATACCAGACAGATTATTTTCTTAAACCTAATTTAGAGATAAGCTCACGATATGCATCGATATCTTTTTTCTTTAAATAAGCAAGAAGATTTCTTCTCTGACCTACCATCTTAAGAAGACCACGTCTTGAATGATGATCTTTCTTGTTCTCTTTTAAATGCTCATTAAGCTCAAGGATACGTGCTGTTAAAAGAGCTACCTGTACCTCTGGAGAACCTGTGTCCTCTGGTGTACGTCCATAAGTTTTGATAATTTCAGCTTTCTTTTCTTTACTAATCATAATTGACCTCCTGTCCCATAATAGGGTATTTATTTCACCTGACACTAAGAACCGGACGGAGCGACCTGATACTGAGTGTCGGTAACTGAATGATACTGTGTCTTTTAGCAAAGACACAACTATTAGAATATAACATATAAAAATAAACTTGTAAATATGTTTTTTTATATTTCATAATATTTATATTTTTTTATGTTTATATGTGTTGCTGTTCACACCTATAGTGCAACCAGCAACGATTACAGCATATATCATTAGTTGAACAATGAACCACTGTTACCCTGTCCATTCTGTCCGTTATTATTGTACTGTCCATTGTCTGAACCAGAATTATCTGAGCTGTCATTTGAACTGTTATCCGTACTTTCAGGAGCATCTGACTTTTTACCTAATGTAACATTGCATTTAACTTCCTTGTACTCTCCATTGTCAGCTCTCTTTACTGTTATCTCAACTTTGTCTCCAGCTTTGCAAAGTGCCATCTTCTCCTGAAGTCCATCCATGGTTGTCACTTCTTTGCCTTTATATTTTACGATAACATCACCTTTCTTGATCCCAGCTTTTTCAGCTGGTGAACCAGATGTCACCTCTGATACATAAATACCTTCTGGAAGATTATAATACTGTGCATATTCAGATGTTACATTTGTTCCTTTTATTCCAAGATATGCCTGTTCATCTTCTGATACAGTCTGTGCTTTTACTATGTCGTTGATGATAGGAATTGCCGTATTTATAGGAATTGCAAAGCCCATTCCCTCAACTGATGTATCGGCGTATTTTGATGAGTTTATCCCGATAACAGCACCTGATGAATCAACAAGTGCGCCACCGCTATTACCTGGGTTGATAGCTGCATCTGTCTGAAGAAGCTTCATTGTATTATCTTCTCCCGATACCTCTCTGTCTTTTGCACTTATATATCCAACTGTTACAGAAGTTCCATATCCAAGCGCATTTCCTATTGCAATAGCCTGTGCGCCGACTTTAACCTTACTTGAATCACCAAGTGTTGCAACTTTTATATTGCTTAATGTATCGGCTGAAAGTTTTGACAGTGGAATTTCCACAACTGCAAGGTCTGAGTCTGAATCAGTTCCCTTTACTGTTGCTGAGTAAACACTCTTATCATTAAATGTAACTGAAACACTTGATGCATCAGCAACAACATGATTGTTTGTTGCAATGTAAATATTTTTGCTATCCTGTGCAACTATAATTCCTGAACCGCTGCCGCTCGCATCCTGTTTATATGTTCTTCCAAACATATCTGTGGAAGTTTCAGTTGTTTTTACATCAATTGCAACTATTGATGGAAGCACGCTTTCTGATACTCCTGATACTCCATCAGAGCTGCTTGTACTTGTGTTTGTTGATGATAATGTTGTTGTTTTATCTATACTTTTACTTGTTGTCTTTGAACTTTCAACTGCTGATTTATTTATATATTTGTTTGAAATATATGTAGTTCCTTCAAAACTCATTCCACCAATCAAACCAAATACTGCTGCATATGTTGTTATCTTTAAAAAGTTATTCTTACGCATATAAATCTCTCCCTTCAGAAAACTGATCATGTCTGTTTCTTTATTACAAGTACAATAATACAACCTAACTATGTTCTGTTTGTGTATTGTTTGTGTTCAAATTGTGATTAGTTATAAAAAAGAGATTATATTTGTAAACAAAAATAAACTTATATATTATATACCGTATTGATTTTCTAATAATGTGCCCTGTCTGTAATTACCACATCTACTGCGATATCGTTATTATCAGCTTCTATCATATCCTGCTTTTGCATCTGAAAATCATAACATATACCCGCCTTAAAAAATCTGTCAGCACCATATCTGTCAAGATACTTATCATAAAAGCCGCCACCATAACCTACTCTTTTGCGCTCAATGTCAAATGCAAGCCCCGGAAGTACCATAAATGCTTTTTCGGTGACTTTCACTGCTTCTATATTTACTATATTATTATTGTCAGGCTCTAATATACCCATACATCCTTCTTTTAATTCGTCAAGTGAATCAATCTCAAAAAATTCCATCTCATCACCTAAAACTTTTGGAACTGCAATATGTATCTTTTTTGTATCTTTTAGTTCCAGCAGATATTTTATTATATTTTTTGTATCCGCCTCAGTTCCATATGACACATAAATATAAAACCAGTCACTATTTTTGAAGCTGCCAAGATTTAGAACATTTTTTAATATCTTCTCATCTCTTATTTTTCTTTCTTTATCTTCTATGTCCCTGCGCAGCCGTTTCATTTCTTTTCTTAAAACTGACTTTTCCATATATTAATGCAACTTCTTTCTTTTCTTTTTCATATCAACCACTGTGCCATCAGGATTTACAACCGTTATACCTTCAAGCTGGCTTGTAAGATTTCCTCTTACCGATGCTATATAATCCTGCCTCAATCTTTTCTGTTCAGCAAGTTCATCTTCTGTAAGCCCCTCAGCCTTAGATTTATGATATAATTCATTTATCCTCTTTATCTTTTCATCCATTGTCATTTCTAATTTCCTCCTTTTATTATCTGCATTGCGACTTTTATTCCATCCATTGCAGCTGATGTTATCCCACCAGCATATCCGGCACCCTCACCGCATGGATATATTCCTCTTATATTAGACTGCATAGAATCATCTCTCAATATTTTTACTGGTGAAGATGTTCTGCTCTCGATACCAAGCAAAAGTGTATCATCCCTGCTGTATCCTTTTATCTTCTTTTCAAATGCGGCTATTCCCTCTTCTATAGAGGAAGCTACATCATCTGGAAGCACCTGTCTGACATTTGCAAAAGCAAACTCTCCTTTTGTCTCAGGTACAACTTCACCAAATTCACTGCTTATTCTGTTCTTTTTAAAGTCCCCAAAAAGCTGTACTGGAATTTTTCCGTCTGCTGCCTCATATGCTTTTGTCTCCCACTTCTGCTGAAATCTCATCCCTGCAAGAGCATCATCACCATCAAAATCCTCAGGACCGACAGTTACCACTATTGCACTATTGGCATTTCTACTGTCTCTCAAATAATCACTCATTCCATTTACGGCAAGCATACCCTTTTCAGAAGATGCATTTACAACATATCCGCCCGGACACATACAAAAAGAATATACACCTCTTCCAGTCTTTGTCTGATGTGTAAGTTTATAATCGGCAGTAGGAAGTAACTTATACATATCACCATACTGATTTTTTCCTATCATTTCCTGCAAATGTTCAACACGCACACCAATGGCAAATGATTTTTGCTGCATTATAACATCGCTCTCATCAAGGCTTAAAAATGTGTCTCTGGCACTGTGTCCTATCGCAAGTATAAGTGTATCACATTCTATCACTTCCGTTTTTCTGCTAATACGGTCAGTCACACTTATTGATGTGATCATTTTATCCCCTGTCTTTTTATTATTATCAATATTTAATTTGTCAAGCCTTACACCAAATCTTACTTTACCACCAAGCTTCTCAATCTCTATACGGATATTTTTTACAACATCAGCCAACTTGTCAGTCCCTATATGAGGCTTTTGCAGATAAAGTATTTCCTCAGGTGCACCAAATTTAACAAATGTCTCTAATACCATGCGGTTATATCCAAATCTGTCCTTGACCATCGTATTTAGTTTGCCGTCAGAAAATGTTCCTGCTCCACCCTCACCAAATGAAACATTACATTCCGTATCAAGTTCTCCGGTATCCCAAAACTTTTCAACAGTTTTTTTTCTATTATCTACATCAAGACCTCTCTCGATAACTAATGGTCTATATCCTGCTTTCGCAAGTTCATATGCTGCAAAAATACCTGCCGGTCCAAAACCTGCGATTACTATTTTTGAATCTTTGTCAAGCCCTTCATCATGCTGTTCTAAGATTTTTTCTATATTATTTTGTTTCTTTTCTATTATAGCTACATCATTCTTTTTGTAACGGCTTACAATCCTTTTCTCATTATCACACACAATATCAATCTGGTATACAAATGATAGCTGTTCCTTTTTTCTTGCATCTACTGATTTTTTTAATACTTTTAGTTTTTTTATATCCCCTGACTTAAGTTTAAGTTTTTTCTCTATATATTTTTCTATAACAGATATCTCACCTGATGATATAATACCTTTTTTTAAATCTTCTTTGTCTGCTTTTTTTGCAACTATTTCTACCGGTACCTTCAACTGACCTATATGTATCACTGCTTTTTTCCTCCCGCTGCACTCATTCCGGCAATATAACCACTGCTCCACGCCCATTGGAGATTGTAGCCTCCACATATGCCATCAACATCAACTATCTCTCCTGCCAGATATAATCCCGGACATATTTTAGAGCTCATATCATTAAATTCTATTTCACTTCTTTTTACTCCGCCCGACGTTACCTGTGCATTATCAAAACCCGCTGTTTCCCTAACCTCTGTTCTAAATTTCTTTAAGATATCACAGATTTCTTCACATTTAGCTGCTGTTATCTGTTTAAGTCTGGTTTCTCTTTTTATCCCAGTCTTAAATAAAACAGCATCAACAAGTTTATTGTTCACAATTCCCTCAAGAATATATGCCGCTTCTAATTCTTCATCTTCCTGTTTTCTTCTGAATATTTCATCAAGCAATGCATCCTTTGAAAATTCAGGTAAAAAATCAACTTCTATATAAGACCTTTTGTTTTCATCCAATCGCCTTGAAACATATCTGCTGACCTGAAAAACAGGTATGCCTGATATTCCTGTAGCTACAAGCTGTAATTCGCCACTTTCACTGGCAAGTTTATTTCCATCCTCATCATAAACTTTTATAATTCCCGCTGCTCTTACACCAGCCCAGAGTTTTGTATATTTTCCTTCAAGTTTTAACCATGTAAGTGCAGGAACGGGATTTACTATCGTATGGCCAAGTTTTTTAAGCATACCAAAACATGTACCATCACTTCCATGGCACTTTGCAGCCATTCCACCAGCCGTAACAATAACATTCTTTGCAAGATATCTGTCTGTATCAGTTTTAACGATAAATCCCGTACATTTTCCTGTAGCACTTATATTTTTTTCTATATCTATAACTTCTTCTTCAAGATGTATTTCAGCTTTACCTATCTTATGTGCGAGACAGTTTCTAAGCGAAACAGCCTGTAAAGACATCGGATATACATATCCGTCCCTGTCTTTTGGGAATACGCCTGTACTTTTAAAAAAACTTATTGTTTTTTTCTCATCAAACCTTTTTATCACGTTCCAGACATCGTCTTTTTCATCAACATGATAAAATTGTGCTCTCTGATCTAAATTTGTATAATTACATCTTCCATTTCCCGTCGCAAGTATTTTTTTCCCAAGCTGGTTCATCTTTTCGACTACCATAACTCTTTTTCCAAAACTCAAAGCAGAAGCCGCAGCCATCATACCTGCAGCTCCTCCGCCTATTATCAAAATTGGAACACTTCTCATTTTTATCTCCGTTTCTTACAGTGCAAAATACACTTTAATTCTATTATCAGGATGAATAATTTTCCAAAATCCCATATAATTCGTCCTCATTTTTAACTTCAACGCCCTTTTTAAGCGCATTTCTCTCTTTTTTATTTAGCTTCGATGTCTTTATGCCTGTGTAATCAAAAATTGTCTTTTTATCTCCATAATATACAACAACTTCCCCGTCAATCGCAATAAGATAATATTTGTATTTTATCTTTGTCACATCATATATCTTTTTTATCACAAGCCTGTCACTTGAAAAACTTACGATACCCATACTCTGAAGCCCTGCGAGATATTCATCGGCAGACATATTGTTCATATAATTGTGGCAATACTCATCAACCTGATTCCTGTTTAAACCAACCAGTTTTTCAGGCAGATTCCTATACTCAGCACTTGATATATCTTTTGCTGAATCATATTTTTCAACCTGATACACTGTTTGGACAGTAAGTTTATCACCACTGCCTGCTCCTGTTGTCACACTCTTTGAATCACTGTTTTCTATAGCCTTTGCACACTCATTTTTTATCTTCTCATCTGTATAATCTTTTATCTGACTTGTAATGTATGTTTCTGATTTCTGTGTCATTTTTTCAAACTGTTTTAACGCTGACTTATAACAGATAAAATTTGAAACAGCAACAATGATCAGAAAACCACAGACTAACCCGGAGTTCTTAATTATTCTGTTCATGCAAAACACCACACCTTTCTTTTTACTGTGTAGTATTTCCAGTACATTCCTTTTTATTCAATTCAGATTACAGTCTCACTCCATATTCCTGTTTCAAGAAACTTCTCAGCCTGTTTTTCAGCACCATAAGTTATCACTTTATCATACCCTATCATATTGAGCAGTTTTATAGCATTTCTTGTATTTGCCGGCCCTTTTCTCAACTTATAATCAAAAAGGACATTCTCCTCATCAACATGCTCTTCAAAATGATAATTTGAATAATAATTTTTCAGCATATTTGTAAGTTCAATATCATGAGTTGCAGCAAAGCACATAGCACCCTTTCTCGTAAGATATGCCAAAATTTCGGATGAAGATGCGATTCTTTCCAAAGTATTTGTTCCTCTTAAAACTTCATCAATAAAACATAATACAGGTACTCTACTTTCAGATGCCTTATTCAGTATCCTCTGAAGCGATCTTATTTCTACTATATAATAACTCTCATTATTAGAAAGGTCGTCCCTTAGTGCCATTGACGAATAAATATAATAAAAGCATGTTTTATATGAATCAGCAAGCACTGTGTGAATGGTCTGTGCAAATATTGCATTTATGGCAATAGTCTTAATAAATGTAGATTTTCCCGATGCATTTGAACCAGTAAGTAATATTGATCTATCGGCACTTATACTGTTTTTCACAGGTTCACTTATGAGAGGATGATATATATTCTTTGCATCAAGCATTATGTTTTCACTGTCAAATTCAGGAATACAGAAACTTTCAAGGCTATCCCTATACGAGCATATTGATATCATACTGTCAAGAAATCCTACAGTTTCATATATTTTAAACAACTCTCCACTAAGCCTTTTCGCTTCTGACACCATAGTACACATTTTTATTATATCAATATGGACAAGCATCCTGACATAGTCCATGATCGAATCAAGAAGATCGCCTGACATCTGACCACCTCCCGCTATCAATGAACTGCTTCTACTAAACTTTTTAAAACTTTTTATGCAGTTATTAAGTTTGTCCATATATTTTTCAAGTCCTGGAATATCAAGCTTTACAATTTCCTTGCTCTGTTCTACAGTGCGTACTATAAAGCCAAATAATTGTATATATGGTTCAAGCATAGCTTTGTCTTTATAATATGAAAAAACATTATAGATAACAACTATTATAAAAACAATTATCATAATAGACGGCCATACAAAACATAGCATACCACTCAGTAAGAAAGCAATTCCACACAAAATGTGTTTCAGCCTATTTGGCGAATTTATATCACTTACGCCACTCATATACTCATATACAGATATTTTGCCCGGTTTTCCCATCTGTGAAAAAGCAATCTGAAGTTTCAGCCTTTTATCTTCATTTTCTGCCATTAGAGAGATAATTCTTTCCCTCTCTAAAAGTTCAGCTTTATCAACACACGGTTTATGCAGCAGAGAATATAAATATTCCTCACCTACAGAAGTTCTTGTATGATTTACTTTTTTATATATACTGTCCATATCAAGATCATTCCATGTAATATCATCTATATTATTTTCTGACGCTGTTTTATCATAATAATATTTTATATTCTTCCATACTGTTTCTGTATATTCATTTCTTGAAGGTATTCCCCATGTTCTTTTTAGTCTTGATGTAAGTTTCTCAATATATTTTTTTTCATCATATATTATCTTCGCAACTACTAATATAAGTACTATAACTACCGCTATAACAATCTTTATGGATATATCCATTCTCCTATTCTCCCTATAAACTAAGATCAATACGCAAAATGACAAATCAAGGGCGCAAAATAATAATTTACGCCCTTATATTTAGTAATAATTTACAACATTTAATTTTGTCACTATTCACACCTGTGTTGCGAACAGCAACTTAATTTTTGCTATCTGATGATGAAGAACTGTCATTATTCTTGAAATTATCAATCATGCTTACAAATGCAAATGAATTTGTCCTGATCCATGCTTTTCCAACTATATTACTTTTCAAAACATTGCCAACACTTGCATTTCTGCTGTCCTCACAATCATTTCTATTGTCACACAGCATAAAATACTCATCATCATCAAGTGTGATCTCCTCCAAAGCAAGTCCACCATTTTTCATAAGTGGGAAGTTATATTTCTCATTCAGAACTTTTCCATTAATATACACTTCACCATTGGAAATCTTAACTTTTTCTCCCGGAAGTCCTATAACTCTCTGCACTACATAATAATTGTGCTCACTTCCCTCCTGCTTTACTACGACAACATCATTCCTCTTAACAGAATGAAGTTTATAGGACATCTTATTTATAAGTATATTGTCCCCATCTTTAAAAGTAGGTTCCATATTGCTTCCTGAAACCTTAATCGTCTCCAATCCGAAACGAACAATCAAAAATGCTGCTGCAACAACTACAGCTATCTCAACAATCGTAATAAGCACTTCCACAAGTATGTCTTTTTTACTTATAGAATTTCCGTCGTAATCATAATCATATCTCATTTTAATTTTCCCAGACTCCCACTCTATTTTAATATTCTTTCAAAATCTTTATGGCATCTTTTGAAATGAGACATTCAAAATGCTCTTTACAATACTGTTCAATATATATCTGCTGTGAACAAAGCTTCGCATACTCTGTCAACTGACGGCAAAGCTTAGTATACTCCTCAAATTTGAGCTTACCTTTTTTCACAAACAAATAATATTTTCCATTTTCTGTATCTTTATACAATTTGCTTGATATATTTTTATCAATGCAGACTGTTTCAGCAAAAATCTCGATATTATGTAACGAATCAAAGCAAAATACCTTGGCAGCACATGCAGCCTTCTTTTCTTTTGCTCTTTTCTTTTTTTCTAATTCTTTTATATGCTCTTTATATGCTTTCTTCTGCTTTTCAGTTGTAAGTGAATTGTCATTCTGAAATTCATCCATCGATACACTTTTTGTCTCATCTGTAGCAGCTTCAGACAAATCTTCAATATCATTGGCATCATCTTTTTCAACCAGTCCGTTTGCGATAATATCTGGTACATTTGAATCATCTATCATGCCTGCAAGACTCTGGATCTGATTGAGCATATTGTGAATAGCATCCTCTCCTCTGTCTGTAAATGTAATCGTAAGTGAATTGTCCGGCATGCGCATAAGCTGCATGGAAACCATACCACTCTGTATTTCATATCCTATCTCTTCCTCAGCTTTTTCTACAATGCTCTCAAGGAATTCTCTTGACCTTTCCTGATTTGTAAAAAAATCTTCTATTGCAAACCCGTATGAATTCATCTCTTCTTCTGTCATTCTGCACTGAACAGTATTCTTATCTATTCTCTGAAAATCCACGCGAAACGCCTCCTTAAAGTTATATAATCCCTTGTCTGATATAATAATGCTTGTCTGACATATTGTCAACAGCGGCAAAATCAGCAAAGTAAATTTTACCCTTGAAAAAAAAGGGGGCATCCTGCGGGTACAGGATGCCTAGGTATGAATTGAAAAAAGGGTAGTAGGTGTTTCCTACTATCATAATTATATTACACTTTAATATACTATAAGTCAACACCTTTTTTGTTGTTTTTTATAAACTATTTATAAAATCATATGACATATTTTTACATTTTGCAACTATACCATTGCAAAATAGATCAAAACAAGCGCGCCTAAAATTATCCTATACCATCCAAACACCTTAAAATCATGTTTTTTAATATATCCCATAAGGAATTTAATGACAAACAGTGATACAATAAACGCTGTTAACATACCTACTATCAAAATTCCTGCTTCCAGACCTGAAAATGCCAATCCAAATTTAATCACTTTAATAAGGCTTGCTCCAAACATAACAGGTATTGCAAGATAAAATGTAAATTCTGCTGCTACTGTTCTTGAAAGACCTAGAATAAGACCTCCTATAATCGTTGCACCAGATCTTGATGTACCAGGGAATACAGCTGCGACAAGCTGAAACATTCCAATCAAAAATGCTGTCGTATATGTAATTTCACCTATCCTGTTTACAGATGGTTTATTTTTCTTGTTTTTATCTTCAACTATTATAAACACAATACCAACGAGAATAAGCATAATTGATACTGTCTTGTAATTATAAAACAATTTTTCAAGCTTATTGCCAAATGCAAGTTCAACAATAACTGCCGGAATACACGCAATTACGATTTTAATCCACATTATAAAAATATCCTGCTTAATAAACCGAAAATCATCTAAAAACTGCATTTTTTTTCTTTTTACAAAGTGTTTTTGAAAATTTTCCTCTTTACAAAATGGCCATATCCTCCACCAGAATAATAAAACAACTGCCAGAATAGCTCCGAGCTGAATAACTACAAGATACATTTCTTTAAATTCAGCAGATACATCCATTTTAATAAATTCATCAAGAAGAATCATATGCCCTGTACTGCTTATAGGCAGCCACTCCGTGATTCCCTCAACAATTCCAAAAATAATTGATTTGATAATTTCTAACATGATACTCTCCAATCCTATAATTTGTCATTTATTTAACACTATCAGGCAAGTAGCAAAGCGGATTGCAAATATCCGTTTGATCATATGAAATACAGCCTGATAACATATATATTATCAGGCTGTCATAATTATTTCAATATAATACATCTTAAATAAAATCTAAATTAAATTTAAACATCACTGTTCACCTTTACAGTGCGAAGCGTAATATTTAATCCCTTATTTAAGGCAACTGTATTTCAAGCAGATCCTTTGCTGGAATTTTTGTTGTAGACTCTTTAACTGTTTTTGCAACTGCAAGTTTAGCCTTGTTAATTGGAAGAATTGTACCAACACCGGCAACACATCCTCCTGGACAACCCATTCCTTCGATCATACAGCCATCTTTCTTACCTGCTTTTGCGAGAAGAAGCATCTTCTTACAATCTGCAAGTCCCTCACAATGCTCTGTCTGAACTTCTGTTCCAGGATAATATTCTTCTATACACTGCTCAATGGCACTTATAACACCACCGGCAACAGCATATCCACGTCCTGCTCCTGTTGCTTCATGCATCGAACGACCTTTCTCATAATTGTTAAAGTCAATGTTCTTTGCCTTAAATATAGCATTTAATTCCTCAAATGTGATTACAAAATCAACATCACTTCTTACTGTTCTTCTTGATGCCTCAAGTTTCTTTGCTGCACATGGTCCAATGAATACAACCTTTGCATCAGGATGTTTCTTCTTAATACTTCTGGCTGTAGCAACCATAGGTGTAAGTTCCTGAGATACACTGTCGATTATATCTGGGAAATACTTCTTAGCAAGCATTGACCATGCAGGACAGCATGATGTAAGAAGGAATGGAAGATCTCCATTTACAACTTCCTTAACATAGTGATGAGCCTCTGATACAGCTCCTATGTCAGCGCCAAGTGCAACTTCGTGTACATCCTTAAATCCACAATCTTTTAATGCAGCTATAACCTGTGCTGGTGTAATATCCGGACCAAACTGACCCTCAAATGCAGGTGCGATCTCTGCAATCACTTCATCTCCACGCTGAATAGCTCTGATCATCTGGAAAATCTGTGACTTATCTGCAATTGCTCCAAATGGACAACTTGCCATACACTGACCACAAGATACACACTTATCATTGTTGATCTTTGCACGTCCGTGCTCATCACTCTCAATAGCGTTTATTCCACATGCTTCAGCACAAGGTCTGATTCTCTTGATAATAGCATGATAAGGACATATAGCGATACATTTGCCACATTTAATACACTTATCCTGATCAACAAATGCATGTCCGTCTACCATTGAAATAGCTTCCTTTGGACAGACCTCCATACATGGATGTGCTACACATCCGTGGCACATGTTGCTTACTTCGATCTTGTTATCTTCGCACATATCACATGCTGATGGAATAACCTGCATAAGAGGTGGCTCATAATATTTCTCCGAAATATTGCTTTCTGCAAATCCCTCTGTAATATGTACCGGCTTGTCTAATGGTCTGAGTGAAAGTCCCATAGCAAGACGAACTCTTTCTGATGCAATAGCCCTTTCTCTCCAAATGCTCTCACGATAAAGTGGAACATCTGATGGTGTGATCTTATATGGTATTTCTTCTAACTCATGGCTTACATCTCCTGTGCTGTAAGCTGCACGAGCAACTTCTTCAAATACCTGTTCCCTGATTTTTTTTGTCTGTGTGTCAATTCCACGCATGGCAATCCTCCTATTATAGTTGGTATGATTTACTATAGTGACCTATTTATTTTAAGCTGTAGCTTTGGTATGCAGATATTAATGATACATGTAACTCCCTGTGTATCACCGTAAGCAAGTCTTAGCCACAACATATTTCACAGTTATTTCCATTTTTTCCGTAGTAACCTTGCATATTATACTACAAAAGATAAAAAATCTCAATAGGGTTTATGGATTTTATTTTAAACAAATTCTATTGAGTTTTTGACGTTATTACTATAGATAATTATAAGAACATTATGAATAACGGACGCAGAGTAGGAAAATATTACTGCATATATCTTTCATACAAAAATTTTTTTGGAATAATTATTTCTATATTACTCTTTTCATAATTAACATTAATCTGTATTGAAATGCCTAAATTTAAAGAAATATCATTTTGTAACGATAATACTTTCTTAATCCTTATTCCCTTTTCTAAAGCAAAGCTATATTTTATATATGCATTTTCTACATATACACTCTGAGCCATTAAATAAACTTGAAACTGTCTAAATGCTTCCAATATACTTTCGCAAAATAACTTTAAACAATCATCTGATAATTCTTTTTCATAACTTTGTTCTGTGACTTCACTTATATAATTAACATTTTCAATCATGCTTAATAATTTACTTCTATTCCACAATTCCACACATAATGTTCTTGCATCCTGTTCAGCCTGTTGAGTAAAATAACTATTAGTCAAAACAACTGCAACATCTGCATTATAAATAGATTTTCCTGAAAACGCTTCTTGTACCGCATGATTTCCTACATTGGATGAATAATGCTTACATTGTACAGCATATTTCATTCCATCCTTTTCTGCAATAATGTCAATTCCTCTATCTTTACTTCCACTCGTAACACAAATATTAATATATCCATTGCAACACAATATATGTGCACAAACCTTTTCAAAATTATATCCATCTAATGTGTCAATATATCTCATAAGTTCTATCGCATCAATTTTTATATCTTCACTAAAAAAATCTTTTTTACTATTTTCCTCTTTCTCACATTGTATATTTTCTTGCAAATTGTTCTCATTTTTACTTTCATCTATATCACATTGTACATTAACATTTTTTAAATAGTGTTCAAATTGCGTTAATGTAAATAAAACTTCTCTAGGTCCTGTCCCTTTTGCTTTCCCAACTATTCCCTCTTTACATAATTGGTCAAGAATTCTTCCTGACCGATTATAACCTATTGAATATCTCCTCATTAATTGTCCTGATGAAGCTCTATCAGACTCTATAACAAACCTTGCTGCTTCAATAAAATATTCATCAACATATATAGTTCTTCTTTTTTCATTTTTAGGTTCCGTTTCTTTTAATTGCTCCACATCTGTATTTTCTTCATAAACCAAATTTTCTTCCTCAATATCTTCAGTTGTATTCTCTACATCACTAAAAAAATATTTTCTACATTCCTCAGACACTTTCCTTATACTATTTTTTCTTTTTGCAAATCTAAACATAATCACTCCATATTTCTCATAAAATTACAACTGCTATATTTCTTCCTATATTATACTACAAAAAACTTCTCAAACCTCATACTCCTCAATCACACATTCATGTACTTTTTTCTTTTTATCATAATTTATTCCGACCAAAAGAATATCTCCCGTATATTCTACAAGCGACTGCGGATATTTTCTCTCTTTTATCTGGTTAAGTGCCGTTGATGCATTTTTATTCCATTTTAATTCTACCACCAATGCCGGATAACTGTTTAAATATTGAGGTTTCGGAACAAAAATAAAATCTGCAAATCCTCTGCCTGTCGGTAGTTCACGAACCGGCTTAAAATAATACTGCATTGCACTTAAATACGCAATCGTAAGCACACTGCTAAGTGAATTTTCATTATTGTACTCAATAACTGATGTATATTCTGAATGTATCTGCTCTATCTTTTCTGCCACAATATCGCTTTCAAGGTCTAATGTTGCTTCAAGAAGTTCATTTGATTTCTTTTCAAAATCATATAGTTCACTCCATTTATTTTCCTCAACGGCATTTACAAATTCTCCACGAATTTCTTCATTTGGAATAAATGCCGTCTGCTTTCGTTGGTCATATGCCAGATAACCGAGATGAATAAGCAGTATAAAAACATCATCTTTATTTTTTATTGTAATCATATCATTCTGAAAGGTAGTAGTTTTTACTTTTACCTCATCTCCCGAAATCATTCTGATAATTTCTGTTTTCAGACCGTCAAAATCCATATTGATAAATGGTCTTATAGACTCAAATGTGCTTGTCTGTGACCAATAGCTTTGCAAAGTACCATCAAGCATAGCACTGACAACAGCTTTTGGATTGTATATATGCTGTTCTCCTAAAATATAACCATCATACCAATGCTTAATTTCATTGAAATCCCTTTCATAATGATTACATAATTTTTCAACTTCCTTTTCAGTAAATCCCACAAAAGGCGAAAATCTTCCTGCACTAAGCATTGTATATTCATCAAAATTATTAAGTGCAGACTGTGTTTTTTGCTTTTTTATCGGAAGTATTCCTGTCAAATATGCAAGTGCGATATATTTTGTAGGCTCAGTTCCCTTAAACAGTCCTCTCAAAAAATTGATATATTTTTCCTGAATATCCTTGTCTGCATCCTCGTCTCGAATAAGCGCATCCCATTCATCTATTATTATGATAAACTTCTGTCCTGTAGCTTCTTTTATTTTTGAAAGAGCTTCTGACAATGCATTTTCATCTTTAGAAATCTGTTCTGGATATATCTGCCTGAGTTCTTCTATGATACTTTGTGAAATATATTCTACTATTTGACATATATCTCTTACATTCGATAAAAACCACTGAATATCAATATGAATAACATTATATTTATTTAAGTGCATTTTAAAGTCATCCTTTTTTGATATTTCCAGTTCCGAAAACATCTTTTCCGACTTACACCCTTTACTGTAATAAGCCGCAAGCATATTTGCAGTGATGGATTTTCCAAATCTTCTTGGACGGCTGTGGCATATATAGCCCTGCATAGTATCCAACACTTTATTTATTTCTTCAATCATTCCGCTCTTATCAATATAAATTTCAGAATTTAAAGCAACCTGAAAAGCACTGTTATCCGGATTTACAAATCTTCCCATAAGTTTTTCACCACCTGTTAATAATTATATATATCATCACATTTTATTTAATTATATATTATTTGCGACGCCTTTCCAATACTTAAAATGTACAAAGAGTCGCTTGCGACTCTTTCACGCTTGAGCTGAATGCGCATCCTCACGGAGTGTTTTTTGTGTTATAGGAAACATGAATTTTCCTATAACACAAAAAAGGCAGCATACCCGGAACCGGATATACCGCCTTTATTATATAAAGAATTGTCTGTTTAATTATTTAACAACCTCTTTTAAAGCTTCTGTAAGCTTTGGCACGATCTTGTTGAGGTCGCCTACGATACCGTAGTCAGCTACATCAAAGATAGGTGCTGTCTCATCTTTGTTGATTGCAACAATGATGTCAGACTCTTCCATACCTGCTGTATGCTGGATAGCTCCTGAGATACCGATTGCGAAGTATACATTAGGACGAACTGTCTTTCCTGTCTGTCCTACCTGTAACTCTTTTGGCATCCATCCGTTATCTACTACTGCACGTGAGCAGCTAACTGTTCCACCGATTACATCAGCAAGATCCTGAAGCATTGCAAAGTTTTCTTTGCTTCCAACTCCACGTCCACCTGATACAAGGATCTTTGCATCCATGATATCAACTGTATCTGAAAGATCTTTAACGATGTCAAGGATCTCAACATATTTGTTGTTTGGAGTAAATCCAGGATTGAACTCGATAACTTCTGCTTTTGCTCCCTTTACAGGCTCGATCTTCTGCATAACACCTGGACGAACTGTTGCCATCTGTGGACGGTTGTCAGGGCAAGCGATAGTAGCGATAGTGTTACCACCGAATGCAGGACGAGTCATAAGAAGCTGATTGTGTTTCTGCTTGTCTTCCTGTCCAGGAATTGCATTGATTGGGAAATCACCAATCTCAAGTACTGTACAGTCTGCTGTAAGACCTGTCTGAACACGAGCTGAAACACGAGGACCTAAGTCACGACCGATTGCAGTTGCTCCAACTAATACGATCTCAGGCTTGTACTCGTTGATCACTGAAGATAATGCATGAGCATATGGCTCTGTTCTGTACTCTTTTAACTCAGGATCATCTACGACGATAACCTTGTCAGCACCATACTCTGCTAATTCATCTGTAAGACCTTTAACATCAGAACCGATAAGAACGGCTGTTACATCTGTACCAAG
>CAKRFY010000024.1 GCA_934320895.1 uncultured Lachnospiraceae bacterium | reverse complement strand
TCATCAGTTTACACCAGCCTGCCTTCTTCAACCTCTATTATCTCATCACATAATGCGTTAAGATCCTCGTTTATATGTTAACCATTCCCTATATGTCCAGATATCTTCATTTTCACCATTAGTATATTTTACATTACTTATCTTTTTCTGTATCTTATCTGCGCCATTCTCTTTTGAACTCTTACTTTTTCAGACTTTTAAAGTCTATACGATATTTTTTATTTAGGAAGTCCTAAATAAACTGCAATAAAAATAAATATTATTCCGAACAAAATGAATATTATACGCCAATATTTATATTTTCCTCGAAAAATCCCCATAGCAATCAAAAATATTCCTAGTAACATTGAAATAATAATAATAAGAAGCCCCATTTTACATCCCCCTTTCAATACGAATTACTCTATCGTGACGATTTGCTATTTCTAAATCATGTGTTACAGTAATAATCGTAGTATTAAATTGTTTATTCATTTTAAAAAGTAAATTTATAATTTTTTCTCTGTTATTCATATCTAAAGACGCTGTAGGTTCATCTGACAAAATAATTTCAGGGTTCATTATTATCCCCCTTGCAAATACCGCTCTTGATCTTTGACCTCCTGAACATTCCTGTGGCTTTTTTTTCAATATAGATTTAATTCCAATCGTATTGATCACATTTTCAAACTCATCCGCTTTAAAAGCTTTTTTGCAATGATTAGCATAAAGCAAAGGTAATCTAATATTATCTTCAATCGTTAAAGAGTTAATTAATGCAGATTCCTGAAGAACAAAACCAATTTTTTCATTTCGCCATTTGGCAGACTCCTTCTCACTCAAATGACCTGTAGGCAAACCAAAAAGAGAATAATCACCATCATAATCTTTATCTAACAACCCTATAATATTAAGTAATGAACTCTTTCCTACTCCTGACTCTCCTACAATTGCAATCCTTTCGCCAGTATTAACTTCAAGCTTAAAATCATTCAATATTGAAAGCTGTGCTTTTTTATTTTTATATACTTTTCTCCTGATATTTAAATCTATAATTTTCATCATTGCAATACCCCCAAAGAAATCGGAATCTTTTTAATCTTTCTTAACATATTACCAACAATAATCTTCCCAATAATAATGTCAGAAATAAATACTATCAATAAAGAACACCAATCCATTCCTATCAAACCAAACAATCCATAAGTTGCAAAAGTTGCATCTTTTCTCAGCCAACAACCATATCTATTGTAAGCAGTGATTATAAAAATCACTATCAAATTAACAAAAAACATTATCCTAAAATATTTGTAAAATATCCCTTTTAACTTTGAATAGCTTAATCCAACCAACAAATTAATTGTAAAGTCTTTTATCATTAACCTAACACTGACTAATGCATTCCAAATAGACAGGCAAGTTATCACTATAATCAAAACCAGAGTTGTCATAGCTATGATTTTTAAAGAATATAAATAGTATTCATTAAAATAATCAAAGTTTTCCTGTTGACTAAAAAAGTCAAATTTCAAATTAAGGTTATCATTTATCACCTTACTTAACTCTTTTATTTTTTCTTTTGTCGTTTTGATAATAATAACATCCATTAAACCATTTAATTTAAGGTCGATATTAGCATTTTTAATAAATTCATTATTAACAGGAACAAAAATTGAAAAATTATAATAGTTCTTTGAATTGAGAGCATAATAATTGGAATGACAAGCATTTTGTTTTAAAATACCTCTAACTCTTAAAGTCAATGGCTGCTCAATAACAGGATCTTTAATCTTTATTGTCGAACCTATCGGATACTCCTTGCTTAAGCCTTTTCCCACCAAAACAGGCAATTCCTTACTTTTACCAAATTGATAATCAAAATCCAGATCCTTTCCTTTGGAAATTTCAAATTTATTCAACCCATAATACTCTCTATTCATATAGCTTAATGAAATCTCCATATTCTTAAAGTGTGGTAATGACACTATAAATCCATCTGTATAAAAAGCATACTTAAAATTTTTATTTAAATAATCATATACTTTTTGTGCTCCATTTTCCTTGATTGAATCAATATCCACATTACTATCTGGATTCAGATTGGCGATATAATTACCTCTCTGATTTATACGACTCATTTCACAATATCCTTGAAAAGTTGACAGAATTGAACGAGCAGCAATAAATGTTGTATAATTTGCCATAAAAAGTAATATAATCATAGTTATACTAAGCAATACTTTTCTTAAAAATATTTTTGTAATAAAAAATTTATAAATTTTCATATCTCCACACCTGACTTTCACTAATTAATATATATATGATAAAGATCAAAACAAGGTAAAGATTACTGGTTATCTTGAGTTTCAAATAACAATTCAAAAAAGTAAATAAAAGATAAACAACTCCTAAAATCATAAGGCAATCTATTAAATACCGGATAGCAATATTAAATATAGTATCTCCTACAAGTATTCTACAATATATTTCTGTTTTCTTTCTATGTAGCATCTGATAGTGAAAAACCAGCACAATCAATGTAAACAAAAAAATAATTAATGTCTGATAATCCATAAAATTTTTCAAAAAGGCTTTTAAGATATAAGAATCAATATCGATGGTCTTTACATAATCAAATAAAACATTCAGAAAAAACATAAACATATAGATAATACATAGTTCCAATATATCGGTAACTCTAAATAAAGATTTTCCCATATCTGCTCCTTAAAATTTTAATCAATATATAACTGATACTATATATTGAATTACAGTTATAATCTTTTTGTCATATTTCCTTCAAAATGTGTTATGAATATTTTGAATTTTTACAACATTCAATTAATTCACTTTCTAATTTAATATCTTTTAAATTCGTATTAAATAAAATTGAGAATTCTATATACTTTTAAATTACACTTCTAATCTTTACTCAAAAATGGTGGACATCTTGACCTTTTAATTATCGAGATGCCCATTTCTGTACAATTAGTACATATAATTTTTTGTCAAGCTAAACTAATAACTATTTTTGATGATTCCATGAAAAATGTGTAACATATTTATTACCCCACCTTAAATCATCCCAAACTGACCCCGTAACTTTCCCATTAGTAGCAGTCCTGCTAAGAAGAGTTCTGCCATCTCTAGTATATTTAAAAGATGCGTTTTTGTATCCCGATTTAGAGTAATTCCATGCAGCCCCATTATATCTTATTTGAAGAACCTCTTCACTCGAAGCTCCATTTAAGGAATTGCCAAAACTTGCAGCATATGCTGTATTAACACCTCCCAAAGTAAGAATTCCAACAACTAACATTGTACCAATAGATTTTTTTAATTTTATTTTCATAATAATTATTCCCCCTACATAATTCAGTCTCTTTTCCCTTAAAATAAGGGATTTGGTTAAATTGTTTCTCAATTAAATTAGCCATTGCCATGAACAATAGTCATAAAATACATATGACTTTATTAAGCGTGCCTAATTTTTGCCAGTAAGCAAGGTACTATTCATTTTTAGCTCCTTTCCCCTCAAATAGGACTCCTTATGGTAAATTTAATTATCAGTTTCGCAATTACCTAACCTAAGAATTAAAAAACTAAAAATCCATTTCGTCTCCCTACCTAATTACACAAGGTAATAAAAATGTGTCATTTATCTAACACAACATTTTCATCCTTCTTTAGCATGATTATTCATAAACTCCTTCAATCCATCAGGCTGTTCAGGTTCATACATCATATAGTGACAACTTGACTGTGAAACAGTCGCAACATTTACTGCCATTTCACAGATTTTCTTACCATGCTCCTTGATAACTTCTCTAAGTTTTTTCAAAGTTTTCATCTCCTTCCCCTGTACTCTGAATTCGGTCTTCCCGAACCTTTATCAGATTAATTTTGTACTTTTAGTTTGTTAACTTTGGTACATTCCAAACTATAACATCTTTTATTATTCAAAAACCAAAAAGACCGAAAAGTGGTCGAATTTTAATGAAAAGTGGTAAATTTATATATTTTTTACCACTTTTCTCTAAAATCTGACCACTTTTCAATTTATACCGCACAAATACTCTTTTTTAATGTATAATTATTAATTACATGTAAACAAAGTAAACTAGAAATGAGGTTGACTATGAAAATATCAAACACTGCCGCAATACACATAACTGATTATTTTATAGAAACAGGAATTATAAACACAAAAGACCAGGCATCTTATATATACTGTTTTGAATACGCAATCGACACTATACTTTTCCCTCTGACACTGCTTGTCTTCGGAATTATTTTTAACCGTTTTATCCCATCTTTTCTATTCTGTATAATTATCATTCCATTAAAAATGATGGTAGGCGGTGCCCACGCTTCCACTCGTATAAGATGTAGTATTATATCATATACCCTATTTATTGTTACACTATTTAATTACAAACTGTTAAATATTTTTCCTTTAACTTTTCTTGCTATATGTTACATAATGTGTTGTACTATTGTAGTATTATTATCACCTGTAGACCATAAAAACAACAGACTTTCATATGCCATAAAGAGTAAATTAAAAAAATTGTGTTTTAGCTTTTTGTGTTTTATTTCAATTTTATATGCATTATTCATGTACAATGAAATGCCACAATATTACCTTATGATAAATGCATGTTTACTTATTGTTCCAACAAATCAAATTATAGGCAAACTTACAAACTTCAGGTAATTGGAGGGACTTTTTTATGAACTATAAAATAGCTATCTGTGACGATGATTCAATATTTACGGAAGAAACAATAAAATTAATTTTAAATTACCAGTTTGAACGCAATACTGATTTTACAATCTCCTCTTTTAAGGATGGAAACAATCTGCTTTCTAACTTCAAAAACTCAGGAGATTTTCAGATTCTTTTTCTTGATATAGAAATGCCCGGATTAAACGGGATTGAACTTGCATCAATAATACGATCAAGTATAGACCGCCATGTCTTTATCGTTTTTATAAGCAGTTATCCCGAATATATGCACGAAAGTTTTAAAGTACATCCATACAATTATCTGCAAAAACCAGTAAGCCGCAACACACTTTTTTCCATTCTTGATGAAATTCGTCTTGACATGAACGATAATGACTGTTACTTTACGATAGACAGCATTGATAAAATTTCGGAAGTAGTTAATTTTAATGATGTTTTATATATTGAAAATATAGATTCAAGAAAAAAATTATTAAATTTCTGCCTTACAGACAGAAAAATATCGACAAGGGGAACTATAAAAGACTGGGCACAAAGGTTAAGTCATCTTCCTTTCAAAAAATGTCACAATAGTTTCATTACAAATCTTACACACATACATTATTTTTCCGGTTCTGAGCTTATTATGGATAATTCCGATATACTGCCTCTGAGCCGCCGCATGAAAAAAGATATTGAAACTGCCTATCAAAAACAAATGATATTACATAATTCCAGGAGGTTCTAATGACTTTACTTGATATTTTTTCATATATTATTGACTTGCTTTTAATTTTAGTCTATTTAGATAGAACTTTATATACACGAAAATCAAATATTCCTACCCCTGCATTCTATATTAGTTTTATATGTGCCGAGTCCGTTTTAATGATAAATCAAATTTGCTTTCATTCACCACAAAAACATTTATCTATTTTTATAACATCAATTTTGAGCATTATCACTATTTTTGCACTATGCTTTTTATATCAGTCAACTTTAATTAGAAAAATAATTTACTCTATTATTTTTCAATTATTTGCAATGCTTTCGGAATATACATTCACGCTGATTATCCGAATCATAACACCTGATACATTAAATCATATCACCTACTCTTTGTTATCATTTATAAGTTTTGGTTCAAAAATTATTTTATTTTTATTTATACTGATTTTTACTATGATTTCAGGAAATAATAAAAAATCAGACTTTGAATATAATCTGTTCAGCCTTGCAACTCCTGTTATATCACTTATAATTTTTATATTCATTCCTCCAAATGAATCTGTTGCGCCTACAGTTGTATCCTACGACATAGTCATCCTGCTATGTATTATAGTTTTAAATATAACAAACTATCTGATTCTTGAGCGCATAAAATATACTCATAATCTTGAATCAAAAAACTCGCAACTCAAACAGCAGCTTAATTTTCAGCAGGATAAATATTCACAGCTTAGTGCAGCATACAAGAGCACCCGTCGTGTCGTACACGATACAAAAAAACATCATTTTGTTATGTCAAAATATATTGAAGAAGAGAGATATTCAGAACTTAAAGATTATATTGAGATTTCTTATAAAGAACTCGAAAATACATATGCCGTTTTTAATACGGGGAATCTTGTCATCGACTCATTTTTAAGTAATTATAAAAATCTTGCAAAGGAACACTCCATTGCATTTAACACTGCTTTAAATCTTGAGGCATCGAGAATCCCTGTTAAAGATTATGATCTCTGTATAATACTTGGAAATCTTCTCGATAACAGTTTCGATGCCTGCAAACACATCAACCCTTCTGACAGATGGATAGATATACGCATCTATATAGACGATTATGACAAGTTCCGTATCGACTGCTGCAATAGCGTAAAAAATCTTCCCGATGATCTCAGACCTACTGACTCACTTGAACATGGCTTTGGTACTGCTAACATATATAGAACCGTCAAAAAAAATTTTGGTACTACCGCAACAGAATTAACCGAAGATACTTACACCACCGCCATTGTAATTCCTATAATAGATGAGAAAAAACGACTTCACCCACCCAAAAAGCACTAAAGCCCACTTTTCACCTCCACCGCATTTTCCTTGAGTTTTTTCATCGAAAATGCAATACCACTTCCCTTGACTGCCCTAAAACAATCCTTATACATGTCTATTTTTTTACACAAAATGCAAGATTATTGTAAGTTTTGCGTATGAATTTCTTAAAACAAAATTTTTCCCTATAAGCTAAAATGTAACCATACAAAGGAGGGAAAATATTATGAACGCAAAAAGGTACAAAAAAAGAAAAAGAAGATTTCAAAAATTAACACTGACAATACTTTTATTTTTAACAGTATTCTGGGCAGCACCAAAAATCATAAGCACCGCATCCGGCATCATTTATAATATTCTCGATACGTATAATGATTCTTCCTCCAGATACCCAGCCGCAACACCTGCCAAACTAAACAAAGATGAAGTAAAAAGTAAACTTTACACATTATCACAGAAATATCCTGAATTTAAAAACATATACAAAAATATAAACGCCTACCCTGAAAGTCTCCTCGCATCACTATGCAACACACCGGAAATGATAGACTTTGTCAAAGGATATCCGGATTCTGCAAATGCTTCACACGGAAACATAACAGAAAAAGAACTTTCAGAAGGCATCCCACTTCTTATTCAATGGGATAAACGCTGGGGATATGCATCATATGGAAATTCTGACATAGGAATATCAGGCTGTGCCCCAACATGTCTCTCGATGGTAATATCAGGACTTACAGGCAACAAAACAGTAACACCATATAAAATCGCAAAATTTGCAGAAAAAAATAAATATTATATAGAGGGAACTGGCACCTCATGGAGTATCATGACCGATGGAGTATCCTCATTCGGCATAACAGGAACAGAAATTCCTCTAAACAAAAACAGTATATTTTCACATCTTGATAACAACGAACCAATTATATGCAGCGTGCGACCCGGAGATTTTACAACAACAGGCCACTTTATTGTCCTTACCAAAACAGAAAACGGACAGATAAAAGTAAATGACCCAAACAGCCGTTCACGCAGCAGATTTTGGAGTTATGAGACACTTGAAAAACAGCTAAAAAACTTATGGGCATTCAGCAAAAGCTGATGCCCATATTCCTTCACTTCTTCAACATCTCCACAAAATACATTTTCACACCCGAAGGTACGATTCTTAAAATATTATTTATAACTCCCGGCACCATCACGCCTTTATTTTTCATAAGACCATCAACTGCAATTTTTGCTGTTTTTTCTGCTGACATCGCCCATATCGGTGTCTTTTGTCCTGCTTTTTCAAAAAACTTTGTTCTGGTCGTTCCAGGACAAAGTGTGCTTACAACTACACCTCTCTTTGCTGCCTCCTGTCTTATTGCCCTGCTGTAGCTGTACACAAAAGACTTGCCGGCAAAATATGTCGAAGTGTATGGTCCCGGCTGAAAAGCCCCTGTAGAAGCCACATTAAGAATCTTTCCCCTGCCGTTTTCATACATGTCACGAAGAAACAGTTTACAAAGACAAACCACAGCTGTGACATTCAACTGTATCATCCTTTTATCATCTCTAATCCGTATACTTTCTGTCCCACCCATCAAGCCAAAGCCTGCATTATTTACAAGAATCTCAATATCAACACCAATGGACTTGGCTTTATGATACAGCTTTTCTGCTCCGTCAGGAACACTTAGATCCTGTTCGATTGTAATTATATATCTTGTATTCTTCACGATCTTTGACTTCTTAACTTCAAGTTTTCTTTTTGCAATAGCAAGATTTTTTCTGCTTGAAGAAGCAATTATAACCCCGTAACCTCTTTCAAGAAATTCACCTGCCATAGCAAATCCTATTCCACTTGTGCCACCTGTGATAAGTGCGTATTTCATAATATATGTCTCCATTTTCATTTTAATTATTAATATCAGCATTTGTAATTACATTACTAATGTTATCACAGGTGGCATTATAGTCAACTATTATATTTCTAATACCATTATCTATAACTGAAATAACTTATATAATCTCCAACAAGATCATATTCCATCTCTATTTTCTGACCGTCATCTGTTTGTCCCATAAAGAAAATATTTCCATCTGCAACATGACTAAAAACATCATCTTCTTTAGTAAAATTTATACCGTACAATTCTTTTAATTCTCTTTTAGCATCAGCTTTAACTTTTTCAACATATTCTTTCTTCTGTTCTTTATTCCCGGAAATCTCTTTTAATTTTTCTAATTTTGCTTGAATTTCATTCTTTTTGCTTTTAGCTATCACATTCCACTGTGAATACTCTGAAAGATTCCAACTGACAACTTTTCCACCTGATATATATTTACCACTTTCTGCAACTGTGGCAAAACTACCTATACTCAGTAATTCCCTACTGTCATCATCGTAATTTATACTATATGGAGACTTAAATTTTATGCAGCACATTCTCATTAATTTTCCATAATATTTATCATTTACTATCTTACTGTAATCTCTATGCCAGTCTACTTCTGCCGTTATCTTATCTTTCTTTCCTTTAATTTGATTCAACATATAACTCCAGCTGCTGTTTTCTGAATTATCAATAATTTTTCTGAAAGTCTTTTTATATCCATAATCATCTGACTGTTCTTCATCAGAAAGATATTCACCCGTTTTTGTGTCTTTATATCTTATAAACGATATTTCATAACCTTTATATGAATATGTCTCTACAACCTCCTTATCCATCTTTTTTTCCTCTTCTGTCGGTGTTTCACCTTCCATACTTTCACTTGTAACATCAACACCTGTTTTTGCTATATCATCTTCCTCAATGTCTGATGCTTCAGTTTTTACATTTTGATATTCCATTGCTCCCATAAGACCTAAACATCCTGTTGCAAACAACACTGTTGTTGTCACTATTAAGATTTTCTTATTACATCTCATATTACTCATCCTTCCTAATAATACTTTTTTTGATTAAATTTTGCTTGTACCGATTCAAGTGAATACATCGTTCAAAAACTTTATTCACTTTATGATATATAATACAGACCAATGCTTATCAAAAAACAACCATAAAGTTATCAAACGGTAAACATTTCAAAAATTATTACTGCAACGGTATTCTCACTGTAACGGTAGTTCCTACCCCTTTTTGCGAACTGTATTCCAATGTTCCGTCATGTTTTTCAACTATTTTCTGGCAAAGTGATACTCCAAGTCCTGTCCCTCCCTGCTTTCTGCTTCTTGACTTATCAACACGATAAAACGGCTCTTTTATCTTTTCAATTTCCTCCTGATTCATTCCGCAGCCGTTGTCCTCAACCTTAAAAACAGTTTCATTCTCAGTTTCATATACATATGTATTGATTTTTCCATATTCATCCGTTGCCCTGAATGCATTTTCAAATATATTCCTAAGCAGCATTTCCAATAGCTGCTCATCACCAAACAGCCTGTCTGTTTTAACATCCCACTTTGCATCAATGCGTTTATCCGCAAATCTCTTTTTCTGCCAGTCTGCAAGCACATCTGTAAATTTCTTCATATTGATATTTTCTTTTTTTATGTCGGAATGTCTTATCACAGCAAGCTCGAGCAGTTCATATGACATATTCTGCATACGTCTGGCTTCATTCCCGATAAACTCAAGGCATTCCATTCTTTCATCCTCAGAAATTTTTGCTCTCTCCATGTACTCAACAAAACCGCAAATACCCGTTACCGGCGTTTTCATTTCATGCGCAAGATTATCAATAAACCACTGTTTTCTCTCGGTCTCATCCATAATCTGTTTCATGTTTTTTTCTATTGTCTCCGCCATGATATTTATGTTCTTCCCAAGGACAGCCAATTCATCATTTCCCTTTATGTCAGTTCTCGTTTTCAAATCGCCGCCCGCCATTTTTTTAACTGTCTCATTCAGATTTACAACAGGTTTTATGCATTTCTTTAAAACAAACACCATAAATATCGCCATAATAATTGATATTGCGACACTTCCAACCGCATAATAAATTCTGATATTTTTCCACATACTGTCTAAGTTATATAAAGTTTTTTCATATCCGAAATAATAAATTGTTTTTCCGTATTTTTGTACCTTAAAAACCATCAGTCTTGTATGACCGTCTATATAACATTTAACAACTTTATTATCTGTAATATTTTTTTGCTGATATTTAAAATGTGATTTATCCGAATAATAGATTTTCTTTTTATTCTTTCCTTCCCATAGTCCCAATTCAATTTTTTGCTGCTTATAATAATTTGTATACTTCTGAATTGTTTTTTTTATGTCTGTATCCTGCATCTGGGAACTCTGAATTTCACCGTAAATCTGGTCTATTATCATTCCAAAATCCCCTATTGCCTGATTTTTCTCTGCTTGAATGTTCTGTCTGTATGTAATACCAAACAATAAATATATTGCAATGTTAAGAATTATCAATATAGGCACTATAAGCACAATGTACAATTTCTGCCACAGTTTCATAGCCAACTCCCCTCTTTCATTCTGTTTCCAATCTGTAGCCAAGTTTATTTATCGTACAAATTTCCTTTTCAAGTCCAAGTTTTTTTCTTAGCTTTCTTATATGTACATCAACCGTCTTTGTGTCTCCCATATAATCCCATCCCCATGCAAGTTCAAGAAGTTTCTCTCTTGACATCGCCATGTTTCTGTTTAAAATAAGCACTTCCAAAAGTTCATATTCCTGTGGTGCAAGCTGCACCCTCTCTCCATTTTTAAAAACGTCGTGTCTGTCAAGATGTACCTCAACATCACTTATCCTAAAAACATCATCATTCTTTTTCGTTCTGCGCAGAACCACGTTTATCCTTGCAATCAATTCAAGAATTTCAAAAGGCTTTACAATATAATCCTCCGCCCCTATTGACAACCCATGCAGCTTGTCATCAAGTTCTCCTTTTGCAGTCACAAAAATAACAGGTACATCTTTAGTTTTTTCCATGACTTCAAATCCCGACATTCCGGGCAGCATTACATCCAGCAGTACCAAATCGAAGTCACCCTTTTCAATCATTTTAAGACCTTCCCTGCCATCATATATTTGTGTGCATTTATGACCGACCATCTTTAAATTTCTTGCAACCATTTCATTTATAGTAGTATCATCTTCCACAATTAAAATATTTGCCATTTATTTTCTCCCTCAAAAACTTTGTTTTTTCGCTCTTACAATTTTCTTTTAAAATCACTTTTACTTAATATTAACACAAGATAGTAACCAAATGATTAACACATTTCATCTTAATTTCATATAATGATGCAAGAGACAAAAATCTCAGGAGGTTGTTTTGTATTATGTATCTCAAAAACTGTATCAAAAAAGCAACACAATACAACTGCTGTCTCGACAGAAAAGCCATATGCATGAAACGCTCATGGGACGATGTTTCAAAAATGCTCGACACTTTCTGTGACTGTAAAAAATGCAGCAGCTGCAAAGCCTGCAAAAAGCGCCCCAAATGTAAATGCAGGCATTAACTTATTTTCACAGACATGTTAAAATAAAAATATATAAAATAAATTTAAAAAATATTTATACAGGAGAAAAAAATGTTTACGCCAAAACTTATAGTCACCGATTTAGACGGAACTGCTTTAAAAAACAACAAAGATATAGCGGACGAAACCATAGCCGCATTTGAAAACTGCCGAAAAAAAAGCATTCATGTTGCCATTGCAACTGCGAGATATATCGGAGGTGCTGCATATTACGCAAATAAACTTCATGCTGATTTCCAGATACTTACAGACGGAACACTTGTATATCAGAACGGTAAACTTATATATTCCCGGACAATGTCTGTAAACATGACAAATAATATTATTGATGAACTTAAAAATTACGGTTACACCTCACACATAGCAATCCCTACAACAACAGCACTTTACAGATACCCTTACAACCCTGATGACTCCTCCACTAATGACAATACTCCTGCCAAAGCTGCAAAAAAGTCCAGTGATACACTCAACCTTAACGATATAAAACAAGACCATTCTCCCGGAATTTCATTTGATATAGACAAACCTTTTCCGGAAGAAGCCTGCAAAATTGTCGCACACATATCCTCTGACAATGACGCAAAAGCTATCGCCGATAAATGCGGCTGTGCATATTTTCATTATCGTGGAGAGGATACATACACTTTTTTCCACAAAAAGGCAAGCAAACTTGATGCAATTCAACAAATTGCCGACTTTATCAACATTTCACTTGATGATATCTGTGCATTTGGTGATGATATAAATGATATCGAAATGATAGAGCACTGTGGATATGGTGTCGCAATGGAAAACTCGCTTGATTTTGTCAAAGAAAAGGCTGATTTTGTCACACTTTCAAACGAAGAAAATGGTGTTGCTAAAATACTTAAGAATTTTTTTATTTGAATTACATATCAAAAAGAAACAGTAATCTGTTTTTACGACAAATTGCTGTTTCTTTTTTATAAAAGGTATATTTATGAGAATTTACTGTTTTTATATTTAATCATCTGCTAATTTTTACTTTGTACTTACAACTTTAAAATCTGCTTCTGTTTTTGTTGTTTTTACTGCCGTAATGTTGTCATAATACAATGTTCCTTTAACACGACCATCTTTTACTGACTCAGAATCTGATATAGCATTAATCCATAAGCCAAATGAATTTATTTTTGCTGCATCATTTACAAGTCCGCCCTTTGGATTTCCTTCTGTATCACGTTCACAAAACTCTGAAAATGGAATCGTTACTCTCATTGGCTTATTGCCATTTTTCTTAAACTCTTCATATGTATTTAAATAAGCCTCATATGTTGTTCCATTTGCATTGATCTGAATTACTGTCTTCTGGTTATTTCCATCAGGTACCATATAGAACTGAAGTGCATTGCATGCTGACCAGTCAACTTCTTTGGATATTGTAGCACCGCCCCATCCTGTTGCAGTCTCATCATATACAAACTTCATACCATATGTTCCATTGTCTTTGTTTTTCTTGTCAAGTGAAAGCGTTATCTTACAATCACTATCGGCATTTGTAGTCCATGCTTTATTAAGCTGGTCATCAACACCATAATAATTTTCAAATCCATCAATAAGATAAGGGTCTGCTTTTTCTGGTTTAATGTTCCAAATTGCAGAGATTTTCTGTACTTTCTTATTATTGATGTATAACGAGATTGTTCCAAGCTTTTTGCCAATTTTTTTAAGGTTTGCAGCACTCAGGTTTGCACTATAATATCCATTCTTACCAGCTTTTGCATTTAATGTAACCTTAGCCGTTCCCTGAAGTACAAATTTAACTTTTGTATTTTTTGATGCTCCTGTAAGCTTTGCTTTCAGTGACGCTGCTTTTAAAAATCTCTGTCCTGAAATCGGTGCTGTAATATAACCAGTTACACCTGTCACTACTGATTTAGCATTAATTGTTCCAAATTTTCCACTATTTAATACCTTCTTCTGATTTGCTGCAAAAATACTTCTTGAATCATTGTAGAATGAAATAAAGCTGTCAAGCATTTCATGTCCATGTAATGTTCCATCTTCATTTACCGAATCAACATATGGTGAATAATATCCATCCGTTTTTCCAAAGTTTGCCCAAAGAAGGAAGAATGACGCATCAGAATCCGATACAATATCAAGTACATTATTGTACCAGTCTTTATTCTTATTGCCACTCTTAAGAAGTGCTGTCTGGCTTTCTCCCGGCTGTGTATCATTTGAAATTCCTGTCTCAGATACCGCTACAAGCTTATTGTGTTTCTTTGCAAATGACGATGTAACCTCAAGCTGTTTTTTGAACTGCTTCATCCATGTACCATCATCTGTTGGATTTTTGTCATACATATCAAAACCAACCATATCAACATATGCATCACCCGGATATCTTACTCCATAATCAGCAACCGTTCCTGCTCCTGAGTTACTTGGACTATATGCATAAATTAAATTATGTACATTTTTTGTATCTCTTAAATACTCTACAGTATAACGATATACATTCTTATAAGTCTCTGCATCACAGTATGCAGCTCCCCACCAGAACCAGCTTCCTGTACCTTCATGGAATGGTCTAAATATTACTGCTCCTTTTACCTGCTTTGCATATTCAGCAATCATATCAAGATATGATGTAAACACTTTATTATACTTCTGTCCCGGAAGAATCTGATTCATAGGATCATTTGTAGTATCCGGTGCTGTATAATGACAAAAATCATATTTTGCATATTCCGGATCAGTCTTTGCATTATAATCTGGATTTTTTCCAACATTAGCAAAGTTAGGAAAATGCGTCGACATAGTTACTATTGCACCCTCTTTGATTACTTCATTGGAAATATTTGCCGCAACTTTAATATTGTTCTTTGGTGTTTTGCTTAATGAAGTGCCATGAGATGCATTATACATATCTACTGTATATTCGTCACCATTTAATACCTGTGAATCAAATCCAAATATACCTGAAATACTTCCAGTCACATCCTTTGTATCAGATTCTGTCAACGCTGACGAACCAGCTTTTCTAAGAATATCATTCTGATGACCATAAATAACACTATCTGATTTTCCGACCGCCTGAAGATATGCATATAAATTTTTTGTATTCTTTGAAGCTTTTTTATCAACAAGTTTAAGTGTTGAAGAAAGCTTTGTTGTCTGTTTATTTCCGTCCTTCTTATAAGTAGTAAGCTTTCCGCCAGAAATTGATACCTGTTCCTTATCTGAAGATTTCACAGCAATAGTTGAATTTACAGATGTATCTGCTACTGCTTCGCTATAAATCGTAAAGTTATCAAACCATACGGCACCTTTATAATCTGTCAATTTACCAATCAACTGTATTGCAATTTTTTTCACTGATGAAGCATTGGCACCAAGTGCGCTAAAATTTAACTCAACAGGCACTTTTACAATGGTTCCTTCAACTGTTTCAGCTTTGGAAAAATCAACATCCGTATTACAATCAAGTCCCTCGTCACAATATAACTTCACAGCAAAATTTCCTGTTGTCATTTTAGATGTGTCGTAAAAGAAATCAACAGTTGCACTTGTTGCACCGTTAAGATTAAACGCACTATCTGATGTCTCATAAACTGCCGTAGCCTGTGACCAGTCTTTGTCAGCATCTTTTGAATAATCTACATTCATTTTAAGACGATTATTATCTGCTTCAACACTAGAAGTTCCTCCTGCTGAATAATTGTATTCCCAACCTGAGCCGTAATACCAGCCATCAATTCCTGCATCAAAATCAAACTTTTTGAGCATATTCTTTCGTGTTTCCTCCTGTGCGCTGGCAGTCGCTGAAAATACATTTGCACCTGATAACGATGTTCCCGGTACTCCAGTTGCTGCAATTGCAATCGACATTGTTAACGCAATGCCTTTTTTCATAAACTTTGCTTTATTCATTCTTCCTCCCCATTTCTGTGCAGCAATTCAAACTCAATAAATCTGCACAAATTTCCATTCACAATGCATACATAGATTTTGTATAATATCACAACAAATCCTATATAACACATTCTTGTTATTTAGTTATTTTATCCATGCATAGATTTTTTCAGCTAAAATTAGTATACATATTACTTAATATCATGTCAATATTTAGCTTATTTATTTGTAACTTTTTCACAGTTTTTAACTATTTTTAAGTTAGATTTTTTGGTTTATTTTGCTTAATTTTTATTTTTTTATCTAAAATACTTTTGTCTTATTAAAAATGGGAAGTTTTTGTAAAAAAGGCAAAACCAGCGTTTTGCCCTCCAAGAATTGCTTTGCAATTCTCGTTGGTTTTCCGCTATGTTACGAGCATTTTCCTATAAGATAAAAAAAGTACCCCACCGGATTTCTCCGATGAGATACTCTCTAAAATTCAAATAAATATGAATTAAATTATTTAAGTGTAACCTTAGCACCTTCAGCTTCGATCTTAGCCTTAATGTCCTCAGCCTCTTCCTTAGAAGCGCCTTCTTTAACAACCTTAGGAGCTCCGTCAACAACTTCCTTAGCTTCCTTAAGTCCTAAACCTGTTACTTCACGAACAACTTTGATAACCTTAACTTTATTTGGTCCAACTTCTGTAAGTTCTACATCGAACTCATCTTTCTCAGCAGCGCCATCAGCAGCACCTGCTGCTGCAACTACAACACCTGCTGCTGCAGAAACACCAAATTCTTCCTCACAAGCTTTTACTAAATCGTTTAATTCTAAAACTGTCATGCCTTTGATAGCATCTATAAATTCCTGAGTTGTCATCTCATTACCTCCATAATAAATATATTTTTTATTCGTTGCATCAGTTTAACTGATGTAGTTTCTTTTGGAAAACATCGTTTTCCTTCCGTTGAACTACACATTGTCTAAAACCAATGTGCTTCCTGCTTCTACGACTTCATGATCTATCTCCACAGGCGTTTATTCGGTTCGTTCATGCCCTATTCAAATAATTAAGCCTCTGCAGCTCCATCACCCTTTTCAGCGATCTGATTAAGAACACGAGCAAGATTTGTGATAGGTGACTGTAAAGAACCAAGTAACTTGGAAATAAGTTCCTCTCTTGAAGGGATGCTTGCAAGTGATTTAACACCATCAACATCGTAGAATGTTCCTTCTACTACTGCACCCTTGAATTCAAGTGCCTCAGCTTCCTTTGCAATATTGTTAAGGATTCTGATAGGAGCTGTTGCATCCTCTTTTGAAATAGCGATAGCAGATGGTCCGTCAAGTAAACCATCTAACTGAGCAAAATCAGTTCCTTCAAAAGCACGCTTCATAAGTGTGTTCTTGTAAACTTTATACTCACATCCTGCCTCTCTAAGTCCTTTACGAAGCTTTGTATCCTGCTCTACTGTAAGTCCACGATAGTCTACAAGTACAACAGTTGCAGCACCTTCAACCTTTGCCTTAATCTCATCAACTATAGGCTGTTTGATCTCAACTTTTGCCATGAGTAAATCTCCTTTCCTGGGTTCTCCCCATAATATCCACTGCAGACAGACAATATAATTTGTCCAAAAAGTCAATTATAAAAAATAATCACTTTTAGTCAAAATAAAAAACCTCGTCGTATAAATCCAGCCGAACGAGGTGAAAATAATTCATATCGAAATTCATCTTCCTCGGTAGGCGTTTGTACTTACACCGGTTAACCGGCACCTACTGTCTACGGCAGTGTGTCCTGCAATTCACAGAACAAATACAATATTACTACAATATAAGTATACATGTCAAGCATTTTTTTATATTTTACTCAATATCTTGTTACTCCCTTGCCTTTCTATTTATATATTCTGCCTTATATTTAGAATAAACTATAGTCTGATCATGATACAAACCGTAATACCCTGACAACAGATAACTTACACTTATAGCTATAAGAAAGAACGGAACCGCTTCATATCCAAAAAGTTCAAAAGCAATAAGCATTGATGTTATTGGGCAGTTAGTCACGCCGCAAAATACGGCCATCATTCCAACAGCTGCACAAAGTGACGGTGATATTCCTATGATATGACCAAACAGACAACCAAAGGTTGCTCCTATAAAAAATGATGGAACTATCTCTCCACCCTTAAATCCCGCCTCAAGCGTAAGGGCAGTGAAGATTATTTTCCATATAAATGCCATTGGTTTTACATTTCCATGTATTGCTCTGACAATAACAGGTACACCCGCCCCCATATAATCGTCTGTATGTAAAATAACTGTTAAAATTATAATAACAATACTTGAGAAAACTATCCTTATATATGGATTTTTTATCTTATCCCTGTATATATCACCCAGTCCATGAAGAACAACACAAAACAAAACACTAAGTGCTGCACAACACATTGCAAGAATTATTACTTTTATGCTGGGTATTAACTGAAACTGTGGTATATGTGAAATATTAAATGTATTAGGCCCTATACCCATATGTGTTGCAAACTTAGATGCGATCAGCGCTGCAAACACACATGGAACAAGAGCTGCATAATACATAACCCCCACACTGACTACTTCCATTGAAAATATTGATGCAGCAATAGGAGTTCCAAATATTGCCGAAAATGCGGCACTCATACCGCACATAACAACAATGCGTCTGTCTTTTTCGTCAAATCTAAACAATCTTCCAAGCTGATTGCCAATACTTCCACCAAGCTGTAATGCTGCTCCCTCTCGACCTGCTGAACCACCAAAAAAATGAGTTATTATTGTAGAAACAAAAATAAGCGGAGCCATCCTGAATGGTATCTCTGTTTCAGCATGAATAGTAGACAACACAAGGTTTGTACCCTTATCATTCCTATATTTAAAAATTCCATAAAGAGCAACTATAACTACTCCGCCAAGCGGCAGAGCAAATATTATCTCCGGATGCTGTGTCCTTATTTCTGTTACAACTCTCAAACAATAGGCAAACAATGTACTGAATGAGCCAACAACGACCCCTACTATTGCTGAAAATATCCCCCATCTCATAAACCTATAGATATTTTTGTAAATTCTTGATATATAAAACTTTATCATTTGATACTTTTTCATTGCATTTGTCATCCTCTTTTTTATACTATTCTTTATATAATCCCCAAGGGTCGTTAATCATTATCACTTAATAAGTATAATAGTGCGAAAAATCTATATATGCAAGCTTTTTCACACTATGCACAAAAAACATGTGCAGAAATGGGGATTAGAATCGTAGATGTTTTTTCAAAATTATACTATCGCTTTTCTTAACGATATTTATTACTGTTATTAGCCATATCTAACTTTTTTATCTATATCCAGTTTTTCTCACCAATAATTTAATATATGTTTTTTATGAATTGCTCAGTTCACTTTCCAATAATTATATAAACCTCCTTTATAACTCCTTGTCTCAACTGTTTTTTTACATTTTTGCTACATATTCACCATTAAACAGCATTTTTCCGTTGCTTTTAAAAAAAATGTATTTTTTATGTTGACAAAGCAAATAATAAATGATAATATACAAAACATAAACAGTAACAATTACTATTTAAACAACAAACAAAATATTTTTATAACAAAAATCAAACAATAAATTTTTAAGAAAAGGAGATTATTATTATGGCTAAATGGGTATGTTCAGTATGCGGTTATGTTTATGAAGGAGAGACAGCTCCTGAGAAATGTCCACAGTGTGGTGTTTCTGCTGATAAGTTCAACAAACAGGAAGAAGGCGAACTTACATGGGCTGCAGAACATGTTGTAGGTATAGCACAGGGCGTTGATGAAGAAGTTCTCCAGGGACTCAGAGACAATTTCAATGGCGAATGTTCAGAAGTAGGTATGTACCTCGCTATGGCAAGAGTTGCTCATCGTGAAGGATACCCTGAAATTGGACTTTATTGGGAAAAAGCAGCCTATGAAGAAGCAGAGCATGCTGCTAAATTTGCAGAGCTTCTTGGTGAAGTTGTCACAGACAGCACAAAGAAGAATCTTGAAATGCGTGTAGATGCAGAATGTGGAGCTACTGCCGGAAAGATGGCTCTTGCTAAGAAAGCCAAAGAGCTCGGACTTGATGCCATCCACGATACAGTACATGAAATGGCTAGGGATGAAGCAAGACATGGTAAGGCATTTAAGGGCTTACTTGAAAGATACTTTGGATAGTCATAAAACTGCATAAAACAATAATTTAAGAGGCTGTCGCATGAATAGTGCTTCATATGACAGCCTCTTTTTGTATGCTACAAGCAAGAAGTAATAAAAAGTAAATACCCACCAATCTTTTATATATTTGATATCAATCTAACAACTCAATTATACGCAGATCTTTTCTCAATGCAAGATCCACAAAACCTGTTCCAATTTGGACAAGTGGTCTTAAAACATCATATTTATTAAACAATATTATTTTTCCTTCCTTGCCATTATTCAATCTTACTCTGCACTGAACAAATGTCTGTGCAAGTCTGGATGTAAATGTAAGAAGTGACGCCGGATCATAATTTTTCCCTTGAACCTCACTTAACTGCATAAGTACCTCAAATGGAGAAAGCTTTCTAAATCCTGGCTCTCTCATAAGCAGTGTATCGTATACATCAGCAATTGCAACAACCTTCGCTATTGGATTGATACTTCTGCTGTCAACACCAAGTGGAAATCCTGAACCATCAGCATGTTCATGATGTGTAAGAATTGCCTGCTTAATACTCTGATCCAAATCTTTATTTTTTACCAATTCATAGCCATACATTGTATGTTTTGAGAAAGAACCTGCCTCAAGTTCTTTATGAAAAGAAAAATCTGACAGTTCATTTTGTGCAAACTTTAATATTCCTATATCATGTAAAATACCGGCAATAGCAACCCTCTCTTTCATTTCCTCTCTGTATCCAAGCCACTCTGCAAGAACCTGTCCCCACAGCGCGACATTAACCGAATGTGTATAAAGCCCTGCCGCATTTTCTTTCATCTTAGATAACAGTACACATAGATTTACTGTACTATTGGCTTTAGTAACTACCTCATTCAGTGAGTCAAGCAGTTCATTTACATTTATATCTTTATCATTAGATACAATTGCTTTAAGATTTTTCGACACTGTCTCCTCTGCTATATGAAACCCTTCATTAAATGCCTTCTCCTGTTCAGGTGTTATCTTACTTACTTCCTGTTCACTTTCCCCTTCAACACTATACTCAACATTTACAAAATCTATAAAGTGTTTTGTCAGCAACGAAATAATATCCTGAGTAACAACCGTTCCTGAGCCTATCAAAAATGTCCCCGTTTTTGAATAGATATTGTCTTTTATAATCATTCCGCTTTTCAATCTGTTCAAACGAATACGCATCTGTGCCATGCCTTTTCTCCTTCTATTACTTATATACTTTTGTAAAAATTATCCTTTTGGCAAAATCTTAGTCGAGCGGGTATTCGCAATCCGCTTTGCTACCTGATTGTGTTAAAACATTGTTTTATTATCTACATTATACAATACTTTTCTACTTTTCACCATTACTTGTAACATAATTCTTTGACATCCTGCTATTTTATTGTTATACTATAACATAGTAGTAATTATTATTGTTTATCACCCAAAAACCTTTTATTTTAAACTATTATATAGGAGTGATTTTTATGTCTGCGATTCGTTATAGCAAACAGCGTGAGGCCATCAAAGATTATTTAAAGTCTGTTACCTGTCATCCGACAGCGGATACAGTTTACTCAAATATACAAAAAATATTTCCTAATATAAGCCTCGGCACTGTTTATAGAAATTTAAATTTTCTTGTAGAGCATGGCGAAGCTATTCAGATTGATTGTGGTGATGGCTTTGTACATTTTGATGGGAACCCTGTTCCCCACAACCATTTTTTCTGTAGGTCATGCAAAAAGTTATTAGATATTGAAATGGATTCCATAAACCATATTGATATTATTGCTAATGCAAATTTTTCAGGCAAGATAGAAGGACACACAGTCCTATTTCACGGACTTTGCGAAGAATGTTGTTTAAAAAATAATACGAATATCTAAACGCTGGTACAACGAATAATTAATAATTGAACAGTAAGGTTGTCGCATTAACGATTCTTAATCATTAATACGACAACCCATTTTTATATATTTACTTTATCAAGTGCAGCCCTCAGAACAGATATATCTGCCTCTTTATCAATCTGCAGTGTCAGCCCCATACCTTTCGAATAAATATTATTTTCAAAACATTCTAACTTTGACATAGCTATTATAGGAAGGTACTTGCCACTGTCTTTCTCATATTTTCTTATTTCAAGAGCAAGATCATATCCACTCATCTCTGGAAGCTGTGTATCTGTTATTATTGCAGAATAATATCCTGCTTCCTTTTCCTTATACATATCCAATGCCTCTTTCCCGGTCGAAGCACTTTCTACAGAAAAACCAAGACATATCAGCTTCTGTCTTAATTTATTTTTAGATGTTATTAAATTTTGAACTATCAAAATTCTTTTTATATCACTTTTAATTTTCTGACCTATTTCAGATATAATATTATCATCCATTGAACTTAACTCATCCTGAAAATAATTTTTATCTGTTGATATAGGCACACTCACCGTACACTTAGTTCCAACACCTTTATCACTCTCTATTTTCCATTCACCATTCAAAACCCTTATAATATTATTTGAAATCCACAATCCCAGACCAACTCCAAATTTCTTTGATCGGCTGCACGCCCCTAATGAAATGCTTTTTATCGCATTATCAATAATCTCTTTCTCTATTCCCGGTCCATTATCTTCTATAATAAATCTATATATAAAAAGTTCTCCAAATCTCTGTCTGCTCTCAACAACGGTAATATTTATTTTTCCGCCATGTTCTGTGTATTGAACTGCATTTAATAAAATATTTCTTATCACCTGCTTTAGTCTCATTTTATCAATAAATACATGATCATGTACAATTTTATCCAAATTTACATTAATAATGTGTCCCCTCTCTAATATATAATTTTTCATTTCATCTATAATCTCTTTTAAAAGTTCTTTTATAGATATCCTTTCAAACAAAAACTCTATATCACCCGCCTCTATCCTACTTACATCCACAATCTTATTTATGTTTTCAAGCAATTCATCAGATGCTTCCCTTATTTTTTCTATATAAACCTTATTATCATCATAATACCTTTTTGAAATGCTCAACATATCAGTTACCCCAATGATATAATTGACGGGCATTTTCATATGCTGTCCCATATGACGAAGAAATGCATTTTTCGATTCATTTGCCACCCTGGAAACATCATATGCACATCTTAGAGATTTATTTTCCATAATCTCCTTTATCTTTTCCTCATGAATATCTTTGACCGTCATGACACATTCTCTGACCTTGCCTGTATCGTCAGCATTAAGCCATATAAAACTCATACGACTCCATAATAGTTTATGCTCAGAATTTATATATCTCTTATATTCAAAAGAAACCATTTTCTTTTCTTTTGAAAGGATTTTTCTGATATTATCTTTATCCATAAATTTAACTACATCTTCCATATATTCCTTTGATATTATCTTTTCTGTAATCTGCGATACATACTGCGTATAATTTGTCATCTGACATATAGAATGTTCATTTCCACGCATCTGTTCAAAAATATAAATACTGTCATCTCTCATATTACATATGGAAACCACATAAAATACATCTTTAACAGCCTCAAGAATATTTCTGCTGCCAATAAGTTCCATTTCTTCCCTAAACACACATATGCAATAATTTTTATCTCCTGCAAGATAAAACTCTGTTGAAAAGTAACCTCCAAGATGCATATTATATGAAGAAATCACTTCTGTTTTCTTTTTTTCTTCAAAAATATCCCTGATCACCTGTTTCAATTGTTCATATCTGTCACTAAAAAGATTAAAAAGAATACCTTTGTCAGCCTTATCTACCAGCTTTTCCTTATTTTTAAGTGCATCGTTTAGATAAACTTCCTCAAAACCACCATTTTTCTCCAAATCTCGTCTGACTACCAACACCCCCATAGGCATATTGTCAAACGCTTTTGTAAATTCCAAATTTTCCCCTCCATTGTTACATCTGAAGTCCCCGGTACTCTACACATGTTGAAAACACTATAAGTGTCTTTGTTCTGCCATATTTCTGTAATTCACCAATAAATTGATCCAGTTCATCTGTACTTGGAAACAGAACTTCAAGAAGCATTGAATAATCACCTGTTACACAATTACATTCTACAACATTTTTGCAGCTATTTATATATGGATAAAAATCTTTTTTGTCGATTGGTGACACCTCAAGGTTGATAAACGCCTTTATATGATATCCTAACTTTATTGGATTTATTCTTGCATGAAACCCCTCTATATATCCACTCTGTACTAGATTATCAATTCTAGCTGACACAGCAGGTGACGACAGATAAACTTTTTGTGCTATATCCTTTAACGACATTCTCGCATTCTCCTGAAGCATCGTTATTATCATTTTGTCAATATTGTCCAACTCATCGTTTTTCATTTTTTCCTCCATATTTTCGGCATATATTTATTCTTTATAGTCCACCTGCTAAGTTTAATGCAAGTTAAATGCCACATTTACCACCTAATAAAATTAAGTTTTTTACTTTTATACTTATTATAATAGCATAAAACCCATTAATTCTGTAAATTATTTTTTACTTGTCACAAACCCCTTGACCAAAACTCTTTTCAAGGTTAATATCTGACATGTTGATGTGTCAGACACATGACAGATATATAGGACATATATAAATTTACGAATGTCACTTTTATCTGCTAATGACAGTATAGTGACACTCATAAACTTAATTTAATATTTTTTAACGCCCAAAAGAAATCAGGATAAGTGCTTATTTATTTCCTGATTTTTTTATTCCAAAATTTGTTCACATTTAATTAACAAAAACAACATTGCAAGTTCACATTCACTTGTTATTATAACATCATCAAATGAAACGAAATCATTTGATAGTGCTTAAATTTTTTTCATACCTTCTCCTTAAGAATCGTCACTCCAGGCGATTCTTATTTTTTTACTTAAATATAAATCTTTGTAATAAAATCTTTCTTTAATATCATCCCACCAATTTAGCATAATGTGTTATACTTCTTTTAATAAATATTATTAACATTAAAAATAACGGAGGTAACAATGAAAGATAAATTTTTGAAAGTTGCCGCTATCACTCCTGATATAAAAGTCGGTGATACGGATTTTAATACAGAAAACATAATCAAAGCAATGAATAACGCACACAAACAAAACGTTAAACTTGCTGTTTTTCCTGAACTTGTAATATCAGGATATACTTGTAGTGATCTCTTTTTACAAGACATTCTTCTTAAAGGTTCGCTTGACGGTTTAAAAAAGATAATCAAGGCATCAGAAAATCTCGATATGATAACGATTGTCGGACTTCCATTTCTCTGTAATTTCAAGCTTTATAATGTTGCTGCTGTAATATTTGACGGTGAACTTCTTGGACTTGTTCCAAAACAGCACATCCCAAACTATTCAGAATTTTATGAAGCAAGACATTTCTCAGCCGGAAATAAAGAAGTCTCTTATATAGAAATACCTGAACTTGACGATTCAGGTTCATTTATACCCTTTGGCGCAGACCAGCTTTTTAAAGCAGAAAATCTTCCTGAACTCGTTATCGGTATCGACATATGTGAAGATCTATGGATGCCTATTCCTCCATCATGTTATCATGCTATGGCTTCTGCCACTGTTATCGCAAACCTTTCCGCAAGCGATGAGACTACAGGCAAAGACCTATACAGGCGTGAACTCGTAAAAAATCAGTCAGCCCGACTTGTAAGCGCCTATATTTATGCCGATGCCGGAGAAGGAGAATCTTCAACCGACCTCGTGTTTGCCGGACATAATCTTATAGCAGAAAACGGAAGCATACTTGCCGAAACAAAGCGATTTGAAAATAGTATGACAATAACCGAGATCGACCTTGGCAAACTTGTAAGCGAACGCAGAAGAATGTCAACATTTGAAATAAAAAATCCTGAAGACAATGGTTATGAAGTAACATGCTTTAACTTTAAAGCCATTGATGAGACAAGCCTTACACGCCACTTTGAGAAAACCCCATTCGTACCTAATGATAAAAATGACCGTGACCGCAGATGTGATGAAATATTAAATATCCAGGCAAAAGGACTTAAAAAACGACTTGAACACACACATTGCAGTTCAGCAGTCATAGGTATTTCCGGCGGTCTTGATTCAACACTTGCACTATTAGTCGCAGCCAAAGCATTTGACATGCTTGGACTTGACAGAAGTGGCATCTGTGCAGTTACAATGCCTTGTTTTGGAACAACTGACCGTACTTACCAGAACGCATGTATCTTAACCGAGAAAATTGGTGCTACACTTAAAGAAATCCCTATCCACGAAGCAGTAAATCTTCATTTTAGGGATATAGGACACGATAGTTCAATCCATAATGTAACTTACGAAAATTCTCAGGCGAGACAGCGTACTCTTATCCTTATGAACCTTGCCAATGAACTAAACGGAATGGTTATAGGAACAGGTGATATGTCTGAACTTGCACTCGGCTGGGCAACATATAATGGTGACCATATGTCAATGTATGGTGTAAACTGCTCCGTACCAAAAACACTTGTAAGATATCTTGTCTTATATTACGCTGAGACAACACCTGATAAACAGCTCCACGATGTACTTATGGATGTACTCGACACCCCTGTAAGTCCTGAACTCCTTCCACCTGACAAAGACGGAAAGATTGCACAGAAAACAGAAGATCTTGTAGGACCATATGAATTACACGATTTCTTCTTATATTATATTATGAGATTTGGATACACACCATCAAAAATATACCGGCTTGCCAAATATACATTTGATGGTGATTACGATAAAGAAACCATCTACAAATGGCTCAGAACATTTTACTGGCGTTTCTTTGCACAACAGTTCAAACGCTCATGCCTTCCTGATGGGCCAAAAGTCGGAAGCGTTGCTCTTTCTCCACGAGGAGACTGGCGTATGCCTAGTGATGCATCAGTTAATATGTGGATAAAGGATATTGAAAAGCTGGAGAAACATTTATAAAAACAAAATATGGGTAATGTAAAGTTGATCATTGTTTCATTTACATTACCCATATTGTAATTCACCTAAAATTAAATAGCTATTATTCTGACTAGGTCTGCCTTGTAAATTCCAAAATAGTCTTTTCTACTTCACCTCAATCATCTTTCCAAGTGAAAATGAGTAAATAATCTTCTCTAAAACCTTCTTCCCCGTCACACTCTCAATCGCTCTCGCATAATAATCAAGCTGTGTTTTATATCTTTCTACCAGTTTTTCTTCCTGTCCTCTCATAATAAAATCCGTTTTATAATCAACAAGGATTATATCCTCACCTTCATAGAAAAATGCATCTATAATTCCCTGAATCATTATAAGTTCTTTACTGTCACTCTTATCAGGATATACTTCATTTGCCGGTATCCCTATCATAAATGGCTGCTCCCTTTTAAGTTCTCTTGCGACTGCTGCCGCTTTCATCCTGCTACACAATTTACTTTTTGCAAACCACTCAAATTTTTTTATATTCAACGCTTTTGCATCTTCATCTGTCATATATCCATCATGAACAAGTTCTTTGATAAATACCACAAAGTCAAAATCTTTATCAAGCTTTTCATACGGAATATGTTCCATAACAAGATGATAAAGTGTTCCCCTTGCAGCCCCTGTCTTTACTTCCTCATTTTTCATAAAATCAGGTCGTGGTATGTCTGAGTACTTGTTTTTTGTGCACTCTTCCTTTTTCTCCGTCAACTTATCTTCTCCACCAACTGGCATATCACCATCATAAACTGCACAACTATCTAAACCATTTTTACTGCCTAATGAATGCTCTCCATCTAAGCCGCCAAAAAGCGAAATCTCCTCCTCTCTGACCGTGTTTTCCCCGACATCCCCTACATTAAGTTCGTAAAGTTTTTCCATCGCTATCCTTTTAAGTTCAGATACTGACACTTTTACCGGAATTCCAAGTTCATCCTCGTATTTATAAGAAAATTCACGGTTTTGTGCTATATAATCTTTCATATCTTTATCGTAAACCTTATCTATATTCCAATTAATAAGCTCATTTCTTTTTTGTCTTGCAATCTCACGATTTTCCTTAGATACGCTTACAATATTGTTGACGGATACTACTTCAAGATCAAAAAGTTCATCATTCATCCCATAAATCTTTTCAGTTTCAAGTTGCTCTATACATTCTCTAAATACTGGTCTGTCGGCTATTGAGGCCATTATCATATCTATATGCTTTGTCAGTGAAAGAAGTCCTGAAAATTCAAGATTTTGTCCCTTTTCTTTCCATGTCATTATCTTCTTCTTTCCCTCTCCTCTTGCCCCCATATTTCCCTGCAATATGTTTGCCGATACTCCCGTAAGAAAAAGTTTTTCCTCGGCTCTTGTCATAGCAACATAAAGCATTCTTACTTCCTCGGCAAGTGCATTTACTTTTATCCGGCTTCTAAGAAAATTATTAAAGAGACTTTTTTCTGTGTACATAAGTTGAAGATTTACATAATCAGTTCCGACACCATAATCTGAATTTATTATAACCCTGTCGTTTGCCTCCATCAGATTTACACTTTTTCCAAGTCCTGATACAAAAACAACCGGAAACTGCAATCCCTTACTTTTATGCATTGTCATAATTCTTACAGCATTCATACTCTCGTTGTTTACTGATGCTTCTCCAATATCAAGAGCAGCCTTTTTTATATTTTCAACAAAGTGTGTAAACTTAAATATTCCATGATGTCCATTTGCTGCATAATCTCTAGCCTGTCCAAGCAAAATATCAAGATTTGCTGCTCTCTTTTCACCCGCTGGCATTGCCGACATAATATCATAAAAGTCACTTTTATCATAAATATTTTGTATTATCTTATCAACTGGAAGTTCTTTTGCCATTTCACGATAATAATTTAGTTTAGACATAAATTCTTCTAGCTTTTTGGCAAGTTCCTCTGCCTCTCTTGCGTCAAGAACTATATTCTCTGCATATTTTTCTGTTCCATCTTCTCCCTTTACTGTTTTTACATAAAGACCCATTGCATCCCAGAAATCAAGCGTTCTCGGCATTACAGCTATTGCTGCAAGTTCATCATCACTAAGTCCCACAAAAACTGAACGAAGCACTGATACAAGCGGTATATCCTGTCTTGGATTATCTATGATCCTAAGCAGATTTGTTATTGTCAGAATTTCAATCGAATCATAAAATCCTGCCTTTGTCCCGGCTGATACCGGTATCCCCATATCAGACAAAGTTTCAAGAAAAGGCTCCGTCCATCCCTGAACACTCCTTAATAATATTACAATATCGCTGTATGTAACCCTATGATATCCCTGTTTTCCATATACATAAAGGGGATTTTCTCCCTGCACCATCTCTATTATTTTATTTCCGATAGCTGCGGCTTCAAGTTCTTTATCCATCATTCCATCATCATTGTCTGCTTTTTTGTCGATAAGAATAATCGATGCTTTACTTGCTGTTTTCTTGTCTGTTTTTTCATAAACTCTTCCCGGCACAAGCCTTGCCGCTTCGTCATATTCAACACCACCAAGACATGGTTTCATTATCTTTTCAAAAACAGCATTTGAACTTTCAAGTACACATTCCCGACTTCTAAAATTCTGTTTTAGATCTATTCGATGCTCTTTTGTCCCCTCCTCAAGACTGTAACTGTTATATTTCTTCATAAATAGCTCAGGTCTTGCCAGTCTGAATCCGTAAATACTTTGTTTTACATCACCTACCATAAACATGTACGGAGCTGCCACAGGCTCTCCTGATATACTAGTAAGTATAAGTTCCTGAACATAGTTGCTGTCCTGATATTCATCAGTCATTATCTCCTGATAATACTCTCTAAGTTCTTCCGCAACCTTACTTGGAACAATCTCACCGTCCTCATTTTCACTTGTCAATATCGCGAGTGCAAAATGTTCCATGTCATTAAAATCTATAACCCCGTCCTCTCTTTTTCTTTCAGAAAATGCTTCAATAAAATCAATTGTCAGGTTTACAAGTTCTTTTACAGCAGGTGCCATTTCATTTAATTCTTTTATCTGTTGTTCTATAGACTTATTAAAAAATTTCTCCTGAAGTTTTACTATTCCTCCCTGACTTGAAAAATAAGAATCCCTAAATGCACTTACCATGTCCTTTTTTTCTGTATCGACATTATCTTTCTTCGTGATTCTTCCTTTGTCCATTCTTGAAACCTTTTTAAATGCATCCGATAATTCCTCAAAACTCTCTGCTTTACAGATATTATCAAACTGTCTTATATCATCCTCAAAAGCAGCTCTATACTTTGCCGGGCCATCCGGTTCATCACATATCATTATCGCTTTTTTCGCAAGTAGTCTGTAGGAATTCACAAGTTCTTTCACGTAATTTACAAGTTCACCTATCCATTTTGTGTTTTCAAGTTCTTTGACACTATCACATCTGTATATATCAATAATAGAATTAAGCCATTTTTCTGGCCATGGATAACTCATAGCCTTTGTATATAATTCAAGCACTATCGACTCAATCTTACTGTCATCACGACCATGAGCAAACATCTCAGAAAACAAATAAAATGCAGATCTCTCGTTATCTTTTTCCGTCTCATATCTTTGTTCAATAAGCTCGGCCAATATTTCACTCTGCGCAATCTTCATATCATTTTCATTTGCAACTTTAAATGCAGGATCAATATCTATAACATGAAAATAATTTCTTATAACATACTGACAAAAACTATGCATAGTTGTAATCTGTGCATTATGAAGAAGTGAAGCCTGCCTTTGAAGATGCTTATTATCAGGTTCTTCAAGAAGTCTGCTCTCAATTGCCTCCCCTACTCTTGTTTTCATCTCTGCTGCTGCCGCATTTGTAAAAGTAACCACAAGCAGCCTATCAATATCCACATTATTTTTCTCATCGGTTATCATTTTTATGATTCGTTCAACCAGCACCGCAGTCTTACCTGAACCAGCCGCTGCCGAAACTAAAAGATTACAATTTCTCGCATCAATAACCCTTTGCTGGTCATCCGTCCATCTTGTATCGCCCATATTTTTCCCCTTTTATATATATTTGTAAATCTGTCAAAATCTTTTTACTCTTTGTTCTGGTGTAGTGTATCAGATACTATTTCATCATCCGACTCATCCTTTTTTGATAACTCCTTGTGAATAAGCCGCATCACATCATCATCCGATAACTTTTCAAACACTCTGTAGTCATTTCCATCAAGTCTGCTGTCAAATCTACACACACTCTTAAACCCACAATACATACATGCAGATTTAGGTTGCGAATCATTTGTTTTATATGGATTTACAAGCGTATTTCCGTCAAGTATCTCCTCCGACATATCTATAACTTTTTTCTCCGTAAACTTAATAAGTTCATTAAAACAATCCGTATTTGTGACACCTGAACTCTTTTTAAGCTGACCCTTTTTTCCAGTCTCAATATTACTTACCGAAGAAATGTAATCTGTTTTATATACACCGTTATTCTGCTCAAGATTTCTGTCACTTCCCTCAAGCATAGGAAAATCTCCATTTACCAGCCCATTCATTGCAAGTGATTCCAGAGTCTTCTGCTCAACATTCTCAGGCGTAACCCTCTCATTTAAAATAGGATCTTTTATCCTGTAATAAAGCATTCCTGCCGGTACAACAATCTTCTTAGTTTCGGATTTTCTGTCAATACTCGCTTTAAGATAAATTACAAGCTGCATTTGAAGTCCATAATAAAGTTCACTAAGCGACAACTCCTTATTTCCAGTCTTGTAGTCAACAACCCTCACATAATCCTTTGAACCATCTGAAAATCCATCAAGTCTGTCAATCTTTCCGACAAGTTTTATAAGCTCCTCATCTGTTTCTTTGGCTTTCCCTACAGTCTCAAAAATAAGTTCACTCTCAATAGTATCAAAACTTCCCTGACTCATTTGTTTTGAAATCGCCCATATCGTCTTATTAACAACATTATGGATACGCTTTACCATATACTGGTTTCTGCTCGTATCCCTCATAATACCATCCTTACAACGACTTACTGCTTCTTCAACACATTCACCTGCAATTTTTTCCTGTTCCTTCTTATCAACATCCTGCCATTTTCTATTTTCTTTAAGAAGTATCTTAGTATACATATCAAGCGCATCATGTACGATATTTCCTATATCATATGCCTCAATATTATGTTCCTGCCTCTCCTGAAGTTTAAGTCCATACTGCATAAAATATGAAAATGCACAAGCAGCATATTTTTCAAGCTGTGACGTACTTCCCTTTAAATTTTCAGGATAAAGACTCTTTGCAATCTTCTTTGAAATATTACTCTTATTCTCCCTAAAAAAAGCAGCCACAAGAATTTTATCAAGTGTCTTTTTATTGTCCTCTGAGTCAAAATAAAAACTATATATTTCCTGCCATTTTTTATCAGAAAAATCTCCATTTCTAAGCCCTGCGATAAGATACTTCTTTCCCTCATCATCAGACCATGCATTTTCCTCGTTTTTCTTTCTTTCCTCAAATTTAACACTAAGCTTTGGAAATATTTTGCATATTCTTGAGATAATATATGATGGTTCATTTACACTTCCATCCCTATCACTGTCACAATATGTTATATACAAATGCTTTGAAGGTTTTGTGAGATTTAAATAAAGGTAAAACTGCTCCGTATATACCTGCTGCCTTGCAGTAGGAGCAAGTTCAAATTCATTTTCTGCAAGAAAATTTCTCTCCGACTCTGAAATAATCCCACCATTTCCACTTCCTTTTGGAATGTTTGATGAATTAGCACCTACAAGAAACATATATTTTATATTTGAAATTCTTGTTCTTGACAAATCTCCCGCCATAACCTGATCTATTCCCGGCGGAATCACCCCTATTCTTGCCTCAGAAAATCCGACATCAAGAATATCCTTAAATTCTTTAAGTGCCATCTCCTCGTCACCCATAAGTGAAACAAGTTTCTCAAACACTTCTATAACCATGCCGTAAAGCTGCCTGTACTCACTCGCCATATCAAAATTTCCATTTTCCTCATAAGCGTCAGCAAATTCCATAAGTTTTTCATAAAAATGCTGTCTCTCAAAAAATTCAAACAAAACCGCTGCATATTCTCTGACAGTATGCTTTCCCTTCGCTGTTTTCTCATAAAGTTCTGACAGATTTTCAAGAACACCAAGCCTTACATTCTCAACAACACCATTTGCAAACTCCTTCGACTCATCAGTCATTTTTCTATAAGCATATGCCGTGTTCCACTCCCTGTTCCACGATTTAAACCCCCTGATACCTGTAGCCAGAAGATAATTGTCAAGAATATCATTCTGACTGTCACTCGTCCAGGATAGACAGCTTTTCAGATAATCCATCACATCTTCATAAGCAAAATCTTTTATTATTATCTGTAAAAGTGCATCTATGGCACGCACCAGAACACTTGACTGTACTCCCCTCTTCTGATCAACAAAACATGCGATACCAGCCTTTTTCATTGCATGTTCAATAATACTTCCGTATGTCTCAAGACTTCCGGCAACGATTGCAATGTCCCTGTAACGGCACCCTTCATTTACAAGCAGTCCCTTTATCTTCTGAACTACAAAATCCACTTCGTCTTCAGCATATTTAAGCACATGACAACTTATATCAGAAACCTCATTTTTCTTGTTGTACCTTTTATATGGATATCTGAACAGGTTACGTTCAAGCCACTCAAGTTCCTCAGACTCACCAAATCTCGTCTGACTTATCCCTTTTCCCGTCCATATGTCATCTAAAACTTCAACACCTGTTTCACTTGCAATCTGCCTTATATTGTGAACAGTCTTTCTGCTCATAAAAAATAACTGATAATTTTTTCCTTTATTTATAACCGACTCCCTGTCATCAGCTGTCACCGTCACATAAACCATTTCAGCCGTCTTTATAATTTCACGCAAAAGTCTGTACTGAAGCGGCGTAAATCCAGTAAAACCATCAAGACATACAACGGCTCCTCTAAGCAGTTCTGACTGTGATATCACATCAGCAAACACACTTAAAAGTTCCTCAGATGTAATATAATTTTTGTCAATATACTCCTTAAATGTTTTAAATGACACTAACATATCCTGTAATTTATATTTAAGAATAGGTTTCTTTTCAGAAGCTTTTATCATACTCTCTATTTCATCCTCATCAGCGCCATACTGTATAAGTTCTGACATAAATGACTTAATCTCTGAAATATAGCCGTCCTTATTTATATTTCTTCCAAAATATTTAAGCTCGTCCTTCTTCTGACCAAGAACCTTTTTTAATATCATAATCTTTCCAAGATCATCAAGTACCTGTAAATTTCCTGCACCAATTTCAGAAAACACTCTGAACGCAAGTCTCACAAAACTCTGCACATCAACATTCATTATGCCATGTCCAGGACTTATTCTTATCATATCCTTCTGTGTCTGCATGGTAAACTGCTCAGGCACTATCATAATGTAATCTTTCTTAGGATTTTTTACAGCCTCCTCCATAATCTTATGCTGCAAAAAATAAGTCTTACCTCTACCCGAACCACCAAAAATAAACTGAACTGCCATCCCGTTATCCTTTCTCCTGTATAATTTTGATTGTATCCTGATTATAACACAAAACAGAGGTCACTGGCTGTCGTTCACAATCAATTGTGAATATCTGCCATATTGCACCTCTGTATCATAATAATCCTCATTTCTGCACATGTTTTTTGTGAATAGTGTGAAAAATTTTATTTCTCACACTATTCCCTATAATTTCTGTTCATCCAGCACCGTTTTAACCGCATCAAGAACAAGTTTTTCCGTGTACATTGAATTTTTTGACAAAACAACCTCATCAATCGACACCCCAGCTGAAAGCTGTTTTGACACATCCTTAACCGCAGATTTCATAAGTGGATACATAGCTTCAACTGAATCATCTAAATTTTTTACCTTAACAGACTTAACTTGATTCTCATCAAGTGCAACCTCAAGATTTATCGTATTTTCTCCTATCACGAACTGACTCTCATAAATTCCAGCCTTATATACCGCATCATTTTTATATGTACTGCTTTCATTATTTATGGTACTCTGTGTACTCTCACTTTTAGGTGAATTTTGCCTGCCAAACATAAAAAATAAAACAATCAGTAGCAAAATCCCTATCCCGACAAACACAGCCGTATATACTACTTCCTTCATACGCAAAACCACAATCTTTGTTTTCGACATGACAACCCCCGTAAATTTTCTGCTTGAATCACTATCAGATACCTATTCATCATTTACTAACCACACACATAATTACAATAAATACCTCTCTTTATACAGTAACTTAAAGTTCATATGCATTAAATAATAAACAGTCCGATATAATTCAACTTATACTAATATATAATATGCATTATAGAGAAAATTTATTACTACAAACAATCTACTTTTTAATACTTATGCCATTGCTACTATTATTTGCTACCCTTTGACAATCCTGCTTTTTTATTTTATCCGTCTAAGTTAGCACTATCATTCCTTACTGATACGGAACTTCGCCATAAACTAAATATACCTGAAAATTTTTAAATAAACCTTATATAAAAAGACAGGAAAAATTAATACATAAAAATTTTCCTGTCTTTTTGTTACTTATAACTTATTATATTCATTCATCTTTATACAACTGTTTAACAGCTCCTTAACCTAAAACAGCATATGTATCAATTACTGAAGTACCATGCGTACCGCACCATACATTCCCGCATCATTTCCAAGTTCAGCAAGTCTGAATTCAGTATTTTTAAGTGCAAACATTACATTCTTCTTGTACTGCTCTTTTACAATGTCAATAACCACAGGACCATTTTTAGAAAGTCCTCCGCCAATTACAAATGCCTGCGTATCAACTACAGAAGCAACATTTCCAAGTCCCATTCCAAGATATATTGCAAATTCATTTACAACTTCTTTTGCAATCTCATCTCCTGCCTTATATGCGTCAAAAACTTCTTTACCGCCTATTTCATCAGCAGCAAATTTTCTAAGTTCTGAAGGCTTGTCAGAGGCTTCAAGAAGCTCTCTTGCCATTCTGATAACACCTGTTGCTGAACTGTACTGCTCAAGGCATCCCTTACATCCGCATCCACATGTAAGTGTCTCCTTAGGGTTTACTGTGATATGACCAATCTCTCCAGCAGCTCCGTTTTCACCTGTAAGAATTTTACCATCCATAATGATTCCACCACCTACACCTGTTCCAAGTGTAACCATTACGATATTGTCAAAACCTCTTCCTCCACCACGCCACTGTTCGCCAAGAGCTGCAACATTTGCGTCATTACCAACTTTAATTTTGTTAACACCTGTAAGCTTGCTCATCTCATCTGCCACTGAGAAAATTCCCCAGCCGAGATTTGCACACTTAAGAACTCGTCCATCATCTGTTATAGGTCCCGGAACACCCATTCCTATACCAATAATATCTTCTGTCTCAATAGATTTCTCTGCATTCTTTTCCTCAATTGACTTCACAATATCAGGAAGAATATTTTCACCATTATTCTCTTTTCTGGTAACAATTTCCCATTTTTCGAGCATATCTCCCTTTTCATCAAAAAGTCCCATCTTTACTGTAGTTCCACCTATATCAATTCCATAAATATACTTTGCCATCTTTTTTCCACCTTTCTTAATTTTCTAAACTATAATAAATGATAATTACCATGTAATATAAATTATTTTGCTATTTTTATGCAATTAACAAAAAACTTTAATGTCATCATAATACTACTTGTACTTTTTTATTTATATTTTACTATGATAACATTTGAAACCGACTGCTATAATTCCTCGACAGCTTCATATCTGATACGAAGCTCAGGCATCTTTTTCATCTCCGTATAATAATTAACTGCCCAGTCATCGCCCTGATTTTCATCATTTTCGCCTGTTGCCGGCGGTGCAAACATCTTCAATGTAAGAACCTGTCCCTCCTTTACCTCTGAGTCAAAGAACGCAGGCATAAGATCAACAGTCTTAGTTTCAGGGGCTTTATAGAACCACCTTCCGTTTATTTCCATCATGATATTAAGCTCTTCTTCAAAGTTGATCTCAAAAAATTCTGGATTTCCTTCCATCTTAATATCAATTGCAATACCATCAGCATCCTCAGAGCCGCCCCATCGCATCTTTGCTGGAAGTTCCACATTATCCTTCTCTTCAATGACAGGCTGAAAATATGGATCCTTAAGTATTTCCTTATACTGTTTAAGTAATGGCTGTGCAATTCCCACTGATTTATTATTTGGATCTTCTATCTCAAGGCCAAGTCGTCCTCTATCTCTGAACTGATACATAGAAAAACCATCAAACCAGTCTGCATCATCTGTCTTTATCCTGTCAACAAATTTCTTAATAGAATCACCCTGTCGTCTTGGACCAGTCACATCTCCATCCGTATTAAACTCAGATATAACAAGAGGCTTACATACATTGTCTGCAACCTTTGTAAGACGCTTTGAAGTCTTTTCAAGCCTTTCCACAAATGTATCAAGTGGTGTCACTGCATAGCTGTTTCCACCTTTTTCACATACATCAAACGGCCATCCATAGTGAAGAGCAAGGTAGCAGTCATTTGACCAGTAATCAGCCACCTTATATGCTTCTGTAAACTCTTTTTCATACTGAATAGGTGCATCATCATCAAGACTTGTAACCGAACCTCCACAATACACAATAGATACATTAGGCGCTTCTTCCTTTACAATCTTTGCAAATCTTACAAAGAAATCACCTATCTCCTGATATGAAAATCTCTGATTATGAGTAAACCAGTCACCTGTACACTCATGATTTATACGAAGCCTCATTCTTCCAAAAGTTCTAAGCTCCTTAGCAATCTGTCTAAGATATTCATCCTCCAAAGAACAATCTATCGTAAGTGTCAGTGCAACATCTTGTCCATGCTTTCTGATATCTCTCATAAAAGTAAACGGCTCACCATCCATGCTGCCGCCAATACCGCCAAGATAAGGAAAATAATCATCATACGGATAATCCCACTGAAAATGAATTTCCATATCCTTGCAAGCCTCACTTATCCTCTGAGGCCATTCCTTGTCTTTAGGATAATATGTATACATAATTCCAATGTTCCTGTGAGGTCGGCCAAGAACATTAAGGATATAATCCTGATTTACATACTCAGCTCTCTCACTTCCATCCCCCAAATCAAGACCACACTTGGCAGGATTTAAAGTAATTCTCTTTAAACTCTCCATAAATCTCCTCATTTCTTTTATTGTCTCTGAGACTCATCATATTATAGATTGACTATTTATACCTAAACAACTCGCAAATATGCTCTTTCAAAACTTTTCCGCCTGCTTTGCAAGCTAATATTTGCTCATTAATGAGCCCAGAAAAACAAATGCCCGCTTCGCAGTCGCTTGTTTTTCTCTAATGCTCATTATATCATATCTAAAACACATTCTACCACTAAAATATCAGTTTTTCTTTTCTTAGGCTGTAAACATTGACAGCTTTTCTGCTGTGTAGTCAAGCGGATACTCTCAATCCACTCTGCTACTTGCTCATAACACTATCAGTTGCTATCGCAGCATATCATAAGTAGCTTGTCCCTCTCCTGATACAAACAGGTCACACACCACCACTTATTGCTTTACGCAATAGAAGTGAAGGACTTCATTGATAGTATTAAACTGGACTTATAAAAATTCCAAGATTAAGCGGGCGATATGTCAACAATACAAAGGCAAAAAGCTGTATCAGATTAACAATCAGCACTGTTTTTCCACAATTTACTGTCTGTTTTTTATACGAATTTATCAACACATGATATTGTAACGCAAATGCAATGAAAACAGCAATAAAAAATGTGCTTATATCAATCCACGCTACTTCAAAACCAAGTATTCCCATATATCCATAAAATAAAAATGGAATGCTCCATGTACCAACTATGTTAACAAATAATCCTGTATATATAATCTTAGACAACTCATCACTTTTTTCTTTTTTATTATCAATTATACCTTTACCATTTTTATTTGAAATATAATTTTGATCAAATTTTTTTCTAACAAACCAAAAACAGATTGTAATATATAAAAGCATTGGTATAAACAACAGTTTCATGTGTTCCCATGTTGACTCATTAACAGGCACAAATAATCCAACAAACCATACCTGACCAGACCAGTCATACACAAAATGAAAGAGCGTTCCCAACATCCCGACAATAAAAAATCCTATAATAACATACTTTTTATAAAACTTTCTTATATCACCATCAATAAACATACACTATATCTCCAAAAATCTTATACATTATTATAAATGTTCTGATAAAAATATTGTATGTAATGATATATATTATATGTAAATCATTATGTATTTTACATATATTTTTTATCTAAGTTACAATCTTGAATATACTGCACATCTGATAATAATTATATATAGCTTATTGATCCACTATAAGTCTGTGAACTACACATGAAGCTAAATCAGCTAAATTAGATTTTTATATAAAAATAAAAGAAGCCTTTATATAAAGACTTCTTTCTACGATTATTGTAATGAGACACGGGGGATTCGAACCCCCGACAACTTGATTAAAAGTCAAGTGCTCTACCACCTGAGCTAGTATCCCATCTAATAAAATATGAGGTTTTTACCTCAATGCCCAGAGCCGGAATCGAACCAGCGACACGAGGATTTTCAGTCCTCTGCTCTACCAACTGAGCTATCTGGGCATATAGATAAATAATTATCTAAGTAGCGGGAACAGGATTTGAACCTGTGACCTTCGGGTTATGAGCCCGACGAGCTTCCTAGCTGCTCCATCCCGCGTCATTAAATCCTTTTGGTAAACTCTGCGGTTTATCAACTTAGGTAAATGGGCGGAGATGGATTCGAACCATCGAAGCATAAAGCAGCAGATTTACAGTCTGTCCCCTTTGGCCACTCGGGAATCCGCCCATAACACAATAAATATTCAATTGTGTAAGCCGATGATCGGACTCGAACCGATAACCTGCTGATTACAAATCAGCTGCTCTGCCAATTGAGCCACATCGGCAAAAATAAATGGGACCTACAGGGCTCGAACCTGTGACCCTCTGCTTGTAAGGCAGATGCTCTCCCAGCTGAGCTAAGATCCCAACTTAAACGACCCGGAAGGGATTCGAACCCTCGACCTCCGCCGTGACAGGGCGGCGCTCTAACCAACTGAGCCACCAGGCCATTCTAGTATAGGTAAAACCTGATACCTTCAAAACTGTATATTGAAACATCCGAAAACTTTCGTTCCTTTGGTCAAGCCCTCGACCTATTAGTGACAGTCAGCTCCATGTGTTACCACACTTCCACCTCTGCCC
>CAKRFY010000023.1 GCA_934320895.1 uncultured Lachnospiraceae bacterium | reverse complement strand
ATATAACATTTTTCCACTTTTGGCTATCTTAACCCACCGTCTAAAGCCAGTGGGATTGCGTTAGCCTTCTTTTCAAATTTGTCAAATTGATATCCATATTATACCATAAAAATAACGACACCGTATACCACTTTCGCAATATACAATGCCGTTATCTTTCTTTTCTTCGATACACTAAATACATTCCTGTATACGATAATATCATATACAGAGTTCGACTTGTTCAGTTTTAGTGGAGCTGCGGGGAGTCGAACCCCGGTCCGAACCCAGATTCAATGTACTTCTACTGTTATAGTCAGTGATTTAACATTCCCTCCAGCTGACGCCCACTAACAGGCTGCAGCTTTCAGTAGCTTCATAAATGTTCTAATATCTCAAAGCTTTGACATTAGAGGGTCCCACAGGGTTGACACCGGTGATCCTCATCGTGGGTTATGAGGGCCGATGAGCTGCAACTAGGCAGCTAATGCAAAATTATCTTCTGCGTTTAAATTTAAATCGAACTTTTTACGTGGTGTCCGACCACGAACAGCTTCTCCATCTTCAGTGAGCCCGTCGAAACCAGTACAACCCCGTTGTACGTAGTATACTGTATCATTGACACTTCGCCAAATAACTTGTATAAAACCCATGCTATCATATTTAAAAGCATCTGTCAATTATTTCATGACAATTTATCTATATTTAAGCAACAATCCAGCCTTACATATTAAAAAAGGTTGTCTTTCGAATCTCAATTACGAAAAACAACCTTTTATGTTTTTATACTTATATAACTTTATTATTAGAACTTAGCAACTTTAAATTTTCTGATAAGTCCATCAAGTGTTTCAGCCTGACCATTCATTTCCTGGCTTGCAGCTGCACACTCCTGCGCTGTTGCAGAATTATTTTGAACATTGTTATTGATCTGTTCAACACCCTGGTTAATCTGCTCAAATGAATCATTCTGTGCACCAAGTGCCTGTGCAACATCATTTACTTCTTTTGTTATTGTATTAGATCCACTAACAACATTCTCCAGCTGCTTTGCAGTTTCATCAACAATTACGATTCCCTTTTCAACAGCCTTTACAGATGTCTCAACAAGCTGTGATGACTCTTTTGCCGCTTCCGAACTCTGTGCTGCAAGAACCGATACCTGATCAGCAACAACCGCAAATCCTTTTCCAGCCTCACCTGCTCTTGCAGCTTCGATTGATGCATTCAGTGCCAAAAGATTTGTCTGTGCTGAAATATCATTTATAGTTGCAATAATCTTACCGATTTCCTGTGATGCATCACTTATTTCATTCATCGACTGAACCATTTCCTGCATCTTCTCATTTCCAATAACAATCTCACCACCAAGTTTTTTAACCTTATCGCTTATTTCTTCAGCATTGTGTGCATTCTGTGCTACCTGCTCTGATATATCTGTAATAGTTGCCGTAAGTTCCTCTGTCACTGCTGCCTGCTCTGTTGAACTTTGTGCAAGTCCCATTGAACTTTCTGATACCTGCTGGGAACCATTCGCTACCTTATCAGCAACACGCTGTATACCCTTAACTGTTGTAGACATACTCTCTTCAAATGCCTCAAATGAATCTCTTATTCCTTTAAAATCACCATTCCACTCTACCTGTGGTTTTACAGCAAAATTTCCTTTTGAAAATTCATCCATAGAATTTGAAATATCATCAACATATGATGCAAGTATTGAAACTGACTTTCTAAGATCATGTGCAAGCTCACCAATTTTATCTTTTCCATGATAATCAATCTCACAATGAAGATTTCCAGCTGCAATTTCTTTAGTTACCTTTTCTATAGCTATAAGTGGTTCAATAATAGACTGAACTATTTTTGCACCAAGCAGCTTTGAAAAGTATATAGCAAGACCTACAAATGCTATTATCATAATAACTCCAATAGCAAATACAACTGTGGTACTGTCTACCATACCTCCTGGTCCCTGTGGTCCAACATGCTTTCTTACATTATTAAACAAAAAACTCAGGGCTATAATTGATAAAATGCCTGATACAACCATCAGTTTAATAACAAAATTATAGCCGTAATTAATTTTGTGTCGAACATTTAAATTTTCAAGTTTCTTTTCAAACAAGATTATCACTCCTTATCCATATATTTTATTTTGTTTCTTTGAGTAAATAATTATATACTTAAATGTACATAATAATCAATAAAAAATACGAAACTTGTCAATAATACTGCGAATATTGTATACATACTTTTTAAAAGAATACCCGGAAATTGCTTCCGGGTATAAATAAAGTACGTTATAAATTTATATAGAAATCTTTTATAACTGTGTTGTTACAAAAATGTCATAAATAGCCCTGATAGCTGCTTCAAAGTCATTGTCACTTACACCGATGATTATATTAAGCTCTGACGAGCCCTGATCGATCATCTTAACATTGACATTTGCATGTGCAAGTGCAGAGAATATACGACCTGCCGTACCTCTTGTAGACTTCATTCCACGACCAACAACAGCGATAAGTGCAAGGTCAGCCTCTATTTCAATACTATCTGGATGTGCATTTCTGTTAATTGCTGAAATAACAGCCTGCTCTTTTGCAGCAAACTCAGGCTCATGAACAAATACCGTCATTGTATCAATACCTGAAGGCATATGCTCAAAATTGATGCCATTTTCTTCAAATGCACTAAGCACCTTTCTGCCAAATCCAACCTCGGCATTCATCATATCTTTATCGATATTTACTGATACAAAGCCCTTCTTTCCTGCAATACCTGTAATAGTATATGCTGGATGATGACATGTACTCTCAACAATCCATGTACCCTCATCATCAGGAGCATTTGTATTTCTGATATTTATAGGAATACCTGCTTTTCTAACTGGGAAAACTGAATCTTCATGAAGCACACTAGCACCCATATACGAAAGCTCTCTAAGCTCTCTGTATGTTATAACCTTGATAGGTTTTGGATTATCTATAATTCTTGGATCTGCAATAAGGAAACCTGACACATCAGTCCAGTTTTCATATGCTGTAGCATGAACCGCCTTAGAAACAAGCGAACCTGTTATATCTGAACCACCTCTTGAGAAAGTCTTTACAATGCCTTTCAATGTAGCACCATAAAATCCAGGTACAACAGCATTTTCAACCTTTGAAAGACGCTCACTTAAAAGTTTGTCAGTTGTATCTGCATCGAAAGATCCATCTTCATTAAATATAATAACCTCGGCAGAATCAACAAACTCATAACCAAGATAATTCGCCATGATAATTCCGTTTAAATATTCCCCTCTTGAAGCAGCATACTGTGAACCTGCTTTTTTTTCAAAATTATCAGCAATTGTTTTAAACTCATCATCAAGAGAAAGATTAAGATGAAGTCCGTTTATAATAGACTCATATCTTTCTTTGATCTTTTTAAGTTCCTTAGAGAAATCCCTCTCTGTCTCTGCAAGATCATAGCATGCATAAAGCATATCTGTAACTTTTGTATCTTTTGAATTTCTCTTGCCCGGTGCACTTGGCACAACAAATTTTCTTTCAGGATCAGCTTTGATAATGTTTCCAACTTTTGCAAACTGAGTTGCGCTTGCCAAAGAACTTCCACCAAATTTTACTACCTTAATCATTTTCGTCTCCTCACATATTCTTTATTACTAAATTTATGATGGTGATAAATGATAGTGCACCTTTCACCTGCTTATCATTAGATTAACCTTTAAATTAAAATAGGTAATTCCATCAATGCTTTATAATTTATCACAAAATCTGTAGTTTGAAAAGGGGGAGCAAACGGAAAAATATTATATTTTGTCTGTTTTTCTATGAATTTTGTTGAATTTTTTCTCAGAGCAAAGTATGATAATGCTACAGATTCTGAATGTTGTTTGAACATTTGAGCCCCGTTGTTTATTAATTATTTTTTATTAAAAATAAACGCTCACACATTCATCATCCAATTTTTTGTTTAGGAAAGCTTTAAAATAATTCATCTATTGAAAGCGGATTCTTCATTAAGGCAACCATATTTGCAACACGAAAATCTGAATAATCTTCATCAACATCCGGCGTTCTTAATACTAACTGTTCATACAGATATTCTATTCCACCTCTGGCATAAGAATTAAACAATTCCATATTTTGCTTATATGTTTCTTCATCCTCTGGTATCATAAATGCACTCTCAAGTTTTTGTTCAAATGTTAATTCTCTGCTATCATCCATAATCAGCACCATTCTCATTATTGTAATCAATGTCTGATATGTATTAGTTATCTGCTGCATCTGAATGGTTCTTTTTATTCCTGTATCATCTTTTTCCTCTGGACTTCTTCTTTTTAATTTTAATCCCACAATCGCTGCAACTGCATATAGGTCAATAAGCCTTGCAAAATACGATTCCTGAATCTGATTTAATTTCCATAATTTATCTATATAGTCTTTATGTTTTCCCCAAAAGAAAACTTCATCTACTTTAAAATATTCATATGTAGTAATTTCTTTACCTCTTCTCGCCATATATAACCTCATTTCCACACACATTTTTGTGTATATTTAGTTTGTGTCAAGTGTGCATAGACACTACCCTAACCCTCTTCGTGCTCAAGTGTTGAACTGTTTGATGTTTCATCTTTATGTACCCTATAACAATACTTAGGTAATGTAAATTTATCTAACCCTGATGGCTCCCAATCTTTATCAAGCATAAGAATAATAACTTGCTCTGCAAATTGAGGCAGTCTATTTGATATCAAGCTTGTATTTTCTCCGCTCAAAGCCGAGAAAGGGCCATCAAGCACCAATGGCAGACCAAGGATTGCATTTTCCATTCCATACTCATCATCTTCACTTTCAATCCGTCTATATTTACTTGCTAATTCCAAAATACTTACAATAAAGACAAAATTTATTGCTATTGTTTCTCCATTTGAAAGATGTAGTTCCTCACAATCTTGTATACCATTTAATTCTTTATAAAAAACATGAACTTTATAATCATCTCCCAATTTTGCATATTTCTCTCTATCATTAAACATTCTCTGGAAATTTTGTCCAATAATTTCGTTTAAATCTTTTAATATATCCTGCTTTCTATGTTTTACTATTATATTTGCCTGTTTATATAAAACTTCTACATAATCCAGGCATCTATAAATTTGTGCATTATTTTTATCATGTATTGCAAGTGCATCAAACTGCTTTTCCTTTGATTTTTTTGTATCTTTTGCATTTCCGATCTTAGTTTCTAATTCAACCTTTTGATTGCGCAAACTGCTTATTCTTGTCTTTGCCTGTCTGTTTTGTGCTCTCACCGGACCTAAATTAGTCTTTCTATCCATTGTCCGCTCCAGTCTGTCTTTGTCTCTGCTCTTTTCATCAATGGTATCTTGAGCCATGTCAAACAGCTTTGCTTTTTCCTCTATATTTGCTATATAATCCTGTGTAGAATCCTTCCAATTTTCAAGTGTTGCCTTTAATTTTCCTGCTGCCCCACCGAGCATTTCTGGTGGGACTTGCTTACGAAGTCTTATCATATGATCATATGCTTTTGAACCAATATCTAATTTTGTTCCACAAAGACATTCCTCATGTTCAATAAGATAATCAATTGTATCAACTGTTACCCCTGGGATGTCACGACCTTCCAAATCTACCTTTTCCAATAATCTTTCAAAGTCTTCTAACAATGAAGCTGTAAAGAAATGCGATGACTCTGACATAATCTTCACTATATCTGCATAATAACTATTCTTATATTTTTCTTCTCTTTGAATATCATCTTCCAAAATTTTATATTCTTTCTTATCATCTTCTATCTTTCTATTATCATTCAATGTTTTTTGAGTTGATTCAATAATCCTTTCCTCTGTTTCAATAGCCTTTTCTGTATCTTTAAGCTGTTCCTCATAAGAAACAATATTCTTTTCTAAATTTTGTATTTCATTTTTTAGCCTTGTATATTCGCCAGATACCCCCATTATTTTAGCTCTTAAATTTTTTTCAACATTATTATAACTTCCATCTTTTAAATGATTCATCATTTCTATCAAGCCACTCACTCCAAGTATCGTGTAAATGGAATTTTTTATATCATTTGTTTTGCTTTTTAAGTCATTCCAGCGCTCCCCATCAAAAAAGAAATAATTTGATAAACTCTGTGGAAATATATTATCAATAGTGTCTTGCACACATCCACTGACATATTTTTTCTTTACTGTCTTTCCATCAACTTCTTTTTTAACTTCTTTTCCTGAATTTGGAATTACATCTCCCCAAATACCACTTTCATCTTTTATCTGCATTGAAAGCTCAGTCGGACCAACCTGTTTTACTGATATATCAGATGATAAAACATTTTTTCTATTAAATACCGCAGTCCTTACAAACTTTATTTCTTCTTCCTGATTTATTACCACTATTTCTACAAATACCTTCTCCACACCTGATTTTAATTCTGCCGCTGCTTCATTATTCAACAAAACAACATCTTTCTTTTTATTGTACCTTGTATCATTAAGTGTTTCATACAGTCCCCACCTAAATGCCTGCGCTAAGGTAGTTTTTCCAAATGTGTTATCTCCCAATACAACAGTGACATTTTTCTCATCATCTGTAGAAAAAAATAATTCATTATCTCCCTTGTAACGCATAAAATTATGTAATTTAATACTCTTAATTTTCACTTTCCACCATCTCCTCTCTCACTTTTTTATCAATATAATTTTCAATCATTTTTATCATTTTCTTGTTATCATATTTCTGGGTTTTTATATTTTCATCTTCAACTTTCCTTATTGATTTAAACATAACTCTTAGCATATCATTGTTAATTCCTTTATTCTCCATAATATTCCTCCATCCTTTGCATTTCTTCCTCCGCATCAAAATAGTACTCATACGCTTCCATAATCTGATTTATCAGATAATCTGTATCTTCTGGATTATCTGCCAAACGACCAAATTCCTGCATCCTGGCAACTTCTCCCACAATTATCGTCTTATCTTCCTCAATATCGTTAGGCAAAACATTATCCAGTTCTCTTGGCAATGTTATAAAATCATAAATAACAGCTTTCTTTTTGTTATTGCTTTTTCTTAACAGTCTGCCTCTTCTCTGAACAAATTCTTTTGGATTTCTTGAACTACTCATAATAAACGCTGTTTTTATCCCAGGTATATTTACCCCCTCATCCAAACACTTTATTGCTGTTATCACCTGATATTGCCCCTCTGAAAAATATTTTTTTATATTCTCTCTGTCTTTTAAATCTTCTTCAGCAGTAAAACGCTTTACGGACATCCCATAATCAACCTGAAGTTTTTTAGTAACATAATCAACCTGTCTATATACATTCCCCGTCTTGTCATCCTCAACACCTGTTGCTCCACAGTATACCAAAATATTATTATCATATTTATAATTTTCAAACAATTTCATTAACAATTCTATTTTATTTTCCGCACCTGCAAGTAATCTCGTTCTCTCATATATAATAGGCTTGCCTGCATCAGAAATTTTCATTTTACCATTTTTCACAACAACATACTTCTTTAATTTTCTTGATAACTCCCGATACTTTTCTAATTCATACGCTGTTAAAGCTACCGGAATAGGATAATATTCATAATGGACAAGATTGCCATCAGTGATTGCCTGTTCAAGTGAGTATGTTATACACTTTTGCCCAAAATACTCGTTTATCTTATCTGTTCCATTTTTATCCATATATCTTTTTATAGTAGCAGATAACGCAATTCTGTTCTTAATGTTCCAAGGCATAACATTAATCATATGACCAGAACCAAAGTTGTGTGCTTCATCCGCAATCAATAGAACATTTTTACTCTCATCTAATCGCTGTACAAACATCTGCATATCATCACTCGCAAATGTATCATTCGTTGTCAGACACACAAAAGGCTTATCATCTCTTTTAAATTTTTTGTATGCCTTTCTCATTTCTAATTTCCAATCATCTTTAGCTTTTGAATGTGCAATAATAATTGGTACCGTACACCATTCCTTTACATCTTCCTCCCATTGACTAACCAGATGAATATATGGACATACTATAAATGCAGCTATTTTTTCATCATTATCATTTGCAAACTTAACCATGGCAGCCAGTGCAGTGTATGTTTTTCCAGAGCCTGTACACATATCAAATATCCCCTGATAATGAAAACCTACCCAATTTCTGACAGCATCATTTTGATATTGATGAAGTGTTACCCCCTCAGGAATATTAAATTGTAATTTTTTCTTTAAAAATGCTTTATATCCATACTGTTTTATATCCATATCCCAATCAACACCATCACTCTTTTTATACTTCAATAATTTTTCAACAGCAATTTTTGGAAATGGAATCACGCAAAGCTTTGATGTTTGATTTTCCCACATTTTATCAAAATCTGTCTCTGCAATTTCTACTGCTTCAATTTGACTTGAATCTTTCCAACTACAAAATGTATAGATTGATTCAAAATTTCCATCTAATCCGTTAGCAGATTCATTTGCCGAACCTGTATAACTGATTTTGTTTCCATCGCTATCCTCAAAATAAGCTATTTTTTCATGATATAGCCTGAAACCATTCTCATCTTCCATAAAGGCTATTTTTATATCTAATTTTTCCTCTGAAATAAGAGTTGCAATAAGATTAAGTCTTTCCTCCTCAAAATGATCAATCGGTTCACTTATCCCCTTAACAACAGCATCAGATATAACCTCTTCCCGTGTCCTGTATCCATAATCTATAGCTTCAATATCCTTTTTATCTAAATCAGGAGAACATATAAGCTGGATTTTTCCACCATTTTTTGCCATTTCAAACAAACCAACTGATAACCTAACAAGAGCAGAAGTGCTAAAATATCCGGTTCCCCTCTTATATATTTTTGCCTGTGATAAAACAGGAATCAAAAAATCTCTAGGAAAATTATGTGTTTCAGACCTATATCTAATCTGAATATTTAAGTCCCGAAAACTCAATAGTATCCCCCTTTTTTCTACCTCATATCCTCAATTGCCTCCACCAGCTTATCCACATCCTCTTTTGTCATAAACCTTCCTATACTTATCCTGACAGTCCCACCATATTTTTTGCTTCCTATCACATCATGTATAAGTGGCGCACAGTGATACCCTGTCCTCACGGCTATATCGTATTCGCCGTCAAGTATGGTTCCTGCATCATCTGACATATATTTTTCGAAAGCTATTGAAAGTACTGCTATATGATTTTCAAATTCTTCTTTTGTTTCCGGCTTTTGAAAAATATATATGCCCTCAATATTTTCTAATTTTTTTATCAGATATCTAAGCAGTTCATTTTCTCTTTCCCTGGTTTCACTTATATCTTTTTCAATTATTTCTATTGCTGTTTTTAGCGTTCCTATCGCTGCGATATTAGGGCTTCCTACTTCGTATCTGGATATCCCTTTTTCTGATAATTCAAGATTTAAAGAATCTTCTCCGTTTCCTCCGAACATAATCGGTAAGACTTTTCTATCACGATCAAATATTCTGCTGTTCGTTACAAATCCACCAACTCCAAAAAGTCCGTACAGTGATTTGTGTCCTGCAAATAATAATATATCTATGTTTGTTTCTTTAAGATTTATTTCAATGTTACCTGCTGCCTGCGCTGCATCGGCAAGTACAATTGCATCATATTCTTTTGCCATATCTGCTATTCTTTGAACTGGCAGTACATAACCCGTAACATTGCTCGCCATATTTACGCATACAAAATCAGGCTCATCACACATAAACTGATAATCTATCTTTTCAATATCAAGATATCCATTTTCATCCGTTTCAAGTATTTTTATTTCAAATCCTTCCTGTCTGCGGACTGCTTCGATTGTTCTCATAACTGCATTATGTTCATATGGAGATACATATACTGTCATATTTTCATTAAATTCATACCCCCACAGAACTCTGTTTGCAGCCTCAGTTGCAGAGGATGTAAATATCACATCATTTACATCTTCTGCTCCAATAAACTCTGCCAGTTTTGCTCTTGTATCATTTATTATGTCTGTGGCTTTTCTTGCAGATTCATAACTTCCTCTTCCGGCATTTACTGATATTTCCCTTGTAAGTATATCCATTCTTTCATAGACAGCCTCTGGCTTCGGATATGTAGTCGCCGCATTATCAAAATATAGCATTTTCTTCCCCCTTGTAAATTACACATTATAAGTCAACAATTTATTATTAACCGACAATCTCTCCTAGTATTTTTAATACAGCACTTACCTGTGCATTTTTATCATAATCGTTTTCCTGTAGTACCTCACGTATCTGAGCTTCTATAATGTCTGTGGCTGGAGACTCATCATACTCAGAAAGTTTACATCTGACCTTTTTTCCATCTGCTGTATCCATAGTGAATGATATCGCACTGCCTGTTGTCTTTTCATTTTTCAACATATTTTCAAGTTCACTATATGCTTTTTCAAGCTCTTTTTTAAATAGCTCTATTGTTTCGTCCTTATAATCTCTAAGCGCCAGTCCTATAAAACCTTCTGATATTTTATTTATTATCTTTTCCTCATCATCAATATTATTTTTTGTAACACATTTAAATAATTCTGATGCGGAATGATCAAATACTACTCCTTCGAGTTTTTCCGCATTTTTATGTGACCACTGTTCAAATATCGTTCTAAGTGATCTATCTTTGGTATCTTTCTCATCAGAAAAAGTAGTCTTTAGTATAATAGTAAGTCTTATCAGCAATGTATTGTACATTTCTTCAATTTTCAATTTAATTGCCCTGATCTGTCTTATACACATTTCATAATCAACTGCATCATCTTTAAATGCGCCTGTTATTTCAGGTAGTCTCTCAAGCAGATATTCCCTTGCGCTCTGAATGTTCCCGGCAAGATCTCTTCTGAAGCGTTCACATTTTTCTAAAAATCCCCTATCCTCATATCCTTCAAAATCCTTATATCCCATAAAACATATAGCTGGTGATGCATATCTGCAATATCCCGGCAATCCACGATACCACTGCTGTAACCCGTTTGTTATCACTCTCAACTTTTTCATCGGCGTGTCATAAGAAATACCATCGGATATACTATTTTTGCCATCCCTGCATATATCAAATACCTGCATGATTTCTTTGAGATAGTTCTCTTTCTTGCTGTCATCAGGCTCTATATAGAGATAACATTTTTCAGGTTCCTCATCTGCTTTTGCAAGTATCTGTGCTGAAATCTCATTTTCAATCTTGTCATAATATATAAGTGGAGTTCCATATTTTTTCGAAAGGCAATATGCCACATATATAGGTATGACTCCATTTCTTATGCCAAAATCTTTTCCTTTTATCTCGTTGTAAAGTTCTGTAAAGCAATTTTTATTTCCAACACTTTTTATTATAAATTCATCTATTTTTTCAATCAGTTCACTTATATCCGAATCATTTAACTTTTCTGCATCATTCTCTTTATCTCCGATCAATCCTTTATTCTTTATAACTGCCCTGTATATAGTAGCTTCACTGCTTGTACCATTATCCCATTTACTCATATCTTCACCGGCAAGAATATTTTCAATAATATTTGTTCTTGCTTTTTTGATCGGTGCAGTTATTTCGTTTTTGTTTATCAATTCATGATTGATACTTGGCGTTTTTCCATAATAATCACTACATATTGATGACAAAAGTTTCTGCAGTTCTCTCGATGTATCTGCTTTGATCTTTCTTATAATCTTATTTTCTTTTGTATCAGCATTACTTGCATAAAGATACAATGTATTATTGTCTCCGGGCATATAATGATCATGTATTCTGCTGTTAATCTCATACACAACATCATCAAGGCAAAAATAAGACTCTTCAAATGCTGTCTCATTTTCCTTTAAATATTTATCATCACTTCTTATAGCCTTTATTGCATAATATTTTTTTATGCATTCCTCAAATTCCACAGCTTCATCAGGGCATACAATGACTATTCTCTCGTTTAAGTTTTCTTCAAAACTCTGTTCAATCTTACATATATCAAACTCACCCATGCACAAGAATATCTTGCCATCAGCAAAATTTTTCTGTGACAGTTCATTTTCTATACGTCCTTTTAGATATCTTGCATTTTCTAATTTTTTTCCATCTTCAAGACTATATTCAAAATATCTTGTCATTTTCTTTTCATCATTGTATTCTTTTGGAAGTTCATATCGCCTTTCTGTTGTTTCCTTAAAACACTCTGAAATCAATTCTGTTGTACATTTAACTTTATTTTTTCTCTTTTCAATCTCATTTTCCAGATTTGTATCTGTATTTATCCTAAATACATAACTGTCGCTTCTTTGTCTGTAATTAAGATAGCCGTATCCTAATAATGCTTTTTTTGCATCCTCGAATAAATTTATGTTATCTTCCAAACAAGTCATACTCACAAGACACTTATCATTCGGTACAAGCTCCGTCTGATTTAACATATTTAAGAGTGCAATACATTTAATTATCTTTTTCATGCTCTCAAAAAGTCTGTCACCATAATATGCTTCTTTCTCATTCTTTTCCTGTTCTTTAGCTATCTTTTTTATCAGATATTTCGCTTTAATATATTCTGAATGACACTTTTCATTTGATATATCCTTTTCAAAAATATAGCTAAAATAGTCAAATACAATATCTGCAGACACAAAAGTATTTTCTCCCTGCACATGATCTTTTACAAATCTTGACAGTGTATTTGGCTCATTGCCCGACATAAATGTAAATACTGTTCTCTCATTTTGTCCGACTTTTTCACTTATCTTTACAAGTGTATATGTTGTAAGCGGTGCAAGTGGGAAACAGCCCCTTACTATAATTCTTTCATAATCCTTTTTATCAAATATGGTATACATATTTGTCATATTATAAGTTCTATCAACAATCGCAGAATTATCAATACCATACTCGTCATAATAATCATTTATAACGCTCTCATCCTTATGTATTACATTCATCATCAGTTCATAATAATTCTGCGCATTGGTTCTAAAAACCATTTCCTGTATTCTTCCCTCAACACCTCTAAATGAATTTAATATCTGTGCGGATAAAAATTTTCCATATTCCTTGATACTCTTGTGTGTTACAAAGATATGACGTATATCCGGTTCTTTTGAAGAATTGCAAAGTTCACACATTGACTGAATAAGTTCCATATCCTTCGATGTCTCCCTGCTATCCTCACCTTCGATAAATTTACTAAACTCGTCAAATACTATAATAATTCCTGTATATCCATATTTTTTTAATTCATATGCCACATTTTCATAGATTTTAGGTATATTGTTTTCAAGTAGAGGATTAAATTCACTTCCTGCCGTCAGTTCTTTATATATTTTTTTAAATATGTCAAGCATTTTGCGATTGCCTTTGCCTATTTCTTTCTCAAAAATTTTGATATCATAACCATTATCTTTTAATGAAGCAAGAAATTCCTGATATGTATCCGGATATTTTTTCTCCCAAAAAACTACTTTTTTAATAACCTCATCAAACACTGAATCAGGCATTATATCTGACAATTTTTCTCTTTCAAGTGCTTGAAATAAAGCAAGTCTGTATGATGTTTCAAGATCAGAACGCCCAAAGCTTATTATTATAGGAAGATACTTCTTTGGTTCACTTTCACAAAGAATATTTTTTCTTATATTTCCTGCAAGTCTCCTGTTCTGTTTTTTTACTTTATCATAAAAATTTTTTATCGATGTCTGCCACTTTTTATCCTCTCTATTTCTTAAAAGTGCCAGTAGTACAAGAAGTAGATGTGATTTTCCTTTTCCATATGGTCCAACTAACAGAGTTGACCTGTTATTATTTTTCTCAAAAATGCTCTCCAAATATGACTCTAATACATCCAATGTACTTTTTGCCGGAATAAATTCGTCTATCTTATTTATCTTATCTATATCAAATCTTATATTTACAGATGTCTGAAATCTTTCATCTATTTTTATGACATCTTTTAATACCATCGGTATTTCCCCCTGATTTTTAATTTTATTTGTAAATCCGTCTCATAACTTCTTCTCTTGTCTTTATAAAATCCTTTTCAAAATAAACAATATCAAGTCCCGCTGTTCTGTCTATCTTTAGATAACAATCTTGCTCAAGTCCATCAAGACTATCATTTAATGTGATACGGCTTATTCCAAATATTTTTCCCGGACTATTTTTGTCTTCGAGCAAATTTTCAATACTTACACTTGTTCTTCCAGTACTCTCAATAAGCCCTGCTTTTTCAAGATAGCCACATATTCCAAACAATACAGCCATATTACTTATATCTTTTTCTCTTATTTCATTTCTGAAATAAATATTCTGACTCTTTGATAACAGATGAAGTTCGGCAAGTGGACAGTGCATTTTCTCTTCAGGATTTTCATTTTTATTATCATCAAAATACATCTGCAAAAGTACTGCACAGTCATTTGAGAGAGATTTGTCAGAAATTTTTTCCTCATATACTCTTTTATAAATTTCTGTTTCCATCATAGCTTCAAGTTCTCTCCTATTAAATCTTTCCTCGCCCACAATGTTAAAAAACAGATTCCAAATAGTTGCGTCACAAAAATTTGATGCTATATTATAATGAAGCATCCAGAGTGTATCTTTATTCTCGATATATTTATCATTATCAAGAATGAGCTTTCCCATTTCAGATATAAAACAGCCCTTTTTATTTTTATATTTTAAAGGTGAAAGATCCATATTTTTTACGATAAGCCCTGCTGCGGTAAGCCAGTATCTTATTGATTTTGCCATAGCTGAACCAACCCCAAGCGCATCTGCGCCATCATTATTTTTCTTTGAAAATAGTTCAGGATCCTTTGCTATTTCTACAAGTCCTTTTGTGAGCCATCCTTCTCTTATATAAAAACTTCCGTTTCCCTTTAATGTTATTTTCTCTTTCATATATCACCTTTTTATTGATAGTACCTTTCTCATATAGCATCCCACTGAAAAGTGACTTACACATTCCTGACACCGCCTGCATTTTTCATCATCAATATAATAATCAGCCATCTTATTTACATCAGTTTCCTTATTTTTGGCAGATGACTTTACTTTTATTGCACCAAATCTGCACACACTTTCACATGCCCGGCAGCCAAGACACATCTGATATTTCGTTATCTGACAGTCGAGTTTTCTCTTTACCTCATCAACATCTTTTGCACGCATAAGCTCCGGATGATCAACAATTATCTTTAGACTTTTTGTCCCCTCTTTTCCCTGAAGCCTCAATACTGATATACTGTTTTGATCAACAACGTAGACCTCCCCCAGTCTCTTATCTCCAAGTTCTTCTACAACTTTTCCAAATGGTTTAAACATTTCATAAAGAGTAGGTGTTATCACTCTTGTCAGCTCATAATTAAATGCAAGATCTTCCTTTACACATCTCTCAAAATTCACAACAGAATTCTTTGCAAATTTAACTCCGTTTCCACCCTGTCTTGCTTTCCAGTTACCGCTGTTTACATAAACCTCGGGATCTTTTTTTCCGACACTCTTTGCAAAATCAATAAGCATTCCATGGAACTTTTCATATTGCTCTTTCATAAAGATTTTTGACAAAAACTCTGACCATGAACTATTGTTAGGACAGCACCAGCAGCCAACTCTTGAATAGCCAAGTCTATATGCTTTGTTAAATATGATATTTCTCGTAAGTATATAAAGCCACACATCAAAGTCATACCATGATATAATGGGCGCACACACCTCCTGCTTACTTATTTTTGATGATTCTGAAACCCGGTCATACTTATTTCTACTGTTTGACTCACTTCTTCTTATTCCCTGAAAAGACAATACTTTTGTTTTATTTGCATATATTGTTTCTATCTTCCTGTTTATCGCACCTGTCTTAAAAATAGTACAACACCATCTCATAACCCTGCTCGGCGGCCCTACTATCTTACATAAATCTTCAAAATTTTTATCTTTATTCTTAGATGAGATCATCAGTGTTTTAGGATTATGCTTCTTATACTCTTTGATATAGTTATATGTTTCCGGAAACTCAAGCGTAGTATCTCCAAAAAGATGACATATATCTGCTCTTCCTGTTGCCCTCTTTACCAGATCTGCCACAACCGTTGAATCCTTTCCTCCACTAAATGATATAAATATCTCCCTGTCCTCATATCCTTTAATCTTTTTGTTTATCTGAACTATCGCATCATCATCTATATCATTAAACCTGTTTTTATTCGCTATTATAAATTTCTGAACCATATTTTGAAAATATTCAGTATTAAGATTTTCTTTTCTTTTGTTATACTCTTTTCTGATTATTTCCGTATCCTGTTTTATAAGTTCGCTGATTTTCAATTTCATATTTTTCCCGTCAGCATAATAAATATTTCCACTTGCATTCCATATAGAAACATTGTCAAGCTGACCTTTTTTCTTTCCAAGAAGTATTTCAAGAAGCAGTTTTTCCTCCGGAAAAACAATGCGGCAGTCCTTAACAAACTTTCTTCCCCTCTTACCGCAGCAGCCACATGTCTGCTCGTATAAAGGCACTTTACATTCACTGCACCAGTAAAGAACAGACTCAACAACAAGATGTTTTCTGCTCCTGCATATAGGACACTCTATATTTCTATCAAAATCTTCGTTATCGCGAACTATATCATTATTATTATTTGTATCAAATGTATAATATTTTCTTTCCTTCTCTGGAAGTTTATCAACATCTATATCTTTACTTTTGTCGTGATTTCCATAACATTTGTAAAAAATCATTTTTCTCCTCATTCCCACAATTTTTAGAGTAAACTCAGTGGATCGATTCCAAGATACGAACATACCTCAAGCATCTCAGTCGCATTCATTTTTCTGTCTGATTTCCCTAATAATAAATTTATATCTACCTTTGTCTTCTCAGATACATCTATAGCTGAAATGTTATTTCTTCTGATATATTCAACAATTTCTCTTGTAATCTCCATCATTACCACCTCATTTTCTTGTTTTCCGAGAACTGTATATATAGTGCTTCTATTATACTCTTGTCAAAAGAGAAATTCAACCATATGTTTTCCTAAACATCAAGAAAACATTTGATATTCTTGACACTGCTGTTTTTATTTTGATACTATCTACTTATAATGATTTGTTTTTAAAATTAGCGAATATGATTTTTAATAGTAGAGACTAATACTAATAGAGCAATTGGAACTTATCCGACAAAACAGAAAAAGTCGATTACTAATTATAGAAATGAGGTTAAAAATGAAAAATCCTGTTATTGCAAAAATGCTTAAATATTACAGAAAAGCAAATAATCTTACTGTAGATGATGTCGCTTCATATCTTGAAGAATGTGGTGTATCTGTTGCAACAAAAACAATCTATGGATGGGAAAGCGGTCAGACCCAGCCTGATGCCGATATACTTTTGTCACTTTGTAAATTCTATAGGATCACAGATATTTTGGGGACTTTTGGATATTCTAAAAATAAAAAAATCGAGACTGTAACATACTCACTTAAAGAAAGAGATATCATAGATGCATATAGAAAAAATACAGACATGCAGGCCGCTGTTGACAAACTTTTAGATATTGGCCGTTAGTTAAAATTACTTTATCTATAATTGTCATATAACAATGTGGGGCTGTCGCACTAGACTCTGTTCATACAATATGTAGATAACAAATCTGTTATTAATATCTACATATTGTATAAATTATGCTTAACGCGACAGCCCCGTGTCATTTGTTTTTATTTCATTTTACAGATTACATCCGTGATTTCTTTATCGATCCAGTTTTTTTCTGCCATTTCTTTCAATATGCTACATGCCTTTTCGTGGCTCATACCATCTTTATATGGTCTTTTTTCTGTCAGTGCCTGATATATATCAGCACATGCCATTATCCTTTGAAGCTGGTTAAGTTCATCCGCTTTCTTACCAAATGGATAACCACTCCCGTCAAGTCTTTCATGATGAAATGCTGCCAGATCTCTTATCTCCTCAAATCCATTAACATTTGATAAAATCATATATGTATAACCGGCATGGTTCTTCATTTTTGCAAATTCCTCGTCTGTAAGTCTGGCAGGCTTTTCAAGTATCTCATTGCCTATCGCAATCTTTCCAACATCATGCAGCGCACCTGCGAGATACATTTTATCACATGTTTCATCATCATATCCCATTATCTTTGTAATCTGTGCAGCCCTCTTTGCTACACCAAGCGAATGTTTGCTTGTAAACTCTGATTTATAATCGATTATTTTTGCAAAAAGATCGGCAAGATCCTTTAAAACGTCAAATGAATAGAAACATTTTTCGCACGGTACCTTGTCCCAAAAATAGTCCTCTATATGCTCATCACCAAGTCTGCTAAATTCCTCTTTATCGAAAGCATTAAAAAACAAATCCGTAATCTCCTCATCAAATTTAACATTCTTGTTTTTATCTATAAAATCAACTGCCCTCTTAAAAACATCTTCATCAAATTTCTGTGATTTGCAAAAAGCATCTAACATGTCACAAAAATGTATTATCCTCGCGAATAAAGGAACCTGCGTCCATTTTTTCCCGAATGGTCCAGAACCATCTGCTGCCTCATGATGATATAATATAACATTTTTTACATCTGTTTTAAATGGATATTTTTCCAGATTTTTTTCTCCATATATGCAGTGAAGTCCAAGCTGTCTAGGGCTTATCTCATCTGCTGCCGCCTTAGATATATCATTATAAAACTCTTCATTTATATACTGCGTAAGAGCATTGTCATGAAGAAGTGCACATGCCGCCAGGTCCCTCAACGCATCATCTGACACTCCCATTTTTTCAGCCATACACACACTCATATATGCCACTCTTTTACCATGATTTGATGTAACATGTATCAACTCAGCTTCCACACAGTCAAGCGCAAAAGAAAATGCACCCAGCAATCCTATTATATCTATCTCCATTATTTATCTTTTCCTCTCTTATAAATCCTAATTTTTGCACACATTTTTTGCATAGTGTGAAAAATTTTATTTTTCACACTAATATCTTATCATCGGCAAAAATAGGCACGACGATTCCAACTTGTACCAATTTTTTCATTTATTTCAAAATATAAGACCATATTGTTTATATTAACAATATGGTCTTATATTATTTAACATATTTTATTTTATCACTTTTTCATTTTAATACAACTTAAAATCATGCACAAGTTTGTCTAATTCGTCCTCTGACTCATATGTTATAAGTTTTCCTGCTGACATATCGCCTTCATACATAAGTTTTGCAGCTTCCGACATCTGAATTGCAGGAATTGAAAGATTTTCAGTAATTATACGCATAAGAGTTATTGCAAGCATAAGCATTATTACAATAATCACTACAGCTATAACAACAAGAATCCTGTTCGTAATAATAGAACTCGTATAGTAACCTGAGGTCTGACCTTTTCACCCTCATTTATCTTTTCTTTTAACTCACTAAGTTTATTTTTTCCTTTTTCTGTTTTAAATCTCTTGTCAATTGAATTTACGGCATCTTTTACAAGCTTTACATCTGTCTCGACCGTTTTCTCAAATGAAGAATAATTCTGTTCTAATGAACCCTTACCTTCTGCCAGTATTCTGTTTATTGCTCTTTGAAGATCAGTAAGACCATACTTAACATCTCCAACATCGCTTGCATTTATCATAGGTCCGGTATATATTTTTTTAATATTTGATGAAATATACTCCGCTCCTGAAAACAAAACAATAGCTACTACTGTTGCTAATGCGATAATAAATAAAAATGATGCTGATAATTTCTTTTTAATTGGATAATTTTGAAGTTTTTCTCTGAATTTTTTTTAACATTATATTTCTCCCTGCTTATAATTTAAAAATAATTTCATCCAAAAACATCTCTGATCCGTTTTCCCAACAGATTATCTGTTCATCTTTTACATAACCTTTTTTAAATATTTCCCAATCATTTAAATCATAGAATCTGACTGTTTTAAGTCTGGAGCTCATGTCATATAACCCAACACTATCATCAGTAAATATGATTTCCATTAGAAAATTTTCGAAAAAACTTACCTGCTTTATTTTCTTCATACGCATCACCCACTGATCCTTTCTATGAATCATATTATACGCATGCATGGATATTTTTTCTATTATGGAAAACCATACTTTTTCAGTATGATATGATAAGAAAAAGTATGGTAATATTATTTATCCTCTTCAAGTTCTTTTATCATACGTATAGCCGCCGTTCTGTTTGTAACTCCCAGTTTACGGTAAATATTTGTAAGATTTTTTTCGACTGTAACAACAGCTATGTGCATAGCCTCACTTATATCAGCATTTCTATACCCATCTTTTACATACCCAATCAGCTCTTTTTCTCTCTTTGTCAAAAGCTTTTTGTTATTCTTTTTTTCTTCCATAAACATCTCTATCCCACTTTGATATTTTTTCATCAATGGTACAAGTTCATATATGAAATCATCTTCTTCTAACAGTTTTATAATAGGCATTATATCCTTTGCATTTTCCATAAACTCTATTTTAAAACCATCAGGCTTTGCTATGTCCAACGCATTTTTTAGATATTCTTTAGCAGCTTTCTCGTTTTCCATATTATATTTTGCTATCGCTTTATAAATGTTTCCTGCAATTATCGGCTGAATACTAACTTTTCCATATTCATATGGCACAAGCATCTGCTCAGCTATCACATCAAGCAATTCCCATTCTTTTTTAAAACAAAGCAATTTTCCATATGTAAGACATCCGCTTCTTATATTTCTTACAGTTTTGCTGCAATTTTCCAATTTAAAATCAACAAGCCATTTTGGCATTTTTTCTTCTTTTCCAAGACATGCGTATGTATATCCTTCAACAAGTTCTATATCCGTTAATAATAATGGGTTAGTTTCATTTTCATAAAGTTTTGTAAGTTCCTGCATCTTCTCTTTAAATTTCTTCTTATCACCATTATATATAAGGCAATGTAGCATTATATAATAACAGCTTATAACAATACATGTCTGCTTTCTAAGTAATGTCTGCTTACACACACATTCTGCAAGTGCATATGCTCTTTTCAAATCTCCGGTAAGCATCGAATATTCTGCTTCAAAAAAATCATCCCATCCCTCAGTCGTGCCCTTTGTAAGATGCATATAATATCTTGTATGCTCTTTCTCTTTTTCTATTATTTCTTTTAATTTTCCACTTTCATTATAATATAAAACAGTCATACGGACTGTTCCATATGTAAGAAGTGCATTTCCAAGAATATCTGATGTTTGAGAACCAAGAAGTCTACATGCTTCTTTCAAAGAATCTGTCATTTCATTAATGTTATTAAATTGTAATATTGCTTTTATAACTTGCATTTCACCAAGTATCTTATTGTCTTTGCTCCATATTTCACTTTTATTTATGTCATGCATTACCATATCATACAATTGTATTATCAGCTTTTCATTTTCTTTTGTCGCAAGATAAAACAACTGATTTAAAAGTGCCATAGGATACTTTTGCCATATCTTATCCCATATAAACTCTCTTATCTCACCAAACAGCTTCGGCGCCTCAGCAATAATAGTCTTTCCATACTCTCCTGCATATAACTGTGCTGTTTTCTCCGCATTTTTAGCCTTGATATAATATTTTACAGCTTTTACATATATTCCTCTATTTTCCCATAGTTCACCTGCTCTGTTATAAATCCTTAAAGTATCTATATGCGAACTTTCAAGTTCAAGCTCAGCAACATTTCTTAAAAGTGCATGCATTTCAAATGTATTTGTATCACTGTCATAATGTACAAATCCAAATTTTTCTATACTATCAAGAAGAACACTTTCTGAAAAATCAACTTCAGATATATATAATGCTCCATTTATATCGAACCGGTTAAACAACGACATTTTTGTATATAATTCTCTTATTTTAGGGTGCAATTTATCAAAAATAGCTGTCTTTAATAAATGATTTGCTCCTCTGAAATTTCCAAAGCCATGACCTTTCCTGTATTCATATAATGCAAGATACACTGCACTTATCCAGCCCTCTGTATACTTATATACCTCATCAGCCTCTTTTTCATTAAGCATAACATCATTATCCCTGAATATCTCTTCAACCTGTAATCTGCTCAAAGTCATATTCTGCTGGTTTAATACAACGCACTTTCCATTCAATAACATTTCATCATAAGAAATATCCGGATAAATCCTTGAAATCAATATAACATGAACCTTTTCTACACTTCCGATTATCACTTCGAGCATTTCATTGAAAAATGTATTGTTAAATTCATGAAAGTCATCGATCACCAAATACAAATCATCATCAACATACCTATTTAAAACTTTAGCCACATATAAAAATTCCTGTCTGGAATGGGGCATATCAATGTTTAATATTCTCTCAGACAATTCTTTATAATATTCGCTGAATTTAATGCACAGACGATGCCATATCCAATTTTCATCCTGTTCTTCTCTAAGCATGGCAAACCATATGAACTTCATATCACTTCTCTTTGAAAAATAATTTCTTACAAATGTTGTTTTGCCATATCCCGATGGCGCAATAAGCATAACAAGAGATCTGTCAATAACCTTTGAAAATATATTTTCAAGATTTACCCACTCAAAATCACATTTTTCAAAGCATACCACATTGTAGTTCTCATCGTGCATAATTTCACTCATAATTTATGTCTCCTGCAAAGTATTTCATACTAATATATCATAAACTAACATAACACAATATTTATAATATATCTCTCTTTTTAATTTTGTCAAGCGTATATTCGCAATCCACTTGACTGCTTGCCTGACAGTGTAAAAAAAACCTTACATATGACCAAAAATCATTTGTAAAGTCTTTTTAACAAATCATACTTTATATGTTCTATTTTAGCAAAACATTATAAAAAAGACAAATATTGTAAAAAAATATAATGTTTCTTAATGTAGTTCTATCCGATCTCAATAACAGGCATTGCCTTTTCTATCTTACCGGTCACCACCTGTTTTACACTTTCATATTCATCGGAATTAGTTACTATAACCGGTGTAATAGTATTATATCCTGCATTTCGTATTCCATCTATGTCAACTTCAAGTATCGGCTGTCCGATTCTAACTTTATCCCCTTCCTTTACAAGAGCTTTATAGAATCTGCCATCAAGCTCAACTGTATTTATTCCTATATGTATTAAAATCTCAACACCATTATCGGCTTTAATTCCTATAGCATGAAGCACATCAAATAAAGATGCCACTTGACCATCAACGGGAGACACTATGCTTCCCTCACCTGGAATTATCGCTATCCCCTTTCCAAGTATTTCATTTGCAAATGCATCATCTGGAACTTCTGATAAACTAACCACCTCACCATTCAATGGTGAATATACTATTATGTCATCTTTTTTTACTTCTGTTCCTTCTAAAAAAATATCTGGAGTTGTCTCCATCGTTGCACCATCTACATTACGATCATCACTTGCTCTATCATCAGATCTTTTTTGTTCCTTTGTATCTACAGTATTTAATGCATCCATAACAGCCTCATATACCTTATTTACTGTGGCTCCAAAAACAATCTGAAGCTGTCCTGATGCTTCAAATACACCTTCAACACCTTCGATGTTTTGAATCTCATCGTTTCTGCACTTAGTCTTATCGTCAATAACAAATCTTAATCTTACCGCACAATGTGTTGTTTTTATTATATTTTTATTTCCACCGACTTTTTCTATCAAACTTTTTGCAATCTTTATATAATCCATATATTTCTCCCTTATCTCAATACAGCGAAAGCAGATTAAAAATCTTCTTTCGCTGTATTACAATTATACTATATTTTTGTATGATCAGTCCATATCTCTTACGATCTTTCTTATCGGAAGTACACAAGCCGGTGAAACAGAAAGTTCATCGATTCCCATCTCAACAAATCTCTCTGTAAGTTCTGTATCAGCGCCAAGTTCTCCACAGATTCCTGCCCAGATTCCTTCTTTATGTGCGTTGTCAATAACCATCTGGATCATTCTAAGTATCGCCTCGTGATGTGGATTGTAAAACTCATCAAGTTTTGAGTTCTGACGGTCTATAGCAAGTGTATACTGTGTAAGATCATTTGTTCCTATACTAAAGAAGTCAACCTCTTTTGCAAGAAGATCGCTTATAATCGCTGCCGCCGGAGTCTCTATCATAATCCCTTCTTCAACCTCACCAATCTCTACTCCTGCTGCCACAAGTTCATCTCTAACCTGTTTTGAGATTGCTTTTATCTTTCTTACCTCGTCAACAGATGTAATCATAGGATACATGATTGCTATGTTTCCATAAGCACTTGCTCGGTACAATGCACGAAGCTGTGTCTTAAATACTTCCTCTCTTGTAAGACAGATTCTTATAGCTCTGTATCCCATTGCAGGATTTTCTTCCTTCTCAAGGTTGAAATAATCTGCCTGCTTGTCCGCTCCTATATCAAGTGTACGGATTATAACCTTTTTGCCTGCCATAGTCTCTGCAACCTGTTTATATGCTTTAAGCTGTTCATCTTCTGTAGGATAATCACTTGCTTCAAGATAAAGGAATTCACTTCTGAAAAGTCCGATTCCTGCTGCATCATTCTGAACAACTGCCGCAAGGTCTGAAGGATTTCCGATATTTGCATATAATTTTATATGCTTTCCTGACTTTGTAACTGTATCTTTTCCTTTAAGGCTCTGTAAAAGTTTTTTCTGCTCCTTAGCAGCATCCTGTTTCTTTAAATATTCATTTAATGTATCTTCATCAGGATCTATGATAAGTTTTCCTTCAAAACCGTCTATAATTCCTGTCTTTCCATTCCAGTTCTCATCAATATCAACACCGATAAGTGCAGGTATTCCCATTGTTCTTGCAAGAATTGCCGTATGTGAGTTTGAAGAACCAAATTTTGTAACAAATGCAAGAAGTTTTGTCTTGTCCATCTGAACTGTCTCGCTTGGAGCAAGGTCATCAGCTACAACTATTACAGGTTCATCCCCTATATCACTCTCACTTGTTTTTCCGCAAAGTACAGATATTACTCTCTCTGAAATATCTTTTACATCAGCTGAACGAGCCTTAAAATAATCATCTTCCATATTTGCAAACATCTCTGAGAAATTGTCACCAGTAACGCCTACTGCATACTCAGCATTGACTTTCTGTGAAGTGATGATGTTTTTTACTGAATCATTGTAATCATCATCTTCAAGCATCATTGCATGAACTTCAAAAATCTCTGCATTCATCTCACCAACTTCTTTTAAAGCTTTTTCATAAAGACCATGAAGCTGCTCGATAGCCTTTTCTCTTGCGGCTTCATATCTTGCTATCTCACCCTCAGAATCATCTGTCTTTTTTCTTACGACAACATTCTGATTTTTTGAATAAAAACTAATCTTTCCTATTGCAATACCACCAAAAATCTTCTTTCCAAAATACTCTTTCATAAATTATCCTCCTTAAATAAAAAGCCCGGACACACGCAACTAACTATATTTTTCACATATAAAAAATATATATTCAAAAAACAGTTAAAATTTTGGTGTCCGGGTTTTGCCAACTGAATGTAACAATCCCTTAACGGAAATGTCTGTATTTAATTTTACAATCTGCATTTACATTGCAATAATAATGATAAACACATTACTGACTTTCATTTGTCAGCCTTTGAATATGAATCGTCAGATATGATATTTCCTCTAAAGATACAATATATTTTTGGCTAACCTTAAGATAATCTCTTATCCTTAGTGCGCATCTATAACTTTTTGGAAACTCTGTCTTAACTATAGACGCAAGCCTGTCATGTTCATCATCACCATAAGTTTCATTTTTTACAACCCTCGCAAGAAAGTGTTTAAGATGGGTTATAAAACGCTCATAATATAAACTCTCTCTGTCAAGTTCTCTTCCGAATGTATATCCTACTATATTTACAATATCTTTTGTAATCCCCGGAATATTTATCGTCTGCATCATATCTGCATCAATCTGGGCGTTTAATATATGGATTGCAAAAAATCCGGCCTCATCTTCTGAAAATTCAATCCCAAGATCTTTTTTTATGATTTCAAGAGCTTTTTTCCCGGCTTCAAATTCTTTTTGATAAAATCTTTTGATTTCCCACAAAAGCGCATTTTCAACGACAATGCCCTTCTTAAAACGGGTAATCGCAAAATTAAGATGATCGGTAAGCGTTATATAGATTATCTTGCTGAGTTTCATTCCAAACTTTTCTTTTGCCATAGCTATTATCTTATTGGCAGTCTGAATATACTCATATGGTATGTCTTTAAGCAATTCTTCAAGCCTGTTCACACTCTCATCCGGCATCGAAAACTTTTTTTCAATCTTCGACTCATCAAGAATATCTCCATTTTTCTTACCAAAGCCTAAACCTTTTCCCATAACAACGATTTCTTTGCCTTTCTCATCACAGGCACTTACAACATTGTTATTTATAATTTTTAAGATCTTCACTCTTCTTCCCCCGGACAAAACAACAAAAGTTTTCCGAGTTTTTCAAAAATAAAAAAACATTACTGTTCACACCTATGGTGCGACCAGCAACGATTACAGCCAATCTTAAATGCATCTACGATGCATGGGGCTGTAATCCCGCAAAATTCACTCATTGGTGCATAGCTTGACAGCCAGTGTCAAGCTTGCAAGTGAACAGTAACAAAAAAACTGCATTACACCTGTCCTTAAACAATAGTAATATATAAACTACGTTCAATATTCAACGGTGCAACCCAGTCTTGCCTAATATGTATGATATACAATCAGTAACAATCCAGTTCGCTTTCGCAACTTGTTTCGTTGTTAATATATTACTATTGTAAAAAATATTCGTCAAGTGTTTTTTGTATTTTTGCTGTTTTGTATAAATTTTAAAGTCTTTTTTTATGCAATTTTACTAAAATTGAAGATTTTTAAATTTGCGCTCTGCTTCACGCCTCTGGTCTTTTTTGGCTATATCCTGTCTCTTGTCATACAGCTTTTTACCTTTTGCAAGACCAATCTCGACTTTTACAAGACTTCCACTGAAATATACACTCAGCGGCACGACCGTATAACCCTTCTGCGCTATCTGACCTTCAATCTTTCGTATCTCACTTTTGTGAAGGAGAAGTTTACGCACTCTTAACGGATCTTTGTTAAATATATTCCCTTTTTCATATGCAGGAATATGCATATTATAAACATAAACTTCTCCTTTTTCGATTCGTATAAAAGCTTCCTTTACGCTGCATCTTCCCATTCTGAGTGATTTAACCTCTGTTCCCGCAAGCGAAATTCCGGCCTCATACTTATCTTCTATAAAATAATCGTGATATGCTTTTTTATTGTTTGCTATCAGTTTTTTTGTCTGCTTTGCCATAACTACTAACTACCTCTATTTACTTCTTTGATTTTTCTTTGCCTGTTTTGCTTTTTTCTTTGCTTTCTTTTTTGCCTTATTTAAGGCTCTCTTTTTTGCTGCTCCGGTAAGCTTCTTTACCTCATGTTCTATCTGTGCTTCTGCGGCTGCTTTGGCAGCTTTCTTTTTAGCTTTTTTCTTTCTGTACTCAAACGCCTTTAAAGCTTTTTCTTTAGCTTCAATAAGAGCTTTCTGCTTTGCTCTTGTAACTGCCTTGTTCTTTGAATCTGTCTTTGTTTTGCTCTCTGAGACTTTTGAAGTTTTTCTTCCTTTTTTGCTGCCTGATGAAGCTATTCTTTCTTTACTTCTGCGGCTTTTTCCTTTTGCCTTTTTATCTCTGTTTAAAGAATGTGAAGCCTTCATCTCTGATTCTTGTTTTGCTTTTCTTAAAGAGTGCTCTCTTTCCTGTCCTTCTGCATCACCTTTAACAACCGCACCATTACTATGCTCTTTATTTTTTCTAACAATATTACTATCAGTTGCAATATCACTATCTGAAAGTTCTCCCTCGTCACCTTCACATACAGTAAAGTCTATTGTTTTCGTGAGTTTGTCAACTGCTGAAACCGTTATTCTTATAGGTTCTCCAAGCTTGTAAGATTTTCCGGTATGCTCACCAACCATTCTGTACTTTTCTTCCTCAAAATAATAGTAATCTCCCGGAATATCGGCAACTCTTACCATTCCTTCAACCGTATTTGGAAGTTCAACATACATTCCCCACGCAGTGACACCTGAGATAACACCATCAAAGCTCTGACCGATAAACTGTTCCATATACTCAGCTTTCTTCATCTTTTCAACTTCGCGCTCTGCATCATCTGCTCGTCTTTCAAGTCTGCTCGCAGCCTCCGCAACCTCTGGAAGAATCTGATTATAGTGACCTATCCTCTTATCATTCATTTTTCCATGAATGTTCTCTTTGATAATACGGTGTATCTGAAGGTCAGGATATCTTCTGATAGGTGATGTGAAATGACAGTAATACTTCATAGAAAGTCCAAAATGTCCCTCACACTGTGTCATATATTTTGCCTGTTTCATTGAGCGAAGTGCAAGCCTGCTTATAAGAGCCTCTTCTGGTTTTCCTTCAACGGATTTTATAAGTTTCTGTATCTCTTTCGGATGAATCTCTCCGTCTGAATTTACTTTTAAAGTATAACCAAAATTCTCAATGAAAACTCCAAGCTGGTTTATCTTTTCCTCATCAGGTTCTTCATGGACACGATATACAAATGGAAGTTCCTGCCAGAAATATTCCTCTGCCACCGTCTGATTTGCAGCAAGCATAAACTCCTCGATGATACGGTGTGCATTGTTCCTCTCATATTCCTTTATCTCGATAGGTTTTCCCTTTTCGTCAAGAATAATCTTGCTCTCAGGGAAATCAAAATCAATAGAACCTCTCTTAAATCTTCTCTCACGAAGTATTTTTGCAAGTTCATACATGAGTTCAAACATAGGAATAAGTTCTTTGTACTTTTCTCTTTCTTCCTCATCTTCAAGTTCAACTATCTTGTGTACACTTGTGTATGACATTCTTCTGTCTACATTTATTATGCTTTCTTCTATACTGTGCTTGACAATCTCACCCTTTTCATTTATGTCCATCATACATGAAAGAGCGAGTCTGTCTACTCCCTGATTAAGTGAGCAGATACCATTTGAGAGCTTATGCGGAAGCATAGGTATAACCCTGTCTACAAGATATACACTAGTCCCCCTCTTAACAGCCTCTTTGTCAAGCGGTGATCCCTCGGTTACATAATTAGATACATCTGCTATATGAACTCCAAGATGATATATACCATTCTCCTTTGTAAGCGATACTGCATCATCAAGATCTTTTGCATCTTCCCCATCGATAGTAACCATCTGAAGATTTCTAAAATCACTTCTCCCAGCCTTTTCTTCTTCTGCTACTTCATCCTCAATTTTTTCAACCTGGTCCATAACTTCATCAGGATATTCCTCCGGAAGTCCGTAAGCCTTTATGATCGATAATATATCAACTCCCGGATCATTTATATGACCAATGATCTCAAGTATCCTTCCTTCTGGATTTGATATGTCACTACCATAATCAGTAATCTCAACAACAACCTTATGTCCTGTAATGGCACCCTTACTCTCCGCCTTTGGGATATAGATATCTTTACCAAACTTTTGATTGTCAGGTACTACAAAGCCAAAACTCTTACTCTTTGAATATGTTCCGACAAGAATATCTGTTCCACGTTCAACTATTGAGATAACCTCACCTTCCCGTCTTCTTCCATGTGCTTTTTCATCAATGACTACATGAACTTTATCTCCGTCTATGGCGCCTCTAGTCTTATGTGCAGGGATAAATATATCTTCATCATCCCCTTCAACACGGACAAAACCAAAACCTCTCTGAGTCCCCATAAACTTTCCGACAAGGATATTATCTGAAAGTGGTTTTATCTTTCCTTTAAGGTCAAGCTGTATTTTTCCATCGCTGTACAGTTCATCAAGGACAGACCTAAAATCCTTTTTTTCTTTCGCCGGAACCTGTAAGACAACAGCCATCTCCTTTGTTGACATAGGTTTATAGGTTTTTGAATTTATAAATTCAAGTATCATGTCTTTTTTTCGGTTTAAATCTTCTCTATTCATACAAACACCCCCTGCTGTTCAGATTTTTCATGCAACATACATTTCGCATCTCTCTGCATACTATAATGTTTTTAATTTTATATATATTATATCCTATATCTTATAATGAAACAATCACTTTATAGTAGAAAATGTCATAGCTTACTTTTCAAACTGCTATTCACATCTACTGTGCAATGCAGGATTACTGAAATATTAGTGAACGAACTAGAAAACTTATAATTACACAAAAAAGGATTGCCAAACGGCAATCCTTTTTTGTAATCTCTTTTTATGAAAAAATACTAAGATTCAATAAAAGTGAAATCAAAACAAATAATACTGCAAGAACTCTTGTAGCCATAACAAGTCCGCCCTCCATAGAACGACCTTTATTCTTTCCCCAATAAGACTCTGCTGCTCCACTGATAGCTCCTGTGAGTCCTGCCTGCTTGCCTTCCTGAAGAATAACTACAACTGTAAGTGCAACGCATACGATAATGTATAGAATCAATAAAATTCCATGAATTGCCTTGATCATTGATTATGCTCCTCCATTCAATTAAAACTCAAACAATAATCTCCTGTCTTTACAGAAATATTATTGTTATAAACTGATCAGTACAGCAAAAAACACTGTACTAATCTAGTCTATCATAATCTTATACATTTTTCAATACATTTTTCCAAATTTATCAGTCCCTAAATGTATTACTTGTATTGTTTATGTGAACTATAATCACTATTTTTTGATAAGAAGTGACTTTCCTGTCATTTCCTTTGGCTGCTCAAGTCCCATTATCTCAATAAGTGTTGGTGCAATATCTGCAAGGCATCCGCCCTCTCTCAATGTGTATGCATCATCATAATTTACAAGAACAAATGGAACAGGGTTTGTTGTATGAGCTGTAAATGGTGCTCCTGTCTCATAATCTATCATCTGTTCTGCATTTCCGTGGTCTGCACAGATAAATAATACTCCATCAGCTTTCTTAATCGCCTCAACTGCTGTTCCTACACACTCATCAACTTTCTCAACTGCTGCTATCGCTGCCGGGATAACTCCTGTATGTCCAACCATATCAGGATTTGCAAAGTTGATAACTATAACATCATATTTGTCTGATGCAATAGCTTCGTTAAGTCTCTCACTTACCTCTGGTGCACTCATCTCAGGTTTAAGGTCATATGTCGCTACCGAAGGTGATTTTACAAGTGAACGCTCCTCACCCTTGTTTGGCTCCTCAACACCACCGTTAAAGAAGAATGTTACATGAGCATATTTTTCTGTCTCTGCAAGACGAAGCTGTGTCATATTATGTGCTGCAAGAAACTCACCAAATGTGTTTTCAATGCTTTCTTTCTCAAATGCAACAAGTTTGTTTCCGATAGTCTCATCATAATTTGTGAAACATACAAATGTAAGTGGCATAAATCCATTTGCTCTTTCAAACTTATCAAAACTTTCATCGCAGAAAGTACGTGTGATCTGACGGGCACGGTCAGGTCTGAAGTTAAAGAAGATAACTGAATCGTTTGCTTTGATTGTTGCAACCGGCTTTCCATCTTCTTCGATAACTGTTGGAACAACAAATTCATCATTTACATCCTGTGCATATGAATCTGCTACTGCCTTGACAGCGTCATCAGCCTTAACACCCTCGCCCTTTACAAGTGCATTGTAAGCTTTTTCTACTCTGTCCCAGTTATTATCTCTGTCCATTGCATAATAACGTCCATGTACAGATGCTATCTTGCCAACACCAATCTTATCCATCTCTTTCTGAAGTTCCTCTACAAAGCCCTTTCCGGATGTAGGTGCTGTATCACGACCATCAAGGAAAGCATGAACATATACATTTTCAAGACCATTTCTCTTTGCAAGTTCTAAAAGTCCATAAAGATGTGTATTGTGGCTGTGCACACCACCATCTGAGAGAAGTCCAAAAAGATGAAGAGCTGAATTGTTTTTCTTTGCATTCTCAACTGCTGCAAGTAATGCTTTATTTTCAAAGAATGTTCCCTCTTCAATAGCTTTTGTAATTCGTGTAAGTTCCTGATAAATGATGCGTCCGGCACCGATGTTCATATGACCAACTTCTGAGTTACCCATCTGTCCATCTGGAAGTCCTACGCTGAGTCCGCTTGCATTTCCTTTCTGGAACGGACACTCTTTCATAAGTTTGTCCATAACAGGTGTCTTTGCCTGTGCAATAGCATTTCCCTCTGTCTTATCATTTAATCCATAACCATCAAGTACCATCAATACAACCGGTTTCTTACTCATAATCGTTATCCTTTCTTTATAAAAAATATTTTGATATAGGTTCAAAAAATTTTCCCTACATCACATTTAAAGTAGTTACATTTTTATCCGACAACAAATTATACATTATTTAATACAGGAAGTCAAAGGAAACATTTTTGCACCCTTTTGCGAAAGTTTCTCCTCTCATTTGTCACATCTGTATTATCGCACAGAATGATAACATGATAAAACATCATTATTTTCCATAATAAATGGTTTAGCTGTATCCTGTCCCCATTCCGTATCATACATTCTCATAAGATATTCATTAAGCTGCTGTTTTGATTCAAACTTAATAACCTGATATGGTGACTGGAACGAAAGTTTTTCTATAAAAATATATTTTTTATTTTTTAACGGCACAAGTACCCCTGCATGACCTATAAAAAGTTCATTCTCTTTTTTACTGAAGCTGGAATGAAAAACAACTGTTATAAGAGATGCCTTAGTCTTATCATTGGCAAATTTAATATCATTCTTTTTTCGGTATTTTTTGAAAACACTAATATGTTTATCTGTATTAGTCGAATAAACAGTATTAATACTTGAATATAATGCTTCAAACTTCTTTGTATCTTTTTTGTTATATTTCTGATAAGGTGAATTTTTCAACGCATCACTATCCATGAACAATTCAGTTGTATCCGTCTTTACATTTTTTCCTATTTTCACATAATCTTTTAAAAGATCAAATGCAGTTATACGACAATTATATCCGATAAACATATTATACTTCTTTGACCAGTACTCCGCTATTTTAGTGTCATTATACACTGGTACATTAAGACCAAGTTTTTTATATCCTTTTTTCACAAGACTGGTATTTTTAATAGTCTTATTATATTCATTCACATCTTTCAGCCACGCCTCTACATTTTTCTTTGAAACACCGGCATCAATGAGATATTTTTTCACTTCATTTTGTGTATTTAAATCAGTAAGATTTGAATATTTTCCCAGAGTATCAGTAACCGTTACTTTTAGATGTGAATTATATTTTTTTCCATCTTTTGTTATTCCAGTTACTGTAATATTGCCTGTACCATTAGAAGTTCCTGCCGTAACAGTTCCTTTTTTATCTATTTTAATTTTTTTGAAATTTTCAGTTGTGAATGTTATTTTTTTATATTGTTTTTTATTTTTTATGTTAAGTCTGAGTTTTGATTTTTGACCAAGTGTATATTTACCGCCCGTAATATTCTCGCTGCCGGCATATATCAACGGAGACTTTGTAGAAGCATTAGTATCGCTTTCTTCAAACAATAAACCAATCGACAAAATAATACACATAACAGCTATAATTCTTTTTTTCATAATTATAATCCGCCTTTCTTAAAATAATAATTATTATCAACAAGTACAATGCAGAAGTTATTCTATAGCATAAAGAAGAAAAATACAATTAAGATTTTATTACGTTTAAACAAATTTAATCCATTTTTCAAATTGATATAGTAATATTTAAAATATTATTATATAATAATGCCGTATCAAAAGACATAAACATACTCCCGGAATATTTCAAATACATAAATTCGAGAGTACATATAAATATTAAGGAGGTTTTTCATGTACGAATTTACTAAGGATTGTATGATCGGCATTAAAGAAATAGATGACGAACACAAGAAATTATTCGATATGATAAATGATGCCATTGCTCTTGCTGACAAAACTGAAGATGTTACATATATTGCCAAAAATCTTATTAAAGGACTTAAAGATTATGCGGCTGTTCATTTTGCCCATGAAGAAGCATATATGAAAAAAATCAATGACCCTGAGCTTGACTCACAGATTAAAGAACACAAGGTTTTTACAGAAAAGGTAAATAGTTTTAAACTTGATACTTCTTCTAATGAAACTACTAAAAAATCATTAAATGACATTCTCGTTTATATCGTTCAGTGGTTATATAAACATATCTTAGGCAGCGACATTATGATTGGCAAACTTGTTGAGCACTCAGATGAAAACGAAAATGACAACCCGTTTGCCTTTACAGACAAGTATAAAACTGACATTCCACTTATTGATGACGAACACCGCCATCTTTTTGAGATAATCGAGCAGACCAATGACCTTATTCATGAAAAACTTCTCCATGATAAATATGATGAGATTATGCGTCTTCTCGATGAACTTAAAACTTACACTGAAACTCATTTCAGTGATGAAGAAGCCCTTATGGAAAAAATATCTTATCCGGGTATTGATGCCCAAAAGAAGGCTCACGCAGCTTTTGTTGACAAGCTTGTTCATATTGATATAAACGAACTTGATGAGATTGACGAACACCAGCAGACATATTTGTTTGAACTCATAAATTATCTTTTAAACTGGCTTTCAAACCACATTTTGGCTTCAGATCTTAAACTAGGTGAATACATCAAAAAAAACAACATCAGTATAGATTAAAAAGACGGCTGCCGCATCTTCACTGCGACAGCCGTTTATCTTCTGCATTTCTTAAAACCAACAACCCGTTCCTTCATTTTTTGCGTTTCTTAAAATTCAAAGCAACAGTTCAGTCTTTCTTTTTTTACGCTCCATCAGCTTATCATTTTATCTCTCTGTGAATATACATTCTGAATATCATGTGTTTCATTTTCATCCTGTATTTTTTTATCTGTCGGCCGGACAAGTTCTTTCATAAGTTCATGAACAGTTGTCATTTCATTTATACGCCCCACATTTGCACCGCAGAATATAAGTCCGTTATTTATGTCTCCATTTACGGCATCGACAAGTGCTTTTGTTATACAATATGGCACTTCGTTAGGATTACACTTTTTCATGCAGTTGTAACATTTGTCCACCGGCTGTTTTTCTTTTTCAACACGCTTTATAAAATCATTTCTTATCGCACGCCCCGGCATACCGACAGGACTTTTGATTATTTTTACATCATCCTCCTTTGCATCAAGATATGCCTGCTTATATTCGTCCGATGCATCGCACTCTTTTGTCGCAACAAAACGGCTCGCTATCTGTACTCCGTCTGCCCCAAGTTCAAGTGCATGGATAATGTCGTCATGGTCAAATATCCCACCGGCAACGATAACAGGTATATGTGTATTATATTTTTTTTCATATTCTTTTGTACATTCGATAATGCTTTTTATTTCTTCATCGTAGTCAATATTTTCAATATTTGCAAGTTCTTCATTTGAAAAGCCTAGATGTCCGCCTGCTTTTGGCCCCTCGATCACGATAAAGTCAGCAGTTCTATCATATCTTCTCGCCCACATTTTAAGTATTATATCTGCCGCACGCCTTGATGAAACTATAGGTGCGATCTTTGTCCTGCATGCTTTTCCGATATATTCAGGAAGTTTTACCGGAAGACCTGCTCCGCTTATTATAACATCTGCACCGGCTGCTACAGCCTCCATAACATGCTCTTTATAATGTTTTAATGCAACCATGATATTTGCACCTACAAGACCATTTCCGCCTGCTATCTCTTTTGCTCTTTTAATGTGCTTTCTTATAGCACGAAGATTACAGCCGGCCTGATCATTTTCAAAACCTTCCTCATCATATCCTATCTGAGCGGTAGATATAACCCCTATACCCCCCTCTGCCGCTACAGCACCTGCAAGGTTTCCACGGCTTATACCAACTCCCATACCTCCCTGAATAATCGGAAGCTTTGCAATCATATCCCCTATACGTAGAGCCTTTAATTTCTCTCCACACTCATATATACCCATACTTTCCTCATTTCCGCGCTTTATAAGCACAATTAAAATTTTGTTTGACTATCAAACTAATCAAAGTATAAACCTACAATGTTTTATTGTCAATGTTTTATTGTCTTTTTTTCTATTTTATATAGTTTTTAAAACTACATTATTGTGTTCCTTATTATTTTATAATGTTATAATGCCCAAAAAGAAATTAATATAAAATGGTCACAAAATGAAGCCAAAACATGTTATCAGCTTGAACAGTCTGAAAATAAAACAAAATAAATACCGGATCATGACATTTTTATTCTAATATTTAACATCCAAATTTTTCATTTTATGAATATTTTTTCCATAAACAGGTTAATAATAGTTTTTGTCATATTAAATTTGATTTTTTAATATGAATGGATTGCAGCTTTTTCAATGGAGGCAAAACTTGAGGAAAAAATTTTATACAATACTTCTGTGTCTGCTTACTGCTGTTTTTCTTACAAGTATATCAGCATGGATCATTGTTTCAATGCACCACCAAAAGCAGTTAAAAAAACAATCACTCACATATGAAACTTTTCAAAATAAACTAATAAAGGAAAACACATGGAAAAAAAATTCATGCAAGGAAATAACCAAACGGCAAAAAGTACATTCAAAAAAACGTCACAAACATTATAAATACAAAAAAGAAAAGAATTATGATAATGATTCAGGTCTTTCAAAAATTCCTGATGTTAATTTTAATTCTCTTAGAAAATACAATAAAGATATATATGCATGGATCCAGATTCCAGGAATAGACCTTTCATATCCCGTACTACAACACAAAACACTTGACTTTTATTATCTTACACATAATATTGACAACAGTTTTGGTTATCCCGGATGCATTTTTTCTGAAACAAATAGTAAAAAAGATTTCTCCGATGCATTAACTGTGTTATACGGGCATAATATGAAGAATGGTTCTATGTTTGGTACACTGCACCACTTCGATAACTCTGATCTTTCTAATAAACCATACTTTATCCACATAGTGACTCCCGATTCTAAAATACGTTATAAAATAGTGGCAAGTGCCACCTGGGGAACAAAAAATATAATATCTACATTCAGCAATTCACCAAACGGAGCACTAAATTTTTTTAACTCAGTCACTCTGAATTGTTCTGTAAAAAATACCTTAAAAATAAAAAAATGTATATCAGACAAACATTCTAAAATGCTTGTACTGTCTACATGTGGTTCAAACAGTAACTCAAGGTTTTTAATTATTTCACTAAAACAAAATGAATGGAGGAAATGATATTTTGAAACATAAGTTTAAAAAAGTTGTCGCATTAACACTATGCCTCACCCTTTTATTTATCAGCATCGGAAGTTTTGCAAAAAGTAAAGCTGCCACCCAGACTTATACAGATTCTGGTAAAAGTTATACAGCAAGACAAATCCTTAGCGACTATCAGTATTTTGTAAAAAACTACTTTGAAAGCAAAAATCACTTTGTAGGTGCTCTTGCCTGTGGCGGCGATGCATATTTTAACTCATTTGGTAATGGTGCGATCGTTCCGTCTTATATTAAAAATGTTATAGAGTCTGGCAATTACAGTGGACAATATAAAAGTCACTTTCTTGAAGGATATCCTCAATACAAGAACCTATTAAACCAGCCTGCATACTATAAAAAAATAATTTTTCCAAATGATTCACTTACAAAATATCCGGATAAAAATAAGGCATATATTGATTTTGATACAGCATTCAAAAAACTAAACACTGAATCAAAAGCTCTTAAAAACAGCTCTAATTTAGTTATTTCTGACAATAATATTCAACAGGCTTGTATTGATGGTCAAAATGGTTTTTTACTTACAATTCCATTCTCATCTAATGTCAAATCAGTTTATATACCATCTAAATATATATACACAGCAGACTGGATACTGATAGATGGCATTAAAGACTTAGATGAACTTGTTTCCACTGACCACATAATCACGATAGGAAAAAGTAACCTTATTTCAATTGGTGGTGATTATACTTATGTAGCCACTGGTGACTTAAAAAAAGCTGTATTTCTTTCTACTAAAAACAATAATGGTAAAGAAATTTCATTTTCTGGCAAAACTCCTAGTAAAAAAGCGTATCTGCTCGATGATGGCAACGGACTAAAAAATTTAAAAAAATCAGAAACTATTCAGGCAGGTCAGATGGACTTATCCGGAATGAAACTTATTTGGAATTTTCCTGATAATATTTCCCTTACATGTAAATATCTTCCCGGACACGTCCTTGCACCAAATGCATATGTAATAATTAAAGGTGGCAATTTTGAAGGCAGCTATATAGCTAACAGTATTGAAAATCGTACAGCAGAAGGTCACTTCTATCCGTATAAAGAAGTAACCGAACCAAAGCCTGAAAAAACACCTAAGCCTGAGTGCTCAAAAACCCCTAAGCCTGAATGTTCAAAAACTCCTAAGCCTGAGTGTTCAAAAACTCCTAAGCCTGAATGTTCAAAAACCCCTAAACCTGAGTGTTCAAAAATCCCTAAACCTGAGTGTTCAAAAACTCCTAAGCCTGAGTACTCAAAAACTCCTAAGCCTGAGTGTTCAAAAACCCCTAAACCTGAGTGTTCAAAAACCCCTAAACCAACGGCTTCAGTAACTCCGACGGCTACTCCAACAATTTCAACTATTCCGAGTACAACTCCTGTAGTTAATCCGTCAACTACTCCAGCAATTTCAACTATTCCGAGTACAACTCCTGTAGTTAATCCGTCAACTACTCCGGCAATTTCAACTGCTCCGAGTACAACTCCTGTAGTTAATCCGTCAACTACTCCAGCAATTTCAACTACTCCGGCAATCTCACCATCAATAGCTCCGACTCCAGGTGCCACTCCGACCTTAACACCATCACCGGCTCCAACACCTGTTCCAAATCCTTCACCAAGTCGGACACCTTCACCATGGATAATACCACCATCATACACAGCTACGCCTTCACCAAAACCAACGGTAACACCTGTTCCAACAAATACGGCAAAGCCTTCATATACTCCAGGTATTACCCCTACACCTACTCCAGCAAATACAGCAACACCTTCATATACGCCGGGTATTACTCCTACACCTACTCCAGCAAATACAGTAACACCTTCAAATTCCCCGGATGCCACTCCTACAACAACAGCAACCACAACACCTTCCACAACTCCATCTAATGGTAATATACCACCTGCTGATGAACAGCCACCTGCTGATACAACAGCACCAAAGAAAGTTGTAATAGCAAAATATCCACCAGCAGATGAACCACATCTGCCTTCTGGACAGAAAGGCTCACCTTCTACAGGAGAAAAAAATCAAACTTTACCATTTGTCGTAGTTACAATTATTTCAGGTTTAGGAATCTTGTTCTTTGGATTAAAAATAATCTCTCTTAAAAAGAACAAATAAAAATATTTTTGTAACAAAATTATAAATAAAAATTTAAGTATCTATGCAAAAAATCAGTCTGATGTCTATATTTACATCAGACTGATTTTTGTTTGCTATTTCGGAATACAACTTTCACTGCTATAATAATGAGTAAAGATATCTGTAACCTCATATACTACTCCACCTTTCGATGAAGAACAATGACACCATACTCTTTTTCCAGCTTTATTTTTTCCACAATATATTCCCACATGATCAATACTTTTTTCTATATCTTTTTTGTATTTTTTCTGTGCTTTTTTTAATTCCTTAATGTCTTTTTTACACTCGTCTATACTATTTGATAATATTTTAATATCAGACTTGCATTTCTTAATCTTATCCTTATATTCTTTCAACTTAGAAGTGATTTTTTCTGCTTTCTTCTTCTGTTCTTCTCGTTTGGCTTCAATCTTTTTCTGTTCTTCCTCATCTATAGGTTCATCAGTATCATCATCAATATCACCTATATCATCAGTAACAACACTCTCATCTAAGATACGCTTCTTTTCTTCTATTTTATCTTTATATTCTTCTATTTTATCTTTCTTATTCTCTATTTTGTCTTTTAACTCAGTCTTCTTATCATTTTTAATGTCTATTTTTTGATCAAATTCTTTCACCTTCCTATCATTTGCCTGCTTGGCAAGCTGTGGTTCCGAATAAGATTTTCCATCAGCATCAAAATAAATTGATCCAGTTCCGTTTCTAAGACCGATATCACCAATCTTTAACTGCTCTTTTTTTATCTCCGGTAATCCTGCTATAGCTATAGTAGAGCCTAACTGCGAAATTCTCTTTTTACTATATTTAGAATATACAAACTGGATAAAACCTGAACAATCAAGTTTTTTCGGTTGATTTTTTCCAGCTATCTGTGAGTCCGAAGCTTTTCCTCCCCATAAATATGTAATCTTGCCTTTATAACTTTTTGCAATTTTCACAATTTCTTTTCTCGGATCTGGTGTCGCTGTCGGTTTTGGTGTAGATGTAGCCTCCGCCTCCCTATCACCATCCTTTGTAATCTTTTGATTTTCTGATGATATCATATTTTTAGATGCATAAGAATTTATCGCCTGTGTTGTTGCTGTAAATGCCTCACCTGTTGCCGCATTTATAGCATGATCTTTCTTTACTTTATCATACGATACAACTGACACCTCAATGCCATTATTATTTTCTTTAGATTTGTGTGCGATCACCGGATTGATTGCCGAAAGACCTATAGCAATGCCGATTGCACCAAGTAGACTATACATTGTCGTTCTACGCTTCAAGTCCTCAACCTCCCTTTTTACTATCATAAGTAATTATTATATAACTTTTTTCATAATTATGATAGTAAATATCATGTGAAAAACAGTATTTTTTACATTGATTATTAGATATATTTTGCCGAAATTATTATTGTTTTTACTTAATATGCTACTTTAAAAATTTTTTCTTCTTCATCTATAGCAATTTTTTTCACTTCCATACGCTGTATATCAATATACATATCTCTATTTAATGTCTGGAGCATGCGCTCTATAAGAACTTCTTCACCCTGAACTTCCATCATAACAGAACCATCATATTCGTTTTTCACCCATCCCGTAAGTCCCAATGCACCAGCCGCATGCTGTGCATGATATCTAAATCCTACACCCTGAACTCTGCCATAAAATCTTATCTGTTTTCTCTGCATTTTCATCCTCCACACTATTTCCACTCAAATAATATTTTTATTTTATACTTGTCCATCAGCTATCAAAACCTGTTTAACTGTGAACTTTCCTCTGTCTGATAACTTGTATTCTAACATCATTAGAAACATACCATATCCATTATCTAATGTCGCCTTACCGTT
>CAKRFY010000022.1 GCA_934320895.1 uncultured Lachnospiraceae bacterium | reverse complement strand
TAATTCTCCTTTTATGAACACATTATATCATTTTAAAACACGTTTGTCTACATTTTCAATCACTTAAAAATTCTCCTATCTGTTCTGCATAATATGCCTGTCAACTTCGCCGCCAATAAACTCCGGTTCCCGCAGTCCGGCAGCTTTTACTTTATCAATAATTCTCGGAATACCGCCGTATCTCCATTGCTTCTGATAGCATTCTCCAAAATAGGATGCAGCCAAACCGGATTCAAATGATCCGCCTTAGTGTTGATTTCATAGAAAATGAACGGCTCTCTTGTTAAAGACACTATATAAGGATAAGAATTATACATGACGCCGTGCCTCCTCACTATTCCTCTTTTTTGTCCGGCACAAATTCCATAATGTCTCCAATATCACAATTTAACACCACACAGATTTTTTCTATTACATCCATGCTTACATTTTCATCTTTGAACAGCTTCGACATTATTGTCGAGCTAAATCTAGTGTACTGTATCACTGACTTTCAGCTAAATAACGCAGGGTAAATTTTCAGTCTGCAAGACGGAAGAATGAGCCGTAGCGGGCTACGGCGATTGATGACAACGCAGCAGATGGAAATTTATACAAGTTATTTGGCAAAATGTCAATGATACAGTACACTAGTCTGCAACCGCAAATCTTTCTTTATCATAGCATAAAAGTATGAGCAACACAATTTAACACTAAATATCTTCAGAAATTTCACGACTTCTTGTAATAGATAATAACACATGATAGTATATAGATAAATCAAAATTTGTGGAGAAATACATATGATACTTTCATTACAAGGTTGCATGGCTGTAGGAAAAACAACAGCGGTACGATATTTACAAGAAAATGCTCCATACGTGAATATTAGTTATGAAATCAATACGGATATTATTGACGAAGTGAAGCGGCGTCAGTTAGATAAAAACAAATACGAAGATTATTTGCAAATACAGAAATTGTGGCTAAAAAAAGAAGTTGTTCTATATAATAAAGCCAAAGATTTTAATTGTAGTATTATGGATTTTGGAGCAGAAGAAATTGAATTTTATACATTAAATTATCCCATAACTATTGGACAAGAATGGGTCGATTTCTGCATTGAACATTACTAAACAAATTCCAGTTTTGTTAAATAAAAAACAGAATTTTTCAAAGGACGATTATTATGGTTAGAAAATTACAAAAAACAGATATAAATAGAGTTGCTGACATATGGTTAGATACCAATTTAAAAGCACATTATTTTATTCCTGCCAAATACTGGAAAGGTAATTTTGAATTAGTGAAAGAAATGCTGTTACAGGCAGAAGTTTATATATATGAGAACAATCAAAAAATACATGGTTTCATAGGGTTGCAAGACGAATATATTGAGGGCATTTTTGTTTCTGATGAAATGCAATCGCAAGGCATAGGTAAAATTCTGATAAATTATGTAAAAAATAAAAGAAAGGAATTGCTTCTAAATGTGTATCAGAAAAATACACGGGCAATATCTTTTTATCAAAGAGAGGGTTTCGAAACCCAGTGCAGCGGTTTTGATGAGGCAACCGGTGAAAAAGATTATTTAATGGCATGGCAATTTTAACCAATAGCGTAAAAAGGTGTTCCAAACAAGATAATTTAATAATCCTAAACCAAAAATAACATTTGTGATAATGCAAAATCAATGATTAAAGGATGTATGATAATATGTTAAAATATGGAATATATGCAAAAGCCGTAGAATTATTATGTTTTAAACCTGCATTAGCCAGACTTGCAATAATATATCCAAAAATGGATATGAAAAGTTACAAAAAATCCGTAAAATATGAATACAAAGCAATGCTTTTAAGAACACCCGATATATAAGTTCTTTAGAATAGTGTTAAATTGCTTTTTAAATTTAGTGCGAAATGCACAGAAATGAGGTTTATATATTATGACAAAAGATATGACAGATGGAAATATATGGAAACATCTTTTTAGTTTTGCGATACCACTGCTTCTTGGAAACCTTTTCCAGCAGACTTACAATATGATAGATACCGCCATTGTCGGTCAGTATCTCGGCGAGGAAAAGCTTGCAAGTGTCGGCGCTTCATCGAGTGTACAGTTCCTTGTGCTAGGATTTTGTATGGGAATCTGCTGCGGTTTTGCAATCCCCGTTTCACAACATTTCGGTGCAAAAAACATACAGAAAATGAAAGAAGCTATTTTTCATGCCGGGGCACTTTCTATATTGTTTGCAGCAGTTATAACAACAGCTTGTGCTATTCTCTGTCCCAATATACTGCATATTCTTTCTACTCCTGAAAATATTTTTGATGACGCATACTCATACCTTTTCATTATATTTTTGGGTATACCTTTTACAATTTTATACAATCTTTTATCAGGACTGCTGCGAGCCGTCGGCGATAGTAAAACACCATTTCTCTTTCTCGTCTTTTCAAGTATTTTAAATATAATACTCGACCTGACATTTATTATCGCTTTCAAACTCGGTGTATCAGGTGCAGCACTCGCAACCATCATGTCTCAGGGTGTCAGCGGACTTTTATGTCTGATATATATAATAAAAAAATTCCCCGTATTATGTATATCAAAAGAACACTGTCACATACAATCCGATATGACAAAGCAGATGATAATAATGGGCGTTCCAATGGGACTTCAATATTCTATCACTGCAATAGGAAGTATGGTTATGCAGTCTGCAAACAATGGACTTGGAAGTATATACATATCCGGATTTACGGCTGGTATGCGTATCAAACAATTTCTTATGTGTCCTTTCGATGCAATCGCAACAGCAGCATCCACATTCTGCAGTCAGAACTTTGGTGCAGGCAACCTGAAACGAATTAATGAGGGTCTAAAAAAAGGAGTTACAATGGGTGTTTGCTATGGACTTATTTCAGGACTTATACTTATCCTGTTTGGAAGAACTTTATCACTTTTATTTATAAAAGCAAATGCTACAGCTGTACTCGATGCATCAGGTAAATATCTTGCCTGTCTCGGATATTTTTTCTGGGCACTAGGAATTCTCAATGTGTGCCGAATGAGTACACAAGGACTTGGATATGCAGGAAGAGCTGTATTTTCCGGTGCTGTTGAAATGGTTGCAAGAATAGTTGTAAGTGTGTTCCTTGTACCAATTTTTAAATTTAATGCAATATGTTTTGCAGACCAGACAGCATGGATATTTGCCTGCCTTTATATCGTACCAACATGTTTAATATGTCTTAAAAAGATTGAAAAAAATCTTGCTAAATAATAATAATCAGAATACATTGTCAACCTTTTGGCTTTAAGGGTTGACATTTTCTTTTTATCCATATATAATAACACTGTTACTGCTTTGGTATATTACTTTTCGAGCAGTACTCTAACCCACAAAAGAGCAGACTTTCTCTACAGTTTGCTCTAATTTATTACATAAAATAAGCAGTATTTTAACACTACCAGTGAAGTCCCCCCACTTCTATTGCGTAGAGCAATAAGTTAGGGTGGACCCATTCTGATATGCTGCTAATAACAGAGAAAAGAGGACTATAATGAACTTAAAAAAACTTGCTGAGGATATCATAAATGGAAAAAGATTAACCAGAGAGGATGATCTGTCATTCTTTATTGACTGCGAACTTGATGAACTCTTAGAAGGTGCTGACAAAATTCGTGAATACTTCTGTGGTGATAAAGTTGATCTTTGTACGATAATCAATGGACGAAGTGGCAGATGCGGCGAGGATTGCAAATACTGTGCCCAGTCTGCTCATAATCATACAAACTGTGAAATATATGATTTTCTTCCAAAGGAAAAAATCCTTGCAGAAGCACTTGCAACTGAAAAAGAAGGCGTTGACCGTTTTGCTATCGTTACTGCCGGAAGAAGTCTTTCAGGTGAAGATTTTGAAAAAGCAATAGATGCATATGAAACAATGCACAGAGAATGTAAGCTTGACCTGTGTGCTTCTCTTGGTTTTCTCACAAAAGAACAGTTTCACCAACTCCATGAAGCAGGTGTTACAAGCTACCATGATAATATAGAAACTTCAAGAAGAAATTTTCCTAATATATGCACTACACATACATACGATGAAAAAATTGCAACTATCAAGCTGGCTCAGGAAGAAGGTTTCTGTGTCTGTTCCGGAGGTATAATCGGAATGGGCGAGACATGGGAAGACAGACTTGACATGGCAGTTTCACTTGCCGAACTTGGTATCATGTCAATACCTATCAATGCACTTATGCCAATTCCTGGTACCCCTCTTGAAAACCTGGAGCAGCTCTATGAGGAAGATATTTTAAGAACCATCGCATTTTTCAGATATATAAATCCTGAGGCAAATGTCCGCCTTGCTGCCGGCCGTGCCCTTATCACAAATGATGGTGAGGCTGCATTTTCAGGCGGAGCAAGTGCAACTATCACAGGAAATATGCTTACAACATCGGGTTCTACAATTGAGAGTGACAAAAAACTGCTTTCAGGGCTTGGCAGAGATATTACGCCCGAATATTTAAAATAAAATATCTTAATTTTATATAAAAATGGCAACATATCCTTTGAGATATATTGCCATTTTTATACACTAAATTCTTCTTTGTATACTACACCACTCTCAGCTTCTGATATCATTCTGAAATCTCGACAAATGCTCATATGGAAGAATCTGTCTGCCACGATAAAGTCCACATCCATCATTTATAAGACTATTATTTACCGCTGAAAACATGTTTACATCTAGTTTTGAAAGCTCAAGTTTCTGAAGTTTCATCCCTCTTTCGTAGGCCTCATCAAAATAAATACATTCACCTTCCGGAATCATATCTCTTCTCGCTCTGTCATGCTCCTGCTTTTTCTCATAACCAAGGTGATTTGCAGGCCCTATCTCTGCATTGTCATCCATAGTCTTTGTCCTGAGCTGAACTTCCATAAAACATCTCGCGATATTGTCATAAAATGTTATGTGAAGTGACTGATACTCCCTGCTCTCCCCGTCTGATATATAATCTCTGTAATATGGTCGTACTTCGTCAGCAAGAAGTTTGGAACTGCTTTCTGAAACACCTCTTGCTGGTTCAGCTGTAAAACCTCGTTCTTCTAGAAATCCGAGAAGTACATTTGCTATCTCATAAAGTATCTCTATCTCCTGCTTTTCCCTGTCCTCTCCATCTTTCAGATGACATTTTGGCATGGAAATAACAATCCTGTAGGCTATTATATCCCTGAAACAGCTAAGTCTGTTCTTAAGTTCTGAAACAGGCGGAAATTTTTTGTTCTTCATATAATAATCATAAATATACTCAACGATATATCCATTAAATTTTTCTTCTGCACGAATAAGTGACTTGATACGCCCCTTAAATGTAAAAGCAAGATATGGATATTCTCTTGCCATATACATATAAAAATCTCTTATTTTCTGTGACTGCGCTGTCAAAAATTCGTTGTGTTCAAGGAGTTCAAGAATCTGTATGAGAAAATTGCAATGCATAATATCCACTTCATTGCGACTCACCTTTGCTTCTTTCCTGAGATCTTCAATATATTTCTGTATTATCCTGAAAACCGTATCTCCTGAATAAAGATAATCGTTTAATGTAATCATTTTATCCTGCTTTCCGCCTGTAAATAAAGTAAGTAGATCAATACCACCTTGTCATTGGCAATTCATTATTTACATCATTTGTAAATATAATCTGATGTAAATCTATTATACCATTCATAAAGGTTGCGGCACAAGCACAAAGATAAAGTTCCCACATTCTTGCAAATTTCTCATCAAACATCTGAACAACCTCAGCTCTATGCTTCTGGAAATTCTCATTCCAGCAAAGAAGTGTCTTGTTGTAGTGTCGTCTGAGACTTTCAACATCTATAGTATAAAATCTTTGTTCTCCAGCTATTTGTATAATCTCTCTGAGACTTGGTATAACTCCACCCGGGAATATATATTTTTTGACCCATGCATCACCTGGGTACTCCTTCAGTGCGCTTATAAAGTGAAGTACAAAAACTCCACCCGGCTTTAAAACACTCTTAACACACTCCATAAATTCCTCATAATTTCCTCTTCCTACATGCTCTATCATGCCGACACTGACAACTCTGTCAAATTCCATATGCTGCTTAGGCAGATCTCTGTAATCGAGTAATTTTACCTCAAGTCGGTCAGAAAGATTTTCATCTTTGATACGCTGTTCAAATTTTGCTTTCTGTTCTTTGCTAAGCGTGATACCGACTCCTTTTACTCTATATTTTTTTGCAGCTTCTATAAGAAGAAATCCCCAACCGCATCCAATATCACATAAAGTCATATCCTCCGACAAATCAAGCTTTTCCAATATACGGTCCACCTTGTTACACTGGGCCTGATATAATGTATCATCATCATTTTTAAAATATCCACATGAGTAACTCATAGTTTCATCAAGCCACATTTTATAAAAATCATTACCTATATCGTAATGTGATGAAACTTCCTTCTTCTGATTTGCCTTTGATCTTGATGTAAATATGATATTTTTTAATTTCTTTGTATCTGTAGAAAACTTTCCCATCTGCCCTAAAAACATATTAAGAGCCGTATATAAATCGCCTTCTATCTCTATATCGCCATTCATATATGCCTCTCCCAAAGTAATTGATGTACTTGTAAGTAAATCCGCCATCTTTGGTACTTTATTAATCTTTACGGTAAACTCCGGTTCTCCATCTCCAATTAAGTGCTCTCCATCATCTAAAATAATCCTAAAAGGATTTTCATCAAACTTCTCCATAAATTTAATAAATTCATTTTCTACAAGCTTCATAATATTTTCCTCCTGTTGATTATTTTCAAAAAGGCATTTTATCACTACATTTTTTTAGTTTCAACCCTTTTTAACCATATGTGATATACATATTCGTTATATAATATATACTTTTTACATATATCATATACTTAATATAATCGATTTTCATTCCAAAAAATTCACAGCGTTTCACTAATATACTTTTTATTTTACAGAAACGCAGAAAAAATCCGGCATAAGATATTACTGCCGGATTTTTTTCTGTTAAATTTGCAAATTCATCTTTTTTCCATATGATTTAACATACTGACTACTCACACAGATAAGCCTATGAAGTTCTTACTACCAAGTTTAGTTAATCTCCTATATGTATATTTCCACTCATTATACTATCCAAAGCGTTACAATTCACACCTACAGTGTGACAGACAATTAATGTTTTTCTGCAAGACTTATATATATAATCTTATGTATCCCATCTGGTGCATTTTCTGACTCAACTTTAAAGCCGCCAATCTTTTTCATCATCTGTGTCATATTACTAAACTTATAATTTCTGGCATCAAAACCTGAAAACCTTTTTTTAAGGACATTACCAAGAGTTGCAAGGTTTACTCTTTCACTGTCCATAGTCTCTATATAAGAAGCTATATAAGAAGAAATCTCCGATAGTTCAGGAATGCTTATCTCCACCTCCTCAATTTCTTCTTCATCTTCATCATCCATGATCTCGCCATCATAAAGCCTGTTCTCTGATATTTCATCTTCATACTTTTTATGCTCTTTTAAATCCTCAATATCGTTTTCATCCGATTTTAAAATTTCATCTTCTGTCTGATAAATAAGATTCAATATCTTAAATTCATCACATGCCTTGGCAAGAGCCTCTTTAGTTTTAGATTCACCCATGCCGATAACTATCTTCCCTGACTCCTTAAGCCTGTAAACAAGCTTTGTAAAATCACTGTCACTTGAAGCTATACAAAATATGTCAATACTATCTGAGTGAAGCAGATCCATTGCATCTATTGTAAGTGCCTGATCTGCTATACTCTTTCCGCTGGCATATGAAATCTGTAACACAGGCATGATTCCCTGTCTTGGCATAACCGGATACCATCTTTTTGTATTTGGAGAATTTACTGAACCATACAAACGAAATACCTTTATATTTCCGTACTGTAACGCCTCCTGTTTTATACTCTCAGCGTACTTTGCCGAAATATTGTCTCCATCTATCAATACTGCAACCTGTTTTTCCATGATTTTTCCTTCACCCTCATTTCTTTTCCCTTTTTACCCTTTACGTGATTTTTTACAATTCATGATACTTCTTTATATTATTACATCATATCTACTCTCCGGGCATCACAACTTCCATATCCTTTGGCAGAACAAGGTTTAATATTATCGCAACAATAAAAACTACTGCTACACAATTCTGTGCAAATACAGTTTGTATTATCTGTGGAAATATCTTAAATAGATCCTCACACTGCGTAAATCCAAGTCCAACGCTTAATGACAGTGCAGCAATAACAATATTTCTCTGTGAAAACCCACATTTGCTTATCATCTGTAAGCCACTTACAACGATCGTTCCAAACATCATTATAGTACAGCCACCAAGTACCGCTTCAGGAAGCGTTGAAAGGACTGCACCAAAAACAGGAAATATACCTGCGATTATCATTATCACAGCTCCTGTTGCAATCGTAAATCTATTTACAACTTTTGTCATTGCCACAAGTCCGACATTTTGACTAAAAGATGTTATAGGAAGACATCCTAACAAAGAAGAAACGGAACTTACAAATCCATCACATGCGATAGAACCTGATGTTTCTTTTTCAGTCGCATACCTGTCAAGTCCTGATGATGCAAGTGCTGATGTATCCCCTATAGTTTCTGTTGCCGAAACTAAAAATATCAGTACAACAGACACTATGGCATCAAATCTGAATTCCATTTTAAACGGCATTAAATGAGGTATTGCTATAAGCTGCATACCCTTTAATGATGAAAAATCAACGGCTCCCATTATAACAGAAACAATATATCCTACAACAAGTCCAAAAAGAACAGATAGCTGTCTGTAATGTGACTTTGCAAAAATATGAAACAATATACAGCATAAAAGTGTTATTGTACCAAGAATCCAGTTTTGTGCTGATCCAAAGTCTTCACTTCCACTTCCTCCGCCAAAGGAGGTAGCACCAACTGAAAGCAGAGAAAAACCTATCGCTGTTACAACGCTCGCCGACACTATAGGTGATATTATCTTAAGCCAGTATTTTGCAAAAAGACCTAAAGTTCCCTCTATAATACCACCCACAAGAACAGCTCCCATTATCGTTCCATACCCATATTTTGCACCAATAAAACATAAAACTGATACAAATGTAAAACTTATTCCCATAACTATAGGAAGTCCCGAGCCTATTCTCCTAAAAATAGGAAAAAGCTGAATAAGTGTTCCTACTCCTGCAATAAGCATAGCACTTTGGATAAGTGCGGCTATATTTTTATCACTAAGTCCACTCGCACCACCTACTATCAGAATAGGCGCAATATTTGCAACAAACATAGCAAGAATGTGCTGCAGTCCAAATGGTATAGCCTTAAGTACCGGAACTGTACCTTCCAACTTGTAAATATTATCAAGTGATGCCTTTTTGTGTTCTACTGTTGATGTACTATTATTCATTTTATTCTCCATATTTTTTAATCCTGCTCACGAAAAACTACAGAACCATTAGATGCATCCATACTTTCAACAATAGCAAGTGACTCAAGTTTAAAACCAAGGTTTCTTATAATCCTTCCACCCTGCTGAAAACCTTTTTCAATAGCAATTCCGATCCCCTCAACTGTTCCACCTGCCTGTGAAACAATAGAGATAAGTCCCTGCAATGCACATCCATTCGCAAGAAAATCATCTATAATAAGTATGTGATCCTCAGGATTTAAAAACTTCTTTGACACAAGTACCTGATTTTTACATTTATGTGTAAATGACTCAACTTCTGCATTATAAACATCACCGTCAATATTAACGCTCTTTGATTTTTTGGCAAATACAACGGGTACATCAAAACATTCAGCTACAATACAGGCAATTCCTATACCTGATGCCTCTACAGTAAGAATTTTGTTTATCGGTTTATCTGCAAAACGTTTTTTAAATTCCTCACCCATCTGTCGGAAAAGTTTAACATCCATCTGGTGATTTAAAAAACTGTCAACTTTTAAAATATTTCCTTCTTTTACAACGCCTTCTTTTACTATTTTTTCTTCAAGAAAATTCATGATCTTTATTCCTTTCTGTGTATTATATTACTATAAAGCAAAAATAAAAAGTAGCAGTAATAACACTGCCACTTTTTAGTCTATCACAGATTTTAATTCTCAACAACAAAATTTTTAGAATAGTTTACGAAATTGCTCCTCCAGAAGCTGCCGAACCCTGCTTAACAATATAAATAGTATATTTTGCCTGATTTCCAGCTTTATCCTTAACTGTATAAACAACTTCATATTTATTTTCTACCTCAGTAGATCTTATCTTGATACTTACATCTGAAACCTTAAGTTTTGTATAATTATCGCTTACTTTGCTTATAAGTCCACGGCAATAGTCAGCATTTATAACAGTATCAGCAGATACTTCATACTGTGTACCATTCTTTATTCCTGTAATAACAGGTGCTTTCTTATCAATGTAAATCTTCGCTGTTTTCTTAGCTTCATAACTTTCTCTCTTTGCACTGTAAGTAACCTTATACACATCCGTCTTGATTTTGTTAAATGTAACTTTTACATACTTTTCAGAAAGTTTCTTTCCCGACTGTGTGATAACCACATCTTTAAGAACATTTTTCTTTGTCATCTTACTCTTTGATGTAAGATATATATCTTTAACATTTGAAATCTTTGGTGTAGCTTTCTTTGCTTTTACTTTTACTTTAATAGTCTTCGAAACAAATTTCTTTGCTTCATCAGTAAATGAATATGTAACCTTATATACACCCGGATTTGATGTATTAACTTTCTTAACGCTTTCACCATTGTATTTTATTTCAGTGTTAAGCAGGTATGTAGAGTCACCACCAACAGTATTTACAGCTTTAATGCCTTTTTTGACATCATACTTTGAACCATAAGCCACAGTCTTAGACACTGCTCCTTTAATAGAAGGCTTCTTACTGTTCCATGGATTTCCTTTGCTCCATATATCGGAAGGATCCCAATTTGTATGTCCACTTAACTTTACTGCTTTCGGTTTTCCTAAAGGTCCTGGATCTGATGAGTTATAAATAACAACACTGGTACCTGATGGTACATTATCATAGATCCACTTTGCATCAGCTACCATAAGTCTGACACAGCCATGTGAAGCTGTTGTTCCAAGTTTATTGTATTCTTTAACGGCTAAAGCTGATGGCGTCTGTCTGTAATACCATACTGAATGAAATAAAAAGCCTCTTGTAATCCTTGTACAGTACTGACCATAACAGGGCCCATTTAATGTATGCCAGCGCATCTTTTCTCCAAGTGGAAATGTTCCTATCGGAGTAGCACTTCCTGCCGAGCAGACCATTGCTTTAACAGCCTTAAGTTTTCCAGAAGATTGTTTCTCATAAACCGTCACACAATTCATCTGTTTGTTAATCTTGATAACATACTTTTTTGATGCCGCATCAACTTTCACATTTCCTGAAAAAGAAAAGCCTATATTGAAAGCAAGCACACATGCAAGTAAAAAGCTTAAAACTCTTTTCTGTTTCTTCATCAATAAATCCTCATTTCTTTCTCTGATAATCAGACATACTTATTTTGTGCCCGATCATCAAAATCATTCTTATTATCAAAATACCAATTTATTATATCAAAAAGTTTATACAGATACTAGACAAATTTATATTTTTTTTCATATCAATAGAAAATATACTTTTCTTTTAAAATAAACCATGCTAGAATGTTAAATCGTTACAAAAAATATAAAAACAGATCACTTTTGATATTTCGCATCACAGCACACATAAAACTAAATATTTCTAGTCAAACAAAAAAGTGTGCAGAAATGAGGTAAAATGAGTAAATTAAACTTTGGCGGTTCAAAAGACCTTACAACAGGAAATCCAATGAAACTTATACTGAATTTCGGCGTTCCTCTTTTATTTGGAATGTTATTTCAGCAGTTTTACAATATGGTAGACTCCATCATCGTTGGTAAACAGCTCGGTGTCGATGCCCTTGCTGCTGTTGGTTCCACAGGTTCCATAAACTTTATGGTTCTTGGCTTTTGTATAGGAATATGTAATGGTTTTGCAATTCCTATAGCCCAGGCATTTGGTGCAAAAGACACAAAACGTCTGAAAAGTTATATTGCAAACTGCGTATGGTGTTCACTCTTATTTGCAATAGTTCTTACTATTATAATAGGTATATTTACAAAAGATATACTTACCGTTATGAGAACACCGTCAAACATTTTTGACGATGCCTATATATACATATTTATAATATTTATGGGAATTCCTGCCACTATACTTTATAACATGGTATCAGGTGTCCTGCGTTCCCTTGGAGACAGTTTTACACCTGTAGTATTTTTGATATTTTCTTCTATATTAAATATCATACTTGACCTCATACTTGTAAAAAGAATGGGTGTAAGCGGCGCCGCTGTTGCAACAGTTACAGCACAGGCTGTCTCAGGCATCGTCTGTCTCATTTATACCATAAAGAAATATAAGCATCTTAATTTTGACAAAAATGACTGGAAAATATCCACAAAGTATATGATACAACTATGCAAAATGGGTATCCCGATGGGACTTCAGTATTCAATCACAGCTATAGGAAGTGTCATATTACAGACCGCCGTAAACAATATGGGTTCAACGATAGTTGCCGCTGTAACAGCAGGAAGCAGAGTAAGTATGTTCGTATGCTGTCCTTTTGATGCAATGGGTTCTACAATGGCTACATACGGTGGGCAGAATAAAGGTGCCGCAAAATATGACCGTATTGACGAAGGACTTAAGGCCTGCATAAAATTAGGCGTTATCTACTCAGTAGCAATACTTGTATTTATGATATTCTTTGGCAAGTACCTTGCACTCCTCTTTGTAAGCAGCAAAGAAACAGAACTTATAAGCAAGATTTCTATGTTTATGATAGGAAATGCTTTATTCTATATACCGCTTGCACTTGTAAATATCGTGCGTTTTATGATACAGGGTATAGGTTTTCCGGGATTTGCAATACTCGCAGGTGTATGCGAGATGATAGCACGCTCAATCGCAGGATTTGTACTTGTTCCAATATTTGGATATACTTTTGTCGTACTCGCAAGTCCGCTTGCATGGGTATGTGCAGATATGTTTTTACTTCCTGCCTATAGACATGTAATGAAAAAAAGCAGGGCTGCCGTTTGATTGTTTCCTCTATATTCCACTTGCATTAGCACTTACATTTTTTCTGCTTCCAGTAATTTCAGCAAGCCATCCAAATACTTTTGTGCATACTACTGTATAAACTGCTCCAAATACATTTGCACCTATCCTTAGCATTACTGCCATAGGCATACCAAAAAGTCCGGATGCGATCGACAATGCACCAAATGTGTTAAATACTGTCTGCCATGCATAGCCTGCTGAATAACCTACACCAACTCCTCCTATCATCCCGATATAAGGATACATTGATTTTGGAAGCACAACATAAAGCCCCATAAAAAGAATACAGCCTACAATATTAAATATTCCTCTGTCAGGAGCTCTCTTAGTACAGTCTGCCGGAAACGGAAGACATACTGACATACAGGCTATGCCTGCCCACATTGCTCTTGGCAGACCAAGTAATGACATAACAAGCATCGCACTTGATACGATCAAAGAAAGTCTTATATACCATCTGCTTCTTGCTGAGCGAATATCAAATTCCTTAAAAAGATCAGTAAATTTTCTCTGGTATGGACGGTTTTTCTGATTTTTATAAAAAATAAACATACATAAAATCATTCCAAAAATAAGTCCAGCAACACGAAGCGTATATGCATGACCGGTCACATCATACCCCTGAAGTAACAGATAACCAAGTACAAATGTTGAATGATTATACATTATAACATTGTGACAACCCAAGATCATCAACAACAATATGCAGATAACATTTACAAAAAATGCCGGTACGGGTGCCAGTGTATTTGTAAATCTGGGTCCCGCAATAAGTATTAAATATATACCAGCAATAGAAATAAGACCATGCGTCGTCTTTATACCGAAATCAGCCTGTCTTAATACAAGAACTGCAAGCAATACCGTAACCCCAACCACACTATTGTCACTTCCCGTAAATTTCGTAAATAAAGTTACAACTGCAACGCAGAATATCATAACGAGGTATACCTTAAAATTGTAGATAAGTATATGTCTCATCTTTTCTTTTTTATTCTCCGTTGATTTTATAAGCTGCTTTGAACCCACTGAACTTAATTGTAATTCCTGATAAAATGTCATTTTTTCCTCCATTTCCGCGCTATTTTTTGCGCATATCTCTATCTATACTTTTTTCTTTTCCTGAGAGAATACTATTTGCCTCTTCAATAAGTTTAAATAACTGTTCAAATCTTTCTGTCCCCATTTCATCCTTCAAGATATATAAAGGATCCATATAATAATAGTACATCATGTCTATTTCTTTTTTTCCTGAATTTGTTACCTTTATAACATAACTTCTTTTATCATTTTCATCCCTTTCTTTAACAATAAATGACTTTTTTTCTAACTGTTCTATAAGTCTGCTTATTATAGTCTTGCTCGTTCCCATAGCTTTGGCAATCTGTCCAGGTGTCATAAACTTTTCGGCAAATGCCGCACGAAATAAAAAATCAATTTCCTGTGCAGAAGCCTGATTTCCTTTCTGAGTCTTTTTAACAGCCAAACTGCCTAAATGCCTTAACTCACCTTGTTTTTTTACCATATCAAGCCAGTTTTTATCTTTCATATCTCCCTCCATATAGTTCACTTTGTAAACAATATGAAACTATATACTAAATCTAAAAAAATGTCAACTAAAAATCCACAAAAAAAACTCCACAAAATCGCAGAAACATATGTCAGTTTTTCCAAACACATGCTCATGCAATTCTGTAGAGCAATATAATTACAAATTATTTCTATTTAATTTTTACAATAAAAGCATCAAAGTTCCAGCAACTATAAGCACGAGTCCTCCGCCTGCTTTCAAGGAAAGTTTTTCATGAAATACAACATAGGAAAAAGCTATAGTTACCAATATACTAAGCTTATCTATAGGCACTACTATACTTGCCGGCCCTGTTTGAATGGCACGATAATAACAGAGCCATGATGCACCAGTAGAAAAACCTGACAGTATCAGAAATATCAATACCTTACCTGACACACTTCCAACCTCATTTTGTGCGCCAACAATAAAAACCATAATCCACGAAAAAATAAGTACAACTATAGTTCTTAATGCCGTTGCAACATTAGAATCCGTATTTTTTATTCCACATTTTGCAAGTATCGCTGTAAGTCCCGCAAAAATTGCTGAACCAGAGGCAAAAGCAAGCCACATATTTATTCCTTCTTTCGTAATCTCTATTCATAGATTTTCTAAAAGCTTCCACCACCGCCGCCATGTTCACTTCCACTGCTGCTTGTATGAGTAGTACTGCCGCCTGCTGAATTATCGTTATCTTTGGGTTTCGCAGTTTTTGTAACATTTGAATACATAAAAATATCTTTTTCACTTGTAAGTTTAAACGAACCTTTTTTAACATACTCCGAAGCAGTTCCTTTTGGTTTTGCTGTATTCATTTTAAGTCTCATAATTCCAACGCTGATAAGTGCTATCACAAATGAAATAACAAGTGCGATAACTTCAAGTATAACATAATCAATCTCCTCATTATAAGGATTATCATTATCGTATGGCTTTCCATCTTTATAAGCCTTAACAAAATCTTTTGTAATATTTAAAAACTCATCACATGCATTAAAATATTCACCATCCGATAAATAAGGTTTTATTTCATCTTTTACCCTACCTATTCCATAGTCAGTAAAAGCTTTAATTCCTGCACCTTTAGTAGATATATGATACTTTCTATCACCTTTGCTTACAAGAAACAGCACACCACTTTTTTCGCTGTCAAGTCCATAATCATTGTTATCATAATAATCATCTGCATAATCCTGTGCACTTTTTCCACCAAGCGATCTGACCGTCAAAATAACAACATCAAACTTGTCATTTTGTATATCTTTTACTTTTTCACTCAGTTTTTTCTCATCAGATCTACTTATAACATCTGCCTGATCTATCACACGACTCTTTTTAGCTGCATTACTCACTGAAAAACTGAGAAAGAACGACATAATGCTTACAGATATTACTATAAATAGAATTTTTTTTAATTCATTCGCTTTAAAGTTCTTTCCTAATTTTCTATATACAAGATTTCCTTTTAACTTATTTTCCATGCCCTAATCCTCCTACAACAAAAAGATAAATATCTGTAGCACAGCAAAGATAACTGCTGTTATGCCAAAAAGATACTTACGGGCTTTGCCCTTATCTATAGGAAGTTCACCGACAAGCTTTCCCGTCTGACCGTTCATTGCAAATGTATAAATTTTATCTTTGTATTTTTTATTAAGCAGCCACACCGGAAACATTACATATTCCGCTTTTCCATTTTTCACATTTATCCTGCTGCTTTCCTCTGTAACTGATTCATAGCCGTGAACAGTACCTTTAAATCTTTCCTCTGTACTCTTCTTTACACGCTCATTTGCCCTTGGCGCACTTTCATCCAGATCTACATCATATTTATCAGCATAGTAACCTGCAAGATATTTTTCTGAAAATTCTGTAAGTTTTTTATAATCAAAAGGTTCTATCGAATCCATATACGCATCATCCATTTTGCTTGAAGCATCAACAGGTATCTTTTCAAATGCCAGCTTTCCCTTTCTCTTCAACATATAATGATCTGTCTTTGTATAATTGTAATTCGAATCACTCCAAAAATGCGTTTTCTCTGCCCTGTATGTAATGTCTGCGTCAGCCTCACAATCAAAAAGCCAAAACGGAACATAAACACCCTTTATACTGTCAATATGCTTTTTCTTTGAAAATTCATCGGGTAGCAATCGCTTTCCTTTATAAAATTCCTTTAACTTATCCTTCGCTGCATTCTTGTCAAGTTTAAATGGAATAACATACTTTGGTCTGTTTACACCTGAGATATTTTCGGTAAGGATCGTTGGACTTCCACAATATACACATTCAGTAGCAACTGAATTCTCATCACCGATAATCTCACCACCGCAGGACTGGCATATATGAACTTTCATCCCATCCATACGGTTTTCTTCATTAGTTTCCTCTTCTTCATTCCACTTTGCATGTATTTCCTGAGCTTTTCTATTTTCTTCATCAAGAATCTCTTTTAGCTGTGCCTCAGTAAAAGTATTGTCGCAATATTCACAGATCAACTTCTGTTCTTTACTTCCCCATACAAGGGAAGCACCACAACAGGGACACTTGTAAGCTATAGTATTATCCATAATAATCTCCATTTCTGCACATTTATCATACTTTAAACGATATCATTATCATCAAAAGGATCCCCACACTCAGGGCAGAATTTTGGCGGATTTTTAGGATCATCAGGCTCCCATCCGCACTTGTCACACTTGTAAAGAGGAGCTTCTGCCGGTTTCTTTGCTCCACATTCCATGCAGAATTTTCCCTTATTCACAGTACCACAGCTACAAGTCCATCCCTGCACAGGCTGTGGCTTAGGTTTACCGCACTCAACACAGAATTTCCCGTTATTTGCTGCCCCACACTCACAGACCCAGCTGCCTGCCGGCTTTGAAGCTGATTCATTATTCTGAACATTTTGCTGCACTTGCTGCGGCACAGGCTGTGATTGCTGATTAACATTTTGCTGCATCTGCTGTTGTCCCATTGCAAAAAGATTTTGTGCATCAGTTCCCATAGAATTCTGAACCATACCCATTCCCATAAATCCTGCCATCGCACCATTTGGATTAGAAGCTGCCGCTTTCATAGCCTCACCTTGTGCACCAACAAGTGTAGCTGCCGCCATATTTGGATTTCGTAAAACAGCTGTTTTTTGAAGCTGCTTTATCATTTCTTCATCTTCCTTTGAAGCAGTTACTGAATTTACACCAAAGGATGCAACTTCAATACCTCTAAGATCCGCCCACTTCTTTGAAAGAACATTATTTAATGCATCTGCAATTTCCATCGTATGTCCCGGAAGCGCACTGTAACGGATACCCATCTCAGATATTTTTGCAAATGCCGGCTGAAGTGCTGTAAGAAGTTCAGTTTTAAGCATACTGTCAATCTCACTTCGCTCATACTCCTCCTCAACATTTCCGCACACATTTGTATAGAACAATATTGGATTTACTATCTTATATGAATACTCCCCATTGCAACGGATAGCAATATCCACATCAAGACCTATATTATTATCTACAACTCTGAACGGTACCGGATTAGGTGTCCCATACTTATTTCCAATAATCTCCTTTGTATTAAAGTAATATACTCTCTGATCTTTTGCCGTATCTCCACCAAATGTAAAACGTTTTCCAATAGTTGCAAAAACCTGTTTTACCGATTTACTCAACTTGTCATCAAATATAGACGGTTCCGTAGAAGTGTCATATACAAACTCCCCTGGCTCTGCACAAAGTTCAACAACCTTCCCCTGCTCGACTATCATCATACATTGACCTTCATTTACTGCAACAATAGAACCATTTGTGATAATATTGTCATTTCCCCTTTTATTACTGCTACGGCCAGAGACCCTCTTTTCTCCCTTGCAGACAAGCACATCTGCCTCCATAGATTCACAATAAAAATAGTCTTTCCACTGGTCTGCCAAAGTTCCTCCGACAGCACCGCCTAACGCTTTAATTAATCCCATATGATTCTCCTTTCTTTTTTTAAATTTATTTTATTATAATTAAAAATATTTAATTGATTAAATTATATGGAATGGCAACAATCTGCAATCGTCGCTATGACCTTATCCATCTGAAGTGGCTTTGCCAAATGTTCATTCATCCCCGCTGCAAAGCACTGTTTTGCGTCCTCCTCAAAAGCATTTGCCGTCATTGCAATAATAGGAATGGTTTCTGCATCATGACGATTTAAAGCACGAATTGTTCTTGTAGCCTCCAAACCATCCATTACAGGCATCATAATATCCATTAGAATAACATCAAATGTTCCCTTAGGATTTTTTTCAAATTTCTCTACAGCCTGTTTACCATCTCTCACAACAGTTACATTTGCACCTGCATCTGTCAATAATGTCTCTGCAATTTCAGCATTCAGATCATTATCCTCTGCAAGTAAAAGATTTAATCCACTAATATTATATTCCTTTTCGGGTTCTCTTGCAGCTAGTTTTTCCGGAGATGATGCAATCTCTAAAGGAATAGTTATGATAAATGTAGATCCTACATCTAATTCACTTTTTATCTCAATAGTTCCATTCATTTTGTCAAGCAAGCCCTTTACAATAGTCATTCCTAAACCAGTTCCCTGATAAACACTGCGAGCATCCATGTTTTCCTGAACAAAAGGATCAAAGATATGTTTTATAAATTCCTCACTCATGCCCCTGCCCGTATCTGAAATTGTCCAACGATAAGTACAGATACCATCCTTTTCTCCAAGAGAGTCTACTACTGTAGTGATTTTCCCACCCTGACGATTATATTTTATACAATTGCCATAAATATTTAGAAAAATCTGCCTCAGATGAAGTGGACTTCCATATACATAGGGGTAAGGAAGTTCAGATTTTTCTTTCTCATAATCCCATTCAATCCCAGCCTCCACAGCACGATTGATAACAATAGTTACAATATCACGAGTCAATTCTTCCAGACTAATATATTCATGAGAAAGTTTAATATTACCTTCTTCAAGTTTACTCATCTGCAAAACATCATTTATAAGTGATAAAAGATGATCCGCTGACACCTTCATTTTTCTGTGATTCTCAAGAACCAGTTCCGTATCGTCAAAATGATCCTCATCAATTTTTAAAAGCCCTATAATACCGTTTAGCGGAGTTCTGATATCATGACTCATGCGACTTAAAAATTCTGTTTTTGTTCTGTTAGCTGTACGCATCTCATCAAAAGCAGCCTGAAGACGCGCATGTTCCTGTTCCTCGCGTGCATGCATCTTTGTCGTATCCTGTAAAAGAACGATAGCATGAACCACTGACATCTCACACAGATTATCCGAATCATACACAACTGTCTGTGTCATAAGGACATTTTTCTGTATCCAGCGAATACTTCCATCATCTTCCCTAAGACAAAACTCCACAGACAACTGTTTTTCACCTGAATTAAACCTCTTAAGAAGTTTTTCAGAATCATCTGCCATGCGATAACTTCCCACAGTTTCAGTAGTAACCTTTTTCATATATTCACAGCAATAATCACGATAGGAACACGGCAGTGGATAGTCCATAAAAAACACATGCTCATCATCCTCTTTTCCCTCAAGAGCAATGTTTCTTTCTAAAATGTCTTTTGTAAGATTGACTGTATATATCATATCAGCCATTCCTAACATTGCATCTACATAACTGTCATTTTCTAAAATAGACCGCTTAAGCTGTTCATAATAAAGAGTTAATTGTTCTTTTGCATCCGCCTTATTCTCAAAGCTCTGATGAATAGTTTCAAATGCCAGTAAAAAATGATGAAGGCTTCCGTCTGTGTCCCAGTCAACCGGAATAAGCGTTAAACGACTGTAAATTTCATGTCCATCTGCTGCATACTGTAATTCAACTACATCCTGCTCAGTTTTTAGGTTCTTGCAAATCTCTGAAATCTGCAGGCTCTTACGAATACGATCCCTATCCTTATTTTCAACCTGTTCCTGCACTATCTGCTCTGCTGCACCTGAGTAACAGCCCTCAGAAGCTAAAAAGAAATCAGTGCCAGAACGTATTACACGATATGCATCCATCTTTACATCACAATAAATACAATCTGAAAAATTCTTTCCTCTCTTATTTAGCAATTTCAAAAGTTGAAAATCAAGATGTTTTTCTGCCGCTGCTTCCTCTCTTTTTACATGATTTTTATTTATATACATATTTTTATCAGCAAGATTAAACAGTTCGCGCATATTACTTCCCTGAAAATCACACGCAAGCGCCGTTCCAACAGCATAACTTAACACTATTCCCGAACTTTGCTTTGACTCCTCTGCCATTTTCTCATGAACCACGGAAAGGCATCTCTTCATATCAGCTTTGCCAAGACCATGTGTAACAACTATAAACTCGTCCCCACCATCACGACCAACAAACTGCTCTGCTGGTATAGCATCTCTAAGGCAGACAGCAAAACGCCTGATATACTCATCACCTGCCTCATGGCCCAGACTATTGTTTATACGACGAAGATTATTAAGATCAAAGCTACAGATCCCGACATCATCAGCCGCTGGTTTAGGATCATTTAACAGTTCCTCGCACTTGTTTTTATTTGGAATTCCGGTAGCTGCATCAATATAAACCTTGCGTTGCAATGATCTGTTCACAGCCGCATATCGCACAGCCTTAATAAATTCATAACCTATCAACAGCATCAAGATAATAATATCTGCTGTTATATACATTTCAAATCTGGATAATAAAGTTGCCTTTCTCTGAGAATATCTCTCTGCAAGCCCTGTTGCTTCATCACATATCTCAAAAAAATGTTCACTTTCTGGTATGATGTTTGTATTCTCAAATCCATTATCACGAACATTCTTGATCTCCTGCCGCAATGTCAAAAAATATGTATCAAGTTCCTTCATTTTATTTTGAAAATCAGCATCATCAAGGCAGACAAGATTCAATTCTTTATTTCCATTACGCAATCCAACAATAAAATTCTCAACATCATCAAGCATACCATCTTCTTGTTTCCCTGAAATCTCCAGCTTAACAATACGTTGTGTCTTTCCTCGGACAAGACCTGCATAATTTACCACCCGTGCTGTTCCCTGAATACTTGATACGATGATCATCATTTTAATAATAAGTCCAGCCAAAATAATCGCCAGTACACCTATACTGATTTGTACAATGCTTGTTTCTTTCTTCTTTGTACCTGTATAAAACATCTGACAACTTCCTCCTACGTATGTAAATAATATTTCTTTTTAACTACAATAGTGTCAGTCAATATAAAAAAACTTTGGTTACTTATATCTATCATATCATATAAATAACCAAAGTTGAAAAATAACTTTTATATTTTTTAAATATTATTGATCAAGACCACTATTGTAAGCCTTATTGATAGCCACTTGCGCTTTCTCCATCTCATGTTTTCTACGAAATCTTTCGCGGTCATCCAAAATCGCTAACATTTCATCAATAAGCATTTCCTCACTCAAACTACTGACACGATAAAGATATCCAAGCATCATGGTCGCTGTATAATCAGTATTCATATACTTATATGCGATTTCCTTGCAAAGTTCCTCACGAAAACCTTTTTCAAGCAGTTCCTTATATAAAACACCACTTTTTTCTGATGGCATATTTAAACCCTCGCTTTCCTGTTAACAATATACAAAGGCAGTGCAACAAACACCATAGCGCCTACAACATTTCCTAGAATAACTGGAATTATATTGAAAACAAATCCAACAACTGAAACCACATCCCCTATCTGTTTTTCTCCAAGAGAATATAAGCTCTCAGCTTTAGAAATATAATCTTTATTTAAAGCTGCAAACATTCCTGCTGGAATATAAAACATATTTGCTATACTGTGTTCCCATCCACCAACAACAAATGCCATGATAGGAAAAAATATTCCTGCTATCCTGCCAATAACATCTTTAGCAGAATTAGCTATGAGCACCGCCGAACACACAAGAATATTGCATAGTATCCCTGAACAAAATGCACGTACAGGCGAAATAGTACATTTGCCATAAGCAATCTTTATCATATATGCACCAAGAGCACCATCACTGTAGGAAAAAATCCCACTATAAGAAATCATAAAAGCAAACAATAATGAACCTGCAAGATTACTAAGCAATATTATCATCAAAGTTCTAAACATTGAACCAAAACTATATTTTTTGTCCCACACTCCCATGACCATCAGACAATCCCCGGTAAATAATTCACCGCCGACTAAAACTATCATCATAAGTCCAACTGGAAATACCAATCCTGTTACAAGTCTTGAAATGCCAAAATCTGCAATATTATGAGCAGCAACACTACTTGCCGCCGCACCAAAAGAAATAGCCCCACCTGCCATCATACCAAGCAGGATATAATTTAAAACAGACATCTCTACACGATTTTGCCCCGCCTGTATAATGCGCCTGATAACTTGTGGCTGTGTGTATAATGATTCTTCCATCTCTCATATCTCCCTATCATAAGTTCTGTAATTATAACACTATTAGCTGCTATCGCAGCATATCAGAAGGTGCTTGTACCCATTCTGATAAATCTTTATCTTTTGCAAGAGTTAGTTATATCTAGCTTATGATAGCATATCCGAACTTAAATTTCAATAGAGATGGAATAAATTGGATATTTTTATATTGCTAAGCAATGTCCACCAATCATCATATCATATGCTAATTTTTCTCACAAACAATATAGCATATAATCTGTTATATTCTCTATTTTCACTTTATACCATAATCTTACTTTATATAATATACATAATTGTCTTTTCTTTTAGCCGCTTTCTGTAAAGATTCAGCAGCATAGCCAATAGCACAGTGACCGATTCCCTCATAGTCACCCTCTATTGCTAAATCTTTTAAAATCTTCTTTCCAAAATCTGACTCAAATTCTTCCTTTGCCCTGTGAATCCAAATACTGTTCACGCCAAGACTCTCAGCAGCATTCATAAGATTTCCCATGACAAGTGAACCATCATACTTATATGTAGGCATAGACTTATCTGCCAAAACTATAAGAATAGCAGGTGCTCCGTAAAAAGGATCAAACCCTTCATTCCATCCTCCTATTTTACGATTTTCTTCTGCAATCTTATCGCGAAGTTCTTTATTTGTAACAGCGATTATAATTGGTGACTGTTTACCCATCCCCGTCGGTGCATAAGTTCCGGCTTTGATTATAGCCTCTATTTTCTCATTTTCAACAGGCTGATCTTTAAAATTTCTACAGCTTCTTCTTGATTCTAATACTTTTAATGTCTCGTTCATAATAATCCTCCTAAATCATGTCTATTTTTATATTGTTTAGGTTTTGTAAAACTATCATAATACATAATTTAAACTATAATATAAAACAACATATCATCATTTTTACAATTACCTACTCACACTGTTATTAACTTTTGAGCCCTACATCATTATATTATAGTGTTTTCCAAAAAAATGTAAAGCAGCGGCAAATCTTGGAATTTTATACCTCACATATATTATAACTCATAATTATTTTTATATTTTGTGTGCCATATTTTATATTTACAGCATCCTGATTTAATATTTGCATAACTAAAATTTCTAATATATAATTGTGTCAGTTAAGTTCTCAACTGAAATCAAAGAAATGAGGTTATATTTTATATGATTAAATTGATTGCTACAGATATTGATGGTACTCTTGTCAAAGACGGTACTCTCATAATAGCTCCTGAATATATGACTGTTATAAGCAAACTTATTGATAAAGGAATTATATTTACAGTCTGCTCCGGCAGACAGTTTTCAAGTGAGCAGAAACTTTTTGCCCCTATTAAAGATAAACTTATGTATATCACTGACGGCGGTACTGTCGTGCGTACTCCCGACAAGATTTTAAAAACATATCCCATGTCAAATGAACTCTGGAAAGATATGTGCCGCATGGTAAGGGATGAACTTCCAGCATGTGATTATTTTGCGGCAAGTCCTGACCTTTGCTATGCTGAGGACGGTGCAAGTCCAATTTTCCACAGACTCAGGGACTCTTATGGTTTTGAGATGCGTGAAATCGATGACCTGACAAAACTTAAAAATGACGATATAATCAAATTCACCGTTTACCATCCTGATTCCTGCGAGGAACTCTGCTCGCCGCACTTTATTCCCGCATGGAAAGATAAGGCCCATGTAACAGCCGCCGGGAAAGAATGGGTTGACTGTAATCACACCGGTATAAGCAAATGGACTGCCATTTCATTTCTAATGAAAAAATATAATATCACACCTGACGAAGTCTGCTGTTTCGGCGATAACCTCAACGATACTGAGATGTTAAAAGGTGCAGGCGAAAGTTACGCAGTATCAAATGCAAGACCAGAGGTTATTGCGGCAGCGAAGCATACCTGTGCCCCTTATTGGGAAAATGGAGTGCTTGAGGTACTTAAGAAGTTTTTGTAGGTGAAATTTTAATTGTTATCATTGCGAGTATAGGTAATTACGAAACTACTTATAGACTATGTTAATTGCACAAATATAACAAATACTAACGCAGGCACGCTCTCGCTACCTGTCACTCGTAACAGTACTAAGTCAGCAAAATACGCTGCCTAAGTGCTGACGGTGACAGAGTGCACTGCTAATACTATTTGTTATATTTGCACAATTTAATCAAGGCTTATGATAGTTTCGCAAATACCTAAAGTTTTGCTAATAAATAAATTTGGCAAATCCATAACGGCAGATATGCTTACCGCATATTATAGTATCGGCTGTAACTCATCAGAAATATTTGATAAGTTAGCAATATCTTCTACCGATAACTATGAAAAAAATCTCAATAAATATAATGTAATCCACCTTGACATTCAATGGTGCATTGAACCAGCCGGGAAACCCGAAAATGTCATTTCATTTATTACACAAAATACAATATCTGAACTGCGTGAATTATATCCCGATATATTAAAACCCGATATAACTTCACTCCCTGATGCATTATCAAGAATCAATTTTGCAACAGGTTCTCAGTTCATTATAATAATCGATGAATGGGATGTGTTTATCCGTGATGAGTTATCTAACAATTCTTTTAAAATCTGCTCTTTTTATAAGCCTGCTTAAAGTCTTTTCATCCTCTAACATTTTTCACCACCAAATCTTTCCCTCGCCTCACTGACATACTCCCCTGCATTTTCTACATCCGCTTCAAGCTCCTCATCTCTTATCTGTCTTACGACCTTCCCCGGATTTCCAATCACAACCGAACCATCTGGTATCTCAGTTCCTCCCGTCACAAGCGCACCTGCTCCTATCAGACAGTTCTTCCCTATCTTACAGCCATTCAGTAATATCGCACCCATACCGATTAGAGAGCAGTCCCCAATCTCACAGCCATGTATTATCGCACCGTGTCCGACGGTCACTTTATCACCTATATGAACCGGATAACCCTCATCGACATGAATTACACAGTTATCCTGAATATTGCTTTCCTTTCCTATATAAACCTTATCCGCATCGGCCCTTATGGTTGCATGATACCATACATTAACATCCTCATCTAAAGTGACATCCCCGATTATATCAGCACTTGGAGCAATATAACATTTTCCTTTTTTTATAACAGGCATATAGTCTTCTCCCTTCTAATATTCATTTTTGTAAACTTATAGTTATTCACTTAATATTAATTTCTTTTTCTTAGCCATTTCTTCATTAATTACTATAATATCTGGCATTTTATATATTGTACTAATATCCTTTAGTTCTTTGCTTAATCTTTCTTTATATGGTATAAGCCATTCTGTCTTTGCATTTTTTACTACTAATACAAAACACATATGTACTCCTGATAAATCTTTATTTTTTAACAACTCAGGCACCCCATCAAAATCATAACGATTTAACAGAATATTAGAATATAGCATTATAGAATGTTTCATTTTCAAAACAATTTCCCCTATATTAGCTTCATACTTTTCTATCTTCTCTTTCGTTGTTTCTGCATTTATTTGATTAGGACAGGATGTCTTTGCTTCTACAAAAAATATCTTATTATTTCTTAACAATATAAACTCACAACATTTTATTCCATTTGAAAGTAATTTTTTTGTATATTGTTTGCTTTTTTCAATTCTTTATCGTATTCTCCAAAATCCATTCCCGACTCTGTGATGACAATCCCCAATCACAACACCTCCTCAATTTCCTGTTCGTACAACTGAATTGATGTATCAATAATCGAGTTATCAGGCATCCCATCATTTAAATCACAGATATCAATATTTTTTCCTTTATTCAATGAAATACAGCTTACAAGTCCTTTCTTCTTCATCGCTATCAAAAATAATTTTTTAATAACAAAATATGAATGACTTGTTATAAAAATCTGCAATCCCATTTCTTCTGTAATATTGTCTATCATATCCAAAAAGCTGCATACTGCTGTCGGATGTAATGCTGATTCAATCTCATCAATAAAAATAATAGAATTTTTATTCAAATAACCATTTGCAAGAAGTCTATCCATTATTGCTATTTTTTTCACTCCCTCAGAAGTCGCTCCTATTGAAAACTTTTGGTTTTTACTGTTTTTGTAATACCATTTTCCATTATTCTCATCATAATCAACTTTTCCATCAATAACATTCTTTACTATCTTTCTTGAATTAGCAAATACAGAAAAATTTCTTCCCTTTGATGGAGATATTCTTAAAGCTTTAGCAAGATCATAATAAGTATCATCAAAACCGAATGACTTATCAATTTCTCTTGATTTTAAAATAACCGAATACAGAGACAACACTTCTTTTGCTGGTATAAAAATTGAATTCCCCTCTTTACCTTTTTCAGATTCAATTACTAAACCGGGTTTACTTGTAGCACTTTTAGAAAACATATACTGAAGCTCACATTGTCCCAAATTTATCTGGAATAATAAATCTTCTGTATTTTTTCCTTTAGAAACCATATCCCCTAATCTATCAACCTGAAAAGTCCATCTCAACTTATCTGAAAGAATAGCTGGCATTGATGTTATATCATCTCCCCGTTTATAATCTTCCAATGCTCTCACAGCAGAATATAGTGCTTTTAATAAGAAGGTCTTCCCCGTACCATTTTCACCGATAATAAGGTTAATATTAGAAAAATTTGAACAATCAAATTTTTCAATCGTCCCAAAATTTTTTAATATAACATTATCTACTCTATAAGCCATTTCCCCCTCCTATCTAAATCCAGTCATAATTTCCACCCGTCACAGCCAGACTTAAAAGCTGGTCATACTTCTCTATCTCACTTTCATCCGCAAGCATCTTTACAAGCTTTGCATCTTCCTTTATCTCTGGCATTTCTTCATCAGGCCCTATTTCCATGTCAGGAGTTTCACCACAATAAGGGCATACGATAGCGGGGCCTATCTTAATATCAAGAAATCTGCTGCCGCACTTCTTACATTCATAATATCCACAACGAGTTGTTCCATCTGGTACATAAAACATTTTAATTTCCTCCCAAATATATCTTTCTCTCATCATCCGGTACAAGTCCTCCACCTGTCGCCCAGACAATATGAGTTGCATTTTCCATACATTCTTCTAATCCGCTTTCTCTAACATATTTTTTGCCTTCTTCACTCTGCATAAGTTTTTCTGCCCCGAAAAATCCTGCACAGGCTGATGGTTCTAAAAATACATTTTCTTTTTCATACACCTCTTTTATATATGATAAAAGTCTCTCATCATTTACTGTAAATGCCCCAGATAAAAGAGGGTCCATCATTTCACAAACAAGTCCTGATGGTTTGGCTACTGCTAGTCCATCGGCTTTTGTTTTTCCTGACAGCCCTAAATCTCTCACTGATATCTCATCCCACTTTTCTGTTACAAGTCCAGTCAAAAGACATGGTGCCTGCACAGGTTCTACAGTAAAACAATATACTGCATTTCCAAACATCTGCTTAAGTCCAAATGTAATTCCCCCTGGTGCTCCACCTACTCCACATGGGATATATACAAACAACGGATGTTTCTCATCTACTGTTACACCGTTTTTAAATAACTGTACCTTAAGTCTCATTGCTGCAGTGGCATATCCCATAAATAGATCAACTGACTTTTCATCATCTATAAAGAAGCTGTACTCATCTTCATCTGATGACATTCTGCCTGCTCTTACCGCCTCTGTATAATCTGTGTCATATTCTTTCACAATAACACCGCAATTTTTAAGCATGTCTTTTTTCCACTGCTTTGCATCTGATGACATGTGTACGATTACTTTAAAGCCAAGTTTTGCCCCCATTATCCCGATGCTAAGTCCAAGATTTCCTGTCGAACCTACCTGAATGGTATATTTTCCATAAAATTGTCTAAATTCTTCTAAGTCAAGCTTCTCATAATTTTCAGTTGGATGAAGCATATGTTTATCTACCGCAAGAGTTTCAGCAATCTTAAGTACTTCATAAATTCCTCCCCTTGCTTTTACAGAGCCTGATATTGGTAGATTGCAATCTTTTTTTAATAATAGATTTCCTTTTATATCTGCTCCCCTTTTATTTAAAAGATCTCTCATAGACTCTATTTTGACAAGTTCAGACTCTATTATGCCTTTTCTGTCCGCAGTTTCCGGAAAGACCTTTGCTATATATGGCATAAAACGCATAAGTCTGTTCTGTGCCGCTTTTAACTCCACAAATCCATGACCATTAATCTTTTCACGCTCACCCACATACACTTTATATGGATTTATCCATACAGTTTCTTTTGCATTTTTCAGATCATTTATCACATTATTATCACTCATTACTCAGTTCCTCCAAAATCACTTTTTGAACCATAACAATTATAACAAAAAAATATAATTACCTCAAATACTAAAAGCTTTTATCAAAATAAAAAAATCCGACAAGCTAAGCGATAAACTTATCGGATTTTTAGTAAACTTCCCTATCAAAATAAAAAACACTTATATAGCAAACTACCAGTTATAAAACAAAGTACAGATTATCACCCGAAAAATATCTCCATATCATTCTCTACGGTCGTAATCCCTGCAATATCAAATTTGTCAACTAATACATCCACGACTTCAGGACTTAAGAACGCCGGAAGTGTCGGGCCTAAATGAATATTTTTTATCCCCATTGACAAAAGTGCTAAGAGTACAAGCACAGCTTTCTGCTCATACCATGCTATATTGTAGATTATCGGAAGTTCATTTATATCTTTAAGTCCAAATGCTTCCTTTAATTTCATAGCTATAACAACAAGTGAATATGAATCATTGCACTGTCCCGCATCAAGCACTCTAGGTATATCACCGATCATACCAAGATCAAGTTTATTATATCTGTATTTCGCACAACCAGCAGTAAGAATTACTGTATCTTTTGGAAGTGCTTTTGCAAATGCTGTATAGTATTCTCTGCTATTTGCTCTTCCGTCACAGCCTGCCATTACAACAAACTTTTTTATTGCCCCTGACTTTACGGCATCAACTATCTTATCTGCAAGTTTTACAACCTGAACATGTGCAAATCCACCATATATCTCCCCATGCTCTATCTCTGTTGGTGGAGGACATTTTTTTGCATGTTCTATTATCTGACTGAAATCTTTCTTTTCACCATATCCCCCTGTAATGTGCTTACATCCCGGATAACCGGTAGCACCTGTTGTATAGAGTCTGTCCTTATAGATATCCTTTGGTGGTACTATACAGTTTGTTGTCATAAGTATCGGCCCATTAAATTTTTCAAATTCATCCTTCTGCTGCCACCATGCATTTCCATAATTACCGACAAAATTAGGATACTTCTTAAATGCAGGATATGAGCAGGCAGGTAGCATCTCTGAATGTGTATATACATCAACTCCTGTTCCCTGAGTCTGTTCCAACAACATTTCTAAATCTCTTAGATCATGTCCTGATACAAGTATCGCAGGATTTTTTCTTACCCCTATATTTACTTTTGTAATCTCAGGATTTCCATATGCCCCCGTATTTGCTTTATCAAGAAGCTGCATAACCGCCACACCGTTTTTTCCAACTTCAAGTGCAAGAGATACAAGATTATCTACTGATATATCATCTCTTAGTGTTGCCGCAAGTGCTTTCTGGATAAATGCATCTATCTCTGGATTATCTTTTAAAAGCGCATTTGCATGTTTTGAATATGCACCAATCCCCTTTATTCCATAAGTGATAAGACTCCTTAATGAACGGATATTTTCATCCTCTGTATCCATTATTCCTACTTCTTTTGCCTTATTTTCAAACTCACTCTCATCACCATTCCATAATGCAGCTTCAGGTAGTTTTTCTTTGTCTCTGTCATCAAGTTTTTTTAATAATTTTTCTTTTTCGAGTAAAGTATCTTTAACTCTGCTTTTAATTGAATCTTTATCAAAATTTGCATTTGTAATAGTTGTAAAAAGATTAAATGTAACCCTGTGATTTACATTATCATCGACTGCAATCTTTTTTTCTCTAAGTTTTGTTGTTACAGCAGAAAGTCCTTTTGTCACATATATAAGTAAATCCTGCATGTTTGCTACTTCAGGCACTTTTCCACACATTCCCGATACCGTACATCCCTTATTTCCCGCTGTCTCCTGACATTGATAGCAGAACATTTTCGTCTGCTTGCTATCTTTTACAGCTTCTTTTTTATTGGCAAACTGTTCCATATATAAACCTCTTTTCTAGGCGATATGTCTATGTCTGTTCTCGCCCCAAACAGATAACTCTCTATTACATTATCTGCCATTTGTCCAAAAATATACCTGAAAGTCAAGTGGATCTTCGCAATAGAAGTTGGGGGTATGGTTAAAGCTGAAAATGGACAGATTGCGGTTGATAAATTCAATGAATCAGATACGGGTGAGTTTGATGCAATCCTTATGGATATAATGATGCCGGTCATGGATGGGCTTGAGGCAACCAAAACGATACGAAATCTTCCACGCGAAGATGCACTCTCCATCCCTATCATTGCAATGACAGCAAATGCTTTTGATGAAGACAAAAGGAAAACCAAGGCTGCTGGCATGAATGAACATCTTACCAAACCTATAGATCCAGTTATGTTAAAGACCGTATTATTCACATACTATAAGAAAGGATTATCGCACTAATATAATAGTGTGATAATCCTTTTTTATTTAAACATCATTTTCAACTAGTGTAAATTATTCGTTATACCAGTAATATACCAGTGTACTCATTGATACACTAACACTAATCATGTCTCTCATCTTCATTATCATAACATTCACAAAATCTGGCTGCAAATGATGGTTTCTCACCAGCAACATAAAGATGCGCTGTACTTGCAAACTCATTCATTCTAAATGATGCTATTCCTTTTCTTCTCTCTTCTGTATAAATACTTGTTATCGAAGATGGTGCTGCACAAAATCCCTGCCATAATACCATAGGAGATATATGTAACAGATGACTCAGCATAACACATTCAACACCAAAATGACAGAATAAAACAATTGTATCATTATTCGCTTCATTAACATGATAGTAAAGATTTTCTCTCTCATAACCATGTTCTTTTAATAATTCATCAAGCCCTCTGCATACTTTTTCATATTCTTCTTTTACATTTCCGGAACTCATAACATCCGTTTTAAGCCAACCATCCTTGTCAAAATAACCATTATCTTTCTCCATATCAGATGGAAGAAAGTCCCAGCAGATAGATTCTTTTCCTGGCACATCAGGTCTTTCAATATGTCCTTCAAACTCACGAAGCCAATCAAGAGTCTTGGCTTCACGCCCCATCTTTTTCAGGGTAAAAGCAGCTGTATCTCTGGCTCTGCCTAATGGTGACACATAAAACGCCTTTACTGGAAGCTTTGAAATATACTCTGCTGCAAGCTTTGCCTCATTAACACCAACATCAGTTAGTGTATCAAGTTCATAGTTGGGATCCCCGTGTCTTACTATTATAATCCTCATTATTCGTATTTCCTCCTGTCAAGTGGATATCCACAATCCGCTCTGCTAATTGTTTGATTTGATAGTGTTATAAACTTTTTTATCATTTCTTTATTATATCTTTGACATTCCTAAGAAGCTCCAGATCACTCTCTGTCACTTTCATATTTGAAGTAATCGGACTTTCTCCTGGTCTTTTAACTGTTATCTCAATAATAGTATCTGCTTCTATCTGCCTTGAAAATATGTTTTTTATAAAAGCTGCAAATCTGGGATGATTCGATATAAATTTATTTTTCGCCTGATTAAGTTTCATCATTGTAAGTGGATTTAACATTTCACTCCTCCATTTTTTCTATAGCATCCATATATTCATCAAGCCAGTCAGACTGTTTATCAGCCATATGACCTATGCTTTCATCAGGTACCAGCAGATCAATATAAGAATCTGCCTTATATAAAGTTCCATCCTCTCCAAATATAACTTCTACACCTTCATCCAATTGTCTCTCATACATCTTTGCATCTTCCATATCAATTATCATTTCCATTCCAAACTCATCTTCAAGATAGACTTTCACCACAGGTATATAACCTTCCGGTCGTCCTTCACAGCCAAAATCTGCCTCATCAATCTGTTTTATAATATACTTCTGATACATTTTAAATTATTCCTTTTATTTGTTTCTTTTATAGTAACTTTTTAATGCATATTCTGATTTTATACTATCAGAATATGCTGAACTGCCAACTTTGCATTAAGTATATCCCTTGTTTTTACCGGTAATGACTGAATAAGCCATATGTTTTTTCCCTCAAGCGAAACTGATGGAACTACTATATCATTCATAGCTGCTGTCATACATACCGCTGCCGCACAGGCAACAGATGTCATCCATATCCCATCACTACCCTGAAATATCTGACCTGCTACAATAATCAAGGCATTGCCTTTTACGAGAAAAACACAACCTAATACAACAAGAAATAATGTACCAAGTCCACAGTTTAATATGTAATTGGAACTTGATATAAAACGTGCAAATTCCTTCGAAAGAATAGCCGTAAATTTTTCAACATAGCAATCACATCACCTTCACCAATCCTTCCAAACATATATGCAGGATAAGCTCTTTTTTTAACATTTTCTCCATATATCTTTGTCAGATTCTCGATTTTCAACATTTGTTTTCTCCTTTTTCATTTTTTGTTATTAAGCAAAAGCCGAACAATCGTTTAAATTCAACTGCCCGGCTTTTTAACAATCAATTCAGCTAATATCTTATCTTTTCTTTTTAAATTTAACTTTCTTACTAAGTCCTTTTGACCTTAAAAGTGCCTTATACACTGAATAGCAATCTTTAGGAACCTTTATGGTAACTTTTTTGGCTATTCCACTAAATGCACCTTTCTTTACATCAGCGATACTTAGTTTTGCAGATTTAATCGTAATCGTTTTCAAACTTTTACAATTATTAAATGCATTTTTACCTATCTTTTTAACATTCTTTCCTAATGATATCGTCTTTAACTTTGAACATTTCTGAAATGCACTGCTGCCTATACTTGTAACATTCTTTCCCAATGTCACACTTGTAACTTTATTGTTATTTTTAAATGCATTTGAAGCTATAGACGTAACTTTATAAGTAACTCCCAAAACCTTAACAGTATCTTTTATCTTTACATTTCCACCTACCACTGCTGTTGATGCCTTATATTCTACTGTAGGATTTTTTGAATCAGAATTTACAACTTTATAAACTACGCCTGATGTATCGCGTACATTTGTTCCATTAGGCTTCGGAGTTGGCTTCGTACTATCACTTGGTTTTGGCGTCTGAGAAGGCTTTGCTGTTTCAGACGGCTTTGTTGTAGGCGTAACACCTTTAGCTGGTATTATAATATCTGATACATTAGTAATTTCTGATCTGCCTGTACTGTCAAAAAACTTTTTCTTACATATAGTACATTCATAATACTCAATGCTGCCTTCCTGTGTTTCTGTAGCTTCTACCCTATCTATCTTTTTAAGTGAATGACTCGTCTTTGCAATTTTACCATACTGGAACTGCACGCTAAATGCCGTATTTTTAAACTCAGCCATATACATAGCCTCGCCTTCATTCTGACATGTAGCTTGCTGCAATGGATTACAAGTGCTATTCGATTTCTCAGTTACCGTAGCATTGCAGACTTTACACTTTATTGAAGCTGTACATGTCTTATTATCTGATGACCAGCTATATGTAGGTGTCTGCCCATCATACTTGTGACCTAATGCATCATATGTCTTAACAGTTGTCTCAGTCTTTCCTGCTGAATCTGCATAAGTCTTTCCACAATTGCTACATTTATAATATGCATCATTTCCCTTTTCAGTACAAGTTGCTGACTTTGCTGCAACTGCCTCTATCTTATGACCTAATGCCTTCACTGGAATGTTAGTTGTCATCGTATCACCACACTCACTGCAGGCAGTATGTCCAACACCTGCTGTAGTACATGTAGGTGCTTTTTCGCCAGTTCCTGTATAAAGAATCTTAGTCTTATCCTCAACACAGGCACCTCTGCTAATTTTCACAGTTGCTGTCTTAGTGTTATAATTTGCAGCATCACTTCCCTTATATGTAGCTGTAACATCCAAACTTCCACCAGCAGGAATTGTTTTACTCAGATCAGATGATGCAAACTGCCATTTACTTCCCGTACCCAAAACAGTAGATGCTGCCGCACTGACTGTCTTTATCTTATTTGCAACTTCTGTGTCCTTTGGTACTCCGTCAGGGATATCACCTTTTTCAACTTTAAATCCAGTAAATGTCTTTTTTACTGTCACACTGTCAAATGTATACGAAATATCAACACTAGTAGTTCCTATATTTAATTCCGACGCTTTAACATATTTTGTAACATCTTTTGAGTTTTTGCTCTTAAACTTTGCAGTAACCTTCATACCATTTATTTCAAATTTTTCACCATATTTATAAGTACCTTTTGTAAGAGTGCCATCTATCCCGATACTTTCTAAAGTATCTTTTTCAACATTAATCCAGACCTTACCCGTCACTTCTGAATATTTAGATTCATCTGCTGGAGTAAATATATAATCATACTGATTACTTCCACTTTTATTAAAGTCAGTTTCTTTTAATGCTAATTTACCAGGTACAGTCTCATTCGCTCTTGTCAATTTAACCTGATCATATGTTTTTGTAGGCGCAACAGTTTCCTCACAACTTACAGCCCCGATATCAGGATCCTGTTTTATGACTGCCGGATCTTTAGTTGGTACTGGTGTTGGAGTTGTAGGCTCTATCCAAGTAATACTGTCAAAATTATCAAAAGCATCTTTTGATAATTTAGCAATACTTATAGAACTTTTTGTTCCTTGAACAGTTTTTAATTCTTTTAAATTAGCAAATGCCTTACTTTCTATTTTAGTAAGCGTACCAGGTAATACAACTTTAGTGACACTTTTATTTTCCTTACTTGCACTCATGGCAGGCTTTGAAGTATTTGCATTTGTATCATACGCAACATTAAACACATTACTTCCAATTGATGTAATTCCATTCTTAATCTCAATTGTAGTTATACTATCCATTTCATCCAACCATGGCGCTTTATCATTTCCTTTATTAGAATAACCAGTAATTTCACCTTCACCTGTTATAGTCAATGTTTGATTTTCTATACTATAACTAACTTTATTTTTAGTTCCAAATGTCCCAGACTCCGCTGCTGCAACACTCACCACGCCAAGTCCATTCACACTGCATCCCGACACAACCATTCCCGCTGCAAGCATCCATGCCAAGATACGTTTTCTCATACTTTTCTTTTTTCGATTCATAATCCTCTGCCTCCCTATAAAATCACTCTGCTAATGCAATAGTTAAACATACTTTTATTATAATTTACGCCATTTCACATGTCAACAAAACTAAAAAAGAATTATCAAATAAAGCTGGATATTATACAACAAATAGAAAAAACATCATTTATTGTATAATACCCAGCCTCAACTATGTGAGTTAATTCATTTTTTAACACTATCAAGAAAATAACAGAGCAGATTGCGAATATCCGCTTGACTGCTTTATGAACTACCTTTATCATACGATTTCACGATAGCGAGATCCATTCTACTTAAACAGTCCAAAGCCTTTTTTCTTATAAGGTTCTGAATCAACTGATAATACTGTATAACCAGTCTCATCGATAACTGCACGAAGCTTATCTTCGTCTATCGCTTCCTCAGAAATTATTTCTGTCTGCTTTTTGCTGTGCGATGATGATACCTTTTTTACATCAAATGACTTTCTTATCGCATCATTTACATGACTTTCACACATTCCACACATCATTCCATCAATTCCTACTGTTGTCTTGATCATAACTTTTTCCTCCTGTCCGTGCTCCTGCTAAAGCACTTCCTATTTATCTTTTTTTATTTTTACAAAGTTTAATCGCAATGCATTTGTTACAACGCAAAAGCTTGATAAACTCATTGCCAAAGCTCCAAACATAGGATTTAACGTCCAGCCAAATATCGGTATCCATACACCTGCTGCAAGCGGTATTCCGATAATATTATATATAAATGCCCAGAACAGATTTTCATGAATATTTTTTATTGTATGTCTGCTAAGCCTTATCGCTGCCGGCACATCACTTAATCGACTCTTCATAAGCACTACATCTGCTGCATCCATCGCTATGTCTGCCCCTGCCCCGATTGCTATTCCTATATCAGCTCTTGTAAGTGCCGGAGCATCATTTATTCCATCACCTACCATTGCTACTTTACCCTGCTTCATAAGTTCTCTTATTACACTTTCTTTTCCATCAGGAAGCACACCTGCTATGACTTCGTCAACTCCTGCGTGTGCCCCGATAGCTTTTGCCGTTCTTTCATTATCACCGGTAAGCATAACAACTCTTATTCCCATTTCCTTTAAATCTTTAACTGCCTCAGGGCTGTCTTTCTTTATTGTGTCTGCAACTGCGATTATACCACATAAGTTGTCACCCTGCATAAATAGAAGAGGTGTTTTCCCTTCCTTTGCAAGCACTTCTGCTCTTTTGCCAAGTTCATCAGACACCCTTGTCATTTCACTTATAAATTTAAAACTTCCTCCAGTAATCTTACTTCCATTATAATCTGCCGTAAGTCCGTTTCCCGGAAGTATCTTAAATCCCTCCACATCATCTGCTTTAATGTTTCTGCTTTCAGCCTCATTTACAACCGCTTTTGCAAGCGGATGCTCACTTTTTATTTCAAGCGAATACGCAAGCTTCAATAATGAATCTTCATTATATCCAGCCATTGGAAGTATATCTGTTACTTTTGGTTCTCCCTTAGTTATAGTGCCTGTTTTATCAAGCGCAACAATATTCACACGACCAGTTTCTTCAAGCGAAACTGCCGTTTTAAACAAAATACCATTTTTTGCTCCAACACCATTTCCTACCATGATTGCAACGGGGGTTGCAAGTCCGAGTGCGCAAGGGCAGCTTATAACAAGAACCGAAATTCCTCTTGCAAGTGCATAACCAACTTCTTTTCCGGCAACTATCCAGACAATCGTTGTAATAATTGCAAGTACAATAACAACTGGTACAAATACACCTGATACTTTATCTGCTATTTTTGCAATAGGTGCTTTTGTAGCAGCAGCATCGCTGACCATCTTTATAATCTGTGATAATGTTGTATCTTCACCAACTCTTGTCGCTTCGCAACGGATATAACCTGACTGATTTATTGTTGCAGCCGATACCATATCTCCAACTTCCTTATCAACAGGTATACTTTCACCTGTAAGTGCTGACTCATTTACTGCACTGCTCCCCTCTATGATACATCCATCAACAGGTATATTCTCACCGGGCCTTACAACAAAAATATCCCCCTTTTTTACACGCTTTACTGCAACTGTTTTTTCCTCGCCATCTTTTATGATAACTGCTGTTTTAGGAGCAAGATCCATAAGACCCTTGAGCGCATCTGTAGTTTTTCCTTTAGAGCGTGCCTCAAGCATTTTTCCAACAGTGATAAGTGTAAGTATCATTGCTGCAGATTCAAAATAAAAATCCATCATATATTTCATGACAGCTTTCTCATCTCCTGCAGCCTGCGCCCCAGTCATCGCAAACAATACATATACACTCCAGACAAATGATGCCATAGAACCAAGTGCAACAAGTGTGTCCATATTTGGTGAACGATTTATTAAACCCTTAAATCCATTTATAAAGAAATGCTGGTTTATTATCATAATGATTGCCGCAAGTATCATCTGCAAAAGTCCCATAGCTATGTGATTGCCCTCAAACCATTTAGGGAGCGGCCATCCCCACATCATATGTCCCATTGAAAAATACATTAAAACAATAAAAAATACAAGTGATGCTATAAGACGCTTCTTTAACATAGGTGTATCAGTATCCTCAAGTCCAGCCTCTGCTGCCTGTGCACTTTCATTTCCGCCTTTTAAAGAAGCACCATATCCCGCCTGTTTAACAGCTGATATAATAGTCTGCGAATCGGCATCACCCTCAACGCCCATTGAATTTGTCAAAAGACTCACTGCGCATGAAGTGACTCCGGGCACCTTTAAAACTGCTTTCTCCACTCGCGCACTGCACGCTGCACAGTGCATACCTGTAACCTTAAACTGTTCCATCTTTTCCTCTCTTTCTTATATTTTTCTACACTAATGAAATTTCACATTAGCTGAAAAACGCTGCTTTTTCATGCTATTATTTCATAAGCTTTTGTAATGTTGCCATAAGTTCATCAACAACTTCATCATTTCCTTCCCTTATGTCTCTTACGACACATGAATGAATATGATTTGACAAAAGTTCTCTATTAAATGCATTTACTGCTGCACTCACTGCTGCCGATTGAATAAGTATATCGTTACAGTACGCATCATTTTCAAGCATTTTTTTTATGCCACGAATCTGTCCTTCAATACGACTGAGACGATTGACAAGCTTTTTTCTATCTGCTTCTGCACGCTGTGTTTTTTTTACATCACCGCAACAACAACAGCTCCTCTCTGCTGTTTTGGTAGTATTATTCCCATTTACCGAATTTTGTTCCATGAAAAAACTCCCTTCATTAAATCTTGATGATCATTCTGCTTATAAACTATTGTAACGCTCAAATACCCCCACAGGGTATATATCATGTTTTTTCACAATATATACCCTGTGGGGGTATTTGTCAAGTGTTTCTATTGATACTTTTTATCATTACCGTTTTATATAATATTTATCTGAAATGTTTTCATTGCTTCTATTGCCGTTTTGTGTGACTGCGGCGTAACACAGGCACATGCATCTTCAATAACAAATATCTCCGCCTCAGGGCAAAATGCTTTTGCTATCGATACATTGTTTATAACACATATCCCAGTACAAACTCCAACAAAGTACAACTGAACCTCTTTTCCATCACCATATGTCTCTCTAAGGTATTCACCTAACATTGCACTTCCAAATGCATTTTTACAGAACTCTTTCTGTTTATTTTTAATAAACTTTCTATTTACGGTATCTGCGATCTCATCGCACACATCCCAGCCCTCTGTTCCTTCTATACAATGACAGACAGGTAGTTTTTTTCCTTCCTGCGTTGACATATAGTCATTCTGATGTGTATCTTTTGTAAATATTACAAAATCATAATCACCGTCATATACCACATTACAGACTTTTGGAATGGTTTCCTGACACTCTTTATTTCCAAGCGGTCCCGTAAGGAAATCGTTCTGCATATCTACAATAATAAGTATTTTTGTTTTTTTCATAAGAATCCTCATTTCTGCACACTTTACACTAATCCCCTATTTATTCATTTTTCATACGCCAATCAATACATCTTTGCAGATAATCGACATACTCAGGATTCTGGCACATCTCTTTCCCATGTGTATCAGAGATTTTTGCCACATCTGTTGCATTACATTTTGTCACTTTCATAACAATGTTAAGTGCATCCACATCTGTGTCATTTGAAATATATGTTCCAATTCCAAACGCAATCTTAATTTTACCTTCAAAGTGTTTTCTTATCCTATCTGCACGTTCAAAATCAAGGCTGTCACTAAATAAAAGTGTTTTCATTCTCGGGTCAACACCAAGATTTTTATAATGTGATATCATCTTCTCACCCCACTCTATCGGATCTCCACTATCATGACGCACCCCACTGAAAAGTGTAGCATATGTTAACTGAAAATCTCTCAAAAAGCAGTCTGTTGTAATGGTATCCGTAAGTGCTGTTCCATTTAAAACACCATACTCCTTTACCCATGCATCAAGTGCATACCAATTTGAATATGCAGGATTGTGCTTTTTATTTCCCTGTCCAGAACACATTATCCACTCATGAGCCATAGTTCCGACAGGTGTAAGCTTATGTTTCTTTGCAAGATACACATTTGATGTTCCTACAAATATTGAATCTTCTGATCTTACACTGTTTAATTCTTCAATGGCATATTCCTGAGCTTCTGCCGAAAGTCTTCTGCGAAGCCCAAATTCAGAATAATTTCCAAGTCTGTATTCTCCACTCCCGATCATATTTCTTTTTTCAATCAGTCTCTTTTTGAAACTTTCAAAAAGCCTGTCATAATCGTATGCCATTCTGAAATACACTTCGTTTACAATCGCAAGTGTCGGTATCTCATACATAGATGTATTAAGCCATGTCCCAGCCGTTTCAATTGAAAGCCCGCTCTCGCCAGACATAGTAATGTCAAAATCTTCATATCTTGGCTGCCATAATCTGAGGAAATCTACATATGATCCTTTTATCCATTTGATATTATCAAGATAAGTAAGTTCCTCCTCCGTAAATCTAAGTTTGCAGAAATTTTTGATCTGCTCTCTTATCTCCTCAACCATCTCCTCAGTAAAATAGACATCCCTATTTCTACACTTAAACGTCCATGTTGTCTTATAATCAGAAAACTGATGATAAATTGCCTGCCCCATCGAAAATTTATACATATCCTGCTCAAGAAGTGATGTTATTATTGGATGTAATTTCATTTTAAACCTCATTTCTGTGCACTTTCGGCACAATACTTGTTTATCTGTACAAAAAAAATACCCTGCAGCCGTGCATTCCTCCTGCACTGGTCTAAATGTAAATAAAACAGAGATGCCGGCTATACGACACTTTCATGCCGCACTCGTTTTGAACAGGGTACTTGTTTATTTTACGCCATAATTTACATTTATTCAATATTTTTCCTTAAATCATACTTAAAATTTTCAAAGAACATTTATTTAACAGCAAAAAGGCACAAAATAAGAATCCTGTTCTTATTTTGTGCCATGAATATGTCAGTTATTGTATGGCTGAACTAACATAATATTATTGAAATCTGTTATTTTTTTCCAACACTTGTCAGCTTACATTTAATTTTATCTGGTGTAATCTTAAACAGATTTGCTTTTTTATTCTTAAGTGAAGCCTTTTTAATGACAAATGTGAAACTCTTAGTTGCCCCTGCCTTAACATTAACCTTAACTTTTGAATTCTTGTATGTACCTATAAGTTTTCCATCTGCATCTTTAACTGTAATATTGATATTTTTCAACTGAGTTACACGATATTTGGTGTTGTTAAGAAGCAGAGCTTTTAACACAAGATTTCCCGATTTGTCATATTTCATATTATATACGCCAAATCCAGCCTTTCCAGATGTAATATCACTTACTTCCAACTTAGCAGCAGAATACTGATTTGCATATACACTTACAGTACATGTAAGCTCCGTACCATTTTCAGTTGTAGCAGTAACTGTTGTCTCTCCTGCTTTAACTCCTGTAACTTTACCATTTTTATCAACTTTCGCAATGCTGGTATCACCAGATTTCCATGAACTTACCGTTGCACCCGTAACTGAAAGCTGATGTGAAAAGCCTGCCGTTACGATCGTGTATGTCTCACTGATGGCAACATCTTCATCAAGTACTGTCTGATACATTTTTATCTGAAAACCAACACTCTTTGCAGTTGTCAGACCAAGAGCATATGTTCCTTGTGGTACATCAATAGCAAGCTCACGATAATATCCGTTATCCTCTGATATCCATATCCAGTCAGCTTCTGCAATAGTAACAGGTTCTTCATACTGGCTTCCATCAGCATTATAAAGAGCTATCTGGACATCTGTTGCTTCCTGTAAAAATATACGCACAAGCACGCTTGCATTTGCTGCCGTAACATCGAACTCGGCTGTGGATTCTTCACCCGGTGTTGATGTAACAACTCCTGATTCAAAAATCTCTTCTATTCCCGCTGCTTTTGCCTTTGACGCTCCACCTGCAAATACCGCTGTAACTGCAAGCATAGCTGCCATAAATACTGCAAGCATTTTTTCTCTTATTGTTTTTTTCATAGGCCGATTACCTCCCTTTCATATTGTCTTTTCAGACATTATATCATCCGTTTCGCACTATTTTTCATAACTGCGCGAATGGTACATATATGGCGTGAATGGTAATCATATTTTCTCATCTGCCTTTTTATTATTTATCCACACGAAGCTTTTCAATAAGCTCATATACTTCCGGACGGCGTTCCTTAAGATGCTTATCAAGAATATGTCTTCTCTCAATAAAACGCTGTGCCAGTTCAGGATGTTCTTTGGCAATACGCTCATGTATCTGTTTTCTATGCGCTTCAAAATTTGCAGCAAGCGTCTTTTCATCTTTACCGGATATATTTACAATTTCCTTCATATGTTCCTCAAGATGTTCGATCCACTCATCCTGATCAAGTTCCTCCATATGCGCCCAGCGACCATGAAGAAGCTTTTCAACATCTCCGTTTTCTTTAAGCTGTTCTATCTGTCTTACTATCTGTTTCTCAATCTCCTCTTCTGCATGATTTCCAAATGCCCACACAAATTCCTGTACACGGTTATCCGCACGTTTCTTTGAACCACTTATCTCTTCGTTGCCAACTCCACCTTCCAATGGATATGGTCTGTTTATCCCCATATCTTTTAACGCTATATGAATTGTTCTTCTTGCACATCCCTCCTCAACAAAATAACCAATTCCAAGTTTTCTCATCTGTTCATTAAGTTCGGCAATATGCTCTGTTATGTAAAATTTAATTCCTTTTTCTTTTAATGAACTGTAAAGCATTGCGAGCCTGTCTGCTGCCGTTATATCAATACTTCCTATTGCACTGGCATCAATAATAACTGCCTTTGTATCCTCTTTTATACTATCTTCAATGTCTCTTTGCAGCACCTGTACATTGGCAAAGAAAAGATTACTGCTAAACCGGTAAATAACAACACCCTCTATTGCATGTATCTGCCTGCCTTCATTAAGATCACGAAAATGCCTGTGGCCGGGCTGTATTCCAAGGAAACACCTTGCAGGCTTTGATGTACGTATTATCATTTCTGAGAAAGAAAGGATTATTCCGATCAAAACGCCATTTATTGTTCCAAGCAAAAGCACACCCATAAATGCCCCTATAAAAATAAGACATTCTGTTCTGCTCACTTTCCATAAACGTACAGCAAGTTCAAATTCCGTTGCTCCAGATAAGGCAGAGATAACAATCGCTGTAAGAACCGGCACCGGAAGGTATCCTATAAATCCCGTTCCAAATAACAACAGTAACATCATTGAAACACCTGCCGTTATGCCCATCAACTGTGTTTTTCCCTGATACTGCTCTCCCATTGCAGTTCTCGATACAGATCCATTTATAGGACAGCATCCTGTAAATGAAGCTATAAGATTCCCGATTGAAAACGCAAGTATCTCCTGATTATCATTAAGTCTGTATCCGTTTTTCTGTGCAAAATTATTTTCAGCAAGTAGTGTTTCTGCCATAATAACAACCGCTACAGATAAACTTATAGTAATAACTTCTCCTAAAGGAACAGCTGTAAAATCAGGTATAGACCACTTTGGAAGACCTGTTCCTACTTTGTCAAGCGTCTTTATCCCCCATTCTCTGACGGGCAAAAAGTATGTCATAAGTGCTCCTGCTGCCATAAGTATAACTGCCATCGGAAACTTAGGCATAATCTTTTTAAATACACTAAGGATCACAAGTGATGCAACCCCTAGCGCAAGAGATGGAATGTTAATAGAATGTATTGTCTCCATAATATGTTTTGCAAGTTCAGGTAATTCCCCTGTCCCAGGGCTTCCTCCAAACAACTTTGGAAGCTGCATCAGTATGATAGTTGTACATATTCCCGTGATAAATCCACCCATAACAGGCGCTGAGATATAATTTACAAGTTTTCCTGCCTTCATCATATAAAATGCAAACAGCCACATTGCCACCAAAAATGTAATAAGCGGAACAACTGCTATTGCTTCTTTAGAACCACTTTCTATACCAAAACTGATAAGCGCAGAGCCAACTAGTGCGGCTGGTGCAGCATCAACACCAAATACAAACTGTGGTGATGTAGACAATAGCGCAAATACGATAATAGGAAATACCGAACCATACAATCCATACACAGCCGGCAAACCTGCTATCTGTGCATACCCCATTGAAATGGGGATAGACACAGCCATAATGATTATTCCAGTGATTATATCCTTTGCAAAATTACATTTTTTATATCCACGCATTGTATACGCAAACATGATCTTCATATTATCATCTCATTTCTTTTTATTGTCACAGTGAACTACCCATTGTCTAAAGCCAATGGGCTTCCTGCTTCATCGACCTCGCAACCTACTATCTCCACAGGCGTTAA
>CAKRFY010000021.1 GCA_934320895.1 uncultured Lachnospiraceae bacterium | reverse complement strand
TTATAGTGTTGTTTTCTTTCATTTAGTTTTTTCTACCTCCTATTATACAAAGATTGTTATGCTTTTTCAATTCTTTGTTTTTATCAAGTTTTTGGTAAAATGTTGGAGTTCAGAATAAAATGCCTGAATATAGATTTGCCTGAATTTAGAGTTTTGAAAACTATCAAGCAAGTAGCAGAGCGGATTGCGAATATCCGCTTGATCATGTGAAAAAACATCTTCGAATGATTCTGATATGTGATAGATACTAACATAAAATTGTTTTGTAATCTATGGTGATTATTTATAAAATGAAATTATTTTTTTGGTGGTTTTATACAAGTGGTGCTGTAATCATTATTGATTATACTGTAGGTGTGAACAACAACAAAGTAGCTGATAAAAAATATATGGAAAAATATTTCCAAATTTGGTGTTGACAAATATATATCACTTAGAGTAAAATATAACACATGAGGGGGGAAATTTTTTTAAAACTGGTTCTCCCTTTTTTGGATATTAAAGATATGTCTCCAAAATATACATAACATATCAAAAATCGAAAGGAACCGATTCGGGACTGTTCTGGAATTCGGTTCTTCTTTCGTGTATTGAATCTTTTTGATGAAAGAGGTACTGCGTTATAAAATGCAGTACCTCTTTCATATTATAAAAGTTGCGAAATGAATATCTTAAGGAGGATATAAAAAAATATGGAAAACGTATATACTAACAGGTATAAATCTTATTGTCGTTCGCTTAGCAATCTTGCCTTTGGTATAGGTGCAGATCCTGATGAACCCCTTATTCTTCCAAAAAGCAATTCCGATTGAAATAACACATGTTATGTGTTATATTAAATTCTGTTTAGAAAATTTAATTTTTTAAGGGGAGTAAATATGAGATCAAGGAAAAAGCATGGACTAAGCTTTTATGGAATGGGCGATAGTTCTAAGAGAAGAAACAGAAGTGGCAAGGGATTTTGGAGTTTTCTGGCAGCTCACATAGGTGAGATAATGATGTTTTTGCCGTTTTTTATAATGGATTTAAGTTTGCGCATTATGGGACACAAAATTGAGTTTTATCCTGCATACTATCTTCAGCCAAACCTGTTTACGATAATATGGGCAGGTCTTTTTATTGCATTTGCAAAATATCTTAAGGGAATTGTCGGAAAGATTTTTTACTGGCTTGTGTTTATCATAAGTTTTATTATGTTTATTACAAATGCGATCTATTATTCGCTTACATCATTTTATTTTAATTTCTCGCTTCTGGAACTTGCCAGTGAAGGAAGCTCATATATAGCTGATACGATAAAGCATACGCCGGTGTACATATATATACTTGCTGCTATAGTTATCGTGCTTGCTGTTATTGCTACGATAGTTACTAAGAAGAGTGAAAAATTTCAAGGTAAAAAACTTTTTGCGGCGATTATCATTTTTATCTGTCTGCATCTTCTTATTCCTGTTACTATGGGAAGTGGAAACAAAAATCTTCGTTGGAATAGTTTTAAGAAGGCAAGAAATGTTTACAATGAGTTCAGTGACTCTAATAAGAGTATGAAGGTTTCAGGTCTTTATGAGTATACTGTAAGAAATTTTTATATTACATTTTTAAAGCCTAAGGCAAAGATCAGTGAAAGTGATAAAAAGTTTCTGAAGAACATATATGATGCAAAGGATGAGAAGAGATCGAATGATTACACAGGTATGTTTAATGGCAAAAATGTAATTTTTTTACAGCTTGAGGGCATGGATGAGTGGCTTCTTACAAAGAAGAATACACCAAATCTGTACAAGCTTAAAAATGAGTCGCTTGATTTTACGGATCATTATTCAATATATACAGGTGGTGGTTCAACTTTTAATTCTGAATTTGCAGTAAATACGGGTTTTACTACGCCTATTTCTTATAATGAGAATGTATATACATTTAATAAGAATACATTCAATAATACTATGGCTAAGTTGTTCAAGGGTCAGGGATATGCAGTTAACGCTTTTCATATGAATAGCAGTGAGTTTTATTCCAGAGGGATAAATTATAAGAGCTGGGGTTATGACAATTATTATGGTCTTAAGGATATGCTTAGTGACAAAGATAAAGAGGATCTTAGTTACGAACTTGACAGAAAGCTTATTGAAGACAAGACTTTTTATAATAAGATGTTTAAGGAAAATGACAAGTTTGTTGATTATATTATCTCATATACACCGCATACGCCTTTTACAGCTGAAAAGGAAGTTGGAAAGCTTGTTGCCCAGATGAAATATGGAAATGGAAAAGTTCCGAATCTTTCCGAGGAACAGGTTGCTGATCTTATGGTTGGAGAGACTGATCATATGGTTGGTCTTCTTATACAGGCTTTAAAGGATAATGGTCTTTACGATAATACTGTTATAGTGGCATATGCTGACCACTATCTTTATACGATAAATGACAAATCGGTGCTTGATAAGTATAAGGAAACTGATAATAATCTTATAAATCGTACACCGTTCTTTATATGGAGTAATGATGTTAAGGCTGAAAAGATTGGCAAGACAAATATGCAGATGAATATTTTGCCTACTGTATTGAATCTTTTTGGTATTGATTATAATAGCAACTATTATATAGGAAAGGATATTCTTGCAGATGATTATAGTCCGCTTGCATTTTTTGCTGATTCGAGCTGGTATGATGGAAATGCATATGTGGCTGATGGAAAGGTGACAAATGGTGCCAACATATCTGAGACTGAGATAGAAAAGAAGAGTGGCATTGTTAGTGACCTTATAAAGAAGAATGACCTTACATTGAAATATGATTTTTTAAAGGATTATAAGTGAAGTGGAGAAAAATAATGAATATATGTACAAGTGTGTTGTTAAGCAGTCATATAATAAATGATATAGGGCATTTTTTAGGGAATATTTATACACCGAGTCTGTTTTTATTTACGGCAATCGGCATGTTTATGAAGATACTAAGTATACATGATGTTCCTTATATGATAATAGGTCTTTTCTGTACAAGAAAGTTTAAACCAGCGAAGCATAATCACAAATATGCAGTGCTTATTCCGGCGAGAAATGAAGAGCCGGTTATAGGAAATCTTATTAACAGTATAAAGAAGCAGGATTATCCGCAGGAGCTTATAACTATTTTTGTTGTTGCAGATAATTGTACTGACAATACGGCAAAAATTGCAAGAGAGCTTGGTGCGATCTGTTATGAGCATAATAATCCTGATGAGAGGACAAAGGGATTTGGTCTTAAATATCTTTTTGAGCAGATCGAAAGGGATTATGGGATACAGTCTTTTGAGGGATATTTTATATTTGATTCGGATAATCTTTTAAAGAAGGACTACATTTCAAGGATGAATGATTCTTTTGATGCGGGTGAAAAGATCATCACATCATATAGAAGCACGAAAAATCTTACAGAGGGATGGATTGCTTCTCTTTATGCAATCCACTGGTTACGCTCGATAAGACAGCGCCACAGAACAAGATCATTTCTTCATCTTGCGACTAATATTCAGGGGACAGGTTTTTTGTTCGCTAATGAGATCGTAAAGGATGGCTGGAAGTATACTTCTCTTACTGAGGATAGATCGCTTACTGCAGATTGTGTAGTGAACGGATATGAGATTTCATATAATAATGATGCTATATTCTATGATGAGCAGCCGACAAGTTTAAGAGTTGCATTACGCCAGCGTTTAAGATGGGCAAAGGGACATCTTCAGGCTTTTGGTGAGAGTGGCTGGGGATTGTTTAAGAATATTTTTATCGACAAGAATACAAAGTGGGAAGAAGGCGATACATGGTACAGATTTTTATGGCGTACCATAAGACACAGATTTATGTCGTTTGACACTTTTGCACAGCTTCTTCCAAAGCAGATAGTGACTGCTTTTAAATGGATCGTATGGAATCTGTTTTTATTCCCGTTTACGATATATAATGCAGGTGGACAGATGTATATATTTAGAAATGGTACATGGCTTTCAAAGCTTGTGAGACATTTTACGGGAAATGTTGTCGTAAATCTTGAGCCAGGTTGGAAATCGTATGCGATATGTGTACTTCTCGTAATATGGATAAGACTTTTCTATAGAATGGGTATGTATCTTGCAAGTATATGGATGGCAATATATATCTTTATAATAGAAAGAAAACGAATACAGAAAGTAAGTTTTGGAAAGAAAGTTTTATATTGTCTTACATGGCCGCTTTATGATGTTATAGAACGCTATGTAAAATACATAGCTCTCTTTAAGAAAGTTGAGTGGAAGCCTATACCGCATGAGAGTAAGATCACGATAGATGATATCGGACAGTAATTAAAAAGGTGGTGTTCATTGTGTATGACAGACTGACTAGAAAAGATGTCGAGAAAATGAAGAAAGAGGTCGAGGAGCGAAAACTTGTAGTTAGAAAGCAGGCTCTTGAAGATGTCAAGGAGGCGAGGGCGCAGGGTGACCTTAGTGAAAATTTTGAGTATAAGGCGGCTAAGCAGTTTAAGAATAGAAACGAGAGCCGTATAAGATATCTTGAAAAGATGATTAAAACAGCTGAGATAATAGAGGATGATTCCGATGATTCACAGGTAGGACTGAATGATTCGGTTACTATCTATATTGAAGAGGATGATATGGAGGAGTGCTTTAAGATAGTTACTACTATAAGGGCTGATGCCATAAATAACATGGTCAGCATAGAATCACCTATCGGAGTGGCACTTCTGAAGCATAAAGTCGGTGACAGGGTATTCATTAAGATAAGTGATAGTGACGGATATTATGCTGTCATTCGAAAGATTGAAAAAAGTGATGATGAGTCGGAGAAGATAAGCAGTTATTAGTGATACGGTATGATATAGTTATAAATGTATTATAAAAGGAGAGTATTAAGACTCTCCTTTTTTGTACATGATTTTAAAAGTTCATATATGATCATATATCATCATATATTAGATTAAGCATTCTAAAAGTTTTTCATTTACCGGAAGATAGATTTCAGGAATCTTGTGACCTGCATCTCCATATGTATGTTTTGCAAAGCAGTTACATATAGCATCATGTGTCTGCTGAGTATATTTGAATGAGAATACTTTTGCAATACGATTGAAGAATACAGGTGAGATAGAGCATCCCCAGTCTGTTGTGTCATTGGCATTGATAAGATTTGGCGTGATGACAAGTTCCTTGCCTGTAACGGTGTTGTAAGCTGTGAGTATAATGTAGTCATTAGACTCGTCAACTGATAATTTAAGTTCACAGAGCTGTGAAACATCTTCCCTGAATCCTAATGTTGCAAGGACAGAATTGTCAACATGTGCAAATGGGTCAAATACATCAGTAATGATCCTGTCACTGTCACTTGAAATAAGTTTAATAAGTTTATCTATGCTTTTCTGACTTAAAACATCACTGTTTAATGAATCTTTCTGTTCTGAGAGGAAACCTATGAGGGAATCAATCTCTTTCTGGTTTAAAAGTGAAAAGCTTGAATTTTGTGTATCGCTCATAAAAAATACCTCCATATGTTCTTTTAGTAATTTTCTGTTTAATAGTATGTACTTATTATATAGTTTATTGTGTCAGGTTTCAAGGGAGTAAAGAAAAAAAAACACTGTTTGCCTGGGATATTATATTATTTAAGGTATTACAGGTGTATTTATGTTGCAATTTTCTAAGATATTCAATATAATAGGAAATGTTTATAATTTGGAATTAGTATTTTATATTGATGATAAAGGAGACTACAGAATATGTGTGGAATAGTAGGATTTATTGGCAAACATCAGGCTGCTCCTATTCTTTTGGACAGTTTGTCAAAACTTGAATATAGAGGATATGATTCAGCTGGTCTTGCTGTAAGAAATGGTGATGCTGATATAGAGGTTGTCAAGGCTAAGGGAAGACTTAAGGTACTTGCTGAAAAGACAAATGACGGAAAGGCTATGGTTGGAACATGTGGTATAGGTCATACAAGATGGGCTACACATGGTGAACCTTCTGAGACAAATGCTCATCCTCACAGAAGTGATGATGGAAATGTTGTTGCCGTACATAACGGTATTATTGAAAATTATCAGGAGCTTAAGGATAAGCTTACAAAAAAAGGTTATGAGTTTTATTCAGAGACAGACACAGAAGTAGCTGTAAAACTTATAGATTATTATTATAAAAAGTATGAGGGAACTCCTGTAGATGCTATCAATCATTCAATGATAAGGATCCGTGGTTCTTATGCACTTGCGGTTATGTTCAAGGAGTATCCGGATGAGATATATGTTGCAAGAAAGGATAGCCCGATGATTCTTGCTACTGCAAATGGGGAGTCATATGTTGCATCAGATGTGCCAGCTATTCTTAAATATGCAAGAAATGTATATTATATAGGAAATCTTGAAATCGGAAGGTTGAAAGCTGGTGAGATTACTTTTTATAATCTCGATGGTGATGAGATAGAGAAAGAATCAAAGGAAATAAAGTGGGATGCGCAGGCAGCTGAAAAGGCTGGTTTTGAGCATTTTATGATGAAGGAGATACATGAGCAGCCAAAGGCTGTAAAGGATACGCTTAATTCTGTTGTAAATGATGGGGTTATTGACCTTACAAATGTCGGTCTTACAAAAGAAGATATCGAGGGAATAAGCCAGATCCATATAGTGGCTTGTGGTTCCGCATGGCATGTAGGCATGGTAGCACAGTATGTTATAGAAGATATGGCGAGAATACCTGTAAGAGTTGAGCTTGCATCAGAGTTCAGATATAGAAATCCTATATTGGATAAGAATGAACTTGTTATTATTATCAGCCAGTCTGGTGAAACTGCTGATAGTCTTGCAGCACTCAGAGAGGCAAAGAGCATGGGTATAAAGACATTAGCTATAGTAAATGTTGTAGGTTCTTCAATAGCGAGAGAGGCAGACAATGTTTTCTATACACTTGCAGGTCCTGAAATCTCAGTAGCTACTACAAAGGCATACAGCACACAGCTTATTGCTTCATATATACTTGCTATTGAGTTTGCGATGGTGCGTGGAAAGATCACAAAGGATCAGTATGACGGATATTTATCTGAGCTTGCCGAACTTCCTGATAAGATACAAAAGATTATCGATGACAAGGAGAGATTACAGTGGTTTGCTTCTAAACAGGCAAATGCAAAGGATATTTTCTTTGTAGGACGCGGTATAGATTATGCTATTTCACTTGAGGGAAGTCTTAAGCTCAAGGAGATAAGCTATATACATTCAGAAGCTTATGCAGCAGGAGAACTTAAGCATGGAACTATCAGTCTTATCGAGGACGGAACACTTGTTATAGGAATCCTTACACAGAATGCACTTTATGAAAAGACTGTTAGCAATATGGTCGAGTGCAAGAGCAGAGGTGCATATCTTATGGGACTTACGACTTATGGAAACTATAATATTGAAGATACAGTAGATTTTGCAACATATATTCCAAAGTCAGACGAACATTTTTCAGCGTCACTTGCTGTTATTCCGCTTCAGCTCATTGCTTATTATGTGTCCGTTGCCAAAGGTCTTGATGTTGATAAACCAAGAAATCTGGCAAAGAGTGTTACTGTAGAATAGTATTGAGGTTTATGACTGATGGTAGAAAAAATATGGAATTTATTCCTTAAATACAGGGAAGCTGTGTTGTATCTTGTTTTTGGAGGCTTTACAACGCTTATAAACATTGTAGTTTATGCGGTGTGTAAGCATGCCATAGGCATCGATACTATTCCTAGCAATGTTGCGGCGTGGATATTGAGTGTGGCATTTGCGTATGTTACAAATAAGATATTTGTTTTTGAGAGCAGGACTGTAGGGGTGATGGCGCTTATAAAAGAGTGTCTTTCCTTTGTATGGTGTCGTCTTGCTACCGGAATTATGGATATGGTGATCATGTATGTAACAGTTGATATGTTTCACTGGTCAGATATGATAATGAAAATATTGTCAAATGTTCTTGTTATCGTATTAAACTTTGTGTTTAGTAAATTATTTATTTTTGCAAAAAAAGCAGATGAAACGTAGGGAAAGGATGAAAAATGAAGTACGATTATTTAGTTGTTGGCGCAGGGCTGTTTGGTGCAGTTTTTGCTCATGAGGCAGCAAAGAAAGGAAAAAAGTGTCTTGTTATAGATAAGAGAGATCATATAGCAGGCAATATTTATACTGAGAAGATTGATGATATAGATGTACATAAGTATGGTGCACATATTTTTCATACATCTGACAAAAAAATATGGGATTATGTAAACAGGTTTGCTGAGTTTAACAATTATATAAATTCGCCTGTTGCGATCTATAAGGATGAACTTTACAATCTTCCATTTAATATGAACACATTTAGCAAAATGTGGGGAATAAAAACACCGGCAGAAGCTAAAGCTGTTATTGAAAAGCAGATTGCTGAACTAGATATTGAGGAGCCGGCAAATCTTGAGGAGCAGGCTCTTAAACTTGCTGGAAGAGATGTATATGAAAAGCTTGTAAAAGGTTATACACAGAAACAGTGGGGAAGAGAATGTAAAGACCTGCCGGCATTTATCATCAAGAGACTGCCGCTTAGATTTACTTATGACAACAACTATTTTAATGATAGGTTTCAGGGTATTCCGATTGATGGATATACAAAGATGGTTGAAAGAATGCTTGATGGTATAGATGTGAGATTATCGACAGATTATTTTGATATAAAAGATCAGGTAGACGCAAAGAAGATTGTTTACACAGGAATGATCGATAGATTTTTTGATTATAAGCTGGGTGTTTTAGAGTATCGTTCAGTGCGTTTTGAGACTGAGAAGGTTGACACTGATAACTATCAGGGAAATGCAGTTGTAAATTATACATCGGCTGATGTCCCTTACACAAGGATAATTGAGCATAAGCATTTTAATTTTGGAAAGCAGCCTGTTTCTATTATAAGCAGAGAGTATTCTTCTGAGTGGAAAAAGGGTGATGAGCCTTATTATCCTGTAAATAATGAGAAGAATGATAATTTATATCATGAATATGAGAAGCTTGCAGCAGCAGAGAAAAATGTTTTGTTTGGCGGAAGACTTGGCCAGTACAAATATTATGATATGGATAAGGTTATTGCGGCAGCTCTTGATATGTGTTCGAAGGAACTTTAAAATAAACAATTTTGCAAATATATTTAAGAAAAAGGCTATACTGACCGAAACTTATAAAAGTGAGTGCATTATCCGGTGCATGAAATCTGTGATTTTATAAGTAAGATAAATACAATAATTCGGTATATTGCCGGGGCGAAAGAGAGGTGTTCCAATGAAGATTTTGGTTACAGGTGGTGCAGGGTTTATAGGAAGTCATACGAATGTTGAACTTTTAAATGCGGGTTATGATGTTGTAGTTATCGATAATCTTGTAAATGCCAGTAGAAGATCGATCGAAAGAGTAGAAGAGCTTACTGGAAAAAATATTATATTTTATGAGGAAGATCTTCTTAATGAAAAGGCATTAGATGAAATTTTTGCAAAAGAAAAGATTGATTCTGTTATACATTTTGCGGCGTTGAAAGCTGTTGGGGAGTCGTGTGAGATTCCTCTGCGTTATTTTGACAATAATCTTACAGGGACACTTAATCTTCTTAAGGTGATGGAGAAATATGGTGTAAGATCATTGGTGTTTAGCTCATCGGCTACTGTTTATGGAAAACCGGATTCTGTTCCTATAAAAGAGAACTTTCCGTTATCAGTTTCGAATCCTTATGGAAGAACAAAGCTTATTACGGAAGATATACTTAGAGATATATTTAAGTCTGACGATCAATGGGATATTGCACTTTTAAGATACTTTAATCCTATTGGTGCACATGAGAGTGGGCGTATTGGGGAAGATCCGAATGGTGTCCCCAATAACCTTTTGCCATATATTGCAAAGGTTGCAGCTGGTCAGCTTGAGTGTGTAAATGTTTTTGGCGATGATTATGATACGCCTGATGGAACGGGAGTTCGTGACTATATTCATATCATGGATCTTGCAGCTGGTCATATAAAGGCACTTGAAAAATTATCAGAGCATCCCGGACTTGTGACATACAATCTTGGAACGGGCGTTGGATACAGTGTACTTGAGATCATAAAAAGTTTTGAAAAAGCTTGTGGAAAGAAAATTCCATATAAGATAACTTCAAGGAGAACGGGAGATATTGATATGTGTTATGCAGATTCTACAAAAGCAAAAGAGGAACTTGGCTGGGAAGCTGTGCGAGGCATTGATAAGATGTGCGAGGATGCATGGAGATGGCAGATCCAAAATCCAAATGGTTATGAGGGATAGTTATAGGAGGAGCAGATATTGGGTAAAGATAATACTAATATGACAGAGTATCTTAAGTCTCTCGAAAATATTGTTCAATTCCAGAGTTATGTATTGGAACATATACATGACGATTTTTCGGTATTGTTTAACATTATTTCCAAGAGCCTTGGAATTGATGCCATGTTGACATATTCATGCACTGAAGTGGGGATGGTTGACGGTGTGGTATATGATAAGGATATTCCAAGTGCTGCAAGATACAGTGAGTATCTTAATGCAGGAATTGGAAGAATGTTCAATATAAACCATAATATTTATTCATCTTCTGAAGAACTGCCAGATGATATGAGAGAAGAGATACAGAAAGTTTATAAAAAAATTGATAATAAAGAGATTGTTGTATGTTCAGGGAAAGTGGAGAGTGTCCTCTACAGTGCTGTACTTATTTTAGGAGAGCACGATGAGGAACTTGGTATAAAGTTTAGTGATTGTTCTGACATGTTTTTAAACAGTGTTCATCTTATGATGGAGAGCAGGATAATGACACAGAAGATGCGTTATGACAGTGAACATGATCTGCTTACGGGTTTATACAACAGAAGATGCTATTTTACAAAATGTAAAGAAGAGTATAATATGCTTGCGTCTGTGGGAATATTTTTTATGGATGTAAATCATCTGAAACAGACAAATGATCTGTATGGACACGATGCAGGTGATGCACTGCTTAAAAAGGCGGCAGAGAGTATAAAAGCGATGGTATCTGAAAATCTGCATGGTTTCAGGATGGGCGGCGATGAATTTATCATGGTTGCTTTAAATTGTGCTGAAAGTGATGTTCCAAAGATAAAGGCAAGATGGGAAAAGGAACTTGAGCTTGTAAACGAAAAATATGGTATGAGTCCATGTAGTGTTGCTGTTGGAACGGCGTTTGCCAAAGGGGCTTTTCAGATCGAGGAACTTTGCAAGATTGCAGATGATAGAATGTATGAGGATAAACGAAGAAAGCATAATTGCAGATAGTATATAAAAAATATAAGAAAGTAAACGACAGTTAAAGTTATATTCTGTTGGAAATATATTAATAAACGGAGGTTATCATGGAATTATATGATGAATTAGTGGCTCGTGGGCTTATCGCTCAGGTCACAGATGAAGAGGAGATAAAAGAGCTTATAAACAATGGAAAGGCTACATTTTATATAGGATTTGATCCTACGGCCGACAGTCTTCATGTAGGTCATTTTATGGCACTTTGTCTTATGAAGAGACTTCAGATGGCTGGAAACAGACCGATTGCACTTATTGGTGGTGGTACAGCCATGATAGGTGATCCTTCAGGAAGAACTGATATGAGACAGATGATGACAGTTGAGACAATAAATCACAATGTTGAGTGTTTCAAAAAACAGATGAGCCGTTTTATCGAATTTGGCGAGGGCAAGGCTATGCTTGTAAACAATGCAGACTGGCTTACAGACCTTAATTACATGGAGGTACTCAGAGATATCGGACCACATTTTACTGTCAATCGTATGCTTGCAGCTGAGTGTTATAAGCAGAGAATGGAGAAGGGTCTTTCATTCCTTGAGTTTAACTACATGATAATGCAGAGTTATGATTTTTATACATTATATCAGAAATATGGCTGCAACATGGAGTTTGGTGGTGATGACCAGTGGAGTAACATGCTTGGCGGTACTGAGCTTATCAGAAGAAAACTTGGAAAAAATGCATATGCAATGACAATAAACCTCTTACTTAACTCAGAGGGAAAGAAGATGGGTAAGACACAGTCTGGTGCAGTATGGCTTGATCCTGAGAAAACATCTCCGTTTGACTTTTTCCAGTACTGGAGAAATGTAAGTGATGCTGATGTTCTTAAATGTCTCCGTATGCTTACATTCCTTCCATTGGAGCAGATTGATGAGATGGCAGAGTGGGAAGGAAGCAAGTTAAACGAAGCTAAGGAAATCCTTGCATATGAACTTACAAAACTTGTTCATGGTGAGAAAGAGGCTGAGAAGGCAAGAGAAGGCGCAAGAGCATTATTTTCAGGCGGGGCTACAGCACAGATGCCTGTAACTGAGCTTAGTGATGCAGACTTCGGTGAGGATGGAAATATCGGTATTCTTACACTTCTTGTAAAGGCAGGTCTTGCAACATCAAATGGTGAGGCAAGAAGAAATGTACAGCAGGGCGGTGTTTCTATAGATGGAGATAAGATTACAGATCCTAAGTCTTTAGTAAATAAAGACAGTATCAGTGATGATGGTATCGTGCTTAAACGTGGAAAGAAAAAATTTATGAAAATTGTTGTTAAATAGATTCTACATTTACAACGATGAATAACTTTGCATAACTCGTAACATACTAGTTTTAAGAGATGGGATGATTTCTAGGATCTGACCTGTTTCTAAAATCCTTAGCTGGATGAAAGACTAAAGTTATATTAGGAGGAAATTATGCGAAGAAGAATTTTGATGTTTATTACTACATTGGCATTATCTACTATGATGCTTGCAGGTTGTGGCAACAACAAGACAAATAATTCGGTTACATCGTCAGCTACACAGGAACCGGAGTCTACTACAGGGCCTGTGGTAAATGAAGATGACAGTGATTATGATGAGAGTGACAGGGTTGATGATGATGGTGTAGTAGGTGACGTTGTAGATGATGCAGCAGATGCTGTGGATGATGTGGTAGATGATACTGCAGATGTAGTTGATGATGCTACTGGAAATCAGGGGATTGATGGTGAGCCAAACAATGCAGGGCAGGCGGCAGCAGGTGATAACACAGCGACAGCAAGACCTACTAAGAAGCCGGCAAAGAAAACTACAAATAATAAAAATAACAGGAAAAATAATAAAAAAGTAAATAACAACAAAAAGAATAACAACAATAAAAACAGATAATTTTTAGTTATATTATGAAAACAGGGGCATATATATGCTTCTTGGAAAAATTATCATAAAGAAATATCAAAAATCCGGGCATGCTATAGGGGGTGCCCGGATTTTTAGGTAGAAGTTTAAGAGGATTATTATGTATCATGCTATAAGTTGATACTGTAAAGCTGTCTTTTTATGCCATTGAAAATTACATCTTTTTCATATTTAAGTCCAAGATTTTCGGCAGTTCTTATGGATCTTTTATTGTCAAAGTCTATGACAGCAACTATCCTTTTCATTTCAAGCTGTTCTTTGGCGTATTTTAGTACAGCGTCACAACATTCAAGTGCGTAGCCATATCCCCAGTGCTGGCTGTCGAAAAGATATGACAGCATTATCTCATTTTTACCGTCAATAGTTTCATTTTCAAGACCGCATCTTCCTATAAGTTTTTTGCTTGTCTTTCCAAAAACTCCCCAGAGTCCAAAGCCATAAAATGAGTAAACATTTTGTATGTAAGCTTTTTGTTTTTCCATTTCGATTTCAAGATAATCATCTATATTATCGATATATTTTTTTACCTGAGGATCAGAGTAGATAGGATAAATGTCTGGTATATCTGATACAGCAAGCTCTCTTATAAAGAGTCGTTTTGTCGATGCTATGGTTATCGGTTTTCCGAGTGAACGAAGCAGTGTGTTTTCGATAAAGGTTTTATCTATGTTGTCGAAACTTTCAATCAGTACATCTGCTTTGTCAAGTTTTTGATTGCCGGAGTTTGGATTGATAAAACCAATGCATGCAACATTGGCCGCTTTTGCAGCCTCGACACCAAAGGTTGAGTCTTCGATGATAACGGTATCTTCTGGGGCTGCACCAAGTTTTTTAAGGGCAAGCAGGAAAGTATCAGGTGAAGGTTTTGGATGTGGAACAGATGATGCCGATACAAGTTTTTCAAAATATTTTTTTATGCCAAGTTCTTTAACAACGGTTTCTATTTCTTTTGGTGATGAAGATGAGGCAATAGCAAGCTGTATTCCTGATCTATATAGACGTTTTATAAGTTCTATAACGCCAGGAACTGGGATGTAGCCCTCCTCTTCATGTAGTTTTCTTTTTGCAAGATTTAATTTTTCCAAAAGATCGTCAGGACTTATATCAAGTGAAAAATCTTTTATGGCAGTTTCAGCCATTTTTTTGCTTGAACTTCCTGTAAATGATCTGCAGTAGTCTAAATCCGTATCAACACCAAGTTCTTTAAAAGTATTAAGAGAAGCTCTTGCATGTTGAGGTTCACTGTCTATAATAACGCCATCCATGTCAAATATAACGGTTTTAAGCATGATAAACGCCTCCTTTTCCTATTGGATTATTTTACATCTGTTAAATTATATCCTTTTTTGTTATAATATCATATGTTGGGGTTGTGGTCAAAATATATAAATAGAAAATGGAGGATAAGATTTATGGCAGTAATAAAACCTTTTATAGCAGTGAGACCTGATGTTAAAGTGGCGGACAGAGTTGCAGCATTACCTTATGATGTTTATAACAGAGCTGAGGCAGTTAAGGAAGTTAAAAGAGAGCCGTTGTCATTTTTAAAGATAGACAGAGCAGAGACTCAGTTTCCTGATAGTGTAGATACATATGCGCCTGAAGTATATGATAAGGCGAAAGAGATTTTTGAGAGTATGGTGTCTGATGGAACATACATTACAGACAATGACGAGTGTTATTATATCTATAGTCTTACAATGGATGGCAGATGTCAGACGGGTATTGTTGCGTGTGCAAGTGTTGATGATTATGTGAATAATGTTATAAAGAAGCATGAAAATACAAGAGAAGAAAAAGAGCAGGATCGTATTAGACATGTAGATACGCTTAGTGCGCAGACTGGCCCTATTTTTCTTGCATATAGATCAAAGAAGGAGATAAATGATATTGTCTCAAGGGTTATGGCAGATGAGAAACCTCTTTATGACTTTACTGCTGTTGATGGGATAAGCCATACTGTATGGAAGATAGCTGACAAAACAGATGTTGAAAACATAAAGGAAGCTTTTGCAAATATTGGTGAGATATATATAGCTGACGGACATCATAGAGCAGCATCTGCGGTGAAAGTAGGATTGAAGCGAAGAAAAGAAAATCCGGGATATGATGGAACGGAAGAATTTAACTATTTCCTTTCTGTATTATTCCCTGATGACCAGCTTATGATAATGGATTATAATCGAAGTGTAAAAGATTTAAATGGTCTGACTGAGGAAGAATTTTTAGAAAAGATTAAACAAAACTTTGAGATAGAGAGTTTAGAAAAAGCAGCTCATCCTGATAAAAAGGGAAAAGTTTCAATGTATTTATCAGGAAAATGGTATATGCTTACTGCAAAAGAGGAACTTCTTGACATAAAAGATCCTGTTTTATCTCTTGATGTATCACTTTTGCAGAATTATCTTCTTGAACCTGTTCTTGGTATAAAAGATCCCAGAACTGATGACAGGATTGATTTTATCGGGGGAATAAGAGGACTTAAAGAACTTGAGAAACGTGCAGGGTCGGATATGAAGGTTTCGTTTGCAATGTATCCGACATCAATAGGTGAGCTGTTTAGTGTTGCTGATGCGGGGCTTCTTATGCCACCTAAGAGTACATGGTTTGAGCCAAAGCTAAGAAGTGGGCTTTTTATTCATAGAATATAGTGTAAAAAATCCATATATGTAAGATTTTTCACACCCAGGATTTGTGTCTGCGCACACTTGACACAAACTAATAGTGTGAAAAGAATATATATTTGATGTCTGGAGGGTTTATGTTATATACAAAAGGACTGCTTAGTGCAGCGGAAAATATTGCTGCCAAGTCAGCAAGCGGTAAGGCGATTGGAGTTGATGAACTTCAAAAGGTTATGAATTCATCGGCATCTGATGAGCAAAAGACAAGTTTTTTTATACAGTATCTTTTAAGTCAGAGAGAGTGGCTTCTTGATTTTGCAAAGACAATTTTGATTGCTATTGTAGTATTTATCATAGGAAGAAAAATTGTAAATCTTGCGCTTAAGATTACAAAAAATACAATGGTGCGCAAGGATGTTGAGATAAGTGTTCAGAAGTTTGTCATGTCACTTGCTACATTTGCCTACAATATCTTTTTGATAATAATTATTGCAAGTATTTTGGGAATAGGCGCAAGTTCGATAGTTGCTATTATAGGTTCGGCGGGACTTGCAGTAGGTCTTGCTTTGCAGGGCAGTCTTTCAAATCTTGCTGGAGGCGTACTTATTCTTTTACTTAAACCGTTTAAAGTCGGAGATTATATTATTTCGGCAGGGGCGGAAGGTACTGTCCAGAGTATAGATATATTTTATACAAGGATCGCGACTACTGATAATAAGGTAGTTGTCATACCAAATGGTACGATTTCAAATTCAAATGTTACAAATACGACAAAGCAGGATGAACGAATGTTGGTGTTAGATTTTACTATTGGTCTTAATGCTGATATAGAAGCAGTTAGAAAAGAGATCATGCAGCTTTTTGAGAATGACGACAGGATTCTTCATGAAATGAATATGTGTGTTGTCGTTGATAAGCTCACACCCGTAAATATAAAGATGCAGGCAAAAGCTTGGACAAAGAGTGAGGATTTCTGGGATGTAAGATATCTTTTACTTGAACAGATAAGTATTGTGTTGCAAGGTTTCAGATGATAAGGTATAATTAAATGTGTTTTGAACATTAAAAATTGAAAGAAAGTTGGTGAGATTAAGTGGTTAAGTATTACAGAACAGATGACAAAAAGATATATGAATTTTCTGAACTTGCGCAAGGAATCTGGATAGATATGGTGAACCCGACAGTTTCAGAGGGCGAGGAAGTGGCGGAAAAGCTGAATATTGATATTCAGGATCTGCTTGCAGCGTTGGATGAGGAAGAAAGTTCGCGTGTCGAGCTGGAGGATGGATACACACTTATTCTTGTCGACATTCCGACAACTGAGATACGACATGACAAAGAGGCATATACTACTATACCTCTTGGCATTATTCTTACATCAGATACTATTATTACAGTTTGCACAGAGGAAACTTCTATATTGCAGGCATTTGTAAATGGAAGGGTAAAAGAGTTCAGTACAAAGAAGAAATTAAGATTTGTTTACCAGATCCTTTTCAGGGTTGCTTCTGCATATCAGACGAGCCTTAGAGTTATAGACAAAAAGCGTACCGAGATTGAGGAGAGGATTGATGATGATACAGAGGATATAGACCTTATCGATCTTCATGCTCTTGAGTCAACGCTTGTATACTTTGCTACATCACTTCGTGCAAATGCCGTGGTTATGGATAGACTTACAAGATACAAAAGACTTGAACAGTATCCGGATGATAAAGATCTTCTCGATGATGTAATTGTTGAAAACCAGCAGGCTATTGAGATGACGAGCATATACCGTGACATAGTAAATGGAACGAGAGAGCTTATGTCATCGGTTATAGACAACAGATTGAACAATGTTATGAAAACACTTACTATTGTTACTCTTGTTATGGGTATTCCAACACTTGTATCAGGAATTTATGGAATGAATGTCAATTCAAAGTGGGTGCCGCTCTCAAATACACCGTTTGGATTTGGGATAATATGTGCACTGATACTTGTAATATGTGCGGTCATGCTTGTTGTTTTAAAGAAAAAGAAAATTTTGTGATATAATAACTCCAAAACCAGGATGCTTTGCATCTGTCACATTTTGTGCTTGATGATTTTGTCTTTATGGGCTGGATCATACACAACAAAAGATATACAAAAAACTTCCACATTTTCAGTGGAAGTTTTTTTATGTTATAGGAAAATGCTCGTAACATAGCGGAAAACCAACGAGAATTGCAAAGCAATTCTTGGGGGGCAAAACGCTGGTTTTGCCCTTTTTTATGCTGGAGTTTTTGACATTATCGAACAAGTAACATGACTATTAACAGATTTGTGCAGAACAAAGATATATTTGTGCAAAAATTTCTGCGCTTGCACTTATTTTGCAAGATATTCTTCGTAAATCTTGATAACATCACTCATTGCTTTTGGTCCTGGAGCACCGATAGTATTTCTTTTATCTACGCATGTTTCCATACTGATAGCATCGTAGATATCGTCTTCGAATACAGGGCTTATTGCTTTATATTCATCTAAAGTCATCTCTCCGAGTGAGATATTCTTGTCGATACAGTAAAGTACGAGCTGACCGATAATTCCGTGTGCATCTCTAAATGGAACACCATGTTTTACAAGATAATCTGCTGCATCAGTAGCGTTTGTAAATCCACCTTCTGCACTTGCACGCATACGGTCTTTATTAAATGTCATTGTATCAAGCATTCCGTTGAAAAGGAGTATACATCCCTTTGTGGTGTCTATAGCGTCGAAAACAAATTCTTTATCTTCCTGCATATCTTTGTTGTATGCAAGTGAAAGTCCCTTCATTGTTGTAAGAAGTGATGTGAGTGAGCCGTAGACTCTGCCGGTCTTTCCTCGTACAAGTTCTGCTATATCAGGGTTTTTCTTCTGAGGCATGATACTGCTGCCTGTTGAATATGAGTCATCAATCTCAATATATCTGTACTCGTTTGTATTCCAAATGATTATCTCCTCACAAAAACGGCTTAAGTGCATCATAATGATTGACATTGCACATGAGAATTCGATAAGATAATCTCTGTCGGAAACTGAATCCATACTATTTAATGTTGGACCGTAAAATCCAAGAAGTTCGGCTGTACGTTCTCTGTTTAAAGGATATGTAGTTCCGGCGAGGGCACCTGAACCAAGAGGACAGTAGTTCATACGCTCATATATATCTTTGAGGCGTGAACGGTCTCTTTTAAACATTTCAAAATATGCACCCATATGATGAGCAAGTGTTATAGGCTGGGCTTTCTGAAGGTGAGTGAAACCTGGCATGATGGTGTCAAGATTTCCTTTCATGATCTTTAGGAGACTCTCCAAAAGATTTTTCAGGAGTTTGTCCATCTCTAAGACTTCTTTTCTTGTGTAGAGTTTCATATCCAGGGCAACCTGATCATTTCTGCTTCGGCCTGTATGAAGTTTCTTTCCGGCATCACCGACGCGCTCGATAAGATGGGCTTCAACAAAGCTGTGGATATCTTCGTGTTCTTCATCGATGATAAGCTTACCTGATTTTATGTCTTCAAGGATTGACTTAAGTCCGCCTATGATTTTATCTTTATCATCATCAGAGATGATTTTTTGTTCAGCGAGCATAGTTACGTGGGCAATGCTGCCTGTTATATCCTCCTCATAAAATTTCTGGTCAAATGAGAGTGACGCATTAAAATTGTGTACGAGTTTGTTTGTTTCCTTTGTGAATCTTCCTCCCCAAAGTTTCATATTGCTTGTTCCTCCGTTTCGTAGAATAGTTGTATCATATATAAAGTTTACAGATGCCTGTATCATTAAAATACCGAAATGGTAACACCATTTCGGTATTTGGTAATTTGTACAAGTTAAAGTGAGAAGTCTGTTATTAAAAACAGTGTATTAGTCCTCAGCTTCAGGCTCTCCGTCAGAAAACTCAATATAGTCATCATCGAAATCGTCTGAATAATCATCAGGATCAAAATCCTCAAGATAGTCAGGTGTAAGGTATTTGTATACTGCAAATGCGATACCTGCTACTGCTGCAATAGCACCGAGTACTGCGAGGACGATAACGATAGTGTTTTTGTTCTTCTCCTCAAGCTCCTTTTTGTGTAACAGCTCTGATACCTTTGCTGCGTTGATCAAATCTTCAAATTTGTTGCTCATAATCCCCATCCTTTCTTCTTTTCAAATTTATGATATTAAATTTTATCATTAAGGCAAAATACAAAAAATTTGTGCCTCACCTTTCTATATAGTATACCATATGATGCAAATGATATCTAGTATTAACACGATTATTTTTTTTCAAGTTTTGCGAAAGAAGCCATCATTTTACGGGTGATTCCACTGTCAAATGCAACTGTGACCATGTAGTCTCCTGAATGTTTAGTCATTTCTTTTACGACACCTTCACCGAATTTAGTGTGTGAAACTCTGTCGCCGGTTTCGTAATTGGGTTTTGAAGATGAATCTGTTGCCTGAGAGGTATTTCCAAAGCCCTTTTTTATAAGAGGGTTATTGAGAAGTCCTGCTTTTGCTGGCTGGTGTTTTTGTTGTTTGACTTTCTTTTCATCAAGTGGATTCCAGTTGGTTGTGTCTGGTTTTTTATATGATGGAACTTGCTGCATTTTAGGCTGCATCTTCAAAAAATCTGCTGCGCTGTAACTTCCGGCCGGTTTTGAGGTGGTCTGTGTAAACTGCTGCTTTGCGGGACCCGACTGTTTGATAAGATAGCGTGGTATTTCATCGATAAAACGTGAAGGACGATAAAACTGCATCTCACCATTTCTGAATCTTGCCTTTGCACAGCTTATTGAAAGTTTCTTCTTTGCTCTTGTTATACCTACATAACATAGGCGGCGTTCTTCCTCCATTTCTTCAGGGTCATCACCGTTTAATGCAATATATCCAGGAAATATTCCATCTTCCATACCAACAAGATAAACATAAGGAAATTCAAGTCCTTTAGCACTGTGTAGTGTCATAAGGAGAACGAGGTTATTGCTTTCATCTACATTATCAATATCAGCAACAAGTGCGATTTCCTCAAGAAAGCCACTAAGAGTAGGCTCATCATCACAGCTTTCGATGTAAGAAGCAATCTTATTTACAAGTTCCTCGATATTTTCAATACGGCTTCTGGCTTCTTCTGTATCTTCTTCTTCGAGAAGTCTGACATATCCTGTTTCATCTATTATTTCTTTTATAAGGTCATCAAGTCCATATCCATCCATCTGCAAATGTTTTTTGAAGGACTCGATAAGGTTTACAAATGAATTTATCCTGCCACTGCTCCTTTTTATACCATCTATATAGTCGCAGTTTTGTAATGCTTTGTAGAAGCTGATTTCGTGTTCGATAGCGTATGATGTTATACGGTCTATGGTTGTAAGACCGATACCTCTTTTTGGAACATTGATGATTCTTTTTACTGATATGTCATCAAGCCCGTTTTCTATAGTGCGAAGATATGCAAGCATATCTTTTATTTCCTTGCGTTGATAGAAGTTTACCGCACCTACTATTCTGTAAGGAATATTATTGGTTACGAGTTTTTCCTCGAAGATACGTGATTGTGCATTTGTTCTGTAAAGAATTGCAAAATCTTTGTAGTCAGCCTGTCCGCTTCTTGTGGCGGCAGCGATGGCAGCAGCGATAGAAGAAGCTTCGTCATAGTCTGAGTCAAACTGTGAAAGATATATAAGATCCCCCTTTTCATGTTCTGTCCAGAGTGATTTATCTTTTCTGACCTGGTTATTTTTGATAACTGCATTGGCAGCATCAAGTATGTTCTGTGTGGAGCGGTAGTTTTCTTCAAGTTTTATAACTTCTGTTTCCGGATATGAATTTTCAAAATTCAGGATATTTTTAATATTTGCGCCACGAAATCTGTAAATTGACTGATCATCATCACCTACAACACAGAGATTATGCAGTGTCTCACCATTGTCTCCGCGTGTATTTGCAAGAAGATTTATAAGGTTAAACTGTGCAGTATTTGTATCCTGATATTCGTCTACCATTATATACTTAAATCTATTTTGATAGTATTCAAGTATATCTGCATTTTCTTTAAACAGCTGTACTGTTTTAAAGATAAGATCGTCAAAATCAAGAGCATTTGCATCATGAAGTCTTCGTTCATATTCTCTGTATGCTCTTGCATAAATTTTTTTCTGATGATCCACAGCAGCCATTTTCTCATATTCTTCAGGAGAGATGAGTTCATCTTTGGCAGATGAGATAGCATTCATAAAGGCTCGTTCTTTATATTTTTTAGGGTCGAGTTCAAGGTATTTTATGATATCGCGCATCAGTGTTTTCTGATCATCACCGTCATATATGGTGAAGTTGCGTGAGTAACCTAAAGCCTCGATATTTCGTCTTAAGATTCGCACACAGGTAGAGTGGAATGTGCTTACCCATATATCGTCAGCTTCATCCGTAAGAAGACTCTTTACACGGTCGCGCATTTCACCTGCTGCTTTATTAGTAAAAGTCAGGGCGAGTATATTCCATGGTTTTACATTGTATTCATTTATCAAAAAAGCAATCCTGTGTGTTAAAACTCTTGTTTTACCGGAACCTGCACCTGCAAGTATCAGGAGAGGGCCCTGAAAATGTTTTACGGCTTTTTCCTGTTCTGGATTTAAACCTTCTAATATATTCATTATAATCCTCCATAACCAAAGTTGTATAACTTATGCAAAATAACTTTATAACCTTGTAATTTTATTTGAGATTGTCGCGATATTTTTTTGCGTTTTCAAATATTTTCATTAGTTTATCTGCATCACCATCACTTACAGCATTTTTGGCATCAGTAAGTGTACTTATATATTTTTCAAGAAAAGCTGTTATAGCATCAGGGTTTGACAGGCAGATATTCTGCCACATTTCAGGTGAAGATGATGAAATGCGTGTTATGTCTTTTAAACCTCCAGCGGCGAGTCTTTGGTATCTTCCGTCAGCGTCTTCTTTAGCAACGGTGTTTATAAGTGATGCTGAGATAAGATGAGGAACATGGCTTATGGCAGCTGTTATCTTATCATGTGTTTTATAATCCATGATCTCACAATGTGAACCTGCCAAGATTATGAAATTTTTGAGCCATAATGTATATTCATCTGGTGTTTCATCAGTTGGTGTGAGAATATAATAAGCATTTTTCAGATATGATGAATCTGAATTTGCATAGCCCGTCTTTTCTGAGCCTGTCATAGGATGACCGCCAACAAAATGACGGTTTAGACCAAGTTTTTCAATAGCATGGTGGATGTTTCCTTTTACACTTCCGACATCTGTAATGATACAGTGGTCTGATATGTAAGGGGCAAGTTCTTTTAAATAAGATATATTTGTAAGTACCGGAGCGCATAAAAAAATCATATCGCAATTTGAAAAATCGCAAAGGGATGTGCTTATTTCATTTAGAATGCCATCATTTTTTGCTGCTTCAAGTTTTTTATGCGGTTTAGTTTTGTAATAATTGTATGCGATGATATGAGAATCCGGATAGAGTTCTCTAAGAGCGTGGGCTATAGAACCTCCTATTAGTCCAAAGCCTACAAATCCAAAATTTTTTAAGATAAGTTGTTCAGTCATGATATAACCTTTCATAGTAATGCTGATTTCAGTATAGAATATAATACCAATTTGTACATTATTTATTTTAAGCTAGTGAAAAAATCATGTCAACAAAAACCAATAGAACTTTACACTTATGTGAAAAAATAGTACTATAGTATAGTGGATTACTTTCGCAAAAAAGTATTTTACATTTGATTTTTAATTGGAGGAAAGTTATGAACACTTTACGTAAATATGTAAAAAATGCAAAGGATGCATTTCGCATTATAGTAGGTGCAGTGGGAAGTTATGTTGGAGTAGTATCAAATATAATCGGTGCTGTTATGGGAATACTGGCATCTATTATGGTCATTGGCGGAATAGTAGGTTTGTGTGTATATGTTAAAGTTTTGCCAATGTTTACAGAGGCGAGAGAGGAAGTATTTGACAAACTTGTTCATCTAAGTGAAGATGATTTTGTTATGAAGGAGGATACGGTAGTATATGATTCCAAGGGGAAAAAGGTAGGCTCAGTAAACGCCGGAAGTTATAAATATGTGAGCATCAATGATACATCGTCATATATTTATGAAGGTTATATTGCTGTTGAGGACAAGCGTTTTAAGACACATGGCGGAGTAGATCTTGTTGCCACGATGAGAGCCGGTGTCTCACTTTTAAAACACAATATGCAGATAACCCAGGGTGGCAGTACTATTACACAACAGGTTATAAAGAATAATCTGCTTACCCAGAGCAAGAGTTATACAAGAAAGATAGCCGAGATCTTACTTGCGCCGACTATCGAGAGTAAATTTACAAAAGCACAGATCATGGAATTTTATTGTAATAGTAACTACTATGGAAATAAGTGTTATGGTGTCGGAGCCGCGAGCAGATATTATTTTGGCAAGAAGTGTGCTGATCTTGAGCCACAGGAGGCTGCGATGCTTATAGGTCTTTCAAACAGTCCGACAGCATACAATCCAGTGCTGCATCCAGAGGCGGCTTTAAAAAAGAGAAACACTGTTCTTGGTATAATGTGCAAGGAAGGGGTTATCACACAGAAGGAATATAAGACATCTCTTAAAAAGAAATTAAATATTAAACAATTATCTGAAGAAGGCGGGGACAATGAAACATATGTTATAAGTTATGCCATTCATTGTGCGGCTAATTCTCTTATGGAAAAAGAAGGTTTTAAATTCAAATATGTCTTCAGTTCAAAAGAAGAATACCAGAAATATAATAAAAATTATTCAAAGGTATATACTGAGAAGATTGAAAATATCCGCTCAGGAGGATATAAGATCTATACATCAGTAGATATGAAAAAGCAGAAAAAGTTACAAAAGTCGATAGATGATGGACTTGCATTTAACAAAGAAAAAAATAAAGATACAGATAAGTATGAACTTCAGGGGGCAGCGGTCTGTATAAATAATGAAACAGGTTATGTTGAGGCAATAGTAGGAGGAAGAGGAAAGAATGACCAGTACAACAGGGCATATCTTGCCGCCAGACAGTCGGGAAGTGCGATAAAACCTCTTATAGATTATACTCCGGGATTTGAGTCAGGCTTGTATTCACCTTCAACGATCGTAAATGACCATAAGTTTACAAATGGTCCGTCAAATGCAGGAGGAGCTTATTATGGAAATGTAAGAATAAGAGAGGCTGTTGCAAGATCACTTAATACTGTTGCATGGCAGGTTCTTGAAAATATTACGGTCAAATATGGTCTTTCATTTCTGGATAAACTCCATTTTCGTAATATAAGTTATATAGATAATGACAATATGGCACTTTCACTCGGTGGATTTACAGAAGGTGTTCGTGTTGTTGATATGGCAAAAGGATTTTCGACGCTTGCGAATAACGGAAGTTTTAGTGACAGGACATGCATAAAAAAGATAGAGCATGTATCTGACGGTATTGTATATAAAAACAATAATGAGAAAGATCAGGTTTATTCAGAAGATGCAGCATGGATGATGACAGATGTATTAAAAGGTGTGTTCAATGAGGAATATGGTACGGGAAGCAAGTTAAAACTTGAGAATGGTCAGATATGTGCAGGAAAGACGGGAACAACAAACTCAAGTAAGGATGTATGGTTTTGTGGATACACGAAATATTATACAGCAGTTGTGTGGTCAGGATATGATACACCTAGAGCAATGCCAGGAGCATCAGGAGCATCGATTCCTGGAGTTATCTGGAAGGATTATATGGACAAGATACATGAGAATTTAAAGCCGGAAGATTTTACAATGCCTTCTACGATAAATCTTGCAAAATATGATGGTGCGGGAAATATAATTGAGGGAACAGCTGTCGCAGGAAGCAAGGTAAGACCGGCTGGTATGGATTATTTCTCAAAATCAATTCTGGCTGAAAAAGCGGAAGACACACAGATACTTAAAGACAAGCAGTATCAGAAAAAGGTTCTTAAGGTACTTAAAAAGTTTGAAAAAATGTATATCAGTAATATTGCTGATTATTATGATCTTGAAAATGATTATAAAGAGCTGACTAATATGATATCAAGTATCGTAGATGATGATGTAAGAACTGAGTATGCGATAAGAGCAAGAAATAAATATGATTCACTAAAAGATGAGACAGTTGACTGGAAGAAAGTTGTTAAGGCATATGAAAAACAACAGAAAGAAGAAAATGAGAGACTTGCTGAAAAGAAGAAGAATGATTCACAGAGAGCATTAAACAACCAGATTTATAAAAATAGGGTAAATCTTGCAAGAACGAGAATAAAGAGAATGCATGGATATGTTTATCAGCCTTCAAATATGCAGATTCTCATTGACTCTGCGAAACAGGCACTTGATGCGTGCAAAGGATATGCAGAATACTCAAGTCTTAAAGCAATGTATGATGAATACAAGGCTGAACTTGAAGGGCTTCCGACGAAAGATGAGTACAATAAAAAGGAAACAGTGACACCGACAGAGGAACCGGTAGAAACACAAATACCGGATGAAAATGAAGAATAAAGGAGAAATCAGGAAATAAAATGGAAGAAAATAAAAATGATATTGATGAGCTTATAAAAAGTATCGACTCCTCCTTTAAGGAGATGTCACTTAAAGATATTGTATCTGCCCATGAAGATTATTTCGGGGCAGAGGATATTTCCTTTGAGGACTATAAAACAGATGAAGATAATGGAGTTGTTGAAAAAGTAGAAACAGAGGAAAATAAGGTTAAAGAAAAAAAGTCTGATGATATAAAAAATGACACAGCACAAGATATGACAGAGTTTATAAAATCTGATGTATCAGAAGATGAGAATGAAGATTTTATTGAAGATGTATCAGGAAATCTTTCAGATGATGAGAAAAAGAGTGAAGAAGATGCGTCAGTTGAAAAAAATGGAGCGGATTCAGAAAATGATCTGGTTGATATATCTCAAAAAGAAAAAATGCGTGGAGAAAAGTTAAAAAGCGCAGGTCGTATAGGGAGCTGGTTCCAGACATTCTGTTATATGAGGATACCGGTAATAGGCTTTATATATATACTTGTGATAGCATTTAGCAAAAATACACCTGAAAGTAAAAAAGAATTTGCAAAAGGATATATTTTATATAAAGTTCTTGTCTGGATTTTGGCAGTTGTACTGTTATATTGTCTATATAAGATTGGTCTTGGATTTGTAGATGGAATGTTATCGTTTATTAAAGAATAATGAGGGTTGGAATATTATGAATAAATGTAAGAATGTATGCATATTATTAGGAAGTCCGAATTTAGATGGAAATACTGCTGCAATGTGTAAAGGTGCAGCTGGATTTCTCGATAGTATGAAAATGAGATACAAAATGTATGATCTTTATAATGAGGAAATGGATTATATACTTTTAGAAATAAATAAGTATGATGTTGTAATTGTAGCAACACCGATACATTCTTTTTATTGTAGTGATGCAGTAAAAGAGTTTATGGATCTTGCATTTGAAAATGAAGGTTTTTTTTCAGGTACAGAAGAATCAGGAAGGATAAAATGTGGTGTAATGGTTTCTCATGGATATGATGAAGAATATGCCACAGAACCATTTGATCTAGGCTTTTCAAGGTGGTGTGAACATGTTGGGTTTGACTATTATGGGAAATTATCAATCAGAGATACAGGTGATAAAGAAAGATTTTTTTCAGATAGCAGTCTCAAAAAAACAGAAAAGTTTATATACGGCATATGTGGAGTTAAGGATGAAACAACAGAGAAGTACATTTCAGGTGAAAACTTTTATTTAACAGATGCAAGTGAAAATAAAAAGACATTTGACAGGTTATTTAATCTGTATATGTATGAACTGTCTGCTTATGCAGAATGGATGGGCGAATGTATGACAGATGATGCACTTTTTATTCCAGATAAACTTTCAGAATACTATGAAATGGATGAGAAAAAGCCATTTATAATAAAATATGAGGGCAAAACGGTTGGAATGGCAGTCTTTTTATTTCCTGACAGAGAAAAAGAACCAGATGAAGCTGACTTTTATATAGAAGAGATTTTTATTGTAAGAGCATACAGAAAAAAGCATATTGCAGCGGGAATAGTAAGAGAATTGTGGAAAAGAAATAAGGGACGCTGTGCTGTATGTGCATTAAAGAAAAATGAGATTTCAGTAAAATTCTGGGAGAATATCATAAAAACATCGGGATACGAATACACGGTTGAGGAGGATGAGGATGTATACTTTTATGAGATAAATGTTAAATGATGTATTAAATAATATGAAGTAAAAATTAAGTTAAAAATATATGTTATTTTAACTTAATCAATATTTTTTTTAATTATGATTTACAGAGGCGAGCATATTATGATATAATAAAAATGACTTTTATTTTATAAAGTTAAATAAAAAATGGAGATTGAAAACCAAAGGAGGCAAAATGAAAAAGAATTTATTAAAAAAAGCAGGAGCAGTTTTAATGGCTGTGGCAGTAGTGGTAGGAAGTGTGTTGAGTGTACCTAGGCAGAGTAAGGCGGCAGAAAATGATTATGTGAGCATTTATTCAAGTACCTGGTTGGATGCATCCGCAAATAGTGAACAGTCACATGAATTTAATGTAAGTGGTGGCAAAAATATATATGCACTTATATATGCACCAGAAGCGGTAGATGGAACGGTGACATATTATAAAGATGGGGTGTACGAGACGGTTGTTCCGATAAAAACATCTGATTGGCAGTATTCGTCAGCAGCGGGATATTATTGCTGGGGATATAAATGGAAAACGACAAGTGATGCTACATATAAAGCTGTGATATCATTTGGATCATCAACATATTATGATCTTGAGGTTTTATGTGATGCAGGTGAGAAAGCAAATATAAGCAATACAAAACTTACAGTGACGGAAGGTTTTAGTCATAAACTTTCTGTTACAAATGCAACTGGAAAAGTCAACTGGTCTACAAGTAATAAAAAGGTTGCAACTGTATCTTCAAGCGGACTTGTAAAAGCTAAGAAAAATGGTTCAGCTACTATTACTGCGACACTTTCAGATGGTACAAAGCTTACATGTAAGGTTTCGGTAAAGAAAAATGTATATTCAAAGAGTAAATTACCTGTATCATCCGTAACATATGGAAAAACGGGTGTTGATGTATATAAGATTTCTTATGACAAAAAAGGAAATCTTATTATGAAAGCAAACATCCTTAATAATTCATATCATACAGATACAAAGATTAAAAATCTTAAGATTACAGTTAGAACACTTACCGGAAAGACGGTAGCTGTATACTCTGTGAAAAATAAAAAGATCAATATAAAAGCCGGCGGAAAGAAAGGTTTTACATTTACAGTAAAGAAAAAGAATCTAAAGATAAAAAAAGCTGATTTAAGAAACATTAGTATACCTAAGGCATCAGGAACAGTTATGTATAAAGCATTTTAAGTATGTGGCAGTTAAATTACATGGTATGCATGATGTAAAGTGGCTAAAATGCTTTATAAATAGAATATGATAAAAAATAGAACTTCACTGTTTGCAGAAAAATATCTGTAAGCGGTGAGGTTCTATTTATATATCAGGTTAAAAAGACTTAAACAATGATAAAACTTAAATGTTTTTGTGCAATTGACAGCTATACGATTTCCTTCATGGTTATCTTAAGCATTTCATTTGAAATATTAAGCGCATGATCACCTATACGCTCAAAGTCGGTAAGCATTTCAGAAAAGAGTATACTTCCCTCATCAGAGCAAATGCCTGACTGGATACGCTCGTACATATTATTTCTGAACTGCACAGTCATATCATCAATCTTTTGCTCCATGCATATTACATTTTCGTGCCACTTTATGATGTTGTCAGGCTTTTGAAGAAGCATATCCATTGTTTTATCGCAGATATCTTTAATTTCATCAATTTCATTATTTGCATTTTCTGAAAAGATTATATCTTTTTCCTCGATCATTTTTGAATATCCGGCGATATTGATGGCGTGATCGCTTATCCTCTCGACATTGCTTGTTATTGTGTAGAAAGAATTAAAAATCTGGCTTCCAGCTTTTGTAGCTTCGTGTGTGATTGCATTGGTTATATAGCGTGATATCTCTTTGTTTAAAAAATCTACATATTCCTCACGTGTTTCAACATTTTCATACTTTTTTACATCACCATGCATAAATACATCAAATGCATCATGTATATTTTCCTTAGTCATTTCAGTCATTCGTGAAAGTTCATTTCTTATGCCTTCAATACAGATAACAGAGATCATAGTGGTTTCAGTATGCACATTTTTGGGATCTAAAAGATATTTTACAAACATACCGTTTTTATCATCAACTGTATGTTTGCAATCTCTTAGTATAAGAGAAGCGATTTTTGGAAGAAATGTTCCAACAGGGAGCAGTAACAATGTTGTAACAATATTAAATAGCGTATGAAGATTTGCAATCTGTGCAGGGACAGTAGTTGGCGTTAAACTTTGTATTATGTTTATAAGTGGAGTTATAAGACATAGTATTGTAAATATTATGGTTCCAAAGATATTAAACATGATATGTATAAGAGTTGTCCTTTTGGCATTTGTATTTGTGCCGATAGAAGCCAGTAGTGCAGTTATGCATGTACCGATATTTTGACCAAAAAGGATAAAGGCTGCACTATTAAGACCTATAACACCGCTTGCCGCAAGAGCCTGAAGTATTCCGACAGAAGCAGAGGAAGACTGTATTATTGCAGTAAATATCATGCCGACCAGTATTCCAACAATTGGATTTTTTACTTTTGAAAGCATATTTACGAAAACAGGCTGGCTTGCAAGAGGTTCCATGGCAGAACTCATCATAGTCATACCGATAAATAAAACGCCAAGTCCTGCCAGGATTTCACCGAAATGTTTAAGCTTTTCATTCTTCTGGAAAACGACTGCGGCAACTCCTATAAAAGCGAAAAGAGGAGCTATAGCACCGACATCAAGGGCAATAAGCTGCCCTGTAATAGTTGTTCCGATATTGGCACCCATTATGATCCATGTAGCCTGTTCAAGATTCATAATTCCGGAATTGACAAAACCCACAACCATAACAGTTGTAGCGGAAGAAGACTGAATTACGGCTGTGATAAGAGCACCTGTTAAAACACCAATAACTCTGTTTGATGTTATTTTTTTCATAATATCACGCATCTGGTTTCTTGCAGCCTGCTCAAGACCATTACTCATCATCTGCATTCCATAAAGGAAAAGAGCAAGACCACCTAGCAAACTCATTATATTTGTGAGACTCATATTGTATAATCCTCCTAAAAGAAAGTACGCAAAATAAATTCAGTTATCAAGCGGATATTCGCAATCCACTCTGCTACTTGCTTATAACACTATTAGCTGCTATTTATTGCAGTATATCAGAAATGGGCCATCCCCTTCCGGATAGAAGTCCCCACCCACACTTGCTCTACGCAATAGAAGCGAGTGACTTGATAGTGTTAAACTGAATATTTTTATATACCTTATAATTTTGTGATTTCTGTTGAAAAATGTAAAATTGTATGAATTATTTAAGAAGATATAAGAGCCTTTTTTTGCCATCTGATTTATGAATATAGATAATTAAAAGCTGTTTCAGATATTTTATCATTATATAAAGATATTCTGGATTTAATATGGAATATCCCGATAACATAAAAAATGGTACAAGAAGGAGAGAGAATCTAAAGCCTCCCGATTGATTTTTTGAACTGTTGATAAACTGGCTTATTTTAAAAGTTTCAGAAGAACCAAAATTGTATGCCATACAAAGAGAAAATGATTTGTATGCCACATCGTCAATACTTTCGGCTGTATCTTTATTATGTGAAATAGACGAATTATAAACATTATATTGTGTTATAAAGGTTGTATCATTTGTAAGCAGGGCATCTGCACAGATGCCAGGAATAAGGATAAAAAGTGTGAGAATAAAACGTAATATAAGTTTTTTCTTAAAACACATACACTTGACTCCTTTCTTGATGAATGATACCTGTTTGATTGTAGCATTAAAAAAATGCTTAGTCAATTTATTTAACACTATCAATCAAGTAGCAGAGCGGATTGCGAATATACGGTTGACAATATCTTTTAAAAGTGACGTATAGTCTTACAAATAAAAAGTAAATTTTTAAGGAAAAATATATAAAAATAACGAGAAAATGTATATAAAAATAATGGGTGATTTTATAAAATGGTATTGAATTTTTGAATTATTTTAGTGAAAAATAAAGGCAACAGTGGGTAAAAAAATGTATCAGCGCGCACCTGATACATTTTTTATATACAGATGTGCGCAGAAATGAGGAACTATGGAAAAATATTTTGAAAAACAGAAAGTGGAAGGTAAGTTAAAAACGGCATTTGGAATTACACTTGCTACATTGCTTGTAGCTATTATTGTAGCTATTATTTCTATTTCTATCATGAACAATGATATGCGCAAATTTTACAAAGAAGCATACAAAAATACTAACATTTCAATGGAGATAAGAAAAGACCTTCAGTATTCAGGTAAGATGGTGTTATGGTCAATGACAACAGATGATAATGAAAAAACAAAAGCGTATTTAGATAAAGTTGAGTCAACAGGTGACAATATTAAGAAGAATCTCGATTTCCTTGTAAAGTCATATAGTGATAAGAATGTCACAAATGAATTATCAGATGAATTTTCAAATCTGAAATCGCTTCGTGAAAATCTTGTATTATGTGCTTCAAATAACTATAATGATAAAGCATTAGAGCTGTTTAATGGTGATTACAATACATCTGTTGAAAAAATACAGACACTTTTACATAAAATTTCAGATAATGCACAAAAAGAGGCAAAAATGCAGTACAGCATATCAAGAGGCGTTGGTCTTGTATGTCTTATACTAATGATAGTAATCGGCATAGTAAGTGTTATATTGTCTATGAATATATCAAAGGGTATAGTAAATGTACTTATGAAACCTATTAAAGAGATTGAAGATGCCACAGAAAAATTAAAAGCTGGAAATCTTGATGTTGAAATTGGTTATAAATCAGATGATGAACTTGGAAGTCTTGCTGCAAATTTTGAAGATGCATGTAAGTTTATACATGAGGTCATAATAGATGCTGGAAATCTTCTTGGCGAGATTGCAAGAGGAAATTTCAATATTAAAACAAAGATTGAAGATAAATATGTGGGAGAGTTCAATAGTCTTATAATGGCTATGAGATCACTTAGAACAGATCTGAGTTTTACACTTACAAAAATAAATGAGGCATCAGATCAGGTAGCAGCAGGTTCAGAGCAGCTTGCAGAAGGTGCACAGGTACTTGCAGAAGGTGCAACAGAACAGGCAGGTGCAGTTGAGGAACTTACAGCAACAGTTGAAAATGTAAGTAACATGGCAACAACGGTTGCTGATGAGGCAGAAGAATCATATCAGTCAGTATTAACAGCAGTAAACCATGCAGAAGAAAGTAAAAACAATCTAACAGAGCTTACAAGTGCAATGGAAACGATAAGTGCTACATCGCAGGAAATTCAGAAGATTATAGGTGCAATAGAGGATATAGCATCACAGACAAATCTTCTTTCATTAAATGCATCAATAGAGGCGGCAAGAGCAGGAGAGCAGGGTAAAGGATTTGCAGTAGTTGCAAATCAGATTGGCAAACTTGCCGCAGACAGTGCCCAGTCGGCAGTAAATACAAGGGAGCTTATAGAAAAATCACTTGTAGAAGTAGAACATGGAAATGATATTACAATTAAAACAGTAGATGCATTAAATGATATACTTGAAATGATGACAGAATTTGCAAAAGCATCAAAACAGTCAAGTGAGGTTTCAAAGAATCAGGCGGAAATGCTTGGTCAGATAGAGAAGGGAATTGAACAGATATCAAGCGTTGTGCAAAGTAATTCAGCATCAGCACAGGAAACATCAGCAACAAGTGAGGAATTGTCAGCTCAGTCTGAGAGTCTTAATGAACTTATTGGCAAATTTGAACTTATTAAGAATCCTGCATAATGCTCAGGTGAATAAAGTTTCATTAGTAAGCACGCCCCCTGGGGGAATGAAGATACCCAGACGATAATAAAGGTACTTAAGGAAAAAAATGTTCATGTAACATTTTTTATGACAGGTGGATGGGTAGATGCATATCCTGATGATGTAAAAGCACTTTATAAAGCAGGACACGAACTTGGCAATCACAGTCAGAATCATAAACAGATGTCAACTATTTCTGCTGCTGAATGTGAAGATGAGATAATGACAGTACATAACAAGGTAAAAAAACTCACAGGATACGACATGAAAGTATTCAGACCACCATACGGAGATTATAATGATACACTTGTTGAAAGTGCTGAAAAGTGTGGGTACCATGCGATACAGTGGGATGTAGATAGCCTAGACTGGAAGAATTACGGCGTAGATTCAATCCTAACCACAGTTTTAAATCACAAACATCTTGGAAATGGCTCGATAATACTTTGCCACAACGGTGCAAAATATACGGCTGAGGCACTTCCAAAGTTGATAGATAGCTTGAAGGAAAAAGGCTTTGAATTTGTAAAAATGTCTGAACTTATTTATACAAAAAATTATGAGATGGATACAGAAGGTCGGCAGCACAAAATAGGTAAAACAAATGCGACATCCACGCCACAGTATTAAAAATATACTTGCACAACTTGTAAACATATGATATCATATGCGTAAAATAAAGAAAATTCTTCAGGGCGGGGTGAGATTCCCCACTGGCGGTAAAGTCCGCGAATCGAGTGCATCGACCGAATCGGTGAAATTCCGATACCAACAGTATAGTCTGGATGAGAGAAGATTTTAACTTGCATTGTTATAATTGGAGTTATAAAACCCTGAGATTTTAGTATCTCAGGGTTTTATTTTGTAGGAAGGCTGTTACTTGAAACAGATAATGCTCCATTATGGCTGTGCGCAGAAACCTCAGAGAATTTTCTGTAAAAAAGAAAGGAAGAGGAAAAATGGCAGCAGCAGGAAAAACATTACATGTCACAAATGGGTCAAAAGACACACGCAAAAGAGGTAATATAAAGAAGATGACGCTTACGGCAATGCTTGCCGCTATAGCGGTTATTCTTATGTATATGGAGATACCGGTACCATTTATGCCGGGATTTATCAAGCTTGATATATCAGATCTTCCGGCGTTGTTTGGAAGTTTCATATACGGTCCGGCATGTGGAGTTTTAATATGTCTCGTAAAAAATGTATTACATTCATTTGCCACAAATACAATGTTTGTAGGAGAGATTTCAAACTTTATACTTGGGTGTGCGTTTGTAGTACCAGCAGGACTTATATATAAAAAGAAAAGTGATAAGAAAGGGGCTATCTTAGCTTCGCTTACAGGAACAGTAGCAATGTCGCTTCTTAGTATCGTATCAAACTATTTCTTTGTATATCCTATATATTATAATTTTATGCCAAAAGAGATGATACTTAAAGCATATCAGGCAATTTTCCCTGGAGTACACAGTATATTACAGGCCCTTATAGTATTTAATGTGCCGTTTACCTTATTAAAAGGTGTGATATGTGTTGTGTGCGCATGGCTTTTATATGTACCTCTAGCACCTATGATGCGTGTTGAGGACTAATTAAAGATGATGCAGGTTCAGTAAAATTTTGAATCTGCATTATTTTTTTATGGTAGTCAAGTGGATATTTGCACTCCACTCTGCTACTTGCTCATAACACCATTATTTTTATGTCCGTATTAAGAGTGATATATAGTTTTAAGCAACAAACAGACATTTTTTGCTGGTCATAAATTTGATTTTTAAAGGTCTAAGATGTATACTGTACGCAAGGGCAAATGCGAAAATAAACATTAGAACGGAGTGGTTTTCAAATGATTATAGGTATATTTCTTATGGTGACGTTTTTTACTGCGTCACTTGTACTGGTGTATTTATCAATAAAAGCAAAGAAAGAGATGGAGCGCAAGAAAATTGAATGTACGGAAATAGCCAAAGGTACTGTAGAAGAGATACATAAAATAGGCGATGGTGAGAATAACGATAATTATTATCCTACATTTGCTTTTTTTGATGGAAATTGCATAGTACAGGAAGAGTCAAAGATAGGATATTCGAAAGATGTATGGAAAAAGGGTGATTCAGTTCAGATACGATTTAATGCAAAAAAGCCATCTGATTTTTGGGTAGTCAGTGATTCTATACCGGTATGGGTATGGCTTATATCTATAGGAATTGGTTTTGCAGCAATTGGAGCATTAGGAATATTGTTGTGTTATTTTACAGCAAAATATTAGAAAAGAGAGTGGAATACCAATGAAAAAGATATTTAGAAATTTGTGCGTTATTTTGATGATAATGGCTATTTTGACAGGATGTGGTGCAAAAAAAGAGAGTGCAAACAAAAGTGTTAAGTTAGATCCTGAGAATCCTATTTCAATAAGGGTATGGCATTATTATAATGGTAGTCAGCAGGCTGCGTTCGATGAACTGGTAAATGAGTTTAATTCTACAGAAGGTAAGGAACTTGGAATAAATGTAGAGGGAATCAGTCAGGGAACAGTTGCTGATCTTGAAAAGGTTATTTCTGATTCTATAGAAGGAAAGGTAGGAGCTGATAAGCTTCCTGATATCTTTTCTTCATATGCTGATACTGCGTATGAAGCACAGCAGAAAGGAAAACTTGTTGATCTTACAAAATATTTTTCAAAAAAAGAATTGCAAAAGTATGTTGATTCATATATAGAAGAGGGATATCTGAATGGTGATAATGCGTTATACTTTTTTCCAGTTGCAAAATCAACAGAGAGTCTTATGATAAATAAAACAGATTGGGAGCCGTTTGCAAAACAGACTGGTTCATCGCTTGATGAGCTAAGAACTATCGAGGGTGTCGTAAAAGTTGCAAAGCGTTATTATGAATGGACCGATAAAAAGACTCCTGACAAACCAGATGATGGAAAAGCATTTTATGGCAGAGATTCAATGTCGAATTATTTTGTTATAGGTATGAGACAGCTTGGTAGTGATATTTTTGAGGTTAAAGATAGAAAAGTAAAATTTAATACGGACAAAAAGCTTATAAAACGTTTATGGGAAAATTATTATGTCCCTTATATAAATGGATATTTTACAGCACTTGGAAAGTTCAGGTCTGACGATGTTAAAACTGGTGATATTCTTGCTTATACGGGTTCTTCGATGTCGGCAATGTATTTCCCTGACAAAGTCGAGGATGACAATAAAGGATATAAGATAGACTATGAGGTGCTTCCGGCACCTGTTATGGCTGGAGGAGAAAATTATAAAGTGCAACAGGGAGCAGACATGGCAGTGACAAAGTCTGATAAGAAGCATGAGTATGCATCGTGTGTATTTCTTAAATGGTTTACACAGAAGGAGCATAATATGCAGTTTGTTTGTGAATCTGCATACATGCCTGTCTTAAAGTCCGCCAATAATGTTAAAGCATTAGATGAAGTGATCAGCAAAAAGTCGTTAAAGATCAACAATAAAACTTATGACTGTTTAAAAAATGTTTTAGGTGACTTTAATAAGACAAAGTATTATACAACTAAAAATTTTAAAAACGGAAGCAATGCCAGAAATGTATTGGAGACAAGTTTATCAGACAAGGCACAAAATGATAGAAAGGCGATAGAAAAAGCACTTGCAAAAGGTGAAGATCGAGATAAAGTTATAAAAAAATATACATCAGAAAAAAATTATGACAAATGGTATAAGGAATTTTGCAAGGCCCTTAAAGAATCAATAAAATAAGGAATCATGATCTAATATCATGTTTCAGGAGGAAAAATTTGAAAAGAAAAAAGAGATTACTTCGTATATTTTTGATCCCGCTACTTGGAATAGTCCTTTTTCAGGGAATAGTACCATTCTCTATGTTATTTTTTAGCAGTGTAAAAGATAATCTGGAAAAAAATGCAGTAAATATGGATTGCCATATTATAGAAAATCGTCAGGTTGTTTTACAGCATGCAATGAATCAACAATGGGGTGGAATAAGCAGAGAAAGCTATGAACTGAATGCCACATTAAAAAAAGTACTAAACGAAAATCATATGAACATTAAGAGATTTTTAACTTCATCTTCTGCTCAGCAAAAGTATCTGAAAAGGATATTCAAAAGCATGCTTTCAACATTACAGCATGAAAACAGTTCCGGAATATTTATCGTGCTTGCAAATAAAAAAGATATTAGATATGAGGCCGATTATAATGGCTTTTTTGTAAGGGATTCCGATCCTCAGAATAAAACGGCGAATAATGCTGAACTGTTGGTGGAAAGAGGAAGTAAAGGGATTGCTCGCATTGAAAATATTACTTTGGATACTGCTTGGACTACAGATTTTAATTTTAAGGGATCTGGAAATCGGAAAGCAGATGATTTTTTTTATAAACCTTTTATTGCGGCACAAAAAAATAAGGATACTGATATGAAGAATCTTGGATATTGGTCTGAACCATTTATTCTCGAGGATCACTATATGGATAATCATAAAATGATTACTTACTCAGTGCCTTTGATTTTTGAAAATGAAATCTATGGGATTGTTGGAACGGAGGTTTCATTATCTTATATAAATACTTTTTTTCCGGCTTCAGATTTAGACAGAGAACTTAATTCAGGATATGCACTTGTGATACAAGGGAAAGATGGGAGATTTGAAACTCTTACAGGTAATGGAGCATTATATGATGCTGTTGCAAGGGAAGAAAAGTGCAGAATCAGAAAATATAAAAAGATTAGAAAGTTGTATGAAGTTGATGGTGTAAATGTTGGAAAAAAGAAAGTATATGCGGTAAAGAGTAATCTTGAATTGTATATAAACAATGCGCCATATGAAAAGACAAGATGGGCATTGTATGGCTTTGTATCTCAAAATTCGATATTTGCATTAGGTGAACAAGTGTATGCAAGAGTGATAATAGCCATTGTTGTGTGTGCGGCTATTGGAATTATTACAGTCATGCTGCTTATAAAATATGTTACAAAACCCGTTTATCGTCTTATGGAGAGTGTGAGAGGAGGAACGGATGGAATTCATGGCTTTAAAGCATCTAATATAATGGAAATAGATGAACTTCATGATATAGTGGAAAAAGTTACGGATGCACAGAAAAATACGGAGGAACAGCTGCTTGATGAAAAAGAGCGATATAGGATAGCAGTGGAGAGTTCAAAAGATATATTTTTTACATATGAGATAAAGGACAAAATTCTTGAAATAGTGAACAGTTCTGGGTATGATGGCAGATGGGACTGTTCTGATAATTGTGAAAATCCATTACTTTTAAAAATACATGCAGCAGACAGATCTATGGTAATTGATAGATTCCGGAATGATATAGGAAACATGAATATTGAATTCAGGCTTTTTATGTCAAAATATAAGGAGTACAGGTGGATAAATCTTTGTGGAAGTCTGCTTAAGGATAATAGTGGTGATGAAAATAAAGTAGTAGGTTATCTGAGAGATATAAATCAGCAGAAACTTCTTGAAATAGAAAAAAATAATAAGAAAAAGTATGATATGCTTACTGCACTGTATCATTTGGACACAGGAAAAGAGGCAATAAAAGAACTAAGAAAAGTCAGGACAGATAGTATATTATTTATAATAGATATTGATAGATTCATGAATATTGATGAACAGTACGGCCTTGTGTTTGGAAATATAATTTTACAAAAATTATCATACATAATGTTAGAAAGTTGTGATAATCATAAGATATTTCAGAGAGTTTGTGTAAGAGCAGGTTCAGATGAGCTTCTTTGCTTATGCGTTGGTGTAACACTTGATGAAGTAAAGGAAATGCTTGAACAGATGAGCATACGATTTTCAGAAATTACAAGTCAGAGATATATTGAATTAAGTTTTAAAGTTGGAATAGCTTTGGATGACAAAGATATTTCAACAGAAAAAATGATAAAGCAGGCACAAGCCGCAATGAGATTTGCTAAAGAAAAAGGTTGTCTGTATTCTGTATATCAGGATTTGAATGAAAAATACCAGAAAATAAGTGATGAGGCAGAGTTTGGAGAGATAGCGTCATATCTTTATATAGAGCAAATGTCGATGGTTTCAATAGCACTTAATCTATTTGACAAAGGTGGAAATTTTGCGACAATTTTAGATGTATTTGTATTAAAACTTATGCAGCGATATCAATTGGAGAATTTTTTGATTACAGCTTTTAGCGAAGAAGATATGGCTATAAGCGTAGATTACGATTGGGCAGATAGTAAAAAGAAGGCAAAAAATGATAAAAATGTAAAGATATTCAGATGCACTGAACGGGAGTGTCAGGAGTTAAATAAAGTTACTGAACTTGATACGGTAAGGTCTGTAAGCGAAAGTATACCGGCAAATCATAAGATAGCCGAGAGATATGGAGCAGAGGATGGTGTTATTATAAACATGGAGGATAATGGAAAGTATTTTGGAAGTATATTTCTGCTAGGTCTGTCATCAGATATTTGTGATGATGATACGGAAAAAAAGAATCTACAGGAAATAGGAACCATTATACAGAACCGTATAAATCTTGACAAACATGATTCAGCTGCACAGGCTAAATCTGATTTTTTAGCACGTATGTCGCATGAGATAAGGACTCCTATGAATGGTATTATTGGGATGACAGAAATTGCCATTAAAAAGAATAGGGAGAGAAAAACTGTTTCAGATTGCTTAAATAAGATTAAGAATTCATCGCATTATCTTTTGGGACTTATAAATGATATACTTGATATGTCAAAGATAGAGAGTGGAAAAATGCAGCTTATGGAAGAAGAATTTAATCTTAGTAAAGCACTTGATTCGATTAGTGATCTGATGAATGTGAGATTTTCAGAAAAAAATATTCATTATGAAAAGATTGAGGAATTGACAAACAGTTCTTTTTATGGAGATGAACTAAGAATTACACAGGTTTTGATAAATCTTCTTGGAAATGCTGTGAAATATACAAAAGACGATGGAAATATAACGTTGACCGTAAAGGAAATGTACACAGATGGAGTTGTTTCAGAATTATACTTTGCTGTTACAGATGATGGTATAGGTATAAGTGAGGAAAATCAAAAGCGTGTTTTCGGAAGTTTTGAGCAGGTTAAGGATTATGACAGTATATACAGGCAGGGAACAGGTCTTGGTCTGGCGATAAGCAGCCGGCTTATACACATGATGGGAAGTAGTATCAACCTTGAGAGTACACTTGGAAAAGGCAGTACATTTAGTTTTAAGATAAAGCTTAGTGTTTCTAAGACGGAAGAAAAAGATAAACAGGATAGAAAGAAAATTGTTGATCTTAAGGGAAAACATGTGCTTGTTGTTGAGGATAATGAGTTAAATAGCGAGATAATGTGTACGATTCTTAGAGATGAGGGAATAGTAGTTGATACTGCATTTGATGGACAACAGGCGGTTAACATGATAAAAGCTTCAGAGCCTTGGAAGTATGATCTTGTTTTTATGGATATAATGATGCCAAAGATGGATGGACTGGAGGCTACAAGGCAGATAAGGGGCATTGAGCGTGATGACTGTAAAAAAATACCTGTTATTGCAATGAGTGCAAATGCTTTTGAAGAGGATGTAAAAAAATCACTTGCAAGTGGAATGAACGCCCATTTATCTAAACCATTGGATCTTTCAAAAATTATGGAAGTCATGCAGAAGTATATACGATAATAAAAAATAGATGTTGAAAGGAAATTGCTGATGAAAGACAATTTTACAAATAAGATGGACGAAGGCCTTATTGGAAATGAACTGGTAGAGAAAGCTATAAAGGAACTTCAGAATGAAGCTACACAAGAGATGCTTGCACATACATTAACTATAATAAGAAAGAGAATGAAACAGAATGGACAGTTTATAATTGCTGTAGAGCCTGCTTTTGGCTCACAGCAAATGAATATAAGTGTTGTAAAAACGGCAGACGGACTTAACTGGTGGACTGCTTTTACAAGCTTTGATGAGGAGATGAAAGGCGCAAACGGGGTTAAATCGACATTTCTTACTGACATAGGACAGTTATTCAATTCGGTATTAAAAGTTGATGAAATAGATGGTATAATATTAAATCCGTGGAACAGGACTATCATGTTAGACAAGACATTGATAAATATTATTCTTGGAAATATATAGTGCTAAACTAAGCCGTTATCAAAATTGTATATTATCTTAATAGTATTATTTTTATAAATATATATATAATTGATCATTTGGGTTATAACTATTCTGTCAGGCTCAGATATCATGTTTTTTTCAAGCATTTCATTTATGACATGTGTATATGTCTTAGTATAAATATTTGCAGTAGTATCTTCTGAAATCTGAGAAGAAGTATTTAAGTTGGAAATCTGTAGATCACAGCGTTTTACGAGAGTAAAGTATTCTTTAGCTGTGATAAGATTTTCATTGTAATCTTCAAAATACATTTTTTTCTTTTGTTCAAGTTTGTTGATCTTATACTGAATATGTTCATTGAGACTATTGTTGTATGAGTTTTTGTTTATAAAAGAGAGTTCTTTATGTAAAAATAGGTTTAAATTGTCTGCTTCTTTTAATATATTGTTAAAGTCACTGGTTATAATTTTTAAAATTGTTGATTCATAAATACGATGAGCTGAACATTTTGTTTTGCCATATCTGTTGTAACTGCCACATACAAATATATTTTTACCGTTTTTTGTGGTTTTTACCATAGCTCTGCCACAGTCGCCACATTTTATAATACCTGCAAGCAGATGAACATTGTGATTTAAGCCAGTATGACGTATATTTTTTGTAATGAGTGTCTGGACACGGTTAAACGTTATTTTATCTATAATGGCTTCATGTGTATCAGGAACGATTATCCATTTATCTTTTGGAAGAGGTGATGCGTTTTTGCTGCACAATGTACGAAATGATTTGTTTTGTACCATACAGCCAGTGTACATTTCATTTTTGAGGATATTTCTTATCGTACTGTATGTCCAGTATGTCGTATGATCAAGTTTGTTTCCGTTTTTGTAATTAAGTCCATTTAATTTTTTGTATTCAGATGGACATGGTATATTGTTTTTATTAAGTATTTTTGCAATTGTATTTTGGCCTGTACCTGCAAGATAAAGTGTATATATCTTTTTTACAACGGCTGCGGCTGTATCATCAATTATAAGTTTATTGTGGTCATCAGGTGATTTTTTATAGCCGTAGCAGGCAAAAGCACCTATGAATTGTCCGGCTGACTGCTTTGCACGAAATGTAGAACGGACTTTGCTGCTTATATCACGTGGATAAAATCCGTTAAACATATTTTTTATGTCAATTATCATATCATCTGATGTATCGATATCATAAAAATCTTTATCAATATTATCATCAATGGCAATAAAACGAATTTTGTATGATGGGAAAAAATCATGTATAAAATAGCTTGTTTTGGGACTGTTCCTGCCAAGCCGTGAAAGATCTTTTACAATAATTCCAGTAATAAGATTATTTTTAATATCACTTAAAATATTTTGAAAACCGGGACGATTAAATGTTGTTCCACTGAAACCATCATCGATATAAAGTTTATATGAAGGTGTTTCAGGCATTTGCTTTATAAAATTTATAAGTTTTAGTTTTTGATTGGAAATACTGAGACTTTCTGATTTATCACCATCTTCATGGCTCAATCTTACATATAGCGCCCAGTATTTTTCGTGCTTGGATATGTTATTCATTGTAGAGTCTCCATTCTTAATGATTATAAATTTGATATGGGATATCTGCATATCTAAATAAATACTATTTTTAATTTTTTTTATTATTTTCAGATAAAAGTTTTTCTGCAAAATCTATATTTTCTGATGGACGATAGATATCAGGTGATATTCCAGATTCGATATGTACGATTCTTTTAAGCAAAGTTTTTTTGTCATATAATTTTTTATATTCACGAAGAATAGTTATTTCGTTATCATATTTCATAAATAAAATCCTTTCTGTTGTTATAGGCAAAAATCCACTTATTTTAAGAGGTGGGATGAACCTTGTAAATTTTTTGAAATATATATTCTACTTTCTTATAAAATACATCAGAATGATATCCGCCCATGCTGCATCAAATGATAAGGCTATTTTGGGTTTATCTGTATCAACGCAGTATATTGGAAGTTTTCGTTCTGAGATAATAGATGACATTGCTTGTCTTGAAACATTGGAAGAGTTTCCTGAAAATACAAAAGCAACGGCTATGCTGGCGAGACATACAGTTGAAAGTATACATATGCCCGTTCTTAGAAAATGATATAATGTAGAATTTTCTTCAGAATAATGAGATTTTAATTTGTCAAAAAAGTCTTTAATCTTCAAAATACTCTCCTAAAGATTTAGAAACATAAGTGCAATTATGCCTAAATATATTTTTTTATATTTTTATGAAAATTAAACTGAAATATGCATTTGAAATGCCCTAAATTCAGAAAACATATATTGTGTCACGCAGTAACTTTTTAGTTTACGATATAAAAAAAAGATGATAAAATATATAATAGTATGTAATTGTACATAAATACAGATAAAACTTTGGGTTCAATACAACAGCCAAAGATGATTATGCAAGACAGTAGAAACAGTGTGAAAAATTTTATTTTTCACACCCAAGATTTGTGTCTGCGCACACTTGACACAAACTTGATATGCACAAAAAATGTGTGCAGAAATGAGGATTTTTATGGGAGAAAAAAAACTTGGTTTTGGTCTTATGAGGCTGCCATTATTAGATGCAAATGATGACAAAAGCATAGACATTGAACTTACTAAAAAGATGGTTGACAAGTTTATTGAAAGGGGATTCACATATTTTGATACGGCATGGATGTACTGTGGATTTGAAAGTGAAAATGCCGTAAAAAAAGCACTTGTTGACAGATATCCAAGAGATAAGTATACTATTGCCACAAAGCTTCATGCAGGATTTATAAAAACAAAAGAAGACAGAGATAAGATCTTTAATACACAGCTTGAAAAAACAGGCGTGGATTATTTTGATTATTATCTGATTCATGATGTTGGAAAAGATCATTATAAGATATACAAAGAGCTTGAGTGTTTTGAATGGCTTCAGGAAAAGAAAAAGCAGGGTCTTGTAAAGCATGTTGGTTTTTCTTTCCATGATACTGCAGATGTACTTGATATGGTACTTACAGAACATCCAGAGGTTGAATTTGTACAGTTGCAGATAAATTATCTTGACTGGGACAGCAATGCGATACAGTCAGGAAAATGTTATGAAGTTGCAAAGAAACACGGTGTGCCAGTATGGGTTATGGAGCCGGTTAAAGGTGGAACCCTGGCAAATGTACCATATTCTGTTGAAAGAATGTTTAAGGAGTATGCACCAGATATGTCTATCCCATCATGGGCGATAAGATTTGTTGCCAGCCTTGATAATGTAAAGATGGTTTTAAGTGGAATGAGTAATATGGAACAGCTTGAAGATAATACAAGTTTTATGGCTGATTTTAAACCATTGAATGAAGAGGAAATCAAGATGGTGAAAAAGGCAGCGCAAATTATAAATGGTAATATAGAAATTCCATGCACAGGATGTTCGTATTGTACGGACGGATGTCCTAAAAAGATTGCAATTCCTAAATATTTTTCACTTTATAATGCCGATAAACAGGAGGCAAAAGACAAGGGATGGACACCACAGGGCGAATATTATAACAGACTTACACAGAGTTTTGGAAAAGCAAGCGAATGTATAGCGTGTGGTCAATGCGAAGGAGTCTGTCCACAGCATCTTCCTATAATAGAGAATTTAAAGAAGGTAGCTGGATACTTTGAGTAATAAGATATATTATTACGCATAATAGTAGTATGTTATAAAAAAATAAAATAGAAACGAGGTAGAAATGGAAAACGTAAAAATTTTAAATCACCCTTTGTTACAGCACAAAATTTCGAGACTTAGGGATGAAACGACGGGAACAAATGAGTTTAGAGCACTGGTTGAGGAGATTGCTATGCTTATGGGATATGAGGCACTTAGTGATCTTCCGACAGAGAATGTTGAGGTAAAAACACCTATAGAAACATGTAAGACTCCAATGTTAGCAGGAAGAAAACTTGCAGTAGTACCTATACTTCGTGCCGGTCTTGGTATGGTAGGCGGAATAACTGCGTTAGTGCCTACTGCCAAGATAGGTCATATAGGTCTTTGCAGAAACGAAGAAACACATCAGCCAGAAGAATATTACTGCAAACTTCCAGATACTATAGAGAAGAGACAGGTGGTAGTAGTGGATCCTATGCTTGCCACAGGTGGTTCTGCTAAAGCTGCGATTGATTTTATAAAACAACGTGGTGGTAAAAATATAAAGTTTTTATGTATTATAGCAGCACCTGAAGGTGTGAGGGTACTGCATGAGGCACATCCGGATGTACAGATATATGTAGGACATCTCGACAGAGAACTCAATGAAGATGCATACATATGTCCAGGACTTGGTGATGCAGGAGATAGAATTTTTGGTACAAAGTAAAAAAATCAAAAAAAGTGTTGACATATGTCGATTATGATGTTAATATAGATTTCGCTGTCGCAGACAAGCGAGGAATGAACGACTGGAAAGTGAGAGTCTTCCTTATATAAATACTGTGAAAGCGAAATCTTTTTTGATAATGTTTTATGATGATTCATATAAAATTATTAAAAATAATTTAGTTTTGATTGGAATATACAATCAAAATTAAAATAAAAAGTTCTTGACAATGTCGAAAAGATGTTGTAAGATAAATATCGCTGTCGCAACAAAGCGATGAGGAAATAAAGCTGGAAAGCAAGAGATTTTCTTGTTAAATGTGATAGTGAGAAGTTTAGAAATCTTTTAAAGGTTTCTAAAGATTTTATTTTTTGAAAGAACTTCAAAAAATAAAATAAAAAAGTTCTTGACAAGCTAAAGCAAAGGTGATAAGATATATATCGCTGACGCAAACAGCGAGTCAGCAAAAGAGAGGTCAGATAAAGACCTTGAACCTTGATAATTGAACAGTAAAACAACCCTGAAAATTCTAAAATAAATTT
>CAKRFY010000020.1 GCA_934320895.1 uncultured Lachnospiraceae bacterium | reverse complement strand
ACCTCCGATGGTTCAATTATACCATAATAGGAATGTGAATTAAAATAGTTTGTTATTTAAAGTGGATTATACTAGTGCATGAATCAATCTCGGAAAAATCTAAAAATAAATCTTGATATATATTTATTTTAACGCTATCAAGGAAGTCCCACACCTCTATTATGTAGAGCAATAGAAGTGTGGGACTTCCTTGTATCAGGATGGGTACAATCTCCTTCTGATATGCTGCGATAGCAGTTAATGGTGTGTTATGAAGTATGAAAAAGTAGCAGAGCGGATTGCAAATATCAGCTTGACTTTTCGTTGTACTAGCAGTTTTGATACAATTATTCTGGAGAATGATTATCGTAAATACTTTTTAATATGGTTATAAATGTTTAAGCCCTGTTTATTTCCGTATTCTGAAACAAGTATCCAATGTATATTATATTTTGAATTTTCTGTTCCGTAGTACTTTTTTGCTATTGAAGATACATAGTTGACTACATTATCATCAAATGAAGCTTTTTTAAGTACCTGTTCAATTGTAGATTTGACTTGTGCGCTTGACAAAGTTGTTTTGATATTTGCTGTATTAGTAGAATATTTTTTTACAACAGGTTTAATAAGTTTGTATAATTCCATGTAATTATTATAGTTTTGTCTTAGAGCATTATGTACATTGCATACAAGATGTTCGTCCATAGGGCAGTTTGAAACAATAGAAGCAACATCATTACTTACATTACTAACATACCCGGCATTACTGATAGTTCGTTGGATTTCTGTATTGAGTTTGGTTTTTAAACTGGTCTTCATAGTTGATGTTGATTGCCCTGTTTTAATTGTAGCTTTTTTACCAGTTGTGATATTTTGGATTTTTGGTGTATCATTATTATTTTGCTTTTTATGCTTTAAAACAGGCAGACGAGTTATGTTAGTTTTTGTCATTTCAGTTAAAAATAAAATGATATTATCATAGCCCGTGTCTTTACTGATAATAATATATTCACATTTTTTTTGAGTTTTACTGTTTGATCCAATTAAATATCCCAGATATGATGCAAGATGCATATCGAGTGACTGATTTCCAATAGGAACGACATGTATATTTAAGTCAGCTTTATTAAGGGGAACTAAAATATTAAAATTTATTTTTGGATTATTTTGTGTAGAGAAAATGTGAATATGATCATGCTCTGTCAATTTATCTGAACAGACAAGACCAGCTTCTTTTACATTTTCAAAATCTACTAAAAAGTATGTTTCAATGTTAGGCATAATAAATTCCTCTTTTTGATAATATGTTAAAGATATTTTTTGCTAAGTAAAGTATAACATTTATTAATCGATATTACAAAAATTTATATTTGTATTTTCTTATAATTGACTTTTATTTCATAAAACAGATTATTTTTAACAAAAGAAATGTTCTTTTTTACGAAAACATCCCATTTTTCCTAACTGCAAACGATTTCACAACATTATGTCGTCCATGCATATATAAGCATAATATTTTGACGAAAACAGTCGATTTAAAAGGAATTTTTGACTGTCATGCTATGGCCCTGCAAACGATTTCACATATTCTGATTGTTTTTCACCCCATTTACGAATATTATTTCAACATCAGCAAAAAACAAACCGCTTTATCAATTCACCAGGCGGGGAAAGAGAGGCAGATTATGAGAGTGAAAAAGATTATTACGTTATTTACAGTAGCAGCGTTGACATTGGGAAGTCTTACAGGCTGCGGTTCAAAGGCAGGAACGGATGGCAAAAAGAGTGATGCTTCTTCTAATAAAAAAGTTGAGATAACAAATGTTTCTTATGATCCGACAAGGGAACTTTATGCGGAATATAATAAAATCTTTCAGAAGCATTGGAAAGAAAAGTCAGGTCAAGATGTTTCAATAGTTCAGTCACATGGCGGTTCAGGTAAGCAGGCTCTTGAGGTTGCAAATGGTCTTCAGGCAGATGTGGTAACGCTTGCACTTGAGGGTGATGTTGATGCAATAAAGGATGCGGGACTTATTGACGATGGTTATGTTAATGAGTTTGAGCGTGACAGTTCGCCGTACACATCATCTATTGTATTTCTTGTTAGAAAGGGAAATCCTAAAAAGATTTTAGACTGGAGTGATCTTATTAGAAATGATGTTGGGGTTATCACACCAAATCCTAAAACTTCAGGTGGTGCAAGATGGAATTATCTTGCAGCATGGTATTACTTTGAAAAGCAGGGACAGAGTGAAGATGAGATTAAAGAGAGTATGAAAAAACTTTATAAAAATGTGCTTGTTCTTGATTCAGGTGCGAGAGGTGCAACGACTTCTTTTGTTGAGAATAAGCAGGGTGATGTTTTACTGGCATGGGAAAATGAAGCATTTCTTTCATTGGATGAACATCCGGGAGAATATGAGATTGTTGTTCCTTCTGTTTCAATTTTGTGCCAGCCGACAGTTGCTGTTGTTGATAAGGTTGTAGACCAGAGGGGAACAAGGAAGGTGTCTGAGGAGTATCTGAAATATCTGTATTCTGATGACGCTCAGAAGTTAGAAGCACAGTGGTATTATCGTCCTTCAAATGAAAAGATTTTGAAAGAGTACAGTTATAAGGGCAGTGGCAATACTATTGATAAACTTCCAAAGGATCATAAATGGATAATAACGGATGTTGACCTTACCAATATCGATCATTTTGGAGGATGGAGTGAAGCAACTAAGAAACATTTTTCTGATGGTGGAGTTTTCGACTCGATTTATGAGGAAAAATAGGATTTTAGAAAAAGATTGACAAATAAATATTATTTCTCAAGGTGATATATGAGTAGTAATAAATTAATTGGCATGATATTTTAACATTAAGTTGTTTGGAAATGGAGTTTGATATGAAGCGTAAGAAAAGTGTAATTCCCGGTTTCGGATTATCCTTTGGAGTTGTTATGGCAATACTTGGACTTATTGTTATTATCCCATTATGCTCGCTGGTGTTCTTTTCACTTAAACTGTCACCACATGATTTTCTGGTGACGGTGACAAGACCAAGAGTTCTGGCGAGTTATAAGGTTAGTATTTTGACAGCTCTGACTGCATCAGTAATAAATGCAGTGATGGGAATGATTATTGCATGGGTGCTTGTGAGGTATGATTTTCCGGGAAAAAAGATTATGGATGGGATTATCGAGGTGCCTTTTGCATTGCCTACAGCCGTTGCGGGTATTGCGCTTACGCATCTTACAATACCTGAAGGATGGATAGGACAGATTTTTTCAAAAATTGGAGTAAAAATTGCATATACACAGATAGGAATTACAGTGGCTCTTGTTTTTATAGGAATTCCGTTTGTGGTAAGGAGTGTACAGCCGGTGCTCGAAAAGGTGGAAAAAGAGTATGAGGAGGCGGCAGCAATGTTTGGTGCTTCCCGTACCCGTATCTTTTTTAGTGTGATATTTCCTGAAATACGACCGGCACTTATAGCAGGTTTTACAATGGCTTTTGCAAGATGTATAGGTGAGTATGGAAGTGTTGTTTTTATTGCGGGAAATACTCCGTACAAAACAGAGATAGCACCACTTATGATAATGGCTAAACTTCAGGAATTTGATTATGCGAGTGCCACATCTATCGCACTTGTTATGCTGTTTATATCGTTTGTGATTCTTTTTGTAAATGCATTGATCCAAAGTCATACATCAAAGATCGTAAGCGGAATTGATTAGGAGGTGAAGATATTGGAGATAAGAAATGATAAAGGTTTTGTCAAATGGCTTCTTATTGGAGCCAGCACCGTATTTTTGCTTATAATGCTCATACTTCCGCTGGTATATGTCATTTATACGGCGTTGAGAGAGGGATGGAAAGTTTTTGTTTCATCGGTTGCAGATGAATATGCAGTTAAATCAATTTTACTTACCGTAAAGGTTACTGTGATAACAGTTATCATAAATTCAGTGTTTGGAATTTTTGCGGCATGGCTTATCACACGCTTTAAGTTTCGTGGCAAAAATCTCATATCCACTTTGATAGATCTGCCGCTTACTATTTCTCCGATAATCGCCGGTCTGATATTTGTACTTACATTCGGCAGACAGAGTGCAATATATCCTTTTCTTGAAAAATGGGGTATTCAGATAATATTTGCAGTTCCCGGAATAGTTCTTGCGACAATATTTGTCACATTTCCTTTTATATCAAGAGAGATAATACCTGTTCTCACAGTTAAGGGAACAGACGAGGAGGAAGCCGCCGCTCTTATGGGGGCAAATGGATTTCAGATTTTTACCCAGATAACATTTCCACATATCAGATGGGCGTTTTTATATGGAGTTGTTCTCTGCTCGGCAAGGGCAATGGGAGAATTTGGAGCTGTTTCCGTGTTGTCAGGGCATTTGAGAGGTATTACAAATACAATGCCGCTGTATATAGAACTTTTGTATCAGGCATTTGACTTTACGGGAGCGTTTGCAATGTCAGCTATCCTTGTGGTAATGGCACTTGTAATTCTTATTTTAAAAAATATTTTTGAAAATAGTATGAAAAGAAGTGAGGGATAAGTATGCAGGATAATAAGAAAGCGTATGTCGAGCTTAAACATATCAATAAAAAATTTAAAGATTTTAAGGCATCTGATGATGTTAGTTTTTCTGTTGAAAAGGGAAAACTTATAGGTCTTTTAGGTCCGAGTGGGAGCGGAAAAACAACAATACTAAGGATTTTGGCAGGTCTTGAAAATGCGGATTCAGGGGAAATCTATATTGATGGTGAGCAGGTAAATAATATTCCAGCAAGTAAGAGAGGGATTGGTTTTGTATTTCAGAATTATGCTTTATTTAGGTATAAGACGGTGTATGAGAATATAGCATTTGGTCTTAAGATACAGAAAAAAAGCAAGGCGGAGATAAAAGAGCGTGTGTATGAGCTTATTGAACTTGTTGGATTGAAGGGATTTGAAAAGAGATACCCAACGCAGCTCTCTGGAGGTCAGAGGCAGCGTGTCGCATTTGCGAGAGCGCTTGCTATACAGCCGCATCTTCTTCTACTTGATGAACCGTTTGCGGCAATCGATGCAAAAGTTCGTAAGGAGTTAAGGTTATGGCTTAGGGAACTTATAAACAGGGTTGGGATAACAAGCATTTTTGTAACACATGATCAGGATGAAGCGATAGAGGTGGCAGATCAGATTATTGTGACAAATAAGGGCAGGATTGAACAGATTGGAACACCAGTTGAAGTTTATAGCAATCCTAAGACTCCATTTATGGCACAGTTTTTAGGTGAACCTGTTTTAATAAAAGATTATATTTCATTTAATGGTTTTCATGGTGCTTCTGATGGAAAAACGGCGGTGATAAGACCTGAGTTTATTACAGTTAGGAAGAAAAATGAATTTAATCCTTACCCTGTTACGACAGAGGAGGGTATTGTAGAAAGGGTTTCATTTCGTGGAAACGGACTTGAGCTTAAAATAAGGGTTCATAATGAGGTTTTGATTGCAAACAGGCAGATAGGTCAGGAACTTATTCAGGAGGGTGAGCGTGTAAATCTGTTTTTACATAAGATATATCTTGTTGATGACAGTGAGGGAAACGTTGAGGTGATTGTGAATGAGGCTGTCAGGAATGATGAGAGTGTTGTGATATAAAAATATAAAAGTTGAGATGCCATAGGGTATGTGATTTTATCGCATATTCTGTGGTTTATTTTTTTGTTTGAAATAACGCTTCATTTAGTTCAATTATTGATTATTTCATATAAAATAATGTATAATATAGATAAAAAATTGACAGTTATTGGAAAAAAGTATATAAATGTAATTCTCATATAAAATCATAGATATAACTTACATGGGAAGGAGTCCATATGATTTATAATACACATAAACTTAATAAACAGATTGCTATCACAATGGCAGCTTGCACAATGTTTTTGGTGTGTCTTTTACTGCTGGATTTTTTTGCTGTATTTAATTTCAGCGAAAAATTGTTGTTTGCAATACCGTTGATTGGTTTTCCAACATTGATATCTCCATTGATTCTTTATTTTTTAAAGGTTCCTGATAAGTTTTTGAAATATTATATGTCTATAGTTTTGTCAATTTTAATAGGAATGTTTGGATGCTTTAATGATATTGGTATCTACATAACATTTATTCTTGTTCCTGTTGCCAGTTGTCTGTATTTTGATAGAAATTATACACTTTTTTGTTCAATTTTTTCATATATTGTGATGGTTATTTCGGTATATTTTAATTCTGCTGGAAGACTTGAGATTACATATCTTGGATGGTCACATTTAGAAACTTTTAGTGCATATCTTATTGGCTTTACTTTAGAATATATGATAGTTGCACTTTTTCTTTTTCAGATTATGAAACGGGCGAGAAGAATGCTTGATGAACAGCATCAGGCTTATTTGAAAGAAAAGGCACAGGATGCTCGTTACCAATTGTTGGTTAAAGAAACTAAAGATGTTGTTTTTGAATATTACCCGAAAGAGGACAGATATGTTGCAAACAGGTCAGTATATCAGGATAATAATGAAAAAAACAGGTCCGTGGAATATAAAAATTTTTCACATAATATGGGTGATTATCCGGAATTAAAAGATTTATATGATCGATTTATAAGGGGATTTAACGAGAATGGTTTTGAGGGGACGCAGGCTGAGATAGATATGTCATATAATAAGGGCGGTACATTGGTGCTGTTATGGTACCGTGTTGAATATTTTATTGTAAAAGATGGAGATGTTCCGGTTAGTGTTATCGGAAAGCTGCATGATATTACAAGAATAAAGCAGGCTCAGATGAGTATGAGACGGCAGCGCATTGAAAATATGTATCACGACCATAATGATAAACGCAAAAATTCACTTTTTGAAAAGGTCATGGCTGAGAGTGAACACTTTTCTGAGAAAGAGTATGATAAACTTGCAGAGGGTCACAGATTTTTGGCAGAGGTCATGGAGGATGTTAAGTATTCGGAAAATCTTGTCGATGGAATAAATCAGATGTTAGAAAGAATAGGTCAGTATCTTGGTGTTGACAGGATATGCGTTGTAGAAACGGATATGTCGAGTGGGACATGCTATGTTGAGCATCAGTGGAACAGCAGGGAAGAAAATTGTCTGAAAGATTATTTTTCTTCAATGAGCATTGAGCAGATTAGGAATACAACAAAGACATACGATGAGAACGGCTATATAGAAATAAATCCCGATAAGGATATTTACACTTCAATAAGCGGTGACAAGAAGTTCGTTGATGATATTATATTTAGTGTTATCCTTGGAAATCAGATATGGATTCCTATGCTTGGAAATGGAAAATATATTGGTGCGATAAGTTTTGACAGATATGATACGACTCCGTATACAGCGGTTGAGAAATTTTTATTGTCAGAGGCGGTTAATGCTTTAACAGCGCATATTCTTAAAATTAATGCTGAAAATGCGAATAGAGCTAAAAGCGACTTTTTATCAACCATGTCACATGAGATACGCACGCCGATGAATGCTATAGTTGGTATGACAGAAGTTGCACTTCGTGAGGATATGTCTGAAAGTGTTAAGAAGAGTCTAAGTATGGTGAAATCATCAGCTTTCGGTCTGCTTACGCTTATAAATGATATTCTTGATTATTCCAAAATTGAGTCTGGGAAGTTTGATATTGTACCAGAGAGTTTTTATGTATTGTCAGTTTTAAATGATGTCAAGGAAATTACAATGGCGAGGAATAATGGAAAACTGGATATAGAGTTTGAAGTTCCAGAAAATATACCTATGAGAATGTATGGTGATTATGTTCGAATTAAGCAGGTTATGATAAACTATTGTACAAATGCTATCAAATATTCTGATAAGGGAAAAGTCCGAGTTCGTGTAGCAGTACAGAAACGTGATGATAAAAATGCAATGCTGCATTTTTCAGTTAAAGATAATGGTATTGGAATTAAAAAGGAAGACCTTGCTAAGCTATTTAAAGCGTATACAAGGCTTGATACAAAGATTAACCATCATAAGGAGGGAACAGGTCTGGGTCTTGCAATTAGTAAGCAGCTTATAGAACTTATGGATGGTGTTGTAAGTGTAAGAAGTGAATATGGTAAAGGAAGCACATTTTCTTTTGCACTTCCTATTATAATTGAGGATTGGACACCAGCCGGTCGTTTGGAAGATTACAGATATGAGGAAGAGGACGAAAAGGCGAATGAAGTATTGGTAGTAGTTGCGCCGGAAGCACATATTCTTGTTGTTGATGATACTAAATTAAATCTTGTGGTTGCAAAGGCTCTTATGGAACCGACAAAGATGAAGATTGATACGGCTGAAAGTGGCGAGGATGCTCTTAAAATGATAGATAAGAATGATTATGATCTTATATTTATGGATCATTTTATGCCAGGAATGGATGGTGTAGAGACAACTGCGCATATCCGTGCAATGGCAGATGAAAAGAAGAACAAACTCCCTGTCATTGCATTGACTGCGGATGCAATGAAGGGAGTAAGAGAAGTTCTTATAAGTAAGGGTATGAGTGACTTTCTTACAAAACCGATTATTATCGGTGATCTTTACAAGATGCTTCGTAAGTGGCTGCCGGAAGAGAAAGTTTTACAATAATTTTTTCAAAAGATGGTATTTAAGTGTCCCATATGGTGCGTATCTGAATGGGATATCAAATTTGCCGTTGCTTTTTACAATACTTTTTTTATGACTAAATGTTTCAAAACTGTAATTTCCGTGATAGCTACCCATACCACTGTTTCCAATTCCTCCAAATGGGAGATTGTGATTTGAGATGTGGATAACGACATCATTGATACAGCCTCCGCCATAGGATACTTCGTGTATTATCTTATGTGCGGTGGCTTTTTTTTGTGTGAATACATAACAGGCTAGAGGTTTTTCTTTGACTTTCAGAGTTTGTATCACATTGTTTAAATTACGGTAGCTTATTATTGGCAGCAGTGGTCCAAAAATTTCTTCCTGCATTACCTGTCTGTTAAAGTTTGTGTCAGGTAAAATTGCTGGAGAGATTTTTCGTTCAGTGTCATTGCAGATGCCGCCAATAACTTTTGTTTCTGATGCAAGCAGTTTTTTCAGGCGGTTATAGTGGTGTCTGTTTATTATTTTTGGATAAGAGCTGTTAAATGCAGCGTTATTGTAGCGGTGTTTTATCTCTCTGTAGAGTTCTTTTATAAATGTATTTTTAACTTTTTCGTGCACGAGTACATAATCTACCGAGATGCAGGTTTGTCCGGCATTTAAAAATTTACCCCATGCTATTCGTCTGGCAGCGAGTTTAAGGTCGGCAGTTTCGTCTATTATGCATGGGCTTTTTCCACCGAGTTCAAGCGAAATAGGAGTGAGATTTTCGCTTGCCTGTCTCATTATTTTTTTGCCGACAGCAGGACTTCCGGTGAAAAAGATATAGTCATATTTCTGATTAAGAACCGAATCGTAATCTATATCTGCGTCTGTGCAGTATATATAGTTATTGTTGAATGTACTGTTAATAATGTCCTGAACTAAATCCGAGGTCATAAGACTGCTCTTTGAGCATTTTAAAATGGCACAGTTCCCTGCTGCAATCGCACCGACCAGAGGGCAGAGTGACAGATTGACAGGGTAGTTCCATGGTGCGAGGATAAGGACTATACCGTATGGCTCACTGTAAATATAATTCTTTGCAGGGAATGTGCTTAAGGTACCTGCTGCATGTACCGGTCTGCTCCATTTCTCAATGTGGGAAAGTGCTGTATCTATTTCATGGTAGACCATTGTAATTTCAGACATATAAGACTCAGCCTTTGACTTTCCGAGGTCGTGATAAAGTGCTTTAAGTATTTTTTTTTCGTTATGTTTTATTGCTTTTTTCAGTTTATGGAGCATATTTTTTCTAAAGTTGATATCTTTTGTTTTATTGCTGTTAAAAAATGTTTGTTGTGTGTTTATGATTTTATTGATATATTTAGCAGTCTGTTCCATAGTAATCCTCATTTCTGCACACGTTTTTTGTGCTGTTTTTTATGCATTACAAGTTTATGTTAGGAATGAATTTTGTGTATGAAAAACTTAGTGATGTTTTTAGTATATCACAGAAAAATAAAAAAATTTAAAAAATTTCAAATTTCCTCTTGCATTTTTCAGATAGTATGCTATAATAATTCTTGTCTTTGACGCGGGTGTAGTTCAATGGTAGAACACCAGCCTTCCAAGCTGGATACGTGGGTTCGATTCCCATCACCCGCTTTTTTTCTATGTTCAAAAATGGAATTTAAAAGAGAGATGCAACACTGTTTAGTGAAGCATCTCTTTTTTTATCTTGTTTAGATGATAACGGAGTGGAAAAATGGCATAAAACAGTCTGGATTACGTTGAGATAACGATTTCACAATTCGTTGAAAATGTGTATATAAAATGTGCTGCTGAATACATTTTAATCTGATTTGTGGTTAAAAGCAGTCGTTAAATTATATATCGTGCAAACGCTTTCAAATAGTGTTGTTTTAAATAGAAAAATCGTGTGTTAAAGTTTTATGCAGATTAAGAAAACATCAGAGAATATAGATTTGATTGAAAAAGAAAGGAGAATAGAAAAATGGAACTATCAAGAGAGGAAGTACTTTTGTATGATAAAAAATATAATCAGCACCCATGGATGAATGGAGATGCTGATACGATTCCTGTTGAACGGGGTGAGGGGATTTATTTCTGGGATTATAACGGAAAGCGTTATGCTGATATGTGTAGCCAGCTTGGAAATGTAAATCTTGGGTATGGAAATAAAGAAATGATAGAAGCCGCAAAAAAGCAGCTTGATATTTTACCATATGTGGCTCCGGCAAGAGCGAGTGGCCCAAGATCAAAGCTTGCGAAAATGATAGTTGATAGAGCACCAGAAAATATGGCAAAGGTATTTTTTGCATGTGGTGGCTCAGATTCTAATGAAGCAGCTATAAACATGGCGAGAAATTATACAGGAAGATCAAAGATATTTTCAATGTATCGCAGTTATCATGGCTCAACGCTTGTGGCAGCAGTAAGAAAAGATTTTGCAAAAAAATATCCAAAGGTAGTTGTAAATTATGTTAAATCCCAACTAGCTGCAATTGATGAGTACAAAAATAAGCAGGATGAAGCAATTGAAAAAATTGCTAAAACAGCAGGGATTACAAAGAATGATGCAAAGTTTCAGGTTAAAACCTTTTCATATCCTGATGGTAATGAACAGGTGAAGGATGATTATCTTGGAACAAAGGAAAGTAAAGGAAAACTTGCTGATACACTGAAAGCAACAGCGGATTTTCTTAAAGAGCAGGGAAGCATTGATAAATCTCCTGACCTACAGATGTTTAAAGATAATATTACAGGTGAATTTGTATAGAAAGCACTTAAAGAATAAAAAGGATGGAGTGTTACATATGGCTGCAGTAAAAGATATTAAAATAACGCATAAAGACTTTTTTGAGACAGATAATGCATTAGCCAAATCTTTATGAATGGTTTTCGGTAAAAAATAATGTAAATTTTGGTCTCAGGATGAGAAAATTTCCAAAGAGTGAGATTGAGCAAAAGACATTAAAAATGTTAAAAAAGGTTGGTCTGGAGGAATTTGCTGACAAAAAGGTTTATGAGCTTTCAGGAGGAATGAAGCAGAGAGCTGGAATTGCGAGGGCATTGATAAATGAGCCGGATATTCTTTTGATGGATGAGCCATTTAGTGCGCTTGATGCATTGACGAGGGAGCAGATGCAGGATTTTGTCAGAAAGATCTGGTGGGAGTCGGGAAAGACTATATTTTTTATAACACATGATGTTGATGAGGCAATGATGCTTGGCTCGAGAGTGATAGTGCTGTCAAAAAGGCCTGGGAGAATTTTAGAAGAGATCTCACTTGATTTTTCTCAGCAATTTATAGAGGAACATTCAGAAAAGGTTAAATATACAGAAAGATATTTTAAATTCGTGAAAAGCTGCTTAATGCGATAAATAGACAGTAAAAAAGTGGAAGAATGAGGGTTAAGATGACTGAGTATAGTAAGGATAAAGAAATAAAAGACAATGAGTGGAAATATGAGCAGCCGGTTAAGATTATCTGTGGTAGAGGTGCAATAAGGGAATTACCTGAAGCAATATCATTAATCGGTGGTAATATAGGATTGCTGATTTCTGGAAAACATTTATGGAGAGGAGATGATGGTGAGAGAATAAAAGGATTGTGCAATGGAAAAATAGCTGCGGTATTTTCAGATGTATCTGTAAATCCACTATTGGATGAGGTAGAAAAGGCAGCAGAATTAGCAAAAGAAAATTCATTAGATTTTATCATTGCTGCATATGCATTGTCAGATTCGGCATTAACGGATAGCATGCCACCAAAGGTGATAGCTGAAACAGGGATTGATGCAATTGCACATGCATTGGAGGCATATTGGAGTATAAATCATCAGCCAATATGTGACATGTTTGCGATAAAATCATTGAAGCTGGCACTTGCATGGCTTGAAAAATCATATTTTGAGCATGGTAATAAAGAGGCAAAAGATAATATGGCTCAGGCAGCACTTTTGGCGGGAATGGCATTTAATCTACCTAAGACTACTGTGTGTCATGCATGTTCATTTCCGCTTACTAATATCTATGGGATATCACATGGTGAAGCGGTTGGATTAACACTTGATTATTTTTTAAGGGTAAATGCACATGGAAAAGAAACAGAACGTCTTATAATACTATCAAAGGAACTTGGATTTAAAGATGTAGATCAGTTTGCAGACAGGATAGCTGATTTAAAAAATAGATTAAATCTGAGAACAGATCTTAAAGAGTTTGATATTGATGAGAAGAAGTTAGTACAACTTGTAAAGGAGTCACAACATCCGAATATTCTGGGGAATCCCGTAAAAGTAACAGAGCAAATGTTATATAATATGTATAAAGGTTTTATATGATAAAATGCTCTAAATAATGCTTGTAATTTATATAAAAGGTTAGTAGAATAGGTAACGTGGAAAATAAAGACGAGAGGAGTTTCATCTCGTCTTTTATAGCACGAAAAAATTTATCGTATATTATTTTTAAGGAGTTTACGGATGAGTACAAATGAAATAAGAACAAATAGCAGAGGGAATTCGGTTTATAAAAAAGCCATGATGCTTGCTGTTCCTATGATGATACAGAATGGTATTACAAATGCGGTAGGACTTGTTGATAATCTTATGGTTGGAAGCCTTGGTACTGAAAGTATGACGGCGGTGTCGATAGTGGGACAGCTTGTCTTTGTATTTTTTCTGGCAATATTTGGTGGGCTGTCAGGTCCGGGGATATATGGAGCACAGTATTTTGGTCAGGGAAACAAAAAAGGATATCAGAATGTATTCAGATTGAAGCTATGGATAACAGCAGCTATTACGCTCTGTGGGCTTGTTGCTTTTATTTTTGTGGGAGACAAAATGATAGGTCTGTATCTGCATGGAAACGATGGTGGGATTGATTCAACACAAACTCTTAACTTAGGACTTGATTATCTCCACATAATGCTTATTGGACTTGTTCCGTTTGCATTTACGCAGATTTATGCAGGAAGCTTAAGAGAGATGGGTGAGAGTATCAAGCCGATGATAGGTGGTATAGCGTCAGTTGTTGTTGATATAGTTTTTAATTACCTTCTTATATATGGAAAGTTTGGTTTTCCGAGACTTGAGGTGGAAGGTGCCGCAATAGCGACTGTACTTGCCAGATTTGTTGAAATGCTTGTTGTTGTAATCTGGACACATCTTAGTATTAAAAAATATGAGTTTTTAAGAGGGGTATATAAGACGCTTAAGATTTCAATAAGTGAGGTAAAGATAATCATAATAAAGGGACTTCCTATATTTTTGAATGAGTTTTTATGGTCCGGCGGTATAGCTGCTATGACGCAGTGCTATTCAATGAAAGGCTTGCAGGTTATTGCGGGAATGAATATATCAAATGCGATATGTAATCTTTTAAATGTTGTCTTTGTGGCAATGGGAAATGCGGTCGGTATAATATCAGGACAGTATCTTGGGGCATCAAAATTTGAGGAGGCTAAAAAGGCATCAAATAAACTTATGTGGTTTACGGCGGGAATCTGTGTATTTCTCACCGCTATACTTGTTGCCTGTTCAGGATTTTTCCCAAAACTTTATGATACTTCAGAGGAAGTAAGGCATTTAGGTCAGTGGTTTATCATAATAACTGCATCGTTTTTCCCATTGCAGGGATTTTTGAATGTTCTTTATTTTACACTTCGCTCAGGCGGAAAAACAGTAATCACATTTTTGTTTGACAGTATTTTTACATGGGTAGTGTCTGTATCACTTGCGTTTGTATTGTGTAAATTTACAGCACTTCCGATACTTACGATTTATATAATCGTGCAGAGTGCGGACATAATCAAGGTAGTGCTTGGGTATATTCTTGTTAAAAAAGGTGTGTGGATCACGAATTTGGTGGTGTAAAATACTGATTGACACCCTATTTTATAGGGCGTAATATATAGCTTATAAAGAAGCAAAAGGTAATATGCGAATGATAAGAACATTTATAGAAGTACCGTTATTTACCAAGCGTTGGAAAGAAATAGGACTTGGAGATAATGAGCTTCAGGCATTACAGATAATTTTATTAAAAGACCCTGAATCAGGTCCTGTAATGGAGGGAACAGGCGGGATTCATAAGGTTCGATTTCCTTTAGAGAATAGGAGATGATTTGTATGGGTTCATTATTTGATGATTTGAAACAAGGGTTAGAAGAGGCTGTTGCATATGAGAAAGGTAACGGCAAGGCTCGGGTAAAGACATATATGATTATGCCAATTAAAAGATATTCAAATAAGGAAATTAGAGATATAAGAATGAGAGCCGGTATGACTCAGAGTGTATTTGCATCATACATGGGAGTATCAAAAAAAACAATAGAAGCATGGGAATGTGGCAGGACACATCCTACAGGTCCTGCATTTAGATTGTTAGATATTTTAGCAAATGATGATTTAGACGAGACTGATTTTGTAGTTGTGTCGGAGAGAGAATGATAGAAACTAAAAATTAGTCTGATAGTTAAGTTATTTTGGACGAGAGATTTATCCTCTCGTCTTTTCAATATATATATCCGGAGGAGATTATGAGTAATCTGTTATACAACATCCTTTTAGTTGAGGATGACAAAGAAATTATAAAAAATTTGACGGAGTTTTTAAATAATGAAGGTTTTAGGGTCCGCAGTGTGACAGGGCAGAAAGATGCGCTTTCATATGTTGATGAGCATACGCAGGAGGTTGATATTGTTCTTCTTGATGTTTCGCTTGAGGATGGCAACGGGTTTGCTGTGTGTACGGCAATTAAGCAAAATACTGATATTCCGGTTATCTTTCTGACGGCTTCGGGTGATGAGTACAGTGTTGTAATGGGGCTTGATATGGGAGCTGATGATTACATTGGGAAGCCGTTTAGACCAAGAGAGCTTGTGTCAAGGATAAAAAGTGTGCTTAGAAGAAGTGGGCGTATCTCAAATTTTATCGAGCTTGCGGATGTGAGGATTGACACGACGGGCGGCAAGGTTACAAAAAGCGGTCAGGAGATTTTTCTTTCTGCTTTGGAATACAGACTGCTTCTTATTTTTGCTGCAAATAAAGGAAATGTTTTGTCGAGAAATAAGTTGCTGGAGGAGATTTGGGATGCGTCAGGAGAGTTTGTGAATGACAATACGCTGACTGTTTATATAAAAAGGCTCAGGGAAAAGATTGAGAATGACCCGCAGAAGCCGGAGATAATAAAAACGGTCAGAGGTATGGGGTATAGGTGTTTATGATTTGATATTGTGAATGCAGAAATGAGGAATAAAATGAATTTTTTGCGAAACAGTGAGATTAAGAAGTGGGGATTTATCAATCTGCTTATCGTGGCAGCAGCAGTTGTTTTCTCATATATTTTGTCAAAGCAAAATATAAAGGTGGCAGCTATAGTATGCGTGGCAGGTTTTATACAATTTTTGGCAAATGTGTTTTTTACAAAGAGAAGATACGATAAACTTGCGAGTATAAGTGACAAAATAGATGCAATATTGCATGGGGATGAACATTTGTCATTTGAGCAGTACAAAGAGGGAGAACTTTCTGTGCTTTCTGATGAGGTGGAAAAACTTGTGATAAAACTCAGGGAACAGACAGAAAGGCTTCGGAATGATAAAGTATTTCTTGCTGACTCAATAGCGGATATTTCACATCAGATAAAGACACCGCTTACCTCGATAAATCTCATATTAAATTTTCTGCGTGAGGAAGATATTACATATGAGCGCAGAATTGCTCTTGTAAGGGAACTTATGACGCTAGCCGAAAAGATAAAATGGCAGATAACAGCTTTGCTTAGAATATCAAGGCTTGATGCTGGCATGGTTGATTTTGATATTGAAGATATTGATATGAGCAGGGTTATTGATGAGGCATATTCACTTATAGAGATACCACTTGATATAAGAGGTGTAAGTTTTGAGCGTTCATATCAGGAAAACTCAAAAGTGGCAGCTGATAAAGAGTGGCTTGTCGAGGCTTTAGGAAATATATTAAAAAACTGTATGGAGCATAGCTTTGAGGGAGGAAAGATTTCGGTAAGCTGTGAGGAGAATGCGCTATATAGTAGGATAGTCATAAACGACAATGGAACGGGAATTGAAAAAGAGGATCTGCCGCATATTTTTGAGAGATTTTATAAAGGAAAAAGCAAGAATAAGTCGGATGAACCTAAGAATAGCGGAGCGGTTTATGGTGATAACGGAAATTTAAGCGCAAGTGCTGATATGGAATATAAAAGTGAGAGTGTAGGTATCGGACTTGCACTGTCAAGAAGTATCATAACGCAGTTTAACGGAACAATAAAAGTTATGAGCGAGGTCGGTCAGGGGACTTCATTTGATATAAGGTTTTATAAGACGATAGTGTGAAAAATCTATGTATGCAAGATTTTTTACACTATGCACAAAAAACGTGTGCAGAAAAATTACAACAGGGTGACTTTTTAAAAGTGACAATTTTGTCATTTAAAAGTCACCCTGTTGTAATTTATGTATGTTAAATTAGTATCATGAAGCGAGGGAAAAAAGCAGATAACAATCTGTGGCATTAGTTTAAGATAAAATAATTTTTTCCCCTAATATCATGTAAAAGCAGTAAGGAAAACTACATAGTGTTCAGAATGGAGGAAATAGAGTGGAAATTTTAAGAGTAGAGAATCTCACAAAAGTTTATGGAAAGGGAGAAAATGAAGTAAGAGCACTTGATGGTGTTTCGTTTTCGGTCGAAAAGGGCGAGTTTGTTGCTATTATAGGGCCGTCAGGTTCGGGAAAATCAACACTGCTTCATATATTAGGTGCTGTTGATGAGCCGTCATCGGGAAAAGTTTTTATGGATGGCAAGGATGTTTTTAAGCAGAATGAGGAACAGCTTGCTATTTTTAGAAGAAGGCAGGTTGGTCTGGTATATCAGTTTTACAATCTTATTCCAGTTCTTGATGTTGTTGAAAATATAACACTTCCAGTTCAGCTTGATGGAAGAAAAGTAAATAGAGAGCGTTTGCAGGAGATGGTAGCTCTTTTGGGACTTCATGGCAGGGAGAAGCATCTTCCTAACCAGCTTTCAGGAGGGCAGCAGCAGAGAGTTTCAATAGGCAGGGCACTTATGAATTCACCGTCAGTTGTGCTTGCCGACGAGCCGACGGGAAACCTTGACAGTAAGAATAGTCAGGAGATAATGGAACTTTTAAAGAAGTCAAATAAGAAATATAATCAGACTCTTATAATGATAACACATGATGAGAACATAGCACTTCAGGCTGACAGGATAATTGCAATAGAGGACGGACACATCACGAGGGATGAGGTGAACAGATAATGAATATCATAAACAGATTTACTCTCAGAACGCTTTGCAAAAATAAGGTGCGTACCTTTGTCACGATACTTGGAATTATTCTTGCAACTGCAATGTTTGTTTCAATAACAAGTATAATAACGAGTTTACAGAATTATATGCTTGATATTGTAGTAGAGCAGTCGGGTGAGTGGCAGGGGCAGATATACAATATTGATAAAAAGTCAAAAGAGGAGATATGTGACAAAGCCGCAGATATAAGCGAGAAAAGTTATGTTGAGATATATGATAATCAGGGAAAGGCAAAAGATATTTCATTTTCAGGAATAGATGATAATTTCAGAGCAATGCTTACTGTGAAGCTTAAAAGCGGACATATGCCAAAGGATAATTCTCAGATAATCATGACTAATATGGCAAGAAGCGTTTACTTTGAAAACAGTAAGATAGGGGACAAAATAAAATTAAAGGTTGATGGTAAAGACAGGGAGTTTGAAATATCAGGTTTTTCTGAAGTGGTCACAAGTAATGGTGATACATCTAATGATATGCAGATATTTACAAAAAGCGGTCTTATATCACCAAAATCTTACACGATGTATTTTAAATGCAAAAATGTTTCAAAAGTGGAGGGGACATTTGAGACACTTATAAAGCAACTTGAAAAGGCAAAGAAAGCAGATGCAGGTTCGGATGAAGATGAGATAACCGGTTATATACACAGCGTACTTTTAAAATTTTACGGAGAGTCACAAAACCACACATACAACAAACTTTTATATGGTATGGCAGGCATACTTATGGCAATAATAATGGTTGCGTCAGTGTCGCTTATCCATAATGCGTTTTCAATCTCCATAAGTGAGAGAACAAAACAGTTTGGACTTCTCAAATCGGCAGGTGCGACGAGAAAGCAGATTTTAAGAAGTGTGTTTTTTGAGGCAGGAATACTTTGTATAATAGGAATTCCGATTGGTATAATATGCGGTGTAATAGGAATTGGTATTACATTAAATCTTCTTGGAAATCAGTTTGCGATGATGCTTACAGGTTCAGGTTCGTCGGGAATTTCACTTACAATGCACATATCTGCGGCGGGCGTGCTTGTAGCTGTGGCGGTAACAGTTATCACGGTATTGGTATCGGCACTCATACCGGCAGTAAAAGCGGTCAGACTTACGGTTTTACAGGCTCTTAAACAAAATGAGAGTACGGGACTTAAGAGAAGAAATGTAAAAGTAAACCCTCTTTTAGAGCGATTGTTCGGGTTTGAGGGAAAACTTGCCGACAAAAACTTTAAGAGAAATAAGCGAAAGCAGAGGGTAACGGTAATTTCTATAGCCATAAGTACGGCACTGTTTGTAGCGGTAAACAGTTTCACCTCATATATGTCAAAATCTTTGGACGTTTATGACAGCAATACGACGGCGGACCTGTCAATGGAAGCCGAAAAGAGTGTTATTAAAAAAAGTTTTAAGACAGTTGAAAATGCGTTAAAGGGATTTAAGGGAGTAGATAATATAGATGATGCCGGTTACAGTATGTATGATAATACAATTGCCGAAATAAATATAAAAGATGTAGACAGTGAGTATCTTAATGACCTTAAAAAGATGGATCCGGATATGGTCGATGAGAAAAAAGGTATCATAAGGATTGATGCTCATATATGGTATCTTGAAGATGATATATATAATGAGTATATAAAGAAAAACAGTATTAAAAATACAAATGCTTTGGCATGGCATCATTTTTCGATTTATAATGAAGATGAAAACAAGAATTATTCATATGATATTTTAAAATCAGATACAGATATAAAGATATATCAGGCAAAGGAAAAGAAAGGTTATGAGCTTGGTAATATAAAAAGTTATAAGAAACTCAGCCAGTATTATTTTGAGATTCCTGATGATGATGGAGAAAGTGCGGAGAGTAAGGTTTATTCAGAAAAAGAGGCATTTGCGTCGCAGGATATAAGTGTAGTCAGATGTGATAAGAAACTTCCACTTTGTATTGGAGATGCCAGCAACAGCAATGTACTCACGATAGTAAAACCATACTCAGAAGTTAAAAATATACCAAGGGGAGTTGTAAGAAATAATTATTATACATTTGCTTTTAAGGCAAAAAAACATTCAGAAGCAAAAGTAAATGTTACGACTTTTATGAATAAAAAAATGTCAGGTCAGTTAAGCTATATAGCTGACTATACACAGGATAAAGAAACAAGCAATGCAATAGTAATAATAGTCAATGTTTTTTCATATGGATTTATCATACTTATCTCACTTATAGTTATTGCAAATGTATTTAATACGATTTCCACAAACATTCTTCTGAGAAGACAGGAATTTGCAATGCTGAAATCTGTCGGAATGACGAAAAAAGGTCTGAATAAAATGATGAATTATGAATGTGTATTTTATGGAATAAAAGGTCTTATATTTGGTCTGATACTTGCTGTACTTGCTACCTATGCAATGTTCAATGTAATGAGCGAGGGATTTAATGTAGGATTTTATATTCCGGTGCAGAGCATCGTGGTTGTTGTGATAAGCATATTTGTAGTAGTATTTGCAAGCATGATATACACAATGAGTAAAATTAAAAAAGATAATGTAATTGAAACACTTAGAAATGATAATATTTAATAATATCAGGGAAGTGGCACGCTAATGCCCTCCGGAAGTTAGATTATAAATCTAACTTCCGGAGGGCGTTTTTTATGCCGTATTTTAATTTTCATAATGATATTTTCATGAATAAATTATGAGATTTTGGTTGCTGTCAAAATTGTAGGTAAGCCTGTGTTCGTCAGTTATTCTTCTGCTCCATACTTTTCTGTGTTTAAGTGGTTCTGGTTTTCCAATACATTTTGACAACCCATCTCTTTCTATGCTAGTTATTTAGCTGAAAAGCATTGATACACTACACTTACCATTGACATTTTATTATCGTACTTCTATCCTATAAATAATTATATATTGCGAAACTATCGTTACCTATAATTAAATTGTTATATCTTCACAATTAACACAACTTACAATCAGTTTCGCAATCACTTAATAGATAAATAATCGAAAGAGGTTAAGAAAATGAACAATTTTTTATTTAGTCTGAATGCGACAGTTCCGGTTTTTGCGGTGATAGTCCTCGGACATTTTTTTAAGAGAATAGGTCTTATAGACGAACATTTTGCAAGTGTGGCAAATAAATTTGTTTTTAAGGCGTGTCTGCCGTGCCTTGTATTTCAGGATCTTGCAGATACAAATATAAGGAAAAATTTTGATTTTAAATATGTTGGTTTCTGTTTTATTGCGACTCTTACCTCAATCCTTGTGGTATGGTTTCTTGCAAAGAAATTTATGAGGGATAAAAGCATGGTAGGTGCGTTTGTTCAGGGAGCATATCGAAGCAGTGCCGCTATTTTAGGCATAGCGTTTATACAGAATATCTATGGTACATCGGGCATGGCACCGCTTATGATAATCGGTTCAGTGCCTCTTTACAATATATTTGCAGTTATCATTCTGACATTAGAGAGCAACAATAAAGACAATTTCGGAGATAACAGCCAGATTAAACATGCATTGATAAATATACTTAAAAACCCTATAATAATAGGAATATTTTTCGGTCTTGTCGCATCATTTTTTAATATAAGTTTTCCTAGAATGATAGATAAGACAATAAACAATCTTGCAGTTATGGCATCCCCACTCGCACTTATTTCAATCGGTGCGACATTTGAGGGCAGAAAGGCACTTGCAAAGATAAAACCGACTATGGCGGCATCGCTTATAAAACTTGTCGTACTTGCAGGGATTTTTCTTCCGCTTGCGGCATATTTTGGATTCCGCGACCAAAAGTTGATAGCGATAGTGATAATGCTTGCCTCACCATGCACACCTACATCATACATAATGGCAAAAAATATGGATGGTGATGACACGCTTGCCGCAAGTATAGTGGTAAGTACCACATTATTTTCATCGGTTACGCTTACGGGATGGATATTTCTGATGAAATCGCTTGCACTTATTCAGTAGTATTAAGGGGCAAATGTCACTTTGGGACAAAACCAGCTTTAAATAGGGCTTATTATTCTGGCAAAAGGGCGTTAGAACTGTGTCGGTACTTAGCGGGTGTATTGTGCCCGCTTATGTACCGCTACTCAGTTCTCCGAGCGAAAGCGTCCCTGCTGCAGAATAATAAGCCCTATTTAAAGCGTCCGTTAGTCGCGTTCCCTCTTAAGCACCTCTTGAAATCTGTTCATCTCTTTAGCCACTGTGCCACTTAAGGCAAGCAGACATATAAGATTAGGAATTGCCATCAACGCATTAGCTATATCCGAAAATGTCCATGCAATCTCAAGCGTCGTCGTTGCTCCGATATATGCGATAAGTGAAAAGATTATTCTGTAGACCATATTGTATCTGTGCGTTCCGAGTATGTATTCAAAGGCCTTTTCGCCATGATATTCCCAGCCGAGTATTGTTGAGAATGCAAAGAGAGCTATTCCGATGCATACGAGCCAGCCTCCTACATCTCCCAGAACTGTTTTAAACGCTTTTATCGTCAGTGCCGAGCCAACAGTCAGTTCTTTGTATTTATAAGAACCATTCTTGTCAAATATATATTCATTATCCGATGAATCAATCCATGTTCCTACGAGAGTATCAGCACTTATATTGTCTGATGTAAGAGTGGATTTTTTGTTTTTCAGTGAGATATCTTTGTCATCTTTTGTAACGACAAGAGTAGTGCGGTTACTATCTGATGTAACATTTTTAATAATGTAATTGTCTGTTATTATATTATCACCATTTCGTGTTGCTATAGATATAGTGTTTGCTTCTTTTGTGTATGTGTACTGTCCTGAGTTTACGATATCTTTTGAACCGAGCACGCCCGAACTTGCAATACAGAGTCCTGTAATAGTGCAAACAACAATAGTATCCCAGAAAGTACCTGTCATATTTATGTATCCCTGACGTACGGGTTCATCTGTTGTAGCTGCGGCAGCAGTAATAGCAGCAGAACCCATACCTGCTTCGTTTGAAAATACACCTCTGGCAACACCAAAACGCATTGCCTGCATCATGCTTGCAACAATACCTCCGCATAGTCCTCCACCGACTGCTTTTACGGAAAATGCCATTTTAAATATCATTGCGACACCTGAAGGTATATTGTCGAGGTTTCCAAAGATAACGATAAGTCCTGCAATAATATAAAATACTGCCATGAGCGGTACGACTACCTGTGATACTTTTGATATATTTTTAATGCCACCTATGATAATGATGAGTGCGAGGATTGTTATTATGACACCAGTAACTGTGACTGGGATGTTAAATGTTGAATTTAATGCGGTTGAAATTGAATTTGCCTGCGTAAGATTTCCTATTCCAAATGATGCAACGACTGCAAAAAAAGCAAAGAGCCAACCAAGTATAGTACCTGCTTTTTTGTTCTTAAAAGCTTTTTTCATAGTGTACATGGGGCCGCCGGACATCTCGCCTTTTTCATTTACTTCACGATATTTGATGGCAAGCATACATTCGCTGAATTTTGATGTCATACCAAAGGCAGCAGAAAGCCACATCCATACTAAAGCACCAGGACCGCCAGAAACCATAGCTGTAGCAACGCCTACGATATTTCCAGTTCCAATCGTTGCAGCCAGTGCAGTTGTAAGTGCCGAGAATGGCGAAACATCACCATCACCTTTTTTCTGTCTTGCTTCTTTGCTTAGAACACTTTTTAGCGCGTAGGGTAAATTTCGCCAGCATAGAGCTTTTGTTCTGATAGTAAGAAAGATACCGGTTCCAACAAGAAGAATGAGCATTACAGGGCCCCAGACAAAAGTGTCAATTTTATCAAGTGCTGTAGTGAGAGAATTCAAAAAATTATTCATATAACACCTCTTTCTAAAAAAATAATATAAGATAAAAAAAGCGGTTACAGAATATTCCGTAATCGCCTTTGGTTACATAAATTAAAAATATTATATCAGAAATGTAAATATATGGCAAGAATTTTATAGCGATTTTTGCTGTTTTTAAGTTACAAAGACCGAAATCAGTTATATTAGTGATAATCAGTTATATTATAAAAAATCAGCCGTTTTGATATAATTCAAAACGGCTGATTCTTTATAAATAGGTGGGAACAAATAATAAACAATGTATAAGCTGAAAGCTGCACACCCTCTCCACAGGAATATTCAAAACAGCTATACATGTTAGTAAACTACAAGATTTATTGTAGCATATATTTGGAAAATAGCAACAATTTTTTAACAAAATATGAAGAAAAATGCAATATTTTTTACAATTTATTCATATTTACAATAGTATTTATAGATTGATGCATTTACTTTTAGACATATTCTATTTTTTTAAAATAATAAAGATTTGTATTTTTTTGTACGATTATAATAATTGTGCTATAATATATTTGTCGTTTTTAATTATTCAGAATGGAGAGATTATAGTAGCAGAGAACGAAAGAGTAAAAAGAAAAGGAACAAAGGACAAAAAATTGAGAATGGTAATGCGATCGTAAATGATGTAATAGCATCTCTTGATGAGGCAGTAGAGCGTGTTCGTGTTGCAAATGGAATGATTCAGGGTACGGCGCAGTCAGCAGATGATCAGATGAAGAGTATTGATCAGATACGTGATGGTATTAAAGATATTTCAGAGATTGTACAGGATAATTCTGCTATGGCTGAGGAAACTTCTGCAACAAGTGAGGAGTTAGCGGCACAGGCAGTTACATTGAATGAGCTGGTTCAAAGATTTGAAATATAATAAAATAATAATACACAATATATAAGTTGTTTTCATAATATAAATTATAAGGTATATTAGGCGTACTTAAAAAATATATGATGGAGACACAAAATTATGACCTTTGATAATATTAAAAACTCAATCCGCATCCTTCCTTCACGGCAGCTTAAAGATTATCTTGGTCGGAGTGATGTGCTGATTTTTGACTTGCGTGATAGAAACGATTATGATATTGAACACATTCCCGGTGCTGTCTGGATAGATATTGATTCTTTGGAGAAAGATATAAAGAGAGTATTTTCAAGAAACTATGTGACAAATGAGGACAGGGAGATTTTTAATAAAAAAGGTATTAGACTTATTATTCTTTATTGTGACAGGGGAAACCAGAGTATTTACGCTACCAGAGATCTTGCAAAACTTGGTTATCCCGTCGTTAGTCTGAATGGCGGATTTGAAAAGTATAGGGAATTAAGAAGTTTGAAATGAAGTACTTAAGTGATGTACAAATGATTTATATTCGGGTAAAAGGCAGTTGTTTTTAGAAAAAAATTGACTGCCTTTTACTTATTTCAAAAAATCCAAAATTCTGAAAAAAATCCCACAGAATTCCAAAACTATGCTATTATATGAAAGATGTGTAATTGTCATTTAAAAATAATCGGCATATATGCGGAAATTTTTTGTGATAGTAAAAATAAAAACAGATTGGATGGAAATGATGGACAAAAGATTTTTAAAAACCGGCAGACTAATAAAATTTGTGTTGTTTATGTTCGGTGTAATGTTTATTTTTGGACAGGGGATGAAGGCAGATGCAAAGCAGAAGTTTGTCGTAGGATTTGATGCAAGTTTTCCACCTTACGGATATCTCAGTGATGATGGTGAGTATGTGGGATTTGATCTCGATCTTGCTGCACAGGTGGCCAAGAGAAATGGCTGGGAACTTGTAAAGCAGCCGATTGACTGGGAATCGAAAGACACTGAACTTAAGGTTGGAAATATAGATTGCATATGGAACGGCTTTACAATGAACGGAAGGGAAAATCAGTATACATGGTCTACACCATATATCGACAATTCACAGATAGTTATTGTAAACAAGGATTCTGATATAAAAAAGTTAAGTGATCTTAATGGGAAGATTGTTTGTGTGCAGTCTGATTCTTCAGCACTTGCAGCTCTTAAGGGAAATGATGCAACTCCTGAAAATAAAAAGCTTGCGAAGTCAATGAAGGAGATAACAGAGGTAGGCGACTATAATTCGGCATTTATGAACCTTGAAAGTGGAATGGTTGATGCGGTATGTATGGACATAGGTGTTGCATCGTATAAACTTGAGGCGTCAGGAGACAAGTATAAGATGCTTGATGAAAGACTTTCATCAGAGGAATATGGCATCGGTTTTAAGAAAGGCAATACAAAACTTCGTGATAAAGTTCAGGTGACATTACTTGAAATGCTCCAGGATGGAACATTTGATACTATTGTTAAGAAATGGAAACTTGAGGATAGTGCCTGTTTAAGTCTTGATGACAAGACATATATTGATGGTGGAAAAGTGCCTGAGGTTGCAAAGATAACGCCTGCTCCACAGAAGGAGGATACAAATGATGCGGCTGTACCGGGAGAGAAAGCTTCTAATACGAAGAATAAAAGTTTCATAAATATTGCATTGCAGTTGTCAGAGGGCATGGGTGCAACTCTTCTTATATTTGTGCTCACACTTGTATTTTCAATGCCGCTGGGACTTCCACTTACGGCAATGAGGATGTCAAGGATAAAGATAGTTCAGTGGATAGCGAAGATATACATATCTATAATGCGTGGTACACCACTTATGCTTCAGTTACTTGTAGTATTTTATGGTCCATATTATATTTTTAAGATCAAGCTTCCGTATGAATATCGTTTTTACGCTGTTATCATAGGATTTGCCTTAAACTATGCAGCATATTTTGCGGAGATTTATCGTTCAGGAATCCAAAGTATACCTGTAGGTCAAAGAGAGGCAGCGGAGGTGCTTGGATACAGCAAGGCAGGAACATTCTTTAAAATAATATTCCCTCAGATGATAAAGAGAATTATGCCACCTGTCACAAATGAGGTTATCACTCTTGTAAAAGATACATCGCTTGCATTTGCAGTTGCATATACAGAGATGTTTAATGTTGCGCAGCATGTATCCTCAAGCATGGCATCAGTTATGCCACTTTTTGTAGCAGGTCTGTTCTATTATGTATTTAACTTTATAGTGGCATATGTCATGGAACTGATAGAGAAGAAATTTGACTATTATAGATAGAGAAGAAAAAGTTTTGCGGATGGAAGTTTAGGGATAGTAAAGTGTGTGCTGTAGCAGATACAGATGGGAATATATAGATATGTGAAAGGTTTGGACAAATATGAACATATTAGAAATGAATCACATCAAAAAGAAATTTGATGAAAAAACGGTATTAAAAGATATTAGTTTAAGCGTAAAAGAGGGAGAGGTTGTATCAATAATAGGGCCTTCAGGTTCGGGAAAATCGACATTACTGCGATGCGCAACTTTTCTTGAAAAGGCAGACGGCGGAGATATAGCTTATTGTGGAGAAGATGTTGTTAAAGATGAATCGGGAAGTGCGGTTTATCCTGATAAAAATTCTATAAGAAAAGCACAGCAAAATTTTGGGCTTGTTTTTCAGAATTTTAATCTTTTTCCACATTATTCTGTTATGAAGAATATAACAGATGCTCCGATATGCAATCAGAAAAGGGTTAAGGACGAGGTGTTTAAAGAGGCAAGGGAGCTTCTTAGAAAGGTAGGGCTTGAGGATAAGGAAAATGCTTATCCGTGTGAACTTTCAGGAGGTCAGCAGCAGCGAGTTGCTATTGCAAGAGCTCTTGCTTTAAAGCCTAAAATGCTTTTTTTCGATGAGCCTACATCGGCACTTGATCCTGAGATTACAGCAGGAATATTAAGAGTTATGAAGAGCCTTGCTGAAGAAAAGATGACAATGGTCGTTGTCACACATGAGATTGAGTTTGCAAGGGCAGTTTCTGACAGGGTTATATTTATGGATGGAGGAGTTATAGTCGAAGAGGGAACGCCTGAGGAAGTTATAGATGCGCCTAAAAATCAAAGAACGCAGGAATTTTTAAAACGTCTTGGAATTTAGTTATATGAAACAGGGTTAACATTTATTACATAAAAGATAAATGTTAACCCTGTTTATTTTGTAGATAAAACTTTTTACAGGACAAAAGAAGTTTTATCAAAATGTATTTACAGGACTTACTATATATGAATAAAATTTGAATAAATAAATAACAATTTTAAAATATATTAAATATTTGATGATAGATGTTGATTTTTACAAAGAGAGTGGTTATAATGTGCAGTTGTGCTTATGTAAAAATAATATAAAAGTTAAATATGAAGGTTAATGTTTTTACTGTTCATAGCTTGATCATGACATATTAGTTGTTATGTTCTATCTGGAAATCTGCATGGATAGTAATTGTTTTTGTTCAGGAAGGATAAAGCAGTTAATGAGATACTTAAACATTGAAAAGGTAAGTCCCGGAATGATTTTGGCAAAAGAAGTATATGATGACGATGGAAGAATCTTATTGTCAGTTAATACTAAGCTTACAAAAGAATATATAAAAAGATTGTCAATAAGGGGTTATCAGGGTGTTTATATAGAAGATGAATTTTCAAAGGGAATTGATATAGAGGAAGTTATTTCAGTTGAACTTAGAAATAAAGCTACGCAGGCTTTAAAAGATGGAAATATAGATTCATTAAAAACTATAGCAAAAGATATTGTAAGTCAGCTTCTTGATAAAGATAAAAGTATTTCGCTTGATATAAAAGACCTTAGAACTTATGATAATTATACATATAAACATTCAGTAAATGTTGCTGTTATATCAACAATTATAGGAATTTATCTTTCATATGATGATGAGTCGTTGTATGAACTTTGTCTTGCGGCACTAATGCATGATATAGGAAAAACAAAGATAGATCCAGCAATAATAAATAAGCCTGCAAGACTTACGATGGCTGAATATAGACTGGTTCAGGAACATGCGAGATATTCCTATGATATACTTGATGAGAATTGGCTTATATCTGCTAGGACTAAGCAGGGAGTTCTTCACCACCATGAAAATGAGGATGGGACAGGTTATCCTGACAGGCTTGTGGGAGATGAAATACCACCTTATGCTAAGATAATACATGTGGCAGATGTATATGATGCACTTACTTCAAAACGTCCATATAAAAAGCCTTATGCTTTATCAGAAGCGATAGAGTATCTTATGGGTGGAAGTAATGTTTTATTTGACAGAAAAACAGTTGAGGCATTTCTTGAAGCAGTTCCAGTGTATGCCAAAGGAATAGAAGTTGTTATGACAAATGGAGAGAGAGGAATTGTTGTGTCAAATACATCGAATCCATTAAGACCAATAGTGAGACTTCTTAGTAGTGGAAAAGATATTGATCTTAGTAACGATCAGGATTATATTAGTGTGACGATAGCTCCTCATACAGTGGTAGAAAATGATTTTACTTCTGTATATGAAAAATTTGATTTTGAATAAGTGCCTTAGATTGTGGATTATCTTGTTCTTGACTTTTTTTAAAATGCAATATAAAATGGACACATATGTTAAAGACTGAGACGGAGACAGTACCTTTTTGGGAAAGAGTACAGTGAGTCCGGGATGGTGCGAACCGGGTATCTGACAGATTGGGAATATCACTCCTGAGTTGCAGGTGGAAAACATCGTTACTAAGATTTGTGTTCTGCACAGATTTAATGAGAATATTGAGTACACTGAGCCGGTTCCTACCGTTATATAGGTCATGTATTCTGTCTGTATCGGATTTAGAGCAGACGATGTACATCAGAATAGGTGGTTAATGATAGTTTATGCTTTCATCCTGTTTGGGGATGGAAGCTTTTTATTTTATAATGAAAGGAAAATGATTATGTACGAAAAAGTTTCAACCGACTTAAATTTCGTTGACAGAGAGAAAAATGTCGGTAAATTCTGGCGTAACCAGCAGATTTTTGAAAAATCAATGAAGGCAAGAGAGGGCTGTCCTACTTATACATTTTATGATGGACCTCCTACAGCAAATGGAAAGCCTCATATTGGACATGTGCTTACACGTGTTATCAAAGATATGATTCCAAGATATAAAACTATGAAGGGATATATGGTTCCTCGTAAAGCTGGCTGGGATACACATGGTCTTCCAGTAGAGCTTGAAGTTGAGAAACTTCTTGGTCTTGATGGAAAGGATCAGATTGAAGATTATGGTATTGAACCATTTATTAAGAAATGTAAAGAGTCAGTTTGGAAATATAAAGGTATGTGGGAAGATTTCTCAGGTACAGTTGGTTTCTGGGCTGATATGGATAACCCATATGTAACATACGATGACAATTTTATTGAGTCAGAGTGGTGGGCATTGAAAGAAATCTGGAACAAGAAACTTTTATATAAAGGATTTAAGATAGTCCCTTACTGTCCGCGTTGTGGAACTCCTCTTTCATCACAGGAGGTTGCACAGGGATACAAACTTGTAAAAGAGCGTTCAGCAGTAGTTCGTTTCAAGGTTAAAGATGAAGATGCATATTTTCTTGCATGGACAACAACACCTTGGACACTTCCATCAAATGTTGCTCTCTGCGTAAACCCTGATGAGACTTACTGTAAGGTAAAGGCAGCAGATGGATACACATATTATATGGCACAGGCACTTCTCGACAATGTACTCGGCAAGCTTGCTGATGAGGAGAACGGCGTAAAAGCATATGAAGTTCTTGAGACATTTGCAGGTAAAGAACTTGAGCATAAGGAGTATGAACCACTTTATGCATGTGCAAAAGAGTGTGCAGATAAGCAGCATAAAAAGGGATTCTTTGTTACATGTGACACATATGTAACTATGTCAGATGGTACAGGTATCGTTCATATTGCACCTGCATTTGGTGAAGATGATGCCAATGTAGGACGTAACTATGATCTTCCATTTGTTCAGTTTGTAAACGGAAAAGGTGAGATGACAGAGGAGACACCATTTGCAGGTCTCTTTGTAAAGAAAGCTGATCCAGAAGTATTAAAAGACCTCGATGCAAAGAAGCAGCTTTTTGCGGCACCTAAGTTTGAACATGATTATCCTCATTGCTGGAGATGCGATACACCGCTTATCTATTATGCAAGAGAGTCTTGGTTTATTAAAATGACAGAAGTTAGAGACGATCTTGTACGCAACAACAATACAGTAAATTGGATTCCTGATTCAATCGGTAAAGGACGTTTCGGCAACTGGCTTGAAAATATTCAGGACTGGGGTATCTCTCGTAACCGTTATTGGGGAACACCGCTCAATATCTGGGAGTGCGAAGGCTGTGGTCATCAGGAATCTATAGGAAGCCGTGCAGAACTTGCCCAGCGTAGCGGAAATCCTGAAGATGCAAAGGTTGAACTTCACAGACCCTATATTGATGCCGTAACATTTAAGTGCCCTGACTGTGGCAAGACAATGAAGAGAGTACCAGAAGTTATTGACTGCTGGTTCGATTCAGGAGCAATGCCATTTGCACAGCATCATTATCCGTTTGAAAATAAGGACTTATTTGAGGCTCAGTTCCCTGCACAGTTTATTTCTGAGGCAGTAGACCAGACAAGAGGATGGTTCTATTCACTTATGGCAGAGTCAACACTTTTATTTAATAAAGCTCCTTATGAGAATGTTATCGTTCTTGGTCATGTTCAGGATGAGAATGGACAGAAGATGAGTAAGTCAAAGGGAAATGCAGTAGATCCGTTTGATGCACTTGATAAATATGGTGCAGACGCTATCCGTTGGTATTTCTATATTAACAGTGCCCCATGGCTTCCAAACCGTTTCCATGGCAAGGCAGTTCAGGAGGGACAGCGTAAGTTCATGGGTACATTGTGGAACACATATGCGTTCTTTGTACTCTATGCTAACATTGATGAATTTGATGCAACAAAATATACACTTGATTATGACAAACTTTCGGTAATGGATAAATGGCTGTTATCAAGACTTAACAGCACTGTTAAGGAAGTAGATGAGAACCTTGCAGCATATCGTATCCCTGAGACAGCAAAAGCACTTCAGAGCTTTGTTGATGAGATGAGTAACTGGTATGTAAGACGCTGCCGTGAGAGATTCTGGGCAAAGGGCATGGAGCAGGATAAGATAAATGCTTACATGACACTTTATACTGCACTTGTAACGATTTCAAAAGCAGCGGCACCTATGATTCCGTTTATGACAGAGGATATTTACAGAAACCTTGTATGCACTCTTGATGCAAATGCACCTGAAAGCGTACATCTCTGTGACTTCCCAGAGGTAAATGAAGCCCATATCGACAAAAAGCTTGAAGAGGATATGGAGACTGTACTTGAAGCTGTTGTAATTGGTCGTGCTTGTCGTAATACAGCAAACATTAAAAATCGTCAGCCAATCGGAAAGATGTATGTCAAAGCTGATACGGAGCTTTCAGAGTTCTATATGGATATTATCAAGGATGAGCTTAATGTCAAAGAAGCCGTACTCACACAGGATGTGAGTGAGCTTACAACATACAGCTTCAAGCCACAGCTTAAGACACTCGGCCGCAGATTTGGAAAACAGATAAACGCTGTAAAAGAAATTCTTGCAGGACTTGACGGACAAAAAGCAATGGCAGAAATAAATGAAAAAGGAAACCTTACTATCACAGTTGACGGAAACGAGGAAGTGCTTGAAAAAGATGACCTTCTCATCGAAGCAGCACAGATGGAAGGCTATATTTCAGATACAGACCGTGGAATAACAGTTGTACTTGACACAAATCTTACACCTGAACTTATCGAGGAAGGATTTGTACGTGAGGTTATAAGCAAGATTCAGACAATGCGTAAAGATGCAGGATTTGAGGTAATGGATCATATCCGTGTATCAATGCAGGACAATGATAAGATAGCTGATATCGTGAAGAAAAATGAGGAGCAGATAAAATCAGAAGTTCTTGCAAATGAAGTTAAGTATGATGGTGCTGTTGGATTCACAAAAGAGTGGGATATCAATGGCGAGAAAGTAACACTTGGTGTAGAAAAAATGTAAACATGGCTGAATTGTTGCAGTAAAAATATAAAATCCGACTTACGCTCATAGATGGTGTATCAGATACCATTAAAATGACCTGTAAGTCGGATTTTTTAACACTATCAAGGAAGTCCATTCTGATATGATGCAATAGCGTGTAAAAAATAGTCATAGCTTTATAATGAAATATTGTAGTATAATAGAAAAAATTTGAAAATGCAGAATTATTATAGAAAAATGAAAGTGGGTAAGTTTATGGGGAAAGTAATAAGTATAGGAAATCAGGAATTTGATACAATAAGAGAAAAAGAGTGCTTTTTTGTTGATAAGACAAATTTTATAAAAGAATGGTGGGAAAATGAAGATATTATTACATTAATAACCCGTCCGCGTCGTTTTGGAAAAACTTTAAATATGAGTATGATACGCCAATGCAGGAGGCATATATAAATGGTTACTGGAAAGAATTTACATCTTTTATTCGCAATTTTTTTAATTCAACATTCAAGTCAAATCCATATTTGGAACGTGCAATAATGACAGGAGTAACGAGAGTATCTAAAGAAAGTATTTTTTCAGATCTGAATAATTTGAGCGTTGTAACTACAACCTCAGATATGTATGCATCATGTTTTGGATTTACGGAAAAAGAAGTTTTTGATTCTTTAGATGATTTTGGGATGGGAGATAAAAAAGAAATCGTAAAGCAGTGGTATGATGGTTTTACATTTGGTGGATATCGAGATATATATAATCCATGGTCGATAACCAACTATCTCAAAGAAAAGAAGATTCGCCCATATTGGGCATCTACAAGTTCAAATGGGCTGGTGGGAAAACTTATACGAAAAGCATCTGTTAATTTAAAAGAAAAGATGGAGGATCTGCTCAATGGTCATAGTATAGTTGTAAATTTTGATGAGCAGATTGTGTTTGAACAATTGGATCATAATGAAAGTGCAATTTGGAGTCTTTTACTTGCAAGTGGATATTTGAAGGTGGAGGAGGTTGATTATCGAGGAATAACATTAGAGCCATGGTATAAATTGAGTATTACAAACCTTGAAACAGTAAGTATGTTTTTGAATATGTTTAAGGGATGGTTTGAGAGTTCTGATGCAAATTATAATGATTTTATAAAGGCTTTGTTGAAAGGAAGCCTAAAGGAAATGAATATTTATATGAATGATGTGGCACTTGCGACATTTAGCAGTTTTGATACGGGAAGACAACCATCACATAGAAGCCAGCCTGAACGTTTTTATCATGGTTTTGCATTTGAGGGCAAAAAAGTTTTGATTGGTGGTGAATGATTTATATTGCAAAATAAATTTCACAACCATTGCTTATTCTTAAGAATTACTTAAGAATAATTTTAAATATGGTTTTTGTATATAAAGTTATGTATAATAAAGTGTAAACAAAATGTGTCAAAAACAAGGCGGATTGAATGAGGTGATTTCTCAAAGAATATAGCATTACACAATAGAAATGCTATAATGATTAATTTGTTTTGTATGTTTTAAGACAGGGGGAGATACATATGGTGGGAAAAAATGTACTTATGACTTTTAAAAGATATGAAAAAAAGTATCTTTTAACTAGAGATAAGTATGAAAGATTTCGTGAGGAAGTTGACAGGCATATGCAGGTTGATGAATTTGGTCTTGATATAATAAACAATATTTATTACGATACCAGTCAATATGATATGATTCGTGAATCTGTAGAAAAGCCTGTTTATAAAGAAAAGATCAGACTTCGTGGGTATGGAAACATAAAAAGTGGTGATACGGTTTATCTTGAATTAAAGAAAAAGTATAATGGGATTGTTTATAAACGCAGGGCGGCTATGAAGCTTGAAGAAGCGTATACGGCCGTATCTGAGGGGCATATAAAAAAGGCTGACACTCAGATTCTTAGAGAACTCGATTATGTTTTATCGTTTTACAAACCTGAACCAAAGGTATATCTTGCATACGACAGGATTGCATTATTTGATCCTAAGGGCAGTGATCTGCGTATGACATTTGATTTTAACATAAGATATCGCACTGATGACCTTGATATGTCTCATGGAGATTACGGAAAAAATATTATGAATGATGATAGTGTTATGCTTGAGATAAAGGCTTCGGCTGCATATCCTTTTTGGCTTATAAAACTTTTGGAAAGCTGTGAGATATATCCTGTTTCATTCTCAAAATATGGAACAGTGTATACACAGGTACTTGAGTTGAAAGATAATGTATTTACATAATGTGGTCGGAAAATACTTTTTAGTTTATAGAAAAACTGAAGTGGGGATGCCCGCTTTGTTTTAAATTATTATACATAGGTGGAGGGATTATGTTTAATACAATTTTGAATTTTACAACACATTCGCTGACTATTGCTACGGCGCTCAAGTGCACAGGAGCATCGCTGGTTCTGGGTTTTATGATAGCATTATGCTATGCATTTACCGGAAAGACGACAAAGAATTTTTTTGTTTCGCTTGTGATATTGCCGGCTATGGTGCAGACGGTGATAATGCTCGTCAATGGAAATCTCGGAACAGGGGTGGCGATAGTCGGAGCGTTTAGTCTTGTGAGATTTCGTTCAATACCGGGAACGAGCCGTGAGATAAGTAATATATTTTTTGCTATGGTAGTGGGACTTGCTACAGGTATGGGGTATGTTACATATGCTGCATTTATAACGGTGTTTGTTATTGTTGTGATGATTGTGATATATGCAGTTCCGTTCTTTAATGGTGATGAGAATATGAGGACATTAAAAATAACAATTTATGAAAATCTTGATTATACGGAGATTTTTGATGATATTTTTGATAAATATCTTAAAAAGGCTGAGATGCAGAATGTTAAAACTGTAAATATGGGAAGTATGTATCAGCTGCATTATTATATAGAGTTTAAGGACGACAGTAAAGAAAAAGAATTCATTGATGCAATAAGGTGCAGAAATGGAAATCTGACAGTTGTATGTGGAAGAATTGTGCAGCAGACAGAGCAGCTTTAAGTATGATTGTGAAAATTAATAATAGTGTTATGAGCAAGTAGCAGAGTGGATTGTGAATATCCGCTTGACAAGTCAGGAGTTGTGTCTGCGAGTGCTTGACATAAACTTAATAGGCGCAAAAATATGTGTGGAAATGAGGGTTATTATGAGAAAAGAAAAATTGATAAAAACATTAAAGCATAATTGCAAAAAAAAATTTGCAACATTAGTGGCAGCTGCTGTTATTATGTCGTCAGCCACTGTGGAGTACCCTTTTAATGCGGAAATCGTATCAGCAGCAAATAAAAAGGCATCAGTTGTTAAGGCTGGTAAGGCTTCGATTACAACGACAAATGGAAAAGCTGTTGTGTCAAAGAAAAGCAGGACTGTTACGCTTACAAAAAATGGTACATATACATTGAGTGGTAACTTTGGAGCATACAGGATTATTATGAATAAAAGAAGTATGAATGTAACACTGCGCTTAAATGGTGTTACAATGAGCAATTCAAAGACCGCATGTATTTACAATACAAAGAAGTCTGCAAATCTTAGTATACAGCTTGTAAAGGGAACCAGAAATATTTTGATGGGACCAATGGCATTTCCAGAGGTTGCAGGAAAGACAGGCAGCAAAAAAGTGTCTCCAGATGCTGTTGTCATGAGTGATGGAAACTTAAAGATATCAGGGAGTGGAAGGCTTAATGTGAAGGATACATCATCAAATGGAAATGCTATAGATAGTAAAAAAGATATAAATATTTCAGCGGGAGATATATTTATTGTATCAAAAAAATATGGTATACATGCTGATAATGTAAATATAGGTGGTGGAGATATATCAGTAACATCTTCTGACACAGGAATTAAGGCATCGCAGAAAGTTGTTATAAATGGTGGAAGTGTACTTGTAGATGCCATTGACAAGGGTATTCAGGGGAGAACAGGTGTAATTGTAAAAAAGGGAAGTATAAGCGTAAAGACAAGAAAAAATTCAGGTACAAAATATGAAGATTTCAGAGGAATAGCTGCAGGACGTTCTGGGAAAAATGGTAAGACCGCTGTTTCTGCTAATGTAGATATATCAGGAGGAAAAATAAATATAAATTCATATGGTGACTGTATTCATGCCAGTGCTAATGTAAATATAACTGATGGAACTTTAAGCCTTACAAGTACAGCAGAGCACGGCATAAGAGCGAAACAAACTTTAAGTGTCAAGTCATCAGTAAAAATTTCTATATCATCTAAAAAGAAAAAAGTTAAAGCTGCAAAACAGGAAATTGCGTCTAATATAAAACTTTAAGATATGGAAGTCTTTGAAATAAGGCAACCGCAATCCTGCTGGCTTTAGACAATGGGTAGTTCATTTTTATCCCAAAGTTGTGTGTTTGGCAGATAACTGTTGAATATTAAAATTGTAAATCAAAAACAGCTTTACCAAAATGGTAAAGCTGTTTTTGTCTTTAAAGAAAAAAGAGGATTGAACTGACAGCTTTCGCTGTCAGTTCATGAAAAAATAATGTAAAAAAATTTGTGTACTTAATAATTTAAGTACGGTACAAAAAGGAGTTGGTCTGCAGCAGAGGGAGCTACTACAGACCCAAATGAAAAAAATGAAAAAGAATCTATCTCAAACATAAGTCAATAAGCTAATTTAGTTTTAGTCGAAACAGGTGACAAAAATAAAAACTATTAAAAATAATTTCTACTTTTGTTTTCCCACCCGCTTCCTTTATGTTTATGAGTACATTATACAAAGGAATTGTGTTTGTTTTGTGTTTCATTTATGAAGTGATTGTGAAAAACAGCGTATAATTCTAAACAAAATCTAAAAAAACACCGACAAAACAGATATTTTTTGTCGGTGTTTTTAGATGAAATTTAAAACTATTGAATATAAGCCAAGTGAATATTCACAATCCGCTCTGCTATTTGCCTGATAGTGTTAAATCTGACCATACTTTTTAAGAACTGCCTGTATACGTTCTGTTGGATTTAAGAGGTCACTAATAGACTGATCATGATTAAGCGTATCAATGAGGAGTGCTATATATTTGCTCATGTCAACACTTATATAGTAATCTCTTTTAAGTACTTCTTCTGGTTGATATACAAGGTTTGTTGTAAGTACTTTGTCGATAAGTCCTTTTTCATGAGCTTCATCAAATTTTTCCATTCCGTTTGTGAAAAGACCGAATGTGGCTGCTACAAATATACGATTAGCTTTTCTTCTCTTTAATTCTGTTGCGACATCGATCATACTTTCGCCTGAAGAAATCATATCGTCAATAATGATAACATCTTTTCCTTCAAGGTCTGAGCCGAGAAATTCATGTGCTATAATAGGGTTTCTTCCGTCAACGATTTTGCTGTAATCACGGCGTTTGTAGAACATTCCTACATCAATTCCGAGCACATTGGCATAGTATACGGCACGTCCCATAGCTCCTTCGTCAGGGCTGATAACCATAAGATGATCTGTATCCATTTTGAGGTCATCAACATTTTTAAGAAGTGCTTTGATAAACTGATATGTTGGCTGAACTGTTTCAAAGCTCTTTAATGGAATTGCATTCTGTACACGAGGATCATGTGCATCAAAAGTGATAATGCTTTCGACACCCATCTGTGTAAGTTCCTGAAGTGCGAGTGCACAATCTAAAGATTCGCGCGCACTTCTTCTGTGCTGACGGCTCTCGTATAAGAATGGCATAATAACAGTGATTCTTCTTGCTTTTCCACCAACGGCAGCGATAATACGTTTTAAATCCTGATAATGGTCATCAGGAGACATGTGATTTGTCTGACCACATACAGTGTAAGTCAAATTGTAATTGCATACATCTACTAAGAGATATAAATCCTGACCTCTAACTGATTCCCTGATAATACCTTTTGCCTCACCTGAACCAAATCTAGGGCAGGCAGAGTCAATTATGAATGAATCTCTGTTGTAACCGGCAAAGGAAGCAGCAGTTGCATGTTTTGCAGCTCTGTCATTTCTCCAGTCAACAATGTAGTCATTGACTCTTTTTCCCATGTCTTTACTGCTCTCAAGGGCGAGAATACCCAGAGTACCGTAAGGGATTGTTTCAGCTAATTTGTCATGTCGTTTCATAATAATTTGTCCTCCATAATGTATTTGGATAAAGGAAAATAAATAATTTTCCCAGGTTAAGAGATAGCAATTTTAATGCGTATATCGTCGCCGGCGATCATATAAAAATTATAATATCCGGTAAAACGTGAAAAAATACGCTCACTGTACCTTTCTCTCAGTTCCTGAAATGAGAGATTGGTTGAAATGATTGTTGATTTCTGGTTCATATGTCTTTCTTCTATAAAATAATACAACTGTGAAGTTGTAAAACTATTTGCAAGTTCTGTACCCAGATCGTCAATGATAAGTAGTTCGCAATTCAGAATATATGAGATCTGTTCGTTATTTAAATACTCATCAGTTTTGTAGAACTTATTTTTTTCTAAAATATCAAAAAGCTGTAAAGAAGTCAAGTATACAACAGTATGTGAGGTGTCTAAAAGTTCTTTTGCTATACAGTGTGTGAGGAATGTTTTTCCTACACCTGTCTCGCCATAAAATATAAGGTTGTCGTAGGCTGTATCAAAGTGCCTGACAAAGTCAAGACATACATTTTTAACTCTTATAATATTTTCTCTTGCTGTAAGTGATAAATTTTTAATAATGTGTTTATTATCGTAAAAATCTGGATTAAATGTACTGAAATTTTCTTTTTCAAGTATATCAGCAAGGTTTGAATTTTTATATAAAGATACGATTTCATACTGTTTAAGACAATGGCATGGTTTATTATTTATATATCCGGTATCTTTACAATCTTTACATGTATAAATGGGTGAAAGAAAGTCTGCTGGATAACCATTTTTGGTAAGTAAATCCTTTTTTTGGGCAATAAGTTCTTGTTTTTTAATGCGATAAGTTCCTTCATCGAGTTTCTCATCTGAATTTAAAAGTTCCATGCGTGCCTGATTGGTAGAGAGTGTGATGATTTCATTTTGAATTTCCTTTAATTTTGGAATTTTTTCAAAAAGCTCTTCATATCTCGAAGCAACAAGGCGTTTGTTTTTTAACCTCAGTTGGTCATACTTATACATAATATCACGATATTGAGTATTTGATAATCCCATAAATTTCCTCCATCTTTAAATAGATGATTGTTTAATGTTATCTGTTCAGCAACTTCCTTTCAAGTTCACTTATTTCGGCATGAGATGTATCTCTTTGCCGGAAAGTATTAAACTGATTTTTCTTTACATAGCCATTGCTGTTGTTTGTGGCTGTATTATTGTATCTATAATTAGTCTGGTTATTATTTTTTGCTGTGTTTTTTTCGGCTTTGTGTTTAGCGTATATCTCATCAGCCTTTTCGACATCAAGTAATGTCTTTATGCCAGATTTATGCCAGTTATCAAGTATGCCTTCTGTATATTTGAAATCAGCTTTTTGTATCTTTAACATGGTTCTGTTGCATGCTTCGATTATTACACTTAGATCAAGCAGCCATTCTTTTTGCCAGCGTTCAACAAATTGTTTTTCTATAATGGCAAGTGGTCTTCCGAGTCCGAAAGCTTTTGATATGGCTGTGTATGCTGTATTGTAGTCAGTTGTAACTTTTTTTGCATCTTCAGGTGTTTTTACCCCCTGTTCATGCCATGAAAGTGCAACTGCCTGTATATAATTTGAATTACTTTTTCCAAGTGAAATACAATACTCATACAGGTGAAGCAATAACTCTGATGAAAAGTGCAATGTGCCGTAAAGATATGATATAAGTTCAATTTCATTTGATTTAAGAGGGCGGTCAAGAAATGTTTCGACAACTTGAAGTACCCATTGAAAATCCTGATTTGCCGCTAACTCTTTCCTCTGATCGACAGATATGGAAACAGACTCGATAGGATCGGATTTATGTTCTTCGGATGTAAATGGCATCTGTGATGTGCCTGCAATATCATCTGCAGTGTTTTCAATATATGAATTTGACTTAGAAGATGCATATACATCATCAGGACTGAACATACAAATAGAAATGATCTGTTTAGTGATTTTGTCAGTCGTGATTTCTATAAGTCCCTTTTTTTCCCAATGCTGCAGGGCGCGGGTTATGTCTCTTTCAGTGCTGTCCATCCTGTCTGCAAGAAATGGTATGGAAATGTTGCTTTTGCCGGACTGTATACATTCTGAGAGATACAAATATACTTTTACGTAGCTTCCATTTGCATCAGACATAAAATGCTCGATAAAAGCATTACTTATAATAGTATTTGGTTGAATATATCCGGTACATGATAAAACATTATCCATTTATTATCCTCATTTCTGTGCATCTATGTGTTTCTGGCATTTTCTGTGCTATTTAATTCCACCGTAAATGTATTTTAGCATGTTTTTAAAATGTTTCAAGTCATTGTGTAAAAACAATAATGTGTATTAAAAAAATGTGGATAATGTTGAAAGTGTGGATAAAATCTGGAAATAGCCTAAAATAGTGCATTTAAGTGGGAATAATAGCATAAAAATATCCACAATTGATTGTGAAGAATTATCAACAATCGATTGTGGATAATGTGGATAACTATTTTTCAACAAGCGATTCGCCTATGGTTACTACATTTCCAGCCCCCATAGTTATCAACAGATCTCCGTCAACACATTTTTCCTGTAAAAATTTTTCAATTGCGTCAAAGGTTGGAAAATAATATGCCTTTTTTCCAAGTTTTTTGAGTTCATCTTGAAGTGTTTTAGATGAAATATCTCCCGGATCTTGTTCTCTTGCAGCATATATATCAGCAAGGACGACGTTTTCAGCGTTTGAAAGTGCTTTTGCAAATTCTTTGAGAAGTGCTTTTGTTCTGCTATATGTGTGAGGCTGAAATACACACCAAAGATGTTTATGAGGATACTTCTGCGCAGCTGTAAGAGTAGCTGTAATCTCGGTAGGGTGATGTGCGTAATCATCAATAACAGTTACACCATTAAATGTTCCTTTAAGTTCAAAGCGGCGCTCGGTTCCGGAAAAATCAGAAAGCCCATTTAATATAGAAGCTTCGTCTATTCCGTAATATTCTGATAATGCGATTGCTGCCAGTGAATTTGATATGTTATGCTTTCCGACAACATTAAGCTTTATATGCATAGTTGTCTTTTCGCCGTTTCTAACAAGTGTATAGCAACCATGTCCCTTTTCGTCAAAAGTTATATCAGTTGCAGAGTAATCTGCATCTGAATTGATACCAAAAGTTATGACTTTACATGAAAGTCCATCTATAATCTCGTTTAGTTTGTCGATATGTTTGTTTATTACGAGAACGCCATTTTCAGGGATAAGTTCCGCAAATTTTCTGAAAGAATGTCTTATGTCATCTATATCTTTGAAAAAGTCAAGGTGGTCAGCATCAACATTTAAAATAATACCAGCAGTAGGGTGGAATTTGAGAAAACTGTTTGTATATTCGCATGCTTCAGTGATAAAGTTCTCCGAATGACCTATACGGATATTTCCTCCGATAGAATCAAGAATACCACCTACTGATATAGTAGGATCCTTTTTTGCTGCAAGAAATATCTGTGACAGCATTGATGTTGTCGTGGTTTTTCCATGAGTTCCAGATATGCCAATTGCATTTGGGTAGTTTTTCATAACCTGACCAACCATTTCGGCTCTTTCCATCATAGGTATGTTAAGTTTTTTTGCCTGAACGAATTCAGGGTTATCAGGATGGATTGCTGCTGTATAAACTACAAAATCGATATCGTCAGTGATATTTTCAGTTTTCTGACCATATATAATATTAATGCCTATGCTTTCAAGATGTTTGGTGATTTTACTTTCTTTTATATCTGAACCACAGACATTGAAACCATTTTCATGAAGAAGCTGAGCAAATCCGCTCATGCTTATACCTCCGATGCCAATGAAAAATACTTTGCATGGATTGTTGAGATTTATTTGGTACATAACGCCACCGTCCTATCTATATTTAATAAGTTATTACTCATTATATTATAAACATTGGATAGAAAAATACAATTGCAAAATAAAAATGTAATAAAAATATAAACTATTTGTAACTAAAATAGTACTTTTGCAGTTGTAAAAAATATATTAGAAAATTTTTTGTCAATAGTGTAAAGTATTTTGGGTAAATTTATTATTTATGTAAATTTTGGCAAAAATAACAAAAAATGTCTGAAAAATTTGACATATTTGTTCACATTTTGTTCATGTTGTGTTATAATAAAAAACACATTAAATGAATATACTATATTGTCACATTAAATTATAGGATAGTTGTTATGTAATTTTATTAAGAAATTTCGTAAATGGTCATAGTTTGTTCATAATAGGGACATGCGATATGTGGCTGTATATATATGAATTTCAAACGAAAAAATATAAAAGGGGTGATAGTGTGATTAAGAAAGAAATGATAGCTATGTTATTAGCAGGTGGACAGGGCTCACGCCTTGGTGTACTTACAGCTGATGTCGCAAAACCGGCAGTATCTTTTGGAGGAAAGTACAGAATTATCGATTTCCCACTTAGCAACTGTATCAATTCAGGAGTAGATACAGTAGGTGTTTTGACACAGTATCAGCCACTCAGGCTGAACACACATATCGGAATAGGTATTCCGTGGGATCTTGATAGAAATGTAGGTGGTGTATCTATACTGCCGCCTTATGAAAAGAGTGCAAGCAGTGAATGGTATACTGGTACAGCAAATGCTATATACCAGAACTTAAGATATATGGAGTATTACAATCCTGATTATGTTCTTATCCTTGGCGGAGATCATATATATAAGATGGATTATGAAGTTATGCTTGATTTCCATAAGGCAAATAAAGCGGATGTTACACTTGCAACTATTCCGGTTCCTATAGAGGAAGCTAGTAGATTTGGTGTAGTAATAACAGATGATAATGGAAGAATTCAGGAATTTGAAGAAAAACCTGAACATCCAAGAAGCAATCTTGCTTCAATGGGGATTTACATATTCTCTTGGCCGGTGCTTAGAGATGCACTTATAAAACTTAAAGATCAGCCAGCATGTGATTTTGGAAAGCATATAATTCCATATTGCCATGAACAGGGTAAACGCATTTTTGCATATGAATACAATGGTTATTGGAAAGATGTAGGAACGCTTGGAGCTTACTGGGAAGCAAATATGGAGCTTACAGATCTTATTCCGGTATTTAATCTTTACGAGGAATATTGGAAGATTTATACAAAGAGCGACAAGATTCCACCACAGTTTATCTCTGAGGAAGCTTCTATTGACAGATCGATCATAGGCGAAGCATCAGAGATATATGGTGATGTAAGCAATTCAGTTATTGGTTCGGGTGTCTATATTGCGCCGGGAGCGGTAGTTCGTGATTCGATAGTTATGAGTTCTTCATATATAGATGAAGGAACTGTTATAGACAAGTCTATTATCGCTGAAAGTGTAAAGATAGGAAAGAACTGTAAACTTGGCGTTGGCGATGAAAAACCAAATAAGATTAAACCGGATGTGTATTCATTCGGGCTTGTTACTATAGGTGAGGACAGTGTGATTCCAGATGGAGTAAGTATAGGAAAGAATACCGCAATATCAGGAAAGACTGAACTTAGTGATTATCCAAATGGATTACTTGATAGTGGTGAAACTTTGATTAAGGCAGGTGACAAGGTATGAGAGCAATAGGAATCGTGCTTGCTGGAGGAAACAGCAGCAGAATGAAGGAGTTATCAAATAAAAGGGCAGTGGCAGCTATGCCTATCGCTGGTGGTTATAGAAGTATTGATTTTGTTCTTAGTAATATGAGCAATTCACATATTCAGAAGGTGGCAGTATTTACACAGTACAATGCAAAATCGCTTAATGAACATTTGAATTCATCAAAATGGTGGGATTTTGGACGCAAACAGGGCGGTTTGTATGTGTTCACACCGACTACTACACCGAATAACAGTTATTGGTACAGAGGAACAGCAGATGCCATTGCACAGAATCTTGATTTCCTTAAATCAAGTCACGAGCCATATGTAGTCATAGCATCAGGAGATGGTGTGTATAAGATGGACTATGCAAAAGTGCTTGAGTACCATATTGCAAAGAAAGCAGATGTCACTATTGTTACATCTACAGTTGATGAGAGAGATGATCCAAGCAGATTTGGTGTTATAAAGACGGATGCTGACGGAAGGGTTACGGATTTTGAAGAAAAGCCAATCACTACAGATGGACATCAGGTTTCAACAGGAATATATGTAATAAGAAGACGTCAGCTTATAGAGCTTATTGAAAAAGCTGCTGAAGAAGAGAGACATGACTTTGTTACAGACATTCTTATAAGATATAAAAATATCAAGAAGATATATGCATATAAGATGGATACATATTGGAGCAATATTGCATCAGTTGATTCATATTATAATACGAATATGGATTTCCTGAAAAAGGATGTAAGAGATTATTTCTTCAGACAGTATCCTGATATATATTCAAAGGTAGAGGATTTGCCACCTGTTAAATATAATCTTGGTTCGAATGTAAAGAACAGCCTTATTTCAAGTGGTTGTATAATAAATGGTTCCGTAGAAAACTCTATCTTGTTTAAAAAGGTATATGTCGGAAATAACTGCACGATTAAAAATTCTATTATATTAAATGATGTGTATATAGGTGACAATACTCATATTGAGAACTGTATAGTTGAGAGCAGAGACACTATCAGAGCTAATACAAGTTATGTAGGCGAAAATGGAGAGATTAAGATCGTCGTTGAGAAAAATGAGAGATATGCATTGTAAGTTATAATTTTTATATTATAATAAGAAGAAATATATATAAGTGAATATATAAAGCTACAGCACATCATGGCATTTTGTCATGATGTGTTGTGGTGATGGAGGAAAAACCAAAGGGGGTTAGGATTTGCAGATAACAGACATAAGAGTGCGTAAGATTGCAAAAGAAGGAAAAATGAAAGCAGTTGTTTCAGTTACATTTGATGAGATATTTGTTGTGCATGATATAAAGGTTATCGAGGGTGAAAAGGGCTTGTTCATTGCGATGCCGAGCAGACGTTCCGGAGATGGTGAATATCGTGATATAGCCCATCCGATAAATTCGGAAATGCGAGATAAACTTCAGAGAGAAATACTTCGAAAGTATGAGGAAGTAGTTAAAGAAAGCGGCGCAGAGAATTAAAATTTAAAGGTACTGAAAAAGTGAAAATTACTAAAAGCATCGGAGAAAAGCGGTGCTTTTTGTGCATTTTGGAGAAAAAAACAAAAAAGAATAAAAAGTCAAAAAAATACTTGCAAAAATATTCGAAACAGTGTATACTAGCAACTGCTGTGACATTGATAGCGATGAAGCGTGAGGTTGCTGCCATGATGGCAGGTTTTCCGTGGAGCGAATGTCAAGTTAGGAAACTGGCGACAAGTCACTGTACAACAATTTGATATCTTATATGTAACATTAGAAAACATATTTAGATAAGGCGGGATTCTTGCGGCTTAATTGTAAACCATAGCAGGAAACACCCGGATAAGTGTACAGTCACCACTTGTTCCGCTGAAATTAGCAGACTTGGCGAAAAGCCATAGATCAGTATGTCTGCAAAAGTGCGAAAAGGAGGCGGCTTTTTTTATGGCAACAAATGTAATGAGAATTACACTTAAAGCGTATGACCACAATCAGATCGATCATGCTGCTGGAAAGATTATTGAGACATTGAAGAAAAACGGGGCAAAGGTTAGTGGTCCTGTACCTCTTCCAACAAAGAAGGAAGTAGTTACAATTCTTCGTGCTGTTCATAAATATAAAGATTCCAGAGAACAGTTTGAGCAGAGAACTCATAAGAGACTGATTGACGTTATCGCTCCTACACAGAAGACTATCGAAGCTCTTACAAAGATGGATATTCCTTCTGGCGTAGCAGTCAATCTTAAAATGAAAGAAAAATAATTCTGAGAATTCTCAGAACAGAGAAAATTTCTCTGTGGGAAATGATTTCTTATAGATAAAGAAATGATTCCCTTTTAAAAATGAGTAAGTCCTTAGGGTTTATATATATAAATCGCGTAATATGCGGTTCGAGTTTTTGGTTTACGAACTTGCACATTATAGACCGTCTAGGATGATTTCAAACCTTTATATATAGGAAAATTTGAAATCCGCTGTAGATTAACAGGAGGTGCAAAACAATGAAGAAAGCTATTTTAGCTACAAAGGTCGGTATGACACAGATCTTTAATGAAAACGGAGTTTTAACTCCAGTCACTGTACTTCAGGCTGGTCCTTGCTATGTAACACAGGTAAAGACAGTTGACAATGATGGATACAGTGCAGTTCAGGTAGGTTTTGTTGATAAGAAAGATAAGGTTATCACAAAAGATGCCGCAGGTAAAAAAGAAATCAAGAGAAGTCATGGTGTTAATAAGCCATTACAGGGACATTTTGCAAAAGCTGGTGTTTCTGGAAAGAGATATCTGAAAGAATTCAAGTTTGAGAACGCTGAAGAGTACACACTCGGTCAGGAGATCAAGGCTGATATCTTTGAAGCAGGCGACAAGATCGATGCAACAGGAACTTCAAAAGGTAAAGGATTCCAGGGTGCGATCAAGAGACATGGTCTCCACAGAGGACCTATGGGACATGGTTCTAAGTTCCACAGACATGCAGGTTCAAACGGAGCTTGTTCAGATCCAAGCCGTGTATTCAAGGGTAAGAAGATGCCTGGTCAGATGGGTTCAGTTAAAGTTACAATCCAGAACCTTGAGATCGTAAGAGTAGACGCAGAGCAGAACTTAATCTTAGTTAAGGGAGCAGTTCCAGGACCTAAGAAAGCTTGTGTAGTATTAAAGGAAAGCGTTAAAGCTTCTAAATAATTCTTTTAGAAAGGAGGAAAACACAGATGGCTAACGTATCTGTTTATAATATGGAAGGTAGCGAAGTTGGCAAGATGGATTTAAATGACAACGTATTCGCTGCAAAAGTAAATGAACATTTAATGCATATGGCTGTTGTTTTACAGCTTGCAAATAAACGTCAGGGCACACAGAAAGCTAAAACTCGTTCAGAGGTCAGAGGCGGTGGAAGAAAGCCTTGGAGACAGAAGGGAACAGGTCATGCAAGACAGGGTTCTACAAGAGCTCCACAGTGGACAGGCGGCGGAATCGTTTTCGCTCCAACTCCTAGAGATTACTCTTTCAAGATGAACAAGAAAGAGAAAGCAGGAGCAATCAAGTCTGCTTTGACAACAAGAGTAAACGAGGAGAAATTCTTCGTATTAGATTCTCTTAAATTTGATGAGATCAAGACAAAGAAAATGGTCGCTGTACTTGATGCATTAAAAGTAAACAAAGCACTTGTGATCCTTGATGGTGAGGATAATGCAAATGTTGCTGTTTCAGCAAGAAACATTGAAGGAGTTAGAACAATTCCTGTAAATGCAATCAATGTATATGACATTATGAAATATGAGACAGTTATTCTTACAAAGAGTGCTGTAGCTAAGATTGAGGAGGTGTACGCATAATGGCAGATTTAAAATATTATGACATCATCCAGAAGCCTATCATCACAGAAAAGTCTATGGCTGGCATGGAAGAGAAAAAGTACACTTTCGCTGTACACACAGAAGCAACTAAGGCTCAGATCAAGGAAGCTGTTGAAAAGCTCTTTGAGGGAACAAAGGTTGCTAAAGTCAACACAATGAACTTAGATGGAAAGACACGTCGTCGTGGAAGAACAGTTGGAAAGACAGCTAAGTCTAAGAAAGCTATTATTAAGTTGACAGAGGATAGCAAGGATATCGAAATCTTTGAAGGTCTGTAAAATACAGCCACAGAGATTAGATAACGCATCCAAAGGTCGGAGATAATCGCGTGGAAAACCTATCGCGCGAATCATTTTATAATGAGTATTGAAAGGAGAAAATGTCATGGGAATTAAATCATTTAACCCATATACACCTTCTAGAAGACACATGACAGTTGTTGACAGAACAGAGCTTTCAACAGCTGCACCTGAGAAGTCACTCACAGTGTCATTGAAGAAGAACGCTGGTCGTAATGCTCAGGGTAAGATCACTGTAAGACATCGCGGTGGCGGTTCAAAGAGAAAATACAGAATCATTGATTTTAAGAGAAATAAAGATGGTGTTCCAGCAACAGTAAAGAGTATCGAGTATGATCCAAACAGAACAGCAAACATTGCACTTATTGCATATGCTGATGGACAGAAAGCTTACATCCTTGCTCCAGAAGGACTTAAGGTTGGACAGAAAGTTATGAATGGTGCTGATGCTGAGATCGCAGTTGGAAACTGTCTCCCACTTGAGAACATTCCAGTAGGTACACAGATTCACAACATCGAGCTTATGCCTGGTAAGGGTGGACAGCTTGTACGTGCAGCAGGAAATAGCGCACAGCTTATGGCTAAAGAAGGAAAGTATGCAACACTCAGACTTCCTTCAGGCGAAATGAGAATGGTACCAATCGGTGCTCGTGCAACAATCGGTGTTATCGGAAACGGTGAGCATGCACTTGTAAATATCGGTAAAGCAGGACGTAAACGTAACATGGGTATCAGACCTACAGTTCGTGGTTCTGTTATGAACCCTAATGATCATCCACACGGTGGTGGTGAAGGTAAGACTAGTGTCGGACGTCCGGGTCCATGTACTCCTTGGGGTAAACCTGCTCTTGGTCTTAAGACACGTAAGAAGAACAACAAGTCAAATAAGATGATTGTTAGAAGAAGAGATGGTAAAGCCTTAGCTAAATAATATAAGCTGAGAAATGTTGAAGTAAGGCTTCAGCCTTGGCTAAATAATTTATTTAACAGGCAGCCACATGAGTTGAATTGGATTAGCCGGTGATCATTATACCGGCAGAATGGAG
>CAKRFY010000019.1 GCA_934320895.1 uncultured Lachnospiraceae bacterium | reverse complement strand
ATCCATCTTTATAATATTTAACATAAAATTTTTTCCTCCTTTTATACCATCCATAATAAGGCATTTGCGAAAATGTCATAATTATTAGTCAAGCGGATATTCGCAATCCGTTCTGTGGCTTGCCAATAACATTATTACCTTCTTCAATCTGCTGTCATATTCAAAAAATAACTTTCAAGTTCTTCCTGATTTACTTTAATCTCCCTCGGACACACCCCTGCATTTACAAGTCTTTCATTTATATAAGCGCTTTCCTCAAATCTTTCATAAATATAAATATGTGACTTGTCAATTACCTCATAATCATGAATTCCTATTTCATCAAGTGTCACAACTGCCCTCTTAGGCTCATCAAGCACTAACTCAATCCTTTTACTGCATTGCTGCATCAACTGTTCCTGAGAAATCTCCTCTAAAAGTTTTCCCTTGTGTATTATTCCAAAATCCGTACAAACCTTTGAAAGTTCTTCCAATATATGACTTGATATAAGTATCGTAATATTTCTTTCTTTTGCAAGTCCTGCGAGCATATCCCTTACTTCCACTATTCCCTGCGGGTCAAGTCCGTTTATCGGCTCATCAAGTACCAGAAAATCAGGATTTCCGACCATTGCCAGTGCTATGCCAAGCCTTTGTTTCATACCAAGCGAAAAATTCTTTGTCTTTTTTCTTCCAACATCTGAAAGCCCGACTCTGTCAAGCAGACCTGAAATATATTTCTTGTCACTTATCCCGAACATTTTTGCCTTAATCGTCAGGTTATCAAATGCCGACATATTTTTATAAAGTCCCGGTTCTTCGATAAGACAGCCAACCCTTGACCTTACCTTTGATAAATCATTTCCCGAATAGCCAAATAACGAATAATCACCGGAAGATGGATTAGCAAGACCACTTATCATCTTCAAAAAAGTGGTTTTTCCCGCGCCATTTCTTCCAATAAATCCATAAACCGCTCCCCTTTTTATGTGCATATCAATTTCTGAAACAGCCCTATGTTTGCGAAACTGTTTTGTCAATGCATGGGTTTCTAATAAAATTTCACTCATAATAATCCTCTTTTCTGAGCAATGCCCTAAAAACAATCTATTTTGCTCTATCTCCTTTTTTATTTTACAGGATTTATTTTAAAAACCATTTCATAATAAAACGCTAAGAAAAAGTAAAGAATTAGTAAAGTTTCACTTGCAAGCTTGACATTAACTGTCAATCTATGCACTATGCACAACTTTCCGTCATACGGATATTCGCAATCCGCTCTGCTAATTCTTTCTATACATATCTTTAGTCAGCAAAGCGGTATCCTATACCCCATACCGTCTGGATAAATTCTTTGTCAGTTATCTTTTTTATCTTTTTGCGTATATTGCTTATATGCACATCGAGCGTTTTTGTCTCTCCCATGTATTCTTCCTGCCACGCATATGTAAAAATCGCTTCTTTGCTAAATACTCTTTTGGGATTTTGTGCAAGCAGTCTTAAAATTTCAAACTCCTGTCTGGTAAGTTTTCTTAGTTCCTCTCCATCTATCCATATCTGATGTGTTTTTATATCTAGTTCAAATCCATTAATTTTTATTTTCTTGTCCTCTTTTTCATATCCTGCATGACGAAGCTGTATCTTTACCCTTGCAGCTACCTCGTCTATATTAAAAGGCTTTGTGATATAATCGTCCGCTCCGTTTTGCAGAAGATTAAGTTTTTCGTCCATTCCGTCTTTCGCCGTAAGCACGATAACCGGTGTATCACTGTTTTCTCTTATTTTTGCAAGCACTTTCTCTCCCGTCATACCCGGAAGCATAAGGTCTAACAGTATGACCGATGGTTCTTCCCTCTCAAGCAGCAATATGACCTCTGTCCCAGAAAATGCCTGTATGCACTCGTACCCCTCACGCTCAAGAGTCTCTTTAAGCAGATTGTTTATGTTTACATCATCCTCCGCTATCAATATATTTTTGCTTTTCAATCTAATAACATCCCTTCCATGTATGAGTAATAAATGTAACTCGGATTACTATAATCAAAAATAAGACCACACAGAAACACGGATAACTCCGCATTTCCATATAGCCTTATTCTAAAACAACCTAAAACAATCCGTCAACCATCTCTTTAGTAACAGTAACACTCTCTACCTTATCGACCTCTATCTGATAAAGCGTATTTGCAGCAATGTGCTCTGCTGCCTGCTCAAGGTCACGTATTCCTGTTGTGTTTGAGAATTTTTCGACTACTGCTGCCACTGCCTCAGTTGTAACGATACATTCCTCATTTCTCATCCCCATTCTCTTAAGAACTTTTGGCATACAGAAATTCTTGAAGATAACCTGTTTTTCTTCTGCTGTATAATCAGGAATATCTATCACTGCAAATCTTGACATCAATGGCGCGCTTATCTTTGATTTATCATTTGCCGTTGCAATTGGATAAACACCTACTGTCGGAACCATACATTCTATGTAGTTGTCAGTAAACCCTATATTGTCAAGAAGTGTAAGGAGCACATCTGCCGGATTTCCATGACCTTTATTTGATGTTGCCTTGTCAAGCTCGTTTATGATAAATACAAGGTTTGACTCTCCTGCCATCTCAAATGCATCTATAATGATACCTGATTTTGCATTTGAATATATCCTTGAACTTCCCGTAAGCTGCTCAGGGTCACTTATCGAGCTCATATCAAGTGTTGTCCATGGAAGTTTAAGTATTCTTGCAACAGCATATGCAATCTGTGATTTACCTGTTCCGGCAGGTCCTACAAGCAATATTCCGTATGCTGGAAGTGTATGTGTACGGTTTATCTGTACGATTGTTTCTATAATACGCTGTTTTACGCTCTCCATTCCATAAAGTTCTTCATCAAGTATCCTTCTTGCCTCAACAATATCTATAGTTTCAAAGTAATTACTTTTCCACTTTATATTCATCATAATAGACAAAGCTCTTTGTGCATGGCGTCTTTCTTCCGGAGATACTTCATGTGATTTTGCAACAGCAAGGTTTCTTCTTGCCCAAAGTCTTATATTGTCAGGAAGTGTTGCTCCTGCACAATTGATGAAGTCGGTAATACTTTGAAGGCTTGTAAGCTTCATGCCATCGCCACTCTCATCTTCCTCCTCATCACTCACAACCTTTGACGGAGCGTCACTTGCAAAAAGTCTCTCTATCATATACTGAAGGAACCCATCCTCCGCAGACAATTTTGAAGTGTTTCCATGTGCGACCTCGCTTATTTTATAAACAGCATATCCCTCTGCCGTATTTTCACCTGAAAGTCTCACATTAATATGACTTTCTCCAAGCCATTTGAGCAGACTGACAAATCTTGCATCAACTTTTAATATATCAGAAACTTCAACTCCATTATCCTCATTAAATTCAAATGTTGTACGTTTTATCGGATTAGTAAACATACCAAATGAATGATGTTTCCATTGTTTATTTTTATTATCAATAACTAATATAGGTTTTTCTGGCGAAGCATTCTCCTCGCTTGACATAAATATCTCATATGTGCATACGGCATTCTTTTTCTCTTCATCCGGCACACTATTAAAATCAAATACAGGCATCGTAACTCTCCATTCTTTTGTTATTTAACACCATTAAGTAAGTAGCAGAGCGGATTGCGAATATCCGCTTGACTTTTCATAAGGCGTTGCATCAATACATTATGATAATATCACAAATATGACATGTCAATCTTTTAGAACTCAATCTCTTTAAGATAACGCCCAACTGCATCCTGCCATGTTTGAAGTGGCTTAAATCCATTATCAACAAGCTTCTTTTTGTCAAGTCTGCTGTTAAATGGTCTCGCAGCTTTTGAGACTCCATACTCTGCCGTCGTAACTGGACTTACATGAACTTTTTCCTCACTGTACTCATCTCTGCCAAGTTTTACTGCCTGTCTGAATATCTCCTTTGTAAAATCATACCAGCTTATATAGCCACCCTCATTTGTTGCATGATAATATCCATATTTATCAGTCTCTATCATGTCAACAAGAAGCCTTGCGAGGTCGAATGTGTATGTTGGTGTACCTATCTGATCATTTACTACAGTAAGCTTATCATGAGTTTTCGCAACATTAAGCATTGTCTTGATAAAGTTTGAGCCGTTCTTTCCAAATACCCATGCTATCCTTACTATAAAATATTTGTCTAAGATACCTGATACGGCAAGTTCTCCCTTAAGTTTTGAACTTCCATATACATTTAAAGGCTTATAATCCTTGCAGTCAGGTTCCCATGGCTTTTCTCCCTGACCGTCAAACACATAGTCAGTGCTTATATACATCATAGGAACATCAATCTCTTTACATACTTTTGCTATATTTTCCGTTCCTGCTGAATTTATCGCAAAAACTTTCTCCTGCTTATCCTCATCTTCTGCCGCATCAACCGCTGTCCATGCAGCACAATGGATAACTGCGTCAGGTTTGATTTTTTTAATATTTTTTGAAACTGCATCACTGTCTGTTATATCCATCTGGACATAAGGTGCGTCAATAGATGTAACCTCAGATAAAATGTCGCTTCCGACACCCTCATGACCACGCTTTGCAAGTTCGTTCATTACATCAAAGCCAAGTTGACCTCCGACACCTGTAACTAAAATTTTCATATCTGTTCCCTCACTTATAATATTTTACGCCGTCAACTTTCAGTCTGTTTTGATTACTGTCTGTTTCCATACATCTTTTCATAATAGTTCTGGTATTCACCTGAAATGATAGTCTCCCACCATTCTTTATTATCAAGATACCACTTTATTGTCTTCTTTATTCCATCTGCAAATTTTGTTTCAGGAAGCCAGCCAAGTTCATTATGAATCTTTGTCGGATCAATTGCATAACGCATATCATGTCCCTTACGATCTGCAACATATGTTATAAGACTTTCAGGTTTACCAAGTTCCTTACAGATTATCTTTACAATATCAATGTTCGTCATTTCATTATGTCCGCCAACATTATAAACCTCGCCTACTCTTCCATTGTGAATTATAAGGTCTATTGCACGACAATGATCCTCAACATAGAGCCAGTCACGCACATTTTCACCTGTTCCATATACAGGGAGTGGCTTATCATTAAGTGCATTTGCGATCATAAGAGGGATAAGCTTCTCCGGGAAATGATAAGGCCCGTAGTTATTTGAACAACGGCTTATCGTTACAGGAAGTCCATATGTTCTGTGGTAAGCAAGAACAAGAAGATCTGCTGAAGCCTTAGATGAGCTGTATGGACTGCTTGTGTGTATTGGTGTTTCTTCTGTAAAGAAAAGGTCTGGACTGTCTAACGGAAGATCACCATAAACCTCATCTGTTGATACCTGATGGTATCTCTTAATACCATATTTGCGGCACGCATCCATAAGCACAGCCGTACCAAGGATGTTAGTGCGAAGAAAGACTTCTGGATCCTCGATTGAACGGTCAACATGGCTCTCAGCTGCAAAGTTTACGACCATGTCAGGTTTTTCTTCCTCAAATAATTTATAGACAGCCTCGCGGTCTGTTATATCCTCTTTTACAAATCTGAAATTTGGATTATCCATAACTGGTGCAAGTGTTGATAAATTTCCTGCATATGTCAAACAGTCAAGACAGATTATACGATAATCCGGATATTTGTTTAACATATGAAAAATAAAATTACTTCCAATAAATCCTGCTCCACCTGTTACTATAATAGTCATTGTATTTATTCCTCCCTAAATTATTTCTAAATTTGTCTCTTCTTGACTTTCAGTCAAGAAGCATCGCTCCCTTTCGGTTGATATTTTTTCTTATTTTTTTTTAATCTCTTCTTGAACTTTCGTTCAAGAAGCATCGCTCCCTTTCGGTCGCTTTAGTATAAATTTTCCTGATATTTTCCATCAAGTACATCTTTAAGATACTGACCATACTGGTTTTTCTTCATTATCTCATATACTTTTAACACTTCCTCTTTAGGAATCCATCCATTAAGATATGCGATTTCCTCAAGACATGCGATTTTTCTATGCTGATGCTGTTCAACTGTTTTGACAAAATTTGTTGCCTCAACAAGACTCTCATGTGTGCCAGTGTCAAGCCATGTAAATCCCTGTCCCAAAAGTTCAACATTTAAATTACCCTTTTCAAGATAGATACGGTTAAGGTCTGTAATCTCAAGTTCTCCTCTTGCGGATGGTTTAAGATTCTTAGCATATTCCACAACTTTATTATCATAGAAATAAAGACCTGTTACACAATAATTGCTCTTAGGTTTTTCAGGCTTTTCCTCAATTGAAACAGCCTTTCCGTTCTTGTCAAATTCAACAATGCCAAATCTTTCAGGGTCATCAACATAATATCCAAACACTGTCGCACCTTTCCCATCTTCAGCATTCTTAACGGCCTCATTGAGACGTTTTTTCAATCCGTGTCCTGCAAAAATATTGTCTCCAAGTACCATTGCAACATTGTCATTACCGATAAATTCAGCTCCGATTATAAATGCCTGTGCAAGTCCATCTGGACTTGGCTGTACTTCATATGACAGATTTACTCCGAACTGATGACCATCTCCAAGAAGTTCCTCAAATCTAGGTGTATCCTGAGGAGTTGATATAATAAGTATCTCTCTTATTCCCGCATTCATAAGCACTGACATAGGATAATATATCATTGGTTTGTCATATATAGGCAAAAGCTGTTTACTTGTTACTCTTGTAAGCGGATAAAGTCTTGTACCTGAACCGCCTGCTAAAATAATACCTTTCATAATAATCCTCCAAATGTTTTTTATCTATGGAATCTCTCACATATCTCGCTCACTGTTCCATATATAAATCTTAATCATAATTGTATTATAAAAGGTGCCCTAAGGGCACCTGCAAGTCTTTTTTTGTTTTTTATATATTTTTTATAATTTATCTGCCTTAAAAACACCGGCTTCTTTCGTAACCTTAAAGCCATCCTGTGTTTTTTTCTTTACAAATAAAACAAAATCGCTGTATCTGTCAACTATAAAACGATTCTGATTTCCATGACAGGAAAGCACATAAGATATAAGAGCTTCCGGCTTTGTCACCTCAAGGCAGTCCTCATACTCACACCATAAAACATTGTCAAAATAATTGCAAAGTATACTGTTACCATTCTGTTTTCCAAATTTTTCATACAATCTGTCCGCCGACAAAACTATCCTATTATCAAAATCATTTACAAGCATACTGATTTCTTTCATATGTTCACTTCCATATGTACTGCATATAAATCTTCCACCCGGTTTTAAAACACGTTTTATCTCACTGCATACCCTTTTTAGATCTTCACAATAAAAAAGTACATGATTTGCGATAACCAGATCAAAAATTTCATCTGGTGCATTTATATGATGTGCATCCATAATTTCAAACGAAAAATTCTTTTCTGAATTTTTCATTGAACGTCTGACATCCCTTATCATCCCATCTGAAATGTCAGATAATATTACATTTATATCCTTTGGAATTTTTTTGATATTCATCCGCCACAAAGATGCATCACCACACCCAAGTTCAAGTACACTCTCGCCAGATTTTATATTGCATTGTTCAAAAAGCCATGGGAACCACCCCTGCTTGTTCTTTGAAAATTCTTCATGAAGATTTATTCTAGCAGAAATATTCGACGAATTCTGATACTGCACCTTAAGTTTATGTTCCATTTCATTTACATTAACAAGCTGCATCATCTTACTCCAGTCAACATTTTTCTCCTGTTTAACAGCTTTTGTCGCATCCACAAGTGCTGTTTTAATAAGCTCCATTTGCTCAATCTTCTCTTCAATAAGACCAAGCTGCATATGAAGTGATTCTGCAAAAAAATGCTTATCAGAATTTCTAACCGTCATCTCTTTTATATCAGCAAGTGAAAAACCAAGATATTTTAAAAATAAAATCTGCTGCAATCTTGCAAAATCCTCATCTGAATAAAACCTGGCCCCACTATCACTAACAAAAGACGGTTTAAGAATGTTGTGCTCATCATAATATCGTATCGTTTTCTTTGTAACATGAGCTTTCTTCGCAAATTCTCCTGATGAATAATAACCTTCTTTTTTCATATATATACCTTTTTTTACAAAACATATGTAACGATTTTTTTACTCAATTTTCTCTAAAACTGCCATTCCGCATTCAAGCGGATATTTAAAATCCGCTCTGCTTAGTGTTAAATCACCCGATTACTTTTTTGACAGATATTCAATTGCACTGTGGCATGCAACATTTCCCTCACCAACTGCTTTTGCTATCTGATAAGGTCTGCCCGTACAATCCCCTGCCGCAAAACATCCCAAAACGCTTGTTGCCATAGTCCTATCAACCTTAATATGAGCATCATCCATATCGATTCCATTTAAAAGCACATCTGCTGAAATCGACTGTTTCAAAAAGAAAACACCATCAATTTCAACACTCTCACCATTTTTTAAAAGAATATTACTTACACTCTGCTTTCCATCAACAGAAACCGGCTTGTCTTTTAAAACTATTATATTATCTGCTTTAAGCGAACTCTTAAACATCGGAAAATAATAAACAGTCTCAGCAAGTTCCGCAAGATACAACACTTCATGCTCATCTTCTTTACTGTCACATATAACAGCTATCTTCTTTCCTTTATAAAGATTTCCATCGCATGTTGCGCAATAACTCACACCTCTTCCCAAAAACTTACGCTCCCCCGGCAAGGCCTTTACAACCTCAGCTCCCATAGCAAGTATAACAGCGTCTGCCTGAAACTGTTTTTTATCTGCAAGAAGTGCAAAATAACCGCCCATATCGTAAATTCCAGTTATGCGCTCATATATCGTAACTATGTTCATTTCTCTAAGCTGCTCATCAAGTTTTTTATTAAAATCTACACCATTTATATCACAAAAACCTGGATAATTTTTTATACTGGCAGACTTTCCTATACTTGCACTTCCATTTCTGCTTCCAAATAAAATAAACGTTTTGTTCCTTATCTTTGCATTTAAAGCGGCCGAAACCCCAGCAGGACCATTTCCTATAATTGCTATATCAACTTTATCTGTATTCATATTAATCTCCATTCTTATAAGGTGTTCTGCGCATTTCACAGTCAAGCAGATATTTGCAATCCGCTCTGCTACTTGTTCATAACACTATTTCTGATAGTCTTTTTTTATATCTCTTATATGTTTTTCTTTTACTTTATCATCAACCTGTGAATAAGGATATATCTTATCATATAATTTTAAAATTTCCTCTTTTGAAAGCTTCGACTTCTGACTTTTATCTATCTTTTTAATAGTATGAAGCAATGCATTTCGCTTGATAACTTTTATGCTTTTATCAATAATATCTATCTTTTTTAATGTACAACGCTCTGAAAAAACAATAATCGAATAAACACTGACATTATTTCCTATTATATTTTTCAACCATCTTATATGTGTTCTGTTTTGCATAATAGGATTGTAAAACTGCTCTTTATGAGCCTTAGTCTTACCAGGCAATGTCTGTGTCCAATTTTTTGATGCTTCGGAACCAAAGATCCATCCACTGTAATTTTTGCTCTCCAAAACATAGATTCCAGACTTATATATCATCAATACATCAATTTCAGTTGTTTTTCCTTTTTCACGTGGTAAATAACAGTTATATAAAAACTTCGCCCCTCTTTTTTCAAAATATCTCAGATATCTATAACACAGATATTCTCCATAATTCCCCTTATCAAAACGCATCTTAAAAAAGGATTTGTGCGTCACCTTAAAATAATCTGTACTTTTGTATCTAAACAACGATATAAAGTACCACGCCGCAAATATAAAAACAACCCCAAATGTCAAAACTGCTGCTATCATATATACGGTCTGCTTTAATTCTTCCATCATTAGTACCTCTCTACTTACTTTTTTCATATTACCTTGATATGAAACATGATAACATAATTTTACTCATAAAAAGCAAAAATATCAAGCTAGTGTAGTGTATCATATCTTTGCTTTATGAGAATATTGTAACAGTTTCATGTAGCCAAAACCAGTAATATCTGCAAGAGCATCAGAACCTAAATATTTTCCTACTATCCATGTGTCAGCGATGTTATACATTTGCTGCAAAAGATTTCCTAAAATAAGTGGTATTGCAAATATAAGTATATTTAATGTTATCGGACCTTTTGTTAGATTTTTTGTCGTTTTGGTATTCATATATGTAACCCTCTCGAAAATAAAATACGCCTGCAAGTTTTATTCCATACAGTTGGCGAAAACTTTAATATGCAAGTATACCCTAATAGTCTATCATTTAGGAAATATTTGTAAATAGCAATTTTTATAATAACGCACAGTCAAATGGATATTCGCAATCCGCTCCGCCACTTACTTGATAGTGCTAAACTACCATAAAAAATAGATATTTGTTACTGTAAAAATTAGATTTCTCGAATAGAAATTGTGAAGTATAATACATCAGGATAATATTTTACAATATACAAATGCTATAAATAGCTTAGGTGTTATATTTGAATTTATGTTGTACGATAAAATTTAGAAGGGAACATATAGTATTATGAAAAAGAAAGTTTTAGTTGCACAATCAGGAGGACCTACGGTTGCTATCAATGCATCACTTGCAGGAGTTATTGCAGGGGTTACAGAGTCTGGGAAATACGAAAGGATTGTCGGAGCTGCAAATGGTATTCAAGGTGTACTAGATGAAAGGTTTGTTGATCTTTCCAAGTTTGAGGAAGATGTAAAAAACAAAAAAGACAGTATAACAGCTATCAAAGTTTCGGATTCAGATGAAAACATGGAGACATGGTGTCCAAAATCACAGATTGATAAACTTGCTATCACTCCGTCTATGTATCTTGGTTCGTGCCGTTTTAAACTTCCAATGCCAGAAGATGATCCTGAAATCTATGAAAAAATTTTTTCTATTTTAAATAAGAATGATATAGGAATGTTTTTCTATATTGGTGGAAATGATTCTATGGACACTGTAAACAAGCTGTCAGCATATGCTAAAAGCGTAAACTCTGACATAAGATTTGCAGGTGTACCAAAGTCGATTGATAATGATCTCCCGATAACCGATCATACTCCAGGATATGGTTCAGCTGCAAAATATATTGCTGCGTCTATGGCAGAGATGGCTCATGATACTAAAATATATAATGTACCAGCTGTCACGATAGTCGAAATGATGGGAAGAAATGCAGGCTGGCTTACAGCAGCAGCAGCACTTGCAAGAAATGAATTTAATGAAGTGCCACAGCTTATATATCTTCCAGAAGTTGATTTTGACAAAGACAAATTTATAGATGATGTAAAAAAAGAACTCAAAAAATCAAAATGTATCATGGTAGCAGTATCAGAAGGTATTCATGACAGTTCTGGAAATTATATAAGTGCCGGAACTTCCGATACATTCGGACATGATCAGTTAGGAGGTGCAGCAAAAGCACTCGAACTCCTTGTAAAAGAAAAAATTAATATAAAGTGCAGAAGTGTTGAAGTCAATATCTTACAGCGATGTGCTTCACATATGGCATCAGGAACAGATATAAAAGAATCATTTGAACTTGGTGTAGCAGCGGCAAAACATGCGATAGCAGGCAATTCAGATTTCATTCCAGTTTTAAAAAGAATATCGGAAAATCCTTACAAGTATGATATAGAATATGCCAAGCTGGGAAGCATAGCAAATATAGAAAAGAAAGTTCCATTAAGCTGGATAAACAATGAGCATAATGACGTTACAAAAGAAATGCTTGATTATATAAAACCTCTTATAAAAGGTGAAGTCGAAGTTCCATATAAAAACGGACTCCCAGATTATCTTTGGCAGGATATTGATTATATAAAAACAGTGTAATCTAAAAAATTTCATAGAAGCTCTAATTTACAGAAAAAATTTCAAAGTCTCAAATATTAAAATATTATGGATTGGTGCAAAATTTTGCATCAATCCATATGTCAAGCGGATATTCGCAATCCGCTTGGCTACTTGCTTGATAGTATTGAATTACTCAACATTTTTAAGTGCATCACTTTTTGGTATCTTCCTGATTTTTACCATCTGAATAATACAAACAACAAGATAGCTTACCACTCCCATAACAAACATTTTTACATAGCAGCTGTTTGATATGATATACGGGATATAACCCGTCATCTGAGTATAAAGATATGAGGTAAACATTTCATGCATAATAACATTTACAATTGGTATTGATAAAGCCAGAGAGAGAACCACTACTACAAATGTAGTTATAATATAAAGTCCTCCTATCTCCATATCTGAATATCCGAGTATTTTTGTGAGTGCAATCGAATTGCTGTTTTTTTCAATAATCTGTTTTGACAAAAGATACATCAAAAGTATAAACATTACAACACCAAAATATTTTAATATCTTCATGTAATCTCCCATCGATACTTTCATCTGGGTTGATACCTTTCTTAAATCCTTAACGGTAATAATTCCTGCTATATATCCGTCATCTATATCTTTTAACTTTTTATTACTGAAATATCCACTGTAATAATCATTATCTTTATCAAAAGTTTTTATAAATGTATCTCTGTTCATAAATACCGATATCACTGCATCATATTTATATGAGCCTGCAACTTCAAACTTATATTTTTTATTACTATATGTATCTTTTAACTCTATCTTGTCTCCATCTTTTATTCCAAATTTGTCCATATACCCATTTGATACATAAACTTTTCCATCAGGTATATCTGCATTTATATATTTACTATTATCAGACACCCCATATATTGTCACCTCATCTTCCATGTATTTTCCTGGAAGTGTCTTCAAACTTTCTACACAATATTTTTCTGCACCAGATACTTTTGTATCTGCTGGAGCTTTAAGTACATACTGATAATTAGCAATTATACTCTTTCCAACAAGCTTTGAGTAATCATCTATAAGTGGCCCGAACATCAAGCTGAAAATCACTATAATCGCCGCAAATAATATACCTATAAATAATGTTATATAATTTGAAATATTCTGAAATACAACTCTCAATCTGAATCTGTGCATAAATGGTATTTTTGTATTTAATCTCACTGCCTTTTTTCTTGTTTTCTTTGATAATTCCCTGCGTAAAAATTTAAGTGGTGATATCCTTAATTTTGATGCAAGAACAAAATAATTAATGATAAACATAAGTATAACTGGTATAACCGTTGTATCAATAAAAGCCTCCGCATTCCATAAAGTCTTATATGTCGGCAAACTATAACTGTTATAATACATAGATGCCATAAACTTTACCATAACCGTATAGCCAATGATATTTCCTATAACAGCCGCTATAAGTGTTACAAGAATAGGATTTATCATATAATGCCTTACTATCTCACCTCTTGTATATCCCGATGCTCTTAGGGTACCTATAACTCCAGCCTCTTTTATAATGGTGTTGGATGTTGTTATTGCAAAAACAAATGCGAGTATCACTATAACAATGTAATCAAACAGTATAAACATCGCCTTATCTCCGCCCATATCATCACCTGTAAAGTTTATTGCCTTGTTTGTATAGCGCGGCATATAGGATGTAATCACTGCTTTTTTACTCAGACTTTCAAGAAAATCATCAGACATTTCCTTCTGTTTTTTATCATTTTCAGGATTTTTATCATATTTTACAGCATAACAGTAACTTATCTTACTCTTTTTAAGCCTTTTAAGACCATCATCCGTCATAGAAGCAATACCAAAGTTTACTGAATCAAACATCATATCAGCATTGTCCTCAAACAAACAACTATAATCCGGCATTGCTATAAATCCTGTTATCTTATAAACTTTTTTGTCAATAATTATATTGTCACCGACTTTATATTTATTGTTCTTGGCAAAAACTCTGTCAATAGCGATTTCATCAACTTTTTTAGCAAGTCTTCCTGACATTAAGCATAGTTTATTTACATTTTTTCTCTCACCATATATTCTTATAGTAACATTTCTTTTTGATTCCTTTAATTCATAATATCTCTGATCATAAATTTTTACCTTGTTTTCTTTTTCAAGTTCATTTAATGTTTTATCAGATATTTTATCTGACGTGACAAAATCAATATATTCCACATTGTATTTATCAAATCCCTTTTCATACGCATCATACACACTATTGTCCGCAACCAGAAAACCCGAAACAAGACTAATGAGCATAGTCATAAACAAAAAAATCACAAGATACTTTCCAAGATCTCCTTTAAGCTCTCTTGGAAGTCTTTTTGTAAGTGGATTCCTCATCGTTATCACCTCCTACCATTCAAGCTCTTTAGCTGAAATCTTATTCTCATTTTTATAATTCTTCTTTATCTCTCCATCCCTTAATGTAATAACCCTGTCAGCCATATTTTTAATAGCATCATTATGTGTAACGATAATAATTGTATTTCCATATTTCTTATTAATACTCTCTATCAACTTAAGAATTTCCTTCGACGTATTGTAATCAAGTGCCCCCGTTGGTTCATCACAGAGAAGTAGATCAGGATTTTTTATGATTGCCCTTCCTATTGAAGTTCTTTGCTGCTGCCCACCAGAAAGCTGATTAGGAAGCTTATGTCTGTGTTCATAAAGACCGAGACCTTTAAGAATTTCATCCGTATCCATCGGCCTGTCACTCAGATATGCACCAGTTTCAACATTTTCTTTTATGTTAAGATTTGGTATAAGATTGTACATCTGAAAAACATAACCAAGATGTTTTCTTCTGTATCTTGTAAGCTGCTTCTCATTCATATCCTCAATCTTATCGCCATTTATAGCTATGTATCCTTCATCAGCCTCATCTATCCCACCAATAATATTAAGAAGTGTAGACTTACCCGAACCTGATGGACCAAGTAAAACACAAATCTCACCTTTCTCAATCCCAATATCAATCCCTTTTAAAACCTCAACTCTACTTTCTCCTTCTCCATAATGTTTTCTAATATTTTTAATATCAAGAAACATAATGCCCTCCTTCCGATATAAACTTTTATCATTTTCCTTTTTCAAGCAATTATTCATACATATATTCATGTGAATAATTGTTCATATGAATATATGTATCATATCTTGAATTAAATGTCAATAGATTACAGCAAAAAAGTTAGCATACACTAACTTACTGTATTAGTATATGCTAACTTCGATTAGTTATCAATATTAAATTTTGGATCAAAAGCAGATTTTTATTTTATAATTGCCCAAGCCCTTTTTTAAGTTTTTCTACTTCTTCGCTCGAAAGTCCAGAACACTGTGATATTTCATCTTTAGAATTATTTGATGATTCCGGACTAAGCGACAGTACACTATGCAAAGAGCTGTCTTTTGGCAATGGAACCATTGGAAAATGGCGAAGTAACAAGCAAAAACCTTCATTAGATGCTGTTATTAAAATTGCTGAATACTTTAATGTCAGTATTGATTATATTGTTTATGGGACGACAGTTGCTAATAACCGCACAGATATATCATCTGAAGATATAGAATTTTTAACACTAATCCATAGACTTCCGTCTAATAAGCAATATGAATTTAAAGGTGAACTCAAAGGCTACCTAAAAGCTCTGACCGAACTTTCTTCTTAAAATTTTCCGAATAATAAAAAACAGAAAGACACGTCTTTCTGTTTTTTATTCATACCATATATAATTATATTTATTTTATAAAATCACAAAACCATCAATCCATAATGTAAACAATATTTCACACTATGCTTCAAGCGCCTGCGCGATATCCGCAATAAGATCATTTTTGTCTTCAAGACCACAAGATATCCTTATAAGTCCTGCTGATATCCCTGCTTCTTTTAACTGTTCATCAGTCATTTGTCTGTGTGTAGATGTTGCCGGATTAAGACAGCATGTTCTCGCATCTGCCACATGTGTTTCTATCGCTGCAAGTTTAAGGTTTTTCATAAATCTCTCTGCTGCCTCTCTGCCGCCTTTTATTTCAAATGATACTACTCCACAGCCACCATTAGGAAGATACTTTTTAGCTGTTTCATAATATTTATTTGAAGGAAGTGTAGGATAATTTACATATTCTACTTTGTCGTGCTTCTCAAGGAACTCTGCAACAGCCTGTCCGTTTTCTACATGCCTTGGCATGCGAACATGAAGTGATTCAAGCCCAAGATTAAGTATAAATGCGCTCTGTGGAGACTGAACGCATCCCAAATCTCTCATAAGCTGCGCTGTACATTTCGTGATAAATGCACCTTCTTTTCCAAATTTTTCAGCATATGTAATGCCATGATAAGAATCATCAGGTGTACAAAGCCCAGGAAATTTGTCAGCGTGTGCCATCCAGTCAAACTTTCCACCGTCAACAATGGCGCCACCAATGGCTGCACCATGTCCATCCATATATTTTGTAGTGGAATGTGTAACTATATCAGCTCCCCATTCAATAGGTCTTAAATTGACCGGTGTCGGAAATGTATTGTCTACAATAAGAGGCACACCATGTTCATGCGCTGCCTTTGCAAATTTTTCTATATCAAGTACTGTAAGTGCCGGATTGGCGATTGACTCGCCAAATACAGCTCTCGTGTTTTCTTTAAATGCAGCATTTAACTCTTCTTCTGTACAATCAGGATCTACAAATGTAACATCTATCCCCATCTTTTTCATTGTAACTGCAAGAAGGTTAAATGTACCGCCATATATAGATGATGATGATACAATATGGCTTCCGGCCTCACATATATTAAACATCGCAAAGAAATTTGCTGCCTGACCTGATGAAGTAAGCATACCTGCTGTACCACCCTCAAGTTTTGCAATTTTGGCTGCTACAAGATCATTTGTAGGATTTTGAAGTCTTGAATAAAAGTATCCTTCTGCCTCAAGGTCAAACAGCTTTCCCATATCTTCACTTGTGTCATATTTAAACGTTGTTGACTGGTAAATAGGTATCTGTCTTGGCTCACCATTGCCTGGTGTATATCCTGCCTGAACACAATTTGTATTAATCGTATAATCCTTCATAATCTTTCTCGCCGTATATCCCTGATCCTGTACTTAAATACCTGTCAATAACTTTACGCATACTTACAGCATCACTACGGCCCTCCTATTCTTTTAAAGTTTTACAATTACTACGGGTTTAGTAGTATTTTCAATTATTATACCATTATTTTAAAAAAAGAGCAAAAAAATACACCGTCATAATCAAATTTTTCAAACATTTGTATATAAAACAAATATTGTTAGTGATCAATTATGACAATGTAATTTTAAACATTATATAAATTTTACTTCAAAAGTATAAGGTTCAGTAATTTCTTTAAATGATGATAAAAGATTTTCAATCGCATCCTTAGCATACCCATCAGCAGTCTCTATCATAGTATTTTTGTCAACTTTCTTCTCACAATCTTCCTCAGCTCTCTGAAGAGCCTTTGTTGTTGCCTCTAAGCTATTCGATCTTATCCATGATGTATCATAAATTTGATAGTCTGAGTCAATGTTTGGCTTATCGACAATTGCATGAGGTAAAGACACACTTATCTTTCTTTTTTTGTCATTAATTTTTATATCAGCCTTTGACATATCTACATGCGATTTAACATTCCCAGTGTATTTTAAATAAAATTTTTTCTTAAATATCCCGCTGTTGTCTTCCATTTCAACAACACCATCATAGATAACTTTTGAAACAGCCAGTTCATTCAGTTCTTTAAGTTGACCGCTTATAAAGTTTTCAGTTACAACATCACTCAATTTATCTTTATTGTCATTGTTTACCTTTACATAAAGAATTATAAATGCTGCACACATAACAACTATAACGGCAGCTATACTCCGAAATAATCTGATATGCTCATACATAAATACATTTGCATTCATCTTATTTTGTTTATTTTCTTTAATTTCAGATTTTAAATTATCTTCAATTTTATTTTTATCTTCCATAAACCTCACCAAATCTTATTTGCACCGAATTTAACACTTGTATATCTTTTTAGCATAGCTATACTGTAAATTATTATTCAACAACATCAACATTCTCTTTAATATTGTCATTATTTTCCACCGAAACATTCACTTTATAAGGTTTTTTACACTTTTTTGCGCCCTCAAATATATCTTCAACGACCATTTTTGCTCTCATATTAGCTTTTTTCACCATGTCTGTTTCGTCTATCTTTTCTCTGCACTCGCTCTCAGCCTGTATAAGCCCCTGCTTTACGAACTGCTTTCCTTCAAGTTTGTTCCACGAAACATCATCCCACTTAATACTGCTTTTTAAAATATTTATATCAACTGCTTTAGCCGCAGGCAGTTTAATATCAATCTTTCTTTTCTTATCATCAACCTTTACTTCTGCTTTAGAAAGATCAACACCCACTTTCACTTCTGCTTTATATTCCATAAGTGCAACCTCGTCAAGCACATCTATAAACCACTCATTCCTGACTTCGGTAACTCCGTTATAGGTAGTACTTAATACAGCAAGTTCACTGATCTCCTTTACTTTTTCAGAATATACATTAGAATATGAAACTTTTGGTTCAGCCTTTTTGGAAAAATGAACCTTAAGCAAAATTCCACCCAAAAATAAAGCACAGATCATTACTGTAATAAAAATATATTTAATACGAGTACCAAGCCCCATAAACCATCTCAAAATAAACATAAAATCCTCATTTTCCTCAAAGTAAATCCCATTGTTTTTATCCGAAAACACATATCTTTAGTTAACAAAATTTATAACCATATACTAAACTACAAAGGGTAGTTTGTCAAATTCCAACATTTTTCAATGCACAACAAGGGGCTGTCGCACGAAGCACTATTCATACAATATGTAGATAATAAATCTGTTATTAACATCTACATATTGTATAGATTATTCTTAATGCGACAACCCCTTGCGTCATATTTCCAAAAGTTCAAAAATCATAACCTCATAATCGCATCCTGTGCAAGTTCTGATCTTACACATTCATCTGCCGACATTGATATCTGCCAACAAAGAGGGCTTCCCTGCATATACTTTGCAGCATAGCTAAGACCATTTGTCCGCTCATCCAAAAAAGGTTTATCGATCTGGTCAGGATCACCAAGAAGTATTATCTTCGTATTTTTTCCAGCTCTTGTAATTATTCCCTTAACCTGATTAGGCGTCATATTTTGTGCTTCATCAATTATTAGATATGTCTGTGCTATTGAGCGTCCCCTTATATAATTAAGAGCTTCTGTCTGTATAACACCGCGCTCAAAAATTTCTGCTATCTTATCTGAAAGCATTTCTTCATTATCATATCTCGCCTTTTCATCTGAATCAAGAATCTGTTCAAGATTATCGATAACCGGTCTCATAAGCGGAGCTATCTTTTCCTGTTCATCACCTGGCAGATACCCTATATCATCATCAAACTGTGCATTTGGTCTGCATACGATTATTTTTCTATATTCACCATCAGGATTGTTGTAAACTTTTTCAAGTCCTACAGCAAGAGAGTAGAAAGTTTTTGCGGTACCAGCTGTTCCTTTTATTATTACAAGTGGTGCTTTTTTAGCACTTGTCATGAGCGCTTCCTGAATAAAGTACTGTCCTACATTTTTAGGCGATACACCATAAGGTTTACTTTTTTTATATTCAAGCTGTACGATCTTTTCTCCACTCACTCTGCCTAAAAGAGTCTTTTTACCAGATTGATCCGGCTTTAAAACAACAAATTCATTTTCAACAAAGTTTATCGGCTTCATATTTCCATCTTCGTCGCAATCATAAACTTTATCAACTGCTATTCCTTTTTTCTTAAATTCCTTTACCATATCTTCAGGAATAAAACATTCCGTTCTCCCGGTATAATTTGCATCTTCGGGACTAATCTGTTCTGTTGTAAAATCTTCAGCTTTTATTCCTATTATCTGTGCTTTTAATCTAAGTACAATATCTTTCGTAACAAGTATGACCTGTTTATCTGTGTTGTCAGAAACAAGACCTTTGCAGACCATCAAAATCCTGTTATCTGCCTTGTCTTCTGGTAAATCTTTAGGAAGTGTTTCATCTACATAATTTTTTTCAATTCTTATTGTTCCTCCCTGTTGAAGTTTTACACCTGCAAGCAGATCGCCTTCATTTCTGTATTTTTCAAGCATCCTTACTGTTTTTCTTGCGTTTGCCCCCTTTTCACCATCTGACTTTTTGAGGTTATCAAGTTCTTCAACTACAACAAGCGGTATCACTATATGATTATCTTCAAAACATTCAATCGCATACGGTGCCTGTATGAAAATATTTGTATCTATCACATATATTTTTTCCATATTTTAATTCCTCCATTTTTTATTCCCGATTACGAAAGCTTCTATTTAAGAAAATAATAAGCTTTCGTAAATATACCTTAAGCTCTATATTTCTATTTTATATAACTCTTTCCTTATTTATAATAAGTCTGAATTCAACACCAAGTTTTTCTGCCGCTTTTCTGCATAGTATCATTCTATCGATAAATATCTCAAAATAATCCATCACCGAACACATCTTTTTATCAAGTTTTATTCTAAGCTCTATATGGTGTTTATCCACAACTTTTACTTTACTTTCTTTAACAGCAAAATTCACACGGTCATGCTGGTCAAAACTTGCTTTGTCATTATTTCTTACCCTGCTGCTCCTAACATCAGTTTTATCCGCTATTATAAGCGCAGCTGTTACCGCATTTACTGGAAATGCAGTTTTCTCATCGTGATTTCCTATCGCTGTTATGATCGTCGCTATATCTTTTGGCTCAACTTTCATATTATCAAGAATCCTAAATGCCATTATAGCACCTGACTGCGCATGATCGATACGATTTATAACATTCCCCATATCATGCATATACCCGGCAATCTTCGCAAGTTCAATCTCATGTTTATCATATCCAAGATTGGTCAGTATATAACCAGCCACCTCCGACACTCTCGTAACATGTTTAAAACTATGTTCTGTAAAGCCGAGTTCTGATAATGTCTTATCCGACTCCTCTATATATGTTCTAATCTGTGTATTCTTTACAATATCTTCATAGTTAATCTTCAAAAAAATTCCTCCATCCTTGTTAAATAAATGAGCAATATAAAAAATCTTTCTCAGACTAATGCCCATTTTCAAAAGCCATTATCAAAGCTTCTGATTAAAAATTAACATAATGGAGGAATTGTATCTATCACAATTCTGTAAAATAAATATATAACTAATGTAAAATCTTTCTAGCACCATAAAGTGCATTTTACAGCTGCTGACCATTTTTTTGAATAATATCCCGATACAAATAAGCAGAATCTTTCAAAATACGTTCCTGTGTTCTGTAGTCCACATAAACAAGACCAAAACGTTCCGAGTAACCCTTTGCCCATTCAAAGTTATCCATTAGTGACCAATGAAAATATCCCCGCAGATCAATCTCTCCTGCCACACGTTTTAGTTCATGAAGATACCTCGCCAGGAAATCTATTCTATTCGGATCATGCACTTTGCCATCTAAAGAAATCACATCATGGCATGACATACCATTCTCTGTAATATACATAGGTTTATGATAACGTTCATATAAAAATTTTGGTCCCCAGTACAAACATTCTGGTGTTATAGGCCATTCAATCGCAGTCTTTGGAAATCCATCGTATCTCTTTACTGCTTCTGGCGCAGCATCTGCACCGCCCTTCCATGCGCTTTCAGTACATTATGTGACATTTCAAATGTATCTCGAAGCGGAACATGCACACCTGGCGCATGCTCCCCAGTTAAAAATGCCAGTCCAACAAAACACTGTGGTTCATTTAATGTAAAATAATGCGTTACCCTGTCGCTGAAACGCTCTGCGATAAGCTTTGCATATTCTCCAAACCATTCTACGATCTGTGGATTCATCCATCCACCACATTTGTATATTTCATACGGAAGTTCCCAATGATATAATGTAATATATGGTTCAATTCCATTTTCCAAAAGTTCATTTATCAACGCATCGTAAAATGCAATTCCTTTTTCATTAACACTTCCAAATCCGTTTGGCAATACACGCGACCAGTCAATTGAAAAACGGTATGCTTTTAGGCCAATTTCTTTCATAATTTTGACATCATCGCGATACCTGTGATAGTGATCACGCTACTTCTCCAGTATGACCACCAAACACATATCCCTTTTCTCTAGTGCAAACATCCCAAATATGTTCTCCTTTTCCATCTTCGGTTACTGCACCCTCAATCTGATAAGCACTTGTTGCAGCACCCCACACAAAATTTTCTCGAAATCCCATCTATCTTTTCTCCTTTTTACGAAATAATTAGTGACATTAGATAAAATGGTGTTCTGTTTTGTTCATCATCTTCTTTTACAATTTGAATTTCAATTGTATGCTCTGCATATTCTCCATGATGCAGTACTGATTCTAGATACAGACAATCCCCCCAATTTTCATCAAAATTTCCATCTAGTATTTTAGCATTTTCCATATCTCCATCAAGAATTAACTTTGCACGAAGTGCTGGTTTTTTGAGTGTTTTTCGATATTGTACAGCAATACAAGATGCCTTCACTGTAAAGCAGATTTTGTCGCCAGCCCTCTTTCCAATCCATCCATTTTTAAAGTGATCCAGATGTCCAAGCTTTTCTTCTGTATCTGCACGAAAACCTAAAAGTTCAGGACTGGCTTCTCGAATTGTCAGACGTTTTGCCTGCTCATATGCATTTTCTGTCATAGGATCCGGAATAACTTCTTCTTCTTCCACGACATCCATTTCCTGTTTGACATTCTCTAAAAATGCAATAACTTCTTCTGCCACCAGTCCATGCCCTTTGTCATTTGGATGCAAACCATCCGGTGTCAACTCTTCTCTTTTATACATTCCCTGTTTCATCTTTTGATATAGCGTATCTTTGATGCTAACATGCGGGATTCCATACCAATCTCCAACAGCATTATGATATTCCTGTGCATTAACTCCGGTGTCATAAAAGACATTATTTAAAAGAACAACTGCTGGTTTTGATTTCTTTTTCAAAGTCCCAATGAATTGCATCTTTACTTCTTCCAAGATAAATATAAGGAATTCCGTTTGTCTGCTCTCCACGGAATACTCCGATAAATTCGCCTTCATATGGAATTACAGCACTGTTAAATATTCTTGCAACTCCCTCAACCGGATTTCTTCCTATTATAGGGTTTTCTGTATATCTCCATATAGGAGCACCTTTAAGTCCTTCCGGCTTGTCCTGCCAAGGAACATTTTTTACAGCCGGACTGATCATTTTTACTTCTGACATATGCTAATCCTCCTGATTTTTCGTAATATTATCTCTTACTTGTTTAATATATCAAGGTTCTTTTTTATCATTTCACATCTCTGTGCAACACACTCTACCGAACGTCCTGGATCTTTTGGTGTATTAAATACATAATCCACAAGTTTGTCTATTGTTGTTGTTGCAACATGAAGTCTTGTGTCACTTGAAGCATAGTATATAAACACTTCATTATTTTCATTAACGATAGCTCCGTTTGTGAAAACAACATTTGAAACATCTCCTACACGCTCATCACCTCTTGGGCCAATAAGCATTCCTGATGGTTCAGCAATAACTTTTCCCGGGTCGTCAAGTGCTGTTGCAAACGCATAGATTACATATCTAAGACCAGCCGCTGTATTTCTTACACCATGTGCAATGTGAATCCAACCTTTATCCGTCTTAATAGGTGTTGCTCCTGCTCCATTCTTAGCTTCAGTAATTGTATGATATTTTCTAAGGCTTGTCATACGCTCTTCATCTATAACTGCATGACAGATATCATCACAAAGTCCAAAACCGATTCCACCGCCTGAACCTGTATCAATAAAGTCATCCATAGGTCTTGTATAGAACGCATATTTTCCATCTACAAATTCCGGATGAAGAACTACATTTCTCTGCTGTGGTGAACGAAGTGTCTTAAGGTTATCAAGACGTTCCCAATTTTTAAGGTCTTTAGTTCTCACTATTCCTGCCTCTGCAACTGCTGCAGAAAGGTCATTTACACTCTTATCTTTACTCTCTGAGCAGAAAACTCCATATATATATCCATCTTCATGTTTTGTAAGACGCATATCATATACATTTGTCTCATCCTTGCATGTATCGTCAAGTAAAATAGGATAATCCCAAAATCTGAAACCATCTATTCCATTGTCACTCTCTGCAACTCCAAAGAATGATTTTCTGTCATTTCCCTCTATTCTTGCTATAAGGTAATATTTTCCATTTAACTCGATCGCACCTGAATTCATAACAGCATTAACTCCAAGACGCTCCATAAAATAAGGGTTTGTCTTTTCATCAAGGTCATATCTCCATGTAAGCGGAATATGTTCTCTCGTAAGAACAGGATATTCATATCTGTCATATATACCATTATAAAAATCTGTTTTAACATTTTTTCTTGACAGAATCTTCTCCTGTTTATTTAATTCAATCGCATATCTCTCATGCATACTTTTTTCCTCCTGCTTAAGCACTAATTCTCTCAATCATCTCAATACACATTCTGCCATTATGATATGGACATTTCCATGGCTCTACGATTGGCTCTGTCTTAACGGGTGTTCCATCCTGTTTTACATACCAGAACCATTCTGAACCCTCTCTGTCATCTATAATATATTTCACTGATTCTTTTGGTTATATAAAAGATACCTTTAAAGATAATACCGAAATGATCAAATTGTTAGCCAGATCATACTCTCACTTTACAGCAGATAATTATATTAATTTTTTCAGCAATACAATATACTATGATAATTTATATACAAAAAGGAAATGTCAATATAACGTGCAACGGACAGCTTTTCAGCCTTGAAAGAGGCAGCCTGGCAGTAATTCCACCTGATACTGATTTTAAATTTCATACTACTTTTTTAGAAGCATTCGGATATTTTTTATTATAACTGGAAATCAGATTAAATTTTACTTAAATAAACTTAACATTAAAGAAATATATTTGCAGAAGCTAAATCCTTCTTCAAATATCGGGGAATTCACCGAAAAAATTTATAAGCACGATGAAACTGATGGCGAACTTTCTATGATATACTATTCAAACAAACTCAACGAGATATTTTACGAACTATGCAGACTAACTATAGTAAATGACAGTCACAATACGGGTAAACATATTCCATCATATATAAAAGAAATTAAAAAATTATTTGATACGGAATATTTCAATGATTATTCCCTCGATTCTCTTGAAGAAACTTTTAATAAGAATAAATACAGAATAAGCCGTGAATTTTCATCAGCATACAAAATTCCACCCTTCCAATATCTGAATAATGTACGCATAAGTGAGGCAAAAAAACTACTGCTAAATTCAGACCTTAATATCAGAGAAATCGGATATGAAGTTGGTCTCAAAAACACTAACCATTTTATAAATCTCTTTAAAAGGGAAACAGGTGCAACTCCGCTTTCATTCCGCAAAGATGCACCTGATTTTTTAAAAAACAACTGACTTTTTTAATTTGCGTAAGGTATACTTTCACCTATTGTTTTAACACTCTCACGCTCTATTATCTTTCCCTGTATAGAGAAAACTCCAGCAGAATATAACGCATTCTGCATTTTATGAAGCATAATATGAACAGCTCTTTTAGCCATTTCACCTATGTTTATCTCATATGTCGTTATTCCTATTTCTGCTTCCTGGTCATATTCAAAATTGTCAAATCCGACAACTGAAACATCATCAGGAACCGAGTACCCTGCTTCCTCAAGCTTCTTAATGATAAGACTTGCTGCCTTATCACAGTTACAAAAGAATGCTGTAGGAATTTCAGCAGGTAAAACAAACTGTTTATCATAATCCATTTTTCCATAGATATTATCTCTGTCATCTATGATCCAGTCTTCTCTGTACATGATTCCTCTCTCCATAAGTGCCTTGAGATAACCAAAGAATCTGTCATCTATACTTGGTGTCATAAGCCTTGTGCCGACAAATCCAATCTTTTTATGTCCTCTGTCAAGGAGGTAATTTGTCATGTTATATCCGCCATAAAGGTTATTACTTACAACATAATCGCCCGCTTCATCACCGGCAGTAGTATCAAAATAAAGAACTGGAAAATCTTTTGTCCATCCCATAACTGCTTCCATATATTTTTTTCCAAAAGCACCCATTACGATTATCCCATCGACTTTGCTTTCTGAGAGAAGTATCGGCATAACGCAGCCTTTTTCCTGTGAATATTCAACAATCTCAATCATCGTAAAACATCTTTTTTTGATCGCTTTCTGTGATATCTCCTGATATATATTCCAATAAAAAGACTGTTTTTCTACTATATATCTCTCAGCAACAATGACTCCAAGATTAAAACTTCTACTGATTTCTTTCTCCTTATTTTGTACCCTTTTGACATAACCCATCTCATCAGCAAGTGCAACTATGCGGTCTCTTAACTCATCACTCATGCCTTTCTGACCTGATAAAGCCTTTGAGACCGTGACTGTACTTACACCAATTTTTGCGGCAATATCAGATAATTTTACTGCTTTTGCCATATCTTTTTCCTCCAATTGCTATGATTTTACCTTAAGTCCTTCCATAACGCCTCCGAGCAAGCATGATGATACATATGCAACAGATGACGGACCTATAGTTACAAGAAATATACTTGTAAGCAGCCAAATTATATTTAAGACTGCAAGATCACAGATTTTTGTAAGTATCCGCGCTATCTTATTGTCAGGTTTTAAAACTTCTTTCATATTTGCAGCCATTTCCATGCCTCCTCTGTAAGCACATGAACATATTAACTTTTACTTAAAAAATACCATAATTTAAGTAAACTGTCAATAATTCACAATTAACTGTCAACTCTTTCTATATGGAATAACTCCGCCTGAAAGTCTCCCCAAGGTCTTTTAATAACAAAACCACCATTCATGAGAGCATCCGCATCATATACTTTTCCATCTATCTTATACTGTGACTCAGTGTCAAGTCCTTTAAGTTTTACTTTTCTGCCATGTAAATTTGCCTGTGCTATTACTTGTACAAATACAAGAATAGCTTCTTTTTTATCTTTTGATACAATCTCATAGCAGTCAAAATAGTGATTAGACTGGCATGATGCTATACGATAATAATCACCACTCTGAATAAGAGGACAATACTTTTTGTATGTCTCAACTTGTGAAGCTATCATATTTTTATCTTCTTCAGATATCTTTGTTACATCAAGCTCATAGCCAAAAGTTCCTGCCATAGCAACTATTCCTCTTGTCTTAAATGGAGTGACTCTTCCTACTGTATGATTAGGACAATCAGAAACATGCGCTCCTATAACAGACAAAGGATACATAAGCGCTGTACTTTCCTGAATAGCAAGTCTCTCAATCGCATCAGTGTCATCAGAGCACCATATCTGAGGGCTGAAATAAAGCATTCCAGGATCAAATCTTGCTCCACCACTTGCACAGTTTTCAAGAAGAAGATATGGGAACTCTTTTAAAAGTCTTCCCTGAAGCTCATAAACTGCCAGTGTATGTCTATGCATGATCTCTCCCTGTCTGTCAGCTTCAAGAACACAGCTTCCTATGTCAGTAAGAGGACGGTTCATATCCCATTTCACATACTCAATATTTGCTGAACGCAGTATCGAAGCAACAGCTTCATAAACATAATCAATGACCTCTCTGCGGCTAAGGTCAAGAACAAGCTGATTTCTTACCTGTCCCGGTTCTCTTCTTTCAATATGTAATGCCCAGTCAGGATGTTTTTTGTAAAGTTCTGATTCAGGTGATATCATTTCTGGTTCAAACCATATACCAAATTTCATTCCCAGAGAATTTACATTATCAACAAGTTTCTTCAAACCGCCTTTTAATTTATTCTCATTTACAAACCAGTCGCCAAGGCTTGTCTTATCGTCATTTCTGTTTCCAAACCATCCATCATCCATAACAAGCATCTCTATTCCATGTTTTGATGCTTCCTTTGCAATATTAAATATCTTTTCTTCATCAAAATCGAAATATGTGCCTTCCCAGTTATTTATAAGAACTGGTCTTTCACTGTAAACCCATGACTTTCTTATAAGATGTTCTCTGTACAGATCATGGAATGTAGAAGTCATTTTATCAAGACCTGCATCAGAGTATACCATAACAACTTCGGGTGCTGTAAACTTATTGCCTGCTTCAAGTTTCCAGCAGAATCCAGCTGGATTTATACCCATTGCAAAACGCTGTGAATCAAACTGGCTCTTTTCGATAAATGAAACAAAGTTTCCTGAATATACAAAGTTCATAGCATAGACATCACCTGTTTCCTGTGTTGCTCCCTCTGAGACAACAGCCATAAATGGGTGCTCCTGATGACTTGATATTCCACGCGATGACTCAACACTATGATATCCAAAGCCAACTCTCTGTCTGTCAATCCTTCTCTCCCTTGCCCATGAACCATGGAGTGTTATATATTCATATGGCTCAGCTCCAAGTTCAAGACACGCAGATACGACTTTTTCAAGATAGAGTGGCTTATCACCATAATTTGAAACAACAACACTTCTTGTGATAGCATCATTTCCTTCAAAAACAGAATATCTAAGCTCAACCTGCAGTTTTAAAACATCATCTTTTAAAGTTATACAAAGTGTCTGCGCACCATCACCAAATGTTGACGGAAGCCCATCAAGTTCAGGCTTTCCGTCAATAATGCTGTAGGAATCACAGCAAAGCTCTACACCATATTTTCCAATATTTTCACAAACTTCTATACAACTCTGTCTAAAATCACCCATTCCTGATGTAGGATATTCCATAGGAACTCTATCAAGAAATGATGATTTCTCGCCTTTATTCATATGTATATCCGAAAGATTTTCTTCATCCATATCAAGAAGATAGGCAAGATGTGTTCCTGAAAGTTTCTTTCCATTCCTGTTCCATGAAGTGGAGTATAAACAATCTTTATATCTTTTGCTACCTTTGTTATAGCTTCAGGATGAATATTCTGTTTTTTAAGTTCTGCAATATATGCATCATCAATTTCTTTTCCGATAACTTTGATAAATCCGTCTGAAACAGCTTTATCATAAGCCATAGTCTTCATCTGTTCATAATCGTTAACTTTGGCAACCTCAGCAAGAATATTTTTGTCATGAGGAGGTGTGATCTGTGCACCATCTTCCCAATATACCTTATATCCATTATATTCTCTTGGATTGTGACTTGCTGTTATAACAATACCTGCTATACATCCAAGCTTTCTAACTGAAAATGAAAGTTCTGGTGTTGGTCTTAACGACTCAAATAAATAAACCTTTATTCCATTTGCACTAAGGCATGTAGCAGCTTCTTTTGCAAACTCAGGTGACATTATTCTTGAATCAAAGGCAATCGCAACACCCTTATCCTGACCATTCTGGCTGATAATATAATTAGCAAGTCCCTGTGTAGCCTGTCTTACCGTATATATGTTCATTCTGTTTGTTCCTGCGCCAATAACACCTCTAAGTCCACCTGTTCCAAACTCAAGTCTGCGATAAAATCTATCCTTTATCTCCTCTTCGTCATCTTTTATCGCAATAAGTTCTTTCTTTGTTTCCTCGTCAAAATATCCATCTGTACACCATTTTTCCCCCGTTTCCGCAAAATATTGTATGAATATATTTTGCTTTTTTTGTTGCAGAGCTGCTTATAAAAGGAGCTCGTTGATTCTTTAAGTTTAATAGTTTCAATTCATTTACTCACATTTGAATTTACTTAAATTTTCTCATATCATTGCTTAATTGTCAATATATTTAAGTACTTTTTAGCCGATTTTATTTATTTTTTTAGCAGACATATGCTTTGTAATAATTCTTTATAATAATTTTCTAATTTAGAAAATTAAATGCCATATAAGCTATTGTTGCACATGCTTATATGGCATTTAAAAGTATAGGAAATTTTTATATAGTCAGATAGATACATTACCTATCATAAACAGCTGTATTATTATATATTAGTTGTTTTTCTTAGATTTAATGATTACACCAACACCTATCGCTGCTATTACAACAACCACAATAACAATCGGTACAACAGGTACTCCTGAACTGTCACTATCTGATGATGAAGCAGATGATGAACTTGCATCACTGCTGCTATCTGCTGCCTGCGTTGGTTCAGGTGTTGCTTCTACCGCATCAGGATTGTCATAATTAAATCCAGAAACTGTAAATGTAACTTCTACATTTTCATCAGAAGTGCCTTTAAGCAATTCATATCCATTATCTGCACTTTCTGAAAGACCATCTGCCTGAAGCTGCTTAACAAGTTCAGGACGCCAGTGATTTATAAGAAGGATAACCATTCCACCCTGTAAATATGGATCCTGATTCTCTGGAAATCCTTCATCAAAAGAAGCTACTTCCTTACCATCTATCTTTGCTTTTACATTTGTAAATTTAATCTTGTCATTCAAAGGAATATCTGTAGCAATATGAAGCTGTGAAACAGCCGTTTCGCCCTGGAAATCTGCACCATCAAGCTTTAATGTATATGTACCATTTCCTGCTATCTCTACATCAGTAAATGTTCCAGCTGCTGTTGTCTCCTGCTGCGTAGACTCATCTGTATATACAAGTTTATCCGCTTTATCTGTTTTATAGTATTTATTCTGCTTATTCTCATAATATCCCAGATGATTATACCAAAGCTTTGTTGATGTCTGAATACCCATTGTTGCATGATATTTTCCATTAAGATCAAGCTTTTTCTTTTTTGCTGCTTCTGCCTGTGTACCTGTCGCAAGTGTAAGTGTCATTGCACCGGCAAGAGCCATCGCTACCATTTTTTTAAAATTCTTTGTCAATCTCATTTTTAACCTCATTCCTGCCCAATATAATAGGTACTTTGTCATCTATTATTTTACTGTTACTTTTGTACCCTTACCTGAAAATAACTTTTTATATGCTGCTTTCTTACTCTTTGGAACCTTTACAACACACTTAGCTGACACGCCTTTAACAGCATTCTTTCCAACACTCTTGAGCATCTTATCTGCTGATAAGTCAATTGTATTAAGTTTAGAGCATCCGCTAAACGCCTTATCTCCAATCTTTGTAACATTTTTGCCAATTTTTACACTTGTAAGTTTCTTACTTCCAGCAAAAGCTGAATCTTTGATTTCTGTTACTTTATAAGAATAATCTCCAATTTTAACAGATGCTGGTACACTAACTTTTGCAGCTGCTTTGTTACCTGTGACAAGTGTAACAGTTCCTGCCTTCTTGTCAGACTTTGTTACAATATATGAGTTTTCAGATACTTTAGTTTCTGTTCCAACCGCTGCTGCTGGTGAAAAATCAATGATGTCTGGCTCACTGCTTGGAGTCTCACCTTTATTATAATTAAATCCAGCTACATTAAATGTTACTGATATATTTTCTTTTCCTTTACCATTAAGGAAATTATAACCTGCATCTTTGCCTTCCTTAACACCTTTACCATTAAGTAATGATACAAGCTTTGGTCTCCAATGGTTTGCAAGAAGTATAACTACACCATCCTGATTATATTTCTCTGCCTCATAAAATGGCGTATCAAATGTTACAATTTCCTTATCGTTTATAGTAAGCTTAATATCTGAAAAAGTAATCTTATCATTTTTATCTTTTCCAGGAATATCAGTTGCTATATGAAGCTGTGATACTGTTTTTTCTCCCTGAAAATCTGCATCTGTAAGTGATACTGTGTATGTACCGTTTCCCTCAATAGTTGTGTCATTGAAAGTACCTTCAGTAGTGTCGCTGCCACTTATAAGCTTATCATATTTTTTTGTTCCATATGTATCATTATTGCTCTTTCCAAAATATGCGCAACGATTATACCATTTTACATTTGAAGTCTGTATTCCCAGTGCTGCATGATACTTTCCATTTAAGTTAAGCTCTGAATTAGCTGCCTTAGCTTTCTGTGTCGAACCACCAATTCCAAATCCTGAAACGACAAGCGCTCCGGCAAGCATACCTGCCATAAATTTTTTCAACATTCTACTTTCCATATAATCTCTCCTTTACATTTTGTTTACAAATTAGAATTAACTTTTTATCTATTACATGTTAAATTTTATACTATCGCCTTTAATTTAACTACCCTAAAAATACAAATGTATTTGCATGTAATTTTAGAAAATCTTTACTGTATAACAGCGTATTTTTTAATGCATTTATAACAAAAGAGAGAATCGAATTTAATATTTAATTTTTAATTAAGCAGGCCATATATTGTGCTTGTCAATGTATCTATATCTATTGGTTTGCTTATATGTGCATTCATTTTTGCCGCAAGACACTTTTTGACATCTTCTATAAATGCATTTGCAGTCATTGCAACTATTGGAATATTTTCAGTGTAATCTGTTCCTATAGCTCTGATTGCCCTTGATGCTGCAAGTCCATCCATTTCAGGCATCATAATATCCATAAGTATAATGTCAAACTTATCACCTGTCTCACACGAATTTCTGATTTTTTTAACAGCCTCAACACCATTATAAGCTGTAGTCACTTCAGCTTTTGCATCCTCAAGCAGAAATTTTGCAATTTCCATATTCAGCTCATTGTCCTCAACTAAAAGAACTTTTACTCCTTTTATATTTTTTGCCTCATTCTTTATCTCCTCTTGATCTTTTATCTCATCCTTACATATTTCAAAAGGAATCTGAAATCTAAATGTAGAGCCTTCACCAAGTTTACTCTCCACATCGATTATACCATTCATAAGTTCAATGAGTTCTTTTGTTATAGCCATGCCAAGGCCTGTACCCTTATAATTCGTTCCGGCGTCAGTATGTTCTCTTGAAAACGGTTCAAAAATATGTTTTATATACTCTTCACTCATGCCAACCCCGGTATCTCTTACAGTAAAGCAGTACATTGACTGATTTTCATCTATAGGAATTTCATTAAGCCATAATTCCATAGAACCATTCTTTTTATTATATTTGACCGCATTTGATAATATATTAAGCGATATTCTCTGAATATGTAATGGACTTCCTATAACACTATTATGACGCACATTTAAATGCATACCCAACATTCTCACATCGTTTTCCAACGCCATCGTCGAAATCGATTCATAACCACTTGTAATAAGCTCACATATATCAAATTTTTCTCTTGTAAGCTCCGTCTTTCCACTTTCAAGTCTGCTCATATCAAGGACATCATTTATAAGTCGCTCTAGCTGTCTGCCCGCATCATCTATCTTTGCAAGTGCATCTAAAACCTTCTTCTTATCATCAATACACTTTCCTGCAATTTTTGCCATTCCAAGTATTCCATTCATTGGAGTTCTAATATCATGTGACATTCTTGCAAGGAATTCTGTTTTTGCAACATTCGCTCTCTTAGCTTCATCGTATGCTTTCGCAAGAAGTGTCTGTGACTCAAGTTCTTTTCTCTTTTCCTCATCTATTTTCTGAATACCGATAAGTATCTGTAAAACCTTGCCACTCTTATCCTTGCTGATCGGAAGTGCAGTAATCCTGCACCATCCAAGTATTGTATCTACAAATTCTTCCGATACACTTTTTTCCTTTTCAAGTTGCATTGCAATTCTATCAAGATTGTAAAATTTTCGCATTGCATCCTTATAGTCATCTGCAACACACTGATCTATAACATTTTCTATAGCCTTTGTAGCATCATACTCTGCGTCCTGTGCCGGTTTAAACAAAATATCATCCTGATTGATAACGCGAACTGTATTTTTTTCTATATCATATACCCATACAACATTATAGATACTGCTGAACGCATCAATAACAAAATACTGCTCTTTAAGCATACGCTTATGTTCTTCCTCTTTAAGCTGTATATCTGTTACATCCTGATGATATCCTTTTATCCTTATACCATCTTTAAAATTTGTATCACATATGCCACCACATCTTACATATCTCTTCCCAAGCTTCGGATGATGCCATACATATGTGCATTCTGATCTGCCATTTTTTATCATATTATCAACAGATGCCATAGCAGCTTCAAGATAATCTTTATCGATTCTGCTATTCCATTCCATATATCTATATTGCGGAGTATCATTATCACTAAGCCCCAATAGCATGTTCATAGTCCTGTCAACATACATACATGGTTCTCCGGCATCTGGCAACTCTATTGACCATATACCTACACCGGCATTATATAAAGTATCTTCTATCTCCCCATAATCCATTATATGAGTACTATCTGAACTATGTTTCTTCTCTTTTGTCATATAAATTCTCCTTATATCTATTGCATTCACTTTTCATCTATAAGTGGTCTGATAACTGCAATTACAAGAATAAAACCTGCGACAGTGACAACTGCTGCCACCATAAATACCGCATTTACACCATTTTTTATAAAAGTTGTATTTGTTGGATCTGATGCTGTGCATGCATTATATGCAACTGCAAAAACGGCAGCTGAAATAGTCTGTGCAAGTGAATTTGCAAAATTCACAAGAGATGTTCCAACACCCATATCATGTGGAGCTAAAGTTGCCTGTGCTGTAGGTGTGATAGACACCGCTCTGAAACTTTCAGCAATACCAGTAATCGTAAGTGCAGCAAAATATAATACGATAGATGTTGATGTTGCCGTAAAAGCCATCATCGCCATGGGGACAGCTACAAATACAGTTCCAACAACCATTGCTTTCCATGAATTTGCCGCTTTTTTTCCTACCCATGCACCCGCTATTGTTGGAAGTATTATTGTAATAATAGTTCTAGGCATCTGTAATGCCCCTGTAAGACTTGCAGATGCCTTCATGACCTGTAATGCTCCTATAGGTGCATAAACATTCATTGCATTCTGATAAAAATAGCATATAAAACCTATTACAAGAAGTACTGTATATTTTTTATTTTTAAATAAATAGATAGGTATAAGTGGTTCATCTGTCTTATTTTCGATTTTCACAAACATAAATAATGCTATTATCCCAATAATAAATGCTGCTATGATAACAGGATGATTAAATCCAATAGATGAACCAAAGTTAAGTGCAAGCAATATGCCACAAAGAGCGACGACAAGTGTTATGATTCCTGATACATCGAGCTTTACACTCGCCTCATTCTTCTGATTTGGCAGATTAAATCCTATAAGAAGTACTCCAGCTATAAGTGGTATAGCAGGCATTATTATAGCTGCCTGAAGCATTCCCATATCCGTAAGAACTCCAGCTAATATACTTCCTCCAAAACCTCCTACTGCAATTGAAGTTGCAAGCATTCCCATGGCTTTCGGAACTTTTTTTCTCTCGTTTATCAATCCTGTAATAATATAAGGTGCAGCGGTAAAAGCCCCCTGTGCAAGACTTATAAGAAGTCTTAACACCATAAGCGGCACGAGTGAACGTACAAATGCAAATGCGATACCACATACCGCACATATTATTCCAGGTATCACAACTATATTCCTACGTCCGATAAGATCTCCGAGTTTACCGCCTATAGGTGTCATGATAGATAATCCAAGTGCGGAAAATATAGAAAATAATCCCACATATCCCATAGCATTTACACTTTCAAGTATAGGTGATGTAAGTGTCGCAAAGACAAGTCCATACATCGCTACGGAAAGCATCATACATATGCATCCCATCTGCACGCATTTTCTTTTACTTTCAGGAAGCTGTATCGCTGCCTGCATATTCTGTGTATCAGCCATTTTCATCTCCTTGTGATCATTATGATTTTAATTGTATCTAAAACTTTTTATTTTTATCATTATAGTCTATTTATGCCTTGCAAGCCATAAAACAGCACAATGTGCAAGACATGCAGCTCCTATCGGACATACATCCTCATTAAATCTTGCTTTTGGATGATGCGCCGGATATTCACCACGCTCATCCATATACCCAGCTGACAGATACATAAATGTGCTTGGAATTTTTTCGGCTATAACAGCAAAATCTTCTGAAGCACTCGCCGATACATCAGGATATGGAGTAAGTCCAGGTATATTTGTCTCTTTCATAAATCCTACAATTTCTTCCGTCATCTCTGAATCACAAACAAGTGGAGGAACTTCTGAGATCATTTCGATTTGTGCAACCCCATTGTAAACTTCTGCTGTTCTTTGTGCTACTTCTTTCATTCTTCTTACAAGTTTTTCTCTTGCTTCACTGTCATTTGTACGAATCGTTCCCTGTAAAACAGCTTCTTCTGGAATTATATTGGCTGCTGTTCCAGCTTTAAACTGACCTATCGTAAGAACACAGGCTTTTGAAGGATCACTTTCTCTTGCTATAAGTTCCTGTAATGCAAGATGAATATGAACACCTATATTTATCGGATCAACACCAACATGCGGATATGCACCATGTGAGCCTTTTCCCTTTACAGTAATCTTAAATCCATCCACTGAGTACATCATAGTATCTTTTGAATTATACATAAATAGTCCCACAGGCATTTTTCCCGGTGATACATGATATGCAAGTGCGGCATCAACTTTTGGATTTTCTAATATACCGTTTTCAATCATATTTTTGCTACCCTCAAAAGTCTCCTCTGCCGGCTGAAACATAAACTTAACTGTTCCTTCAAGCATATCTTCATTTTCTTTTAATATCTTTGCCGCTGTAAGAAGCATGGCTGCATGAAAGTCATGACCACATGTATGTGCTGCATTCCCTGTAGGACATGCAAATTCCTCACCGCTTTCTTCTGCCATCGGAAGCGCATCCATATCTGCGCGCAGCAAAAGAACTTTGCCTTCTTTTTTTCCTAAAACAGCGGTAACACCGTAACCACATTCTTTAGGCTCTAAACCGTATTCTTTAAGTCTATCCATAACAAATGCCTTAGTTTTCGGTATATCAAGCCCCGTTTCGGCATTTTTATGAATATATCTTCTGTTTTCTATCGTCTCATTTTTAAGTTCCAATGCTCGCTTATAAAAATCCATCTGTATTCCTCCCTTTAAGTCTTATCTGACTTTTAAACACGAATATCTTTTACTAGTATATTTTACCAAAGCGGACATAAAAATACAAGAAATACAAAAATCTCTGATACATAAAAATTATAAGATAATTGTATTTCTTATATTAAATCACTTTGCCAAGTTTCCTTATACTTATAAATCATTTTCGCATGATTCTACGCTTCTATCTGCCTTCACACCTGTAATTTATTTTTTCTGTGTTTTCCCTGCTCAAGCTCTGCAACAGCCCTGTCATATTTTTTGTCAAGATCAAAGAAAAACATACATACTATGATTATTATCATCGTGATAACCGGTATCCATGAAAATGACAAGTTTATTGCTGAAAGGGCGGCCTTACTCTGTGTAGCAAGTTTTGCATTAAATCCACCTGCATCAAGTACCCATCCGAGTGCAGCTGTTCCTATACCTGAACCTACTTTCATACAGAATGATGACGCTGCATTTCCCATTCCTGCCGTTCAATAGCCATTATACCACTCTCCATATGTTATTGCATCCTGAAGCATTCCAAAGATTGTTGCTCCTGCGCATCCAAAACCAATTCCTTTAACTACTGATAATACACAGAGTATTGTTATGTTAGTTGTAAGTCCTGAAATGAAAAATCCTATACCTGATATAGACATACCTATCATAAATAGGTTCTTTTTGCTAAGCTTTTTCATTGCAAAAGGTGTTATAAATAATGTTACTATCTGTGCCATAGAAAGACAATTTGAAATAACTGCATATTTTCCGGCATCACCTGCATTGTACTGTGTAAAATAAACGGCTGAGCCAAAGAAACATGACATCATAAAATACATTGAAAAAATTGATATTACTATAAGTATCCAATATTTATTTCTTATAAGCCCCTTTACTCCCTGTAAAAATGAAACATTTTGTTTATTTTCTTCCTTATCATCAACTGAATTATTTTCAACTACACGTTCCCTACACACAGCGAACATAAACATATTCAACACTACAAATACTATCATAAGCACGATAAATGTAAGTGTCCAGCCTTTTTGTGAATAAACATCTCCACCACCAAAACCTGCTGTCATCTTAAGGACAACAGTATTTATGGTCATTGTTCCTGCTGTTGCAAGAAGATTTCTGAAATTTCCAAGAAGACCTCTCTCATATTGATTAGTGGTCATAAGACCATTCATAGTCGCATATGGAACATTTATTCCTGTATAAAATACAGTGGATACAAGATTGTATGTCAAAAACATATATGCAAGCTGTGCTTTTCCGACAAGTGCTGACGGAACGGTGAACATAAGAACCGTACATACAGCAAGAGGAACACAAAATCTTGCTATCCATGGTCTTGCTTTTCCCCATTTGCTATGTGTGTGATCGATTATATACCCCATAACCAGATCTGAAATACCGTCAAATATCTTTGATATCGCTATAATAGATGCCGCTGCTGCCGCACCTGCACCTACTACATTTGTGTAATATACAAGTAAAAATGCTGAGATTGCCGAATAAACAAGATTTCCTGCATAATCTCCCATACCATAAACAAAACGTTCCAAAAATGAAAGTTTTGCATTTGGATTCATGTTTGTTTCTTTCATAATATCCCCTAATTATTCCCCTAAAAACAGCCGAAACAAAAATAACTTTTCTTGTTTTGGCTGTCTGCTATCTATCCTTTGAATGTATGACTATCAAGATACCACTATCAAATGATACTTTTGCCCGATGACTACCTTCAGCAAATTCATTACTTACTGTCCTGCTGCTCCCAATAGTGATATCTTCACCTGCAAGTTCGTACTTTAGTCCCGATAATCTTAAATTTTCTACTTTCTCAGTATATGGATAAAATGAAATATATTTATTCCATATATCATCCTTATGCAAATCTGTCGACTTATCGATCATGCATATCTTATTATACCTGTCGATAATATATGTCTCAACATTTTCTTTTAATGCTTTCAACAATATTCCTATATTAGCAAGCAGATGATCTATCCTTCCACCAGTTGCTCCAAGTATGATCACTAATGAAGGATTATTTTCAAGTACAAAATCAAGTACCAGTTCTGTGTCTGTTGCATCCTTTTGTTCCGGATACTTCACAAACTGTGCGTCAACTGAATTTTTAACTTTCTTATCAACATATGAACTAAGTATTTCCGACGAAACACTATCAAAATCGCCCATAAAAAAGTCAACTTTTAGTCCTAACTCGTGCGCTGTATCAAGGCCTGAATCAGCACATACAACTGTATCAAATCTATTATCAGACAGATAATGTTTTGCAAAATCTATATCAGTTTTTCCGCCACTGATAATCAATGTCTTTCCAAAATTTTTCATAATCATTCAGCACTTTCCTGATTCTGTCCCAATGTACGACTTTTTTTTGCAAGAATTTCCATTCTGAGTTCTTCTTCTCTCTCCTGAATTTCTCTCTGTTTTTTTAATTTTTCTCTCTGTATATCATATATGTATCTGATAAGTCTGTTATCAGTCTGCTGAAAAATACAACCATAAGAATAAGCATATTTACTTCCTTTAGTATTGATCTCACTTTTTCTTACAATCTGTGCTTTAGACTTTAACTGTCCTAACGGCGAAGGTATATTAAAAAACAGTGCATCATCCGTGTTCATTGAAACATTTAGGCAGATATTGATCCCAGTCTCACTGACATCCTTTACCATTCCCTGAACAAATTCAGGTACCGGTGCCTTATAGCTCGAAAATTCAGGGTCATCGACATCGGGACTTGGCATATAAGAAACTCTTAGTCCTGTAGATGCATTGATATAAAAGCCAAACATAGTTTCAACATCCAACTCCACCCTATATGCATTTCTTCTATTAAAAGACTTTCCCTTGTCACTTATTTCAAAAAAGTGTATCAAAACTCCTTCAAGTTTTGCAATTCCTGCTTTGCAGTTCTTCCACTCCCACAGCGTATCCTTGTCCCTGTACATAATTCTTATATTATCTTCAGGCATAAACTTAAATGCACGTCCATGAGCGGCAATAAGCGTAACGCATATTTTTTTTTCATCCGCACACTCAACCTTACTTGTAAGCCGGTATCTATAATCCTCCCTATCTACATATATTTCAATTGTTCTACCTAAAGGAATATTCTCAAGAAGCAATTAAATTTCCTCCTTTATTTTCATTATATTATCATTAATATTTCCACTAAATATAGCGGTTCCTGCAACAATCCAGTCTGCACCGCTTTTTGATATCTCTTTCACATTATCTACATTGACTCCGCCATCCACTTCAATAATAAAATCCAGATTTTTCTCTGTTCTCACTCTATCAAGTTTTTTTAACTTTTCAATAGAATCTGTGATAAATTTCTGACCTCCAAATCCCGGAAATACACTCATAATCAAAACCATATCTACCATATGCAGTACACTTTCAATTTTTTCTATCTCCGTATCAGGATTTATTGCCACTGCACACTTCACCTTCTGCTCTTTAATTTTCTTTAAAGTTGCCTCGAGATCTTGACATGCCTCGGCATGAACTGTAATTCCATCAGCTCCACATTGTGCAAATTCTTTTATATATCTTATTGGTTCGTTTATCATTAAATGCACATCAAAAAACATATCTGTTATCTTTCTTATTGATTTGATAACGGGCATACCAAATGATATTGATGGGACAAAAGCTCCATCCATGATATCTATGTGCAACAGTTCTATATCATTTTTTTCCAACTCCTGTATCTGTTCCCCAAGTCTACAGAAATCTGCCGACAATATTGATGGTAGTAGTTTACTTATTCTGTCCTCCATTGATAGACTCCTCCTGTACTTAATATCTTTTTTTGTTGCTTATCTCATCAAAAAATTGTTTATAATTATCATACCGTCCCTTTGGAATCTTTCCTTCTTCAAGTGCAATTTTAACGCTGCACTGTGGCTCATGTATATGAACACATCCCAAAAATTTACAAGTATTTTTATATTCTTCAAATTCAGGATAATAATCCCTTAATTCTTCCTTTTCAAGCTCAGGCAGACCAAGTGATGTAAATCCCGGTGTATCCATAATATAAACACCATTTCCCAATGAAAACAATTCTGAATGTCTTGTGGTATGTTTTCCTCTTTTTATTTTTTCACTTATCTCACCTGTCGCCATATCAGCCTTCGGAAATAGAATATTTATCAAAGAGGACTTTCCAACACCTGATGGTCCCGCCAGCACAGATGTCTTTCCTTTAAGACACTCTCCAAATTCTGTTATTCCCTCTCCGGTTACTGTACTCGTCATAAATATCCTGCTGCCACATTTGCGATAGTTATCCGCAAGTTCTTCAAGATATTCTCTGTCCGCATCATCCTTTTTATTGAAACATATAACTGTTGAAATCCCCTGTGTCTGCATCATAAGTAAAAATCTGTCAAGCAGATTCAGATTTGGTTTTGGAAACGATGCGGAAAAAATAACTATTGCCTGATCGACATTTGCCACAGCAGGCCTTATTATTGAATTCTTTCTTGGCAGTATCTGTTCTATACTGCCAAGAAGTTTTTCCCTGTCAAGAACTTCAACTTCAACATTATCTCCAACCAAAGGCTTAACTTTTTTGTTTCTGAATATTCCTTTTGCTTTACACTCTACAATGCCAAGCGAATCTATGTGAACGTAGTAAAATCCACCAATTCCTCTAATTATCTTTCCCTGCATTACTGCCTAACCTTCTTAAATTCTACATTGTATGAATTGCCCGTTGCAACATCTCCCTTATACAAAGTTACAGTACCATTGTTCTCACTCCATCCCTTGATTGAAAACTTTTTAGGGAAATCATCATAAGAAAGTGTTCCCTTATATACTGTCTTAGACTTGCCATCCTGCTCAAGAACAAGTTTTATAACTGCCGGCTCATCATCCTCATAGTCAAACGGATTTCCGCTTACAGTAACACTTCCCTCATAACTGTATGTTGGTTCAGGTGTTGGTTTTGGCGTTGGTGTTGGCTTTGAAGTTTTTGTTCCCATACTTACCGTATAATCAACAACTGTTCCCACTGGAACTTTTGTACCAGCTTCAATCGCCTGACCTACTACTATTCCCTTTGCGTATTTGTCAGAATATATATATGAAATATTCGTCGTGTTTCCTGTAAGTCCTCTTGCCGTAAGTCTGTCAAGAGCAACCGCCTCTTTTATTCCAACAATGTTAGGCATTATCACATTGTCACTCTCAGGGCCTTTGCTGATAATAAGTTTTACTGTTGAACCTGATTTTACACTTGAACCAACAACTGGATCAGTTCCGCATACAAGACCCTCATTAACAGTATCACTATACTGAGTTACTGTTGACGAAACAGTAAGTCCAAGACTCTGAAGTTTTCTTATAGCATTATCCTTTGTATACTTTACAAGATCAGGTATAGTAACTCCACTACTTCCCTTACTGTATTTGATCGTAACACGTGAATATTCCTCAACACTGCTTCCATCTTCGGGATCCTGCTCTAATACAGTATTTGGTGTCTCATCTGATTCAACAGGTAAAAGTCTCCATTTAAGTTTCTTTTCTCCAAGGATTTCCTGCGCCTCTTCAAGAGTGCGATTTGTAATGTCAGGAACATCAACCATGCCTGCCTTAGGTGCTTCCGTTACATTTGGAGTTTCCTTTACCGGTGCTTCTGTTACAACAGAAGTCACAGTTTTATCTTCCTTTATGCTTTTTTGCCCCCACCAGCCACATACCTTGCCGATAATCAAAAATATAACAACAACTATAACTGCCGCAACAACAATACTACATACTTTTAATATCTTCTCTAATCGTGGATCTATCGCATCTTCTGATGTTTCTTCCTCTGGCTGTTCTTCCTGCTGTTCTTCGGGTGTATATCTTCCCTTTGCGGCATCCTTTATATTGTTTACATCATCACTTGAAAACTTTATAGTAGGTGAAAAATCATCTTCATCATCTACGATATTTACATAATCACCGTCAGGCTCTGACAATGCTCTCTTAAGATCAGAAATAAGTGCTGCTGATGACATATATCTCATATCAGGTTTTTTCTGCATACATTTCTGTACGATTTTTGAAAGACTCATTGGTATAGTCGGATCAAGTTCTTCAAGTGGAACCGCTTCATCTTGAATATGAGCAAGTGCAACTGTAACTGTACTCTCTCCCTCAAAAGGAACCTTACCAGAAAGCATCTCATACAATGTAACACCGAGAGAATAAATATCACTTTTCTCATCACTGTAACCACCTCTTGCCTGCTCAGGGCTGATATAATGAACAGAGCCCATAGCATTTGAGGTTATTGTATTTGAAGTAGCAGCCTTTGCAATTCCAAAATCTGTTACCTTTACTTTTCCTTCCTTAGATATGATTATGTTCTGCGGCTTTATATCTCTATGGATAATATGGTTATTATGTGCCGCTTCCATTCCCTGTGCGATCTGTATTCCGATTCCCACAGCCTCTTTTACATCAAGCTTCCCCTTCTTTTCAATAAATTTTTTAAGGGTAATACCTTCAACAAGTTCCATTACTATATAATAAAGTCCATTGTCCTCTCCGACATCATAGACATTAACAATATTTGGATGTGACAGACCAGCAACTGACTGTGCCTCTCCTCTGAACTTTGCCACAAACTTTGCATCACTGCTGTATTCCTGTTTTAAAACTTTTATTGCAACATATCTATTCAAACGATGACACTTTGCCTTGTAGACATCTGCCATTCCACCCGAACCCACTCTGTCGATAATTTCATATCTGTCACTAATCATCATTCCGGGACTAATCATACTTTCCTCCATTCTGCCACTATGGCAACTTTTTCATTCAACATCTTTTTATCTAACAATAATACTTCTATATCTGTACCAGAATAACTGTAATATTATCTTTTCCACCATTCTCATTTGCCTTTGCAACAAGGTTTTCTACTGCTTTTTCGATAGAACTGCTGTGACGCACTATGTATTCTATATCATCATCCTCAACCATATTTGTAAGACCGTCACTGCACATAAGAATTTTATCATCAGGTCTTACATCCACTTCAAAATAATCTGCATGAACAGTTTCGTCTATTCCAAGAGCTCTTGTAATAATATTTTTCTGTGGGTGTATTCTTGCCTGACTTTCTGTAATCTCACCTTTTTTAACCATTTCCTCTACCCATGAATGGTCTTTAGTTATCTGTTTTATATCATCATTTATAATATACAAACGTGAATCCCCAATGTTAGCAATATATAATGTATTTTCCTGAAGTGTACAGGCAACCATAGTCGTACCCATACCCTCATATTCAACATTTGTTTTCGCTTCTGCCAAAACATCTGTATTGGCTCCCGTAACAGCTTCTTCTAAAATCGTAACCGGAGTCACACTTTTACTTTTTTTAATAGAATCAACCATTTTTTCGACACAAAGTCTTGATGCATAATCTCCCGCTTTATGTCCTCCCATGCCATCTGCAACAATAAACAAATTTTGGAAACTACCAACTGAATTTTCATTACAGTAAACAGAATCCTGATTCATGGTTCGTTTGCTTCCAATATCAGTCTTTGCATATGCTTTCATTGTAGTTTCCTCCTTTTTCTTTATTTCTTAACTGTCCACAGGCAGCATCTATATCTCTGCCCATCTCTCTTCTTATAGTAACATTTATGTGATTTTTTTCAAGTAGCAATTTAAAAGCCTGAATATCAGCACCTTTTGAGCGCTGTCCCATCCTTCCTTCAACCGGATTTAACGGTATCAGATTTATATGACAGTTTAGACCTCTGACAAGATCTACAAGCTGCATGGCACATTCTCTGCTGTCATTTTTTCCTTCTACCATACTATATTCAAATGTAATCCTTCTTCCAGTCTTATCAACATAATAACGGCAGGCATCCATTATCTCATTTATGGAATATCTATTGGCAATAGGCATCATCTCACGCCTAAGCTCATCATTTGGTGCATGAAGAGATATTGCAATTGTAATAGTCAGTTTTTCATCAACAAGTTTTTTCAATCTGTCCACAAGACCACATGTTGACAATGTGATATTTCTCTGACTTATATTCAATCCATTCTCATCAGATAACATCCTGATAAATCTCACAACATTATCATAATTATCAAGAGGTTCTCCAATTCCCATCAATATAACATTTGAAACCCTTTCGCCTGTGGTACGCTGTATCTCATATATCTGGTCAAGCATCTCAGAAGTTTTAAGACTTCTTATAAGGCCGCCCACTGTCGATGCACAAAATCTGCATCCCATACGGCATCCCACCTGCGTCGATATACACACACTATTTCCATGTTTATATTTCATAAGTACACTTTCTACTGTATTTCCATCAGAAAGTCTCATAAGAAATTTTGCCGTTCCATCAGAAGATACCTGTTTTTTTATAATTCTTGCACCTTCTATCGTACATGTAGCGGCAAGCTTCTTTCTCATATCCTTTGAGAGATTTGTCATTTCATCAAATTGAAGAACCAGCCTTTTGTGAATCCACTCATATAACTGCTTACTTCTGAATTTCTTTTCACCCATACTCTCCAAAAGTTCCTGTAACTGTGTATAATCCAAGCTCTTAATGTCAATTTTATCTTCTGCCAATATATCACCATCCTATTTTTTTATAAATGCCGCAACAAAAAAACCATCTGTCTGTGCCATATCTGGCAATATCTGTATATATGAATCATCCTTCATATATTTTCTCAGTTTTTCTGGCACTCTTTTTAAAATATCTGATTTTTTGAAAGGTAGATTTTTAAGTATCCACTCTGCATTATCCTCATTTTCTTCTTTAGCTATTGTACATGTACTGTAAAGCAACTGTCCACCTTTTTTTAAATATCGACTGACATTTTTTAGGATTTTTCTCTGAATTTTGGATAATGAAATAATATCCTCTTTTGTTGTTTTATATTTTATATCACATTTTTTTCCGATGACTCCAAGTCCTGAACATGGAAGATCTGCTATGATAATATCTGCCGTATTCTCCCATTCTTTCCTATACACAAGAGCATCATTTTTTATCACAGTTACATTATCAAATCCGTTTCTTTCTACATTTTCGTTTATAAGCCTGACTTTCTGCTCTGTAAGATCACATGAAATGACTTTTCCTTTACTGCTGCCATTTCCAGCTGCTTCTAACCTGTCAGCTGCATGAAGTGTCTTTCCTCCGGGTGCTGCACAGATATCTATGATCTTTTCATTACCATTGATAACAGAAACATGTCCTGCAAGTATCGAACTTTGATCCTGAACCTGTATATATCCCTTGTCAAATGCATAAATATCTGTTAACCTGTCAAACTCATCAATAGTAAATGCATAATCAAAAAGTTCACTTTTGTCAACTTTAATGCCTTGTTTTTCAAGCATCTTAAATATATCATCTGGTGCAGCCTTTGAAATATTACATCGCACGCTGACACCTTTGTCTGCTTTAAGAAATCCCTCAAAAATCTTTTCGGTTCTTGTCTGACCGTAACTGTCAGTTAAATATTCAACTATCCATTCAGGCATTGAATATTTAACTGACGCATAAGCACAAAAACCATCTTTTTTTTCAGGAAACTTTATATTTTCCTTTTCTCTTGAAATATTTCTTAAAACACCATTCACAAAGCCTTTGAGATTTGTAAATTTTCTTTTGTTTGCAAGTTTTACAGCCTCATTGCACACGGCACTGTCAGGGACACTGTCCATATGCATTATCTGATACACGCCCATACGTAGTATAGCGCGTATAACAGGCTTCATTTTCCTAACTTTTGTTTTTGAAAACAAATTTATAATATAATCTGACTGCACAGCATATTCTATAGTCCCCTGACAAAGTCTCGTCAAAAATGATCTGTCTCTTTTTTCAAGCCCCTGATGTTTTTCAAGCGCACCATGTATTGCTTTGTCTGAATATGCACCCTTATCCATAACAGATATTATAACATCAAGCGCAAGATTTCGTATATTAACCTTATTACTTTCATCAGCCATTTAAAGCTTCCCCTTTTTCTACTTTGTAACCACGGAGAAATGCTGAGGTTTCCATTCTTTTTTTGCCTTCAAGCTGAACCTCTTTTATATCAAGATATCCGTCTGCTGTACTTATAAACATCTTGTTTTTGTCAACATGTGCTATATGACCAGGTTTCACAGCTGATATATCATATTTAGAAGCATCTTCATCACTTAAAACATCTGCTTCCCATATCTTAAGCATCTTTCCATGAATATGTGTAAATGCACTTGGCCACGGATTTAAACCTCTTATAAGTCTCTCAATCTCGGTGGCAGTTTTCTCAAAATCAATGTCTCCCGTTGCCTTACTAAGCATCCTGGCATAAGTGTGTTTTGAATCATCCTGTTTCACAGGGTTTAGTTTTCCCGCCTCCGCCTGTTTCAATACTTCGAGTATCATAGGTCCGCCAAATGACGCAAGTTTGTCAAACAGGCTTCCACCAGTCTCTTTTTTATCTAACTTATATTTTTTTACAAGAAGCATATCTCCCGTGTCAAGCCCCTCATCCATCTGCATAATGGTAACTCCGCTCTCCTCATCACCATCTATTACTGACCACTGTATCGGAGCAGCTCCTCTAAGTTTTGGGAGAAGAGACGCATGAACATTCATACAGCCATACTTAGGAAGTTCAAGTATCTCTTTAGGTAATATCTGACCAAATGCAACAACAACTATAACATCAGGGTTTAATTTATTTAAAATCTCAATAAATTCACCGTCTTTTACCTTTTCGGGCTGATAGACTTCTATTCCTGCTTTAACCGCTGCTCCTTTTACAGGTGTAAACATCATCTTACCACCACGGCCCTTAGGCTTGTCTGGCTGTGTCACAACTCCGATCACATTATGTTCACTTTCTATCAGGGTATTCAATGTCCCGACTGCAAAATCGGGTGTTCCCATAAAAACTATGTTCATTAGTCTTCCTCCCCGGCAGATGCACTTACAAGTTCACCTTCAACTTTTGAAACATAAAGTATTCCTGATAAATGATCTATTTCATGCTGAAGTGCTCTTGCTAAAAGTTCCTCACCCTCAATTTCTATCTCATCCATATCTTCATTTAATGCTCTTACTTTTGCATAGTTTGCTCTCGTAACTATACCTGCTTTTCCTGGTACACTAAGGCAGCCTTCCTGACCGGTCTGGCTTCCTGATAATTCAATTATTTCAGGATTTATAAGGACTATAGGCTGATTTCCCTCTTCACTGACATCAATAACTACTATCTGCTTTAATACTCCCACCTGAGGTGCTGCAAGACCTACGCCCTGCGCCTCATACATAGTATCAAGCATATCTTCGATAAGTGTCTCTATTCTCGGTGTCATTTCCTTAACTGGTCTCGCATTCATAGTAAGTATCTCATCACCAATTGTTCTAATCTGTCTTATTGCCATAATATCTGTTTCCTCCGCTTTTATTAAATTTAAATATCAGATCATTATTCTTATATGCAATTAAATTCAAAATTTAATCTGCAATCTCTAAATGAATCCGTCTCATGCATAAATTCCTCAAAACTGTTTTTAACTGAGCATAGTATTCCATAATCTACACACTTTCCATAGACCATCCTGCGATATATATCTTTTGCTTTCGCAATGGCGGCAGGTGTCGGTCCAAGAACCGTAACATCCTGATACAGTTTCATCTTATCTGCCAGTATTTTTGCAAGATTATCCGCACTGCTCTCATTTTCAGAAAGCACCAACACTCCTAGTATATTTGAAATCGGTGGATATTGCAACATTTCTCTTATAACTATCTCCTGCTCATAAAAATTTTTGTAATCATTTCTTGCTGCACAAACTATACTATAATGATCAGGCTGGTAAGTCTGGATCACAACCTCTCCCGGCTTATCTGCCCTGCCAGCACGTCCACATGCCTGCGTAGTAAGCTGAAAAGTTTTCTCTGCTGCAAGATAATCACCCACATTCAATGATAGATCAGCAGCAAGTATTCCAACAAGTGTAACATTTGCAAAATCATGTCCCTTAACAATCATCTGTGTACCGATAAGAATATCTGCACCACCTTCAGAATAACTTTTGATCATATTTTGATGTGCCTGCTTTCCTGTTGTTGTATCTGCATCCATCCTAAGAACTGAAGCCTCTGGAAATCTCTTTTTTACCATCTGCTCGACCTGTTCAGTTCCTATACCAAAACTGCTTATATAAATTGAACCACATTTAGGACATTTATCTGGCATAGATATTTTATAACCGCAGTAATGACACATAAGATACGATACTCTTCCACCTGCCATATGTGGCTTTAAAGCAACCGAACAATGAGGACATCCAATTACCTCTCCACATTGCCTGCATGAAACGGAACCTGCAAATCCACGCCTGTTTAAAAATAACATTATCTGTTCTTTTTTTTCAAGTCTGTCACGCATAAGCTCATCAAGTTTTCTACTGAATATCGAATAATTTTTCGCTTTTAACTCTTCTCTTAAATCTTCTATATAAATTTTTGGATAAACAGCGTTACCTGCTCTTTTATTTAATTCAAATAATCTGTATTCTCCATTCATTGCTTTATAATAAGAATCTACAGAAGGTGTTGCAGAACCTAATACAACACTCGCACCGACCATTTTAGCTCTCTGTATCGCTACTTCCCGTGCATGATATTTAGGTGGCATATCGCTCTGATAACTCGTATCATGTTCCTCATCGATAACAATGAGTCCAAGATTTTTAAATGGAGTAAAAAGAGCCGACCTGGGGCCTATCATCACGTCAATTTCTCCATTTTTTGCCCTTGTATACTGGTCAAATCTCTCGCCCGCCGACAACTTTGAATGCATTACTGAAATCCGGTTGCCAAATCTTTTATAAAAACGAGTTACCATCTGAAATGTAAGTGATATCTCAGGGATAAGTACAATGACCTGTTTTCCAAGACAAATCACTTTTTCAACGATATTCATATATACTTCTGTCTTTCCACTTCCTGTTATACCATGTATAAGATATGTCCCTCTTATATCCGTTATATAATCATTTAAAACCGCATCAACAATATGTTTCTGCATACTATTTAAAACTGGTCTTATATCTTGTGTATCACTAATCGAATTAATAGGATTTCTATACTGCTGCATGGCATCAACAGTAACTATATTCAATTTTCTAAGTCCCTCTATCATACTGGCAGTAAGATTAAGCTTTTTGGTAACATAAGAATAATCAAGTCCCGCATTATAAGCTTTTTTATCCTGCTTAAGAAATTCGTCAAGAAGTCTGACCCTTGCACTGTTATGCTTTTTTTCAAACTCATCTCTTTTAATTTTCATTTTTTCTTCATCAACAGCCGGATATATTATCCTTTTTACCTGTTCTTTAACCTCTTTTTTTACGGGCATAACTGACTTAATAGCATCATTCATTGTCGAGCCATAATTTTCTTTTATCCAATAAGCAAGGGAAAGCAGGTGTGATTCTACAACCACTCCCTGCTTAATTATTTCAAGTAT